>NZ_JBHTUR010000021.1:0-172050 GCF_042793755.1 Nocardia sp. NPDC056564
GGATGAATCCCCGGCCGCAGCGCCCGCGCGGCGACACCGATCTAGACGCTGCGCGCCCGATCCTCGTACGCCTTGCGCTTGTCCACGTCGACGTCGTCGAGGAACGCGTGGCCCGCGCCGAGCGCCCTGGCGATGCCGTCGCCGACCGCGTCCGGCAGCAGCCCGACCACCTGCGAGATGATTCCTGCGACCGCGGTCACCCTGACCTTCGACTTCGGCGCGACGATCAACCCGACGATCGCGTCCGCGATCTCCTCCGGCTCGGCCGGGCGCAGCAGCTTCGGCGCGGTGACGCCGGCGCCGAGTTCGGTGTTGGTCAGCGTGGGCAGCACCGAGGAGAAGCGCACGCCGGAATCGCGGTACTCCTCGCGCAGCGTGTCGGTGAAGCCGAGCACCGCGTGCTTGCTCGCGTTGTAGGTTGCCAGGCCGGGGATGTGCGTCTCGCCGGCCAGCGAGGCGATGTTGATGACGTGCCCGCGCCGGCGCGGCAGCATCCGGGCCAGGCCGAGTTTGGAGCCGAGAATGACACCGTAGACATTGATGTCGAGAATGCGCCGGGTGATCTGATCCGGCTCGTCGACCAGCTTGCCGGTCGGCATGATGCCCGCGTTGTTGACCAGCACGTCGATCGGGCCGACCGAGCGTTCGACCTCGTCGAGGAAGCTCTCGAACGAGGCCGCGTCGGTGACGTCGAGCTTGCCGTAGAGCTCGAAGCCGCGGGCGGTGCCGGACTCCTTGACCGTGGCCTCGTCGATGTCGCCGATGGCGATCTTGGCGCCGAGCGCGTGCAGCGCGGTGGCGGTAGCCAGGCCGATGCCGCGGGCGCCGCCGGTGATGACGACGACCTTGCCGCGAATCTTCGAAGTGTCGGTCACTTGTTGTCTCCCTTGAGTTTCAGAACGGCGGGCAGGTCGATGCGGCGCAGGCCGCGGGCGCCGGCGGCGCGCATGGCGCCGAGCGCGAAGAGCAGCTTCGGCATCGAGTACGGGTACCAGAACAGCTCCTTGTCCTGGGTGGGCAGCATCGGCGCGGTGATCGCCTGCTGCCTGCAGTACTTGCGGACGCCGTTCGCGCCACCCCAGCGCGCGCCGACGCCGGACTGGCCCCAGCCGCCCATCGGCAGCGCGAAGTTGAACAGGTTGCTGAAGACGTCGTTGATGTTCACCGCGCCGGCGTTCAGCTGCCGGGCGATCCGCTCGCCGCGGTCCTTGTCACCGGTCCACACCGACGCGGACAGGCCGTAGATCGAATCATTGGCCAGCTGAACGGCTTCCGCCTCGTCGGCCACCTTCAGCACCGGCAGCGTCGGCCCGAAGGTCTCCTCGGTGATGCAGGACATGGTGTGGTCGACGTCGACCAGCACGGTCGGCTCGAACGCGGTGCCGAACCCGGCCCGCTTGCCGCCGGTGAGCACCCGCGCCCCGGCCGCGACGGCCTCGTCGACGTGGCGCTGCACGATGGCGGTCTGGTTCTCGTTGGCCAGCGCGCCGACGTCGTGCTTGGACTCGCGGCCGTCGATGCCCTGGCGCAACGCCTTGACGTTCGCGGTCAGCTTGGCCACGAACTCGTCGTAGACCGGCGCCTCGACGTAGACCCGCTCCACCGAGATGCACACCTGGCCGGAGTTGAACATGCCGCCGAACGCGATGCCGTGCGCGGCCCGGTCCAGGTCGGCGTCGGCCAGCACGATGGCCGGGTCCTTGCCGCCCAGTTCCAGGCTGTACGGGACCATCCGCTCGGCACAGGCCACGGCGATCTTGCGGCCGGTCGCCGTCGAGCCGGTGAACTGGATGTAATCGGCCTGCGCGACCACCGCGCCGCCGGTCGCGCCCGCCCCGGTGACCACCGCGAAGACCGGCGGGGCGCCGATCTCGGCCCAGCCCCTTGCCATTTCGAGCGCGGACAGCGGGGTCACCTCGGACGGCTTCAGCAGCACCGCGGCGCCGGCGGCCAGCGCGGGGATCACGTCCAGCGCGGGCATGGCCAGCGGGAAGTTCCACGGGGTGATCACGCCGACGACCGGGTACGGCTTGTACGCGGTGGTCAGCTTCTTCACCCGGGCCAGCGGGCTGTGCGGGGACGGGTGGTCGTCGGCGAGGAACTTGGCGGCGCGGCGGGCGTAGTAGCCGACCAGGTCGGTCGCGAAGGCGGGATCGATGAGCGAGTCGACGCGCGGCTTGCCGGTCTCGGACTGCACCACGTCGGCCAGGGTGTCGGTGTTGTCGATCAGCCAGTCCTGGAACTTCAGCAGCCATTCCTTGCGGCCGTCCGGGCCGATGGCCTCCCACTCCGGCTGGAACAGCCGCAGTTCGCGGACCTTGGCGGCGACCTCGTCCGCGCTCGCCACGGGCACCGTGCCGACCAGCGTGCCGGTGGCGGGGTTGCGCACCTCGAGGACCGTGGGGGCGTCGGCCACCGGCTCCGGGCCGGCCGGCTCGGCGACCGGTGCGGCCGCCTTCTTCGCGGCCGGTTTCCGTGCGGGTGCCTTCTTGGCCGCGGCGGGCGCTGGGTCGGTATTGGTCACGCTGTTCTCCCACTGACGTTGTGCTGTGAACCGCATGGCTGACTGTTGTGAAACAGGCCACTGAACTATGATCGTGACACAATGACTGGCGAGTTTCTTGGCTCTATCTGTCAACGGATTCGCGCCAATTTGTGCTCGGAGTACAAATCGGAGGGGTAGTGACCGCCGCAACACCTGGCCGCATCGGGCCCAACAGCGAAGTGGTCCGCGACTGGCTGGCGGAGTACGTCTACGAGACGATGCGCACCGAGCAGCTCGAGCAGATCGTGGACCGGCTCGACAACGCGATCATCGCCCGCGTCCCCGAACTCGCCGACCGGGACATGCGCCGCGACCTGGCCGCCAGCACCCGCGCGCACGCCAGGGTGATGCTCAGCGGAATCACCAGCGACACTTTCGAATACGCGCTGCCCGAGGAGGCGCACGCGTTCGCGCGGACCATCGCCCGGCGCGGCTTCGAGCTGCGCCTGCTGCTGCGGACCTACCACGTCGGCATGGAGGCCGTGCTCGACTACATGACCGACACCATCGACCATCGACCCGCCCCGCAGGAGATCGAGCGGGCGGTGCTGCTGCGGCTGTTCGAGCGGGCGACGAAATGGGTCAGTCTGTCGGTCGAATTGCTCACCGACACCTACATGCACGAACGGGAGCGGGTACTGCGGGCCGCGCTGAACCGGCGCACCGAGACGATTCGCGCGCTGCTGGCCGGGGACGAACTCGATCTGGACCAGGCCTCGGCGCGGCTGGGCTACCGGCTCGGCCAGCGGCACCTCGCCTTCGTGCTGTGGACCGACGAGAGCGAATCCGGCAGCGGCGACGGCGAGGTGGTCGGGCAGCTCGAACGGGTCGCGACCCGGGTGGCCGCCGGACTCGGCACCGGCAGGCTGCTCACCGTCGCGTCCGGGTCGAGCGGCATGTGGGCGTGGGCCGGACTGGACGATCTGCCGAGCGCCGACGTGACTCGGATCGAGCACGAACCCGGCGCACTGGCCCGGATCACCGCGGGGCTGGTCGAATCACCGGTCCGGGTCGCCTTCGGCGTGCCCGCCGGACAGGTCGGCGGATTCCGGCAGAGCCATCGCGAGGCGGTCGCCGCACGGCACGTGGCCGAACGCGGCCCGGCCACGACGGCGCGGGTCGTCGGCTATCGCGAGGTGGAGATCGCCTACCTGGCCGGCGCCGACGACGCGGCCATGCGCGGTCTGATCGGGCGGGAATTGCGCACGCTGTCCGGCTCGGATCCGAACGCGGCGCGGTTGCGCGAAACGTTGCACGCCTACCTGAGCAGCCATCGCAGCCCGGAGGCCACGGCCAAACTGCTTGGGGTGCACAAGAACACCGTGCGCTATCGGATCCAGCGCATCGAGGAATTGCTCGGTCATCCGATCGAGCAGCGCAGCCTGCCGCTGGAGGTGGCGCTGGCCTGCGTCGCCGCCTACGGGGTGGACGCGCTGCCCTGAATCGGTGCGTGAGCGATCAGTCGGACGCCGCCGTGACCGGGCGATCGGGTAGATCCGCGAGTAGCTGGGTGGTGGCCGCGGCGATGGCCGCGACGGCCTTGTCGACGGCGGCCTTGGTCGTGGAGCTCAGGCCGGACACACCACCGACCGTGCGCACGTACTGCAGTGCGGCAGCATAGATTTCCTGCTCGGTCGGGGCAGGCTCCAGGCCGCGAAGGAGGGTGATGTTACTACTCATGCGAGCACAGTAGCTCTCCGGCGGGGTATGCGGCAGGGCAAGAAAAACTCCGAATCCCGCCGCGCCTGCGGGGACACGCAGAATTCGTCCCATTACACAGGCTCTTCCAAGATCTATGGGGAACAATCGAGGTCATGCCTGCCCGCGGTGTACCCACGTTGACAACCTTCCCGTACGAGGAACTGGATCAGCGCGAAGAGGACCACTGGTCCGGCGCGGCGGTCGCCGACGACGAACTGCGCGCCCTCGCGCTCGGCGCCTTCTACTCCGCGCGCTGGGACGCCTTCCACGACGCGCTGCTGCTCGGACCGGAGCGCGAGCATCCGCTCGGCGATCGCCGCGAGCTCGCCATCGACACGCTCACCGGCGCCTGGGGCATCACCGACGCGACCGAGGCGCAGGCCTCGATGGAGCAGTTGCTCGACGGCATGCACGCGCCGTTGTACGCGCTGGTCCACCCGCTGGTGATGGCCTCGATCAACGCCAGCGAGCGGGACCGGTTCGGCGAGCGCGCCGATCGGCACCGGGCGTTCCTGCGACAGGTCGGGTCGTTCCGTGGGATGGACAACCCGGAGGCCCTGGTCCGCGACTACGACATCTGGTCGCAGGCGATCAAGATCGGCTTCACCGATCATCTGGCCCGGCCGTTGCCCAGCGACATCCACGCGTGGGACCTGGCCCGGGTGGTCGCGGTCGCCAGGATGGCCTTCACCGCCGGATATCTCGACGCCGACCTGGCTTGGGACTATCTGGCCCGTGCCCTGCCCATTGCCCAGGCCAAGTACCGCAACTGGCGGCAGTTCGGCGACGCCTACCTGACCGGCTGGACCTACTGGCAGGCCTGCGAGGACCTCGCCGAGCTGAAGAACGGCGGCGTCGACCGCCGGATGGAACTGCTGCGGCTGTGGATGCGGCCGACCAGCCCGTGGCGGCGGATCAGCCTGACCGTGCCACCGGTGGTGCAGGCCTGAGCCGACCGGCCTGCTCCCCGCCGAGCTAACCGCCGTCCGGCAGGGAGCGCAGGATGCCGCGGCCGTAGCGCTGGAACTGAGCGTCGTCGACCATACCGAGCGAGTGCCGCTCGACCAGCAGCTCCCACTCCGAATACAGCTGGGCCACACCGGGATCGGCCGGGCCGGCGCCGCCGTCGGCGGAGTCGCGGCGCACCGCGAAATTCACCGCGAGCGTGACCCGTTCGGTGTCGGCGCGGTCGTTGCCGGTGAAGTGCAGGGTGATGTTGCCGTCGTGCACGTCCATGCCGGTTTCGCCGCGGGGCGCGCCGATCTCGCCCGCCATGGCCGGCGTGCCGTCGGTGTTGCGGGCCCACAGCACGGCCGGGATGGGTAGTTCGTGCGCGTAGCGGTCGCCGGCGCCGATCGAGATGAACAGCAGCCGCCCGGTGGTCGCGGCGAGCAGGCCGGGACCGGTGCCGGCCGGCGGCCGCGCGACGGCGATCGCGGTTTCCAGCACGTATTCGTCGGGGGTGACATATCGGTGCAGCGCGGCGATGGCCGGCCTGGCTTCCTTGTGCGGCGCCATCCGGCGCACGGCACGGTCCACATCGGCCCTGGTCGGGCCGGATTTGCCCCAGGTCGGGGCGGGCGGATTCAGGTCGGGGGCGGCCACGTCGATGCGCTGGGTGGCCAGGATCTGGCTATTGATCCGGTCGACGATCTCGGTCGCGGCCGGTACATCGTGCTCGGCGATCAGCACGGGCAGCGGGGTGCGGTCGGCGGGCACACCGGTCAGCACGGGAGTCGGATATCTCAGGTAGATCTCGATGACAACGGCGTCGTCGGCGCGTCGATTCAACCGGACCTTCAGCAGATCCGAGATCGGGACGTCGAGCACCCGCTCGCCATCGGAGCCAGGACGCAGGACGATCAACCGCCCGCGGCCGTGACGCACTATCGCTGTGGGTGTCCGTAGCTCAACTATGTCCATACCCCCTGCGCTCTGTTCGATTTGCAGTACTCGCGGTGCTCTAGGTGGTTACGCTTCGCTGCCTCCTCCGGGCACGTCGCTCGCCCTGCGAGGTTGGGTTTACGGTGCTCGCGGGGCCTTTATCTGCTTACGCAAGCTACCGCTTCCGTGCCCCTCGCTCGCACCGCGGTGTTGTGTCGTCGCTCACGATAGGCCGAACATGCCATGATTGTGACCACTTGGAGTAACCCGGACCGGGGTCTTCGGGAACCACCGAGGTCCCTTGGCCGTTTACCCCTTTAACTGCACCTGCAGCCGAACTGCGCGATGTATCGACTAGACCGTACGCGGTAACGTGGCATGTCCGCATCCGAACCCTCCCGGAGCCGGACGCGCCCGACGCATCGCTAGCACGAACCGGAGACACCGGAAAGGACTGGCCGGACCGGCCGACGCTCTATGAACCGCAAGACTGTGTTTCGCACCCTGGCCATAGTCTCGGGCATCTTGCTCGTGATCTATGCGTTCAGCTATTTCGGCAACGACACGCGCGGCTGGAAGAGCGTCGATACGTCCGTCGCATTGAGCCAGCTGAACGACAAGAGCAACGTCAAGAATGTTCAGATCGATGATCGTGAACAGCAACTGCGCATCGAGCTGAAAAACGGCAACGACGCGACCGGTGGCCAGAGCAAGATCATCGCCAAATACCCCGGCGGCAGCGCGAGTTCCGGACAGGTCTTCGACGCCGTGAAGAATTCCGGCGCGCCCTACAACACCGTGGTCAAGCAGGACAGCTGGCTCACGCAGATCCTGCTGTTCGTGCTGCCGATGATCATCCTGCTCGGCCTGTTCGTCTTCGTCATGGCCCGCATGCAGGGCGGTGGTCGCGGCGGCATGATGGGCTTCGGCAAATCGAAGGCCAAGCAGCTGTCCAAGGACATGCCGAAGACCACGTTCGCCGACGTGGCCGGCGCCGACGAGGCGGTCGAAGAGCTCTACGAGATCAAGGACTTCCTGCAGAACCCGGTGCGCTACCAGGCGCTCGGCGCCAAGATCCCGAAGGGCGTGCTGCTGTACGGCCCGCCGGGAACCGGTAAGACGCTGCTCGCGCGCGCCGTGGCCGGCGAGGCGGGCGTGCCGTTCTTCACCATCTCCGGCTCGGACTTCGTCGAGATGTTCGTCGGTGTCGGCGCATCGCGCGTGCGTGACCTGTTCGAGCAGGCCAAGCAGAACAGCCCGTGCATCATCTTCGTCGACGAGATCGACGCGGTCGGCCGCCAGCGCGGCGCCGGCCTCGGCGGCGGCCATGACGAACGCGAGCAGACGCTGAACCAGCTGCTGGTCGAGATGGACGGCTTCGGCGATCGCACCGGCGTCATCCTGATCGCGGCGACCAACCGCCCCGACATCCTCGACCCCGCGCTGCTGCGTCCGGGCCGGTTCGACCGGCAGATCCCGGTCGGCAACCCCGACCTGGCCGGCCGCCGCGCCATCCTGCGGGTGCACTCGCAGGGCAAGCCGATCTCGCCCGACGCCGATCTCGACGGCCTGGCCAAGCGGACCGTCGGCATGTCCGGCGCCGACCTGGCCAACGTGATCAACGAGGCCGCGCTGCTCACCGCCAGGGAGAACGGCGCAGTCATCACCGGCGACTCGCTCGAGGAATCGGTGGACCGCGTGGTCGGCGGCCCGCGCCGCAAGAGCCGGATCATCAGCGAGCACGAGAAGAAGATCACCGCCTATCACGAGGGCGGCCACACCCTGGCCGCCTGGGCGATGCCGGACATCGAGCCCGTCTACAAGGTGACCATCCTGGCCCGCGGCCGCACCGGCGGCCACGCCATGACGGTGCCCGAGGATGACAAGGGCCTGATGACCCGCTCGGAGATGATCGCCCGCCTGGTGATGGCGATGGGCGGCCGCGCGGCCGAGGAGCTGGTGTTCCACGAGCCGACCACCGGCGCGTCCTCCGATATCGACCAGGCCACCAAGATCGCTCGCGCGATGGTGACCGAGTACGGCATGAGCTCGCGCCTCGGCGCGGTGCGCTACGGCCAGGAGGCGGGGGATCCGTTCCTCGGCCGCTCGATGGGGCAGGCCTCGGACTACTCGCACGAGGTCGCCGGCGCCATCGACGAGGAGGTGCGCAACCTGATCGAGGCCGCGCACACCGAGGCATGGGCCATCCTCAACGAGTACCGCGACGTGCTCGACGTGCTGGCGACGGCGCTGCTGGAGAAGGAGACCCTGCACCGCAAGGAGCTCGAGACCCTGCTCGCGTCGGTGCAGAAACGACCGCGGATCACCGCGTTCAACGACTTCGGCGATCGCGTGCCGTCGAACAAGCCGCCGGTGAAGACCCCGGGCGAGCTGGCGCTGGAGCGCGGCGAGCCGTGGCCGCCGGAGCAGATCCCCGCGCCGCTGCCGGCCGGTGTGGCCAGGGAGAACCAGCCCGCCAACGGCTACCCGGACACCGTCGCCTACGACGCGCCGCCGCAGTACGGCTACCCGGCGCAGCCCGCGACCGGTTATCCGGTGCCGCAGGGTCCCGCGCAGGGTGGTTACCCGCAGCGCGGCGGCACGCACGGCTCGCGACCGGACTACGGCGCTCCCGCCGGTTGGTCGGCCCCCGGCTGGCCGCCGCGGGACGAGCAGCAGCAGCCGGGTCAGCCGAGTGGCTGGACCGAGCCGCAGCCGAACCAGGGTTACCCGCCGTCGTGGGGTCCGCAGGGTGGGCAGCCGGAGGGCGGCTACGAGCGCGGCAACTACGGCGAGCACCCCGGATACGAGGAGCCGGGCCGCCCGAACCCGAACGGCGAGGGTGAGAACGGCGAGTGGGATAGGCCGAACAACGGTCGGCACTGAAGTCGGGCGGCGCCCGCGTGACCTGCGTGGTCGGGCGGGCGCCGGCTCCGGGCCGGTTGCTCGCACCGTGCGCAGCGACGATTAGGCTCGACCATCGGGGTGCCGAGTGATTGCCGGGACCCGAGATTTTGGAGGTGTCCTCGATTGTCGGCCAACAATCACCTCGGCGGCCACGCGCTCGCCGATTCGGACGGTGTTGACGAGAACGGTTCCGGCAACGGCGCGACCGGCAACGAGCTCGTCGCGCTGGAGACCGGTAAGTCGTTCGACCAGGCCAGGGCCGAAGCCGCGGTGCGCGAATTGCTGCTCGCGGTGGGGGAGGACCCGGATCGCCCCGGGCTGCTCGACACCCCCGCCCGCGTCGCCCGCGCCTATCGCGAGATGTTCGCCGGGCTCTACGTCGAACCGGACGCGGTCTTGAACACCACGTTCGACGAGGGGCACCAGGAATTGGTGCTGGTCCGCGACATCCCTATGTACTCCACCTGTGAACATCACCTGGTGTCGTTCCACGGTGTCGCGCACGTCGGCTACATCCCGGGCAAGCACGGCCGGGTCACCGGGCTGTCCAAGCTGGCCCGCGTGGTCGACCTGTATGCCAAGCGCCCGCAGGTGCAGGAGCGGCTGACCAGTCAGATCGCCGACGCGGTGATGCGCAAGCTGGACCCGCGCGGCGCCATCGTGGTGATCGAGGCCGAGCACCTGTGCATGGCCATGCGCGGCATCCGCAAGCCGGGCGCGAGTACCACCACCTCGGCGGTGCGCGGCCTGTTGCAGTCCAGCCCCTCCTCGCGCGCCGAGGCGCTCGATCTCATTCTTCGGAAGTGAACGAGGATCAGATGACCGCAGGTGGGAGCAGCTTCGCGCGTGGCGGTCGCTCCTGTGTGGTGATGGGCGTCGTCAACGTCACCAGTGATTCGTTCTCCGACGGCGGTCGCTACCTCGACCCCGAACTCGCCATCGCGCACGGCATCGAGCTGTACGCCGAGGGCGCCGACATCGTCGACATCGGCGGCGAGTCGACCAGGCCCGGGGCGGTGCGCATCGACCCGGAAACCGAAGCGGCGCGGGTGGTTCCGGTGATCCGCGGCCTGGTCGCGGCGGGCGTGCCGACCAGCGTGGACACCATGCGCGCGAGCGTGGCCGAGGCCGCGCTCGCGGCGGGCGTCGCCGTGGTGAACGACGTGTCCGGCGGCCGCGCCGACCCCGACATGGTGAAAGTCGTTGCCGCCGCCGATGTCCCGTGGATCCTCATGCACTGGCGCGCGGGCGCCGACTACCGGCACACCGGGCCTGCCGACCACTACGACGACGTGGTCGCCGAGGTGCTCGCCGAGCTGGCCACCCAGGTGGACCTGGCCGTCGCCGCGGGCGTCGATCCGTCCCGCCTGATTCTCGATCCCGGCCTCGGCTTCGCGAAGAACGCCGAACACAACTGGGACCTGCTCGGCGCGCTGCCCGAGCTGATCGGCCAGGGACTGCCGATCCTGGTCGGCGCCTCCCGCAAACGCTTCCTCGGCGCGCTGCTCGCCGACGACGCAGGCCCGCGGCCGCCGGACGGCCGCGAGATCGCCACCGCGACCGTTTCCGCGCTGGTCGCCATGCACGGCGCGTGGGGCGTGCGGGTGCACGACGTGCGCGCCTCGCTGGACGCCATCACCGTGACCGACGCCTGGCAGGCCGCCGCCCGGCACCGCACCGCCACGCCGAGCCCGTCGCAAGGAGCGCACCGATGAACCCGACCCCCGGCACCGCCGATCAGGCCGCGACGCAGGCGAATCCGACGGTCCAGCGCGGCGCCGACCGCATCGAGCTGCGCGGGCTGCGCGCCTACGGCCATCACGGGGTGTTCGAGCACGAACGCCGCGACGGCCAGGAATTCGTCGTCGATCTCACCGTGTGGCTGGACTTCTCCGCCGCGGCCGCCACCGACGACATCCTCGCCACCGCGCACTACGGCGAACTCGCCGAGAACGCCGTGCGCATCATCCAGGGCCCGCCGCGCAACCTCATCGAGACCGTTGCCGCGGAGATCGCCGACGACGTGATGACCGACCCGCGCATCGCCTCGGTCGAGGTGGTCGTGCACAAGCCGTCCGCGCCGATCCCGCACACCTTCGCCGACGTCCGGGTGGTCACCGCGCGACACCGCAGGGAGCCGCGGTGACCCGCGCGGTGCTGTCGATCGGTGCCAACCTCGGGGACCGGCTGGCGCATCTGCGCAGCGTCGTGGACGGCCTCGGCGCACGGGTCCTCGCCGTGTCGCCGGTGTACTCGACCCCGCCGTGGGGCGGCGTCGAACAGGACGACTATCTCAATGCGGTTGTCCTGGTCGATGATCCGGAGCGGGCCGCGCTCGACTGGCTGCGCCACGGTCAGCGCCTGGAGCAGGCCGCCGGCCGGGTCCGGGAAGTGCGGTGGGGCGCACGCACACTCGACGTCGACGTGGTCTGGTGCGCCGACCGCGTGGACGGCGAGCTGATCGCGATCAGCAGCGCGGATCCGGAACTGACGCTGCCGCATCCGCAGGCGCATCGCCGCGCGTTCGTCCTGATCCCGTGGCTGGACGTCGAGCCGGGCGCGACGCTCGAGGTCGAGGGCCGGGCGCGGGCGATCACCGATCTGCTCGACGAACTGCCCGCCGCCGAACGCCTCGGCGTGCGCCGCACCGAGCTGACCCTGTTGCCTGCCACCGAAGGTTCGGCGTCGTGCAGCTGAAACCCACGCGAGTCCTGGACCTGGCCGCGAACGTGGTGATCGCCGCGATCGTCGCGTGGATCGCGACCCGGATGGCGTACAACAGTTTTCCGCCGATCTCCACCTACGCGGGGGCGTCGCTGTATCCGGTCGCCGTGCTCGAGGCGGTGCTCGGGTTCGTCATCCGGGCCAGGGTCAGCGACAACCAGCTCGGCAACGGCAGGCATCAGCTGCATCCGATCACCGCGGCCCGCGCGGTCGCGCTGGCCAAGGCGTCGCTGCAGGTCGGTTCGATCGCCGCGGGGGTGTGGCTCGGTTTCCTGTGCTGGGTCTTCCCGCAGCGCGGCACCCTCGGCGCGGCCGCCGCGGACAGTCCGGGCGCGATCGTCGGGCTGCTGGCGGGGGTGGCTTTGGTTGCTGCGGCCCTGTGGCTCGAGTATTGCTGCCGGGCTCCGGAGGACCCGACCGACGATCCGGCAACCACTTAGCAAATATCGCCCTCGGAATTGCCGCACCGAGTTGTGGGCGCGCGGAGTCGATCAAGCTACCCTGGCTTGCATGGTTTCACCCTCCCGTACCAGCACTTCCCGTCGACGGCGGGACGACGCGGGAAAATTGTTCATCGGCGTATTGATTCTGCTCGGACTGGTTGCCAGCGTTTTCCTGGTCTTCAGCAACAGCTTGCAGTTCGTCCGGATCGGTTTGGTCGCGGCCCTGTGGGCGGCGGTCATCGGCGCATTAGCTGCGACTAGGTATCGCAAGGAAGCGACGATCGACAAGGCCAAGGTTCGCGACCTGCAGACCGTTTACGAGTTGCAGCTCGAGCGCGAGGTCACCGCCCGGCGCGAATTCGAGCTCGGCATCGAGGCGCGGGTGCGCGAGGAAGTCGGCGCCGACGCCACCGAACTGGCCGCGTTGCGCGCCGAACTGACCGTGCTCCGGACGAGTCTGCAACGGCTGTTCGACGGCGATCTGCCGATGGATCGGCCCGCCCTGCGCGCCGACGCGACCAGGATTCAAGAGCTGACCAGCGCGGGCGGCGAGCCGGCGAACAATAGCTCCGCGAATGCCGGACCCTGGTCCGTCCCGTCGAACCAGCAACCGCGCAGCAGTGTGACCCCGGTGTTCGTGCCCGACCACCCGGAGCCGCCGCTCTTCGCCAGCCCCTACGACGACCCGGTCACCGCCGAGACGTCGGCGGTCTCGCTGGACGACGACGCGCCCGACGCCGAGGTCGCCGACGCCACCGTGACCGACAACGATCCGGAGCAGCCCGGGTCCGGCTGGGCCGACGCCTTCACCGAGGGTCCGGTCATCCAGCCTGCGCCCGCGCCGCGGCCGGCCCCCAGGCCGACGTATCAGTCGGGCCGCCCCTCGGCCTGGCCGACGACGGAGGGCCCGACGGTGGGCACGGCCAGCTCGCGCCGCCGACGCCGGGCCGAGGCCGACGCGGATTCCGGCGCCCCCGAACGCAGGCTCTCGGTCGCCGAGATCATGGCCAACCTGCAATCGGAGGAGAAGAGCCGCGACCGGCGCTGACCCATCGTCCGGCCTGGTAGCGGAGAATCGAACGCCGCCAAGCGGACCGCCGGTCAGGCACTGCGGCGTAAATCACTGCCCGGGGCCGTGGCACCGGCAAACATCGGGCCGATATTCTCGATGCCGTACGTCCGGTACCCGCACGGCGGGACTGGAACGAAATCGAGAGGACACTGTTGACCTCGAGAAGCGAGAATTCCGAGTCGGTGATGGGCGGCGATCTCCCGCCCGCTCGGCTGACCGTCGGCATCGTCTCGGCGGGCCGCGTCGGCTCCGCCCTCGGCGCGGCGCTCGAACGCGTCGGCCACGTGGTGTTCGGCGTTTCCGCGATCTCCGACGCCTCGGTCCGCCGCGCGCAGACCAGGCTGCCCGATTCCGAGATCATGCCGGTCGAGGATGTGGCCGCGCGCAGTGAGCTGCTGCTTCTCGCCGTCCCCGACACCGAACTGGCCGGTCTGGCCCGCGGCCTGGCCGGCGCGAAGGTGGTCCGGCCCGGCACCATCGTCGCGCACACCTCGGGGGCCAACGGCGTCGGCGTGCTCGCGCCGCTGGCCGACATCGGCGCCATGCCGCTGGCCATTCATCCGGCCATGACCTTCACCGGCCACGACGAGGACATCACCCGGCTGGGCAACGCGTGCTTCGGCATCACCGCCGCCGACGAGATCGGCTATGCCATCGCGCAGGCGCTGGTGATCGAGATGGGCGGCGAGCCGGTCCGGGTGCTCGAGCAGAACCGCGCGCTCTATCACGCGGCGCTCGCGCACGGCAGCAACCATCTGGTCACACTGATCGTGGATGCCGTTGCCGCGCTGCGGGTTGCGTTGGCAGGCCCGGGCCTGCTCGGGCAGCAGACCGTCGACGAGCAGCCCAACGGTCTGGCCGAGCGACTGCTCGCCCCGCTCGCCTCCGCCGCGCTGGACAACGCGCTGCGGCGCGGGCAATCCGCGCTGACCGGCCCGGTCGCCCGCGGCGACGCGGATGCCGTCGCCGCACACCTGAGCGCACTGGAATCCGTCGATCCCCGCCTGGCCGAGGGCTACCGCGCGTTGTCGCTGCGCACCGCCGAACGCGCAGGCACCAATCCCGCCGTCATCGAGCTGCTGAAGGGGCGCTGATGTTCGATCCGAAATTACGTGCCGCCTACCGGCCCGGTGAGCTCACCGTGCACCACGATCCCGCCGTGATCACCCAGGTGTCCAACGCCTTGCGCAGCGTCGGCCGCACCGTCGCGCTGGTGCCGACCATGGGCGCGCTGCACGAGGGCCACCTGGAGATCGTCCGGCTGGCCAAGCGGAACAACCAGGTCGTGATCGTCTCGATCTTCGTGAATCCGCTGCAGTTCGCCGCGAACGAAGACCTGGACAAGTACCCGCGCACCCTGGACTCCGACGTCGAGCTGCTGCGGGCCGAGGGCGTCGAGCTGGTGTTCGCGCCGAGCGTCGCCGACATGTACCCGGACGGACCGCGCACCACCGTGCAGCCAGGCCCGATCGGCGCCGAGCTCGAAGGCGCAAGCAGGCCAACGCATTTCGCCGGCATGCTGACCGTGGTCGCCAAGCTGCTGCAGATCGCCCGCCCGACCGAGGTGTACTTCGGCGAGAAGGACTACCAGCAGCTCACGCTGATCCGGCAGCTGGTCCGGGACCTGAACTTCGACGTGAAGATCAAGCCGGTGGCCACCGTGCGCGAGCACGACGGCCTGGCCATGTCCTCGCGGAACCGGTTTCTCGATGCGGCACAGCGTGAATCGGCACTAGGCCTGTCCGCGGCGCTGGCCGCGGGCAAGCACGCGGGCGGCCTCGGACCCGAGGCGGTGGTCGAGGCGGCCCGCCAGGTGCTGGCCGCGGTGCCCGGCATCGACGTCGATTACCTCGAATTACGTTCCACCAACCTCGGTCCCGCGCCGGAGACCGGCAATGCCCGGCTGCTGGTCGCCGCCAAGGTCGGCCCCACCCGGCTGATCGACAATGTCGCCGTCACCCTCGGCGCGCCGATCGACGGCCACCCCAACGCCTCCGTCCAGCGGGCCTCCCAGCCCGTATAGGCGACGAACCAACGAAAGGGCGACGCAATGCTGCGCACCATGATGAAGTCGAAGATCCACCGCGCCACCGTGACCCACGCCGACCTGCACTACGTCGGCTCGGTGACGGTGGATCAGGATCTCCTGGACGCCGCCGATCTGCTGGAGGGCGAGCAGGTCTGCATCGTCGACATCGACAACGGCGCGCGCCTGGAGACCTATGTCATCGCGGGTGAACGCGGGTCCGGCGTGATCGGCATCAACGGCGCCGCCGCGCATCTGGTCCACCCCGGCGATCTGGTCATCCTGATCGCCTACGGCCAGCTGAACGAGCAGGAGATCGCGGAATACGATCCGAAGGTCGTTTTCGTGGACGAGCGCAATCGCCCGGTCGACCTCGGCTCCGATCCGGCGCACGCGCCGGCGGGCTCCGGGCTCACCTCGCCGCGCACGCTCTCGCTCGCCTGACATGCTGCTGACCATCGACGTCCGCAATACGAATATCGTGCTCGGCCTTTTCTCGGGCTCCGGCGCGCATTCGAAACTGGTGCGGCACTGGCGAATTCACACCAATCCACTGCTCACCGCGGACGAATTCGCGATGCAGGTGCGCGGGCTGGTCGGCCCGCAGCTCGACCAGGTGGTCGGCGTTTCCGGGCTGGCCACGGTGCCGCCGGTGCTGCGCGAACTGCGCACGATGCTGACCCAATATTGGGGTCATGTGCCGCACGTGCTGGTGGAACCCGGTGTGCGCACCGGAATTCCACTGCTGGTGGATAACCCGAAAGAGGTCGGCGCGGACCGGATCGTGAACTGCCTGGCCGCCTATCAGCACTACAATTCACCGGCCATCGTCATCGATTTCGGCACCGCGATCTGTGTCGACCTGGTCTCGGCCAAGGGCGAGTTCCTCGGCGGAATCATCGCGCCCGGCGTGGAGATCGCGACCGAGGCCCTGGTGGAGCGCAGTGCGCTGCGCCGGGTCGAACTGGCGCGGCCGCGTTCGGTACTGGGGAAGAACAGTATGGAAGCCATGCAATCCGGCGCGGTTTTCGGATTCGCCGGGATGGTGGACGGACTGATCGATCGGATTCGCGACGAGTTCGAGGCATTTTCCGGCAACGATGTCGCGGTGGTCGCGACCGGCCCGACCGCGGCGCTGATCGTCCCGGAGTCGGAGACCATCGACGATCACGACCCGTACCTCACCCTGACCGGGTTGCGGCTCGTATACGAGCGCAACCAGCGTCGCAAGGGCGCTGTCTGATTCTCGCCATGTCGGATTCGTCGCACCCGTCGGTGCTTGCCTCCCCAGTGCCCGATGCTGATATAGTCACCGCTGTGTATTTCCGCGTGCGCACCCAGGAGTGTTGTCGAGGCTGACCAAGCCTCGACCGATCGAGGCTGACCATCGCCCTCGACCGTTCGCGACCTCCTGGAGATTCGCTCATGCGTTCTTCCGTTCTTTCCCTTTCCGTAGCCCGGGACGCCTTTTCGGCCACCCCGCCGCTGGAACGCGCCGTCGCCTCCGCATTGCCCACCCGCCTGCGTCCCGCCGATTTACTGCGGCTGACCGACGAAGGCGCCGAGGACGTACTGGCCGGGCGGTACGACCATCTGCTGCCCGCGAATGGCGTGTGGCCCGCCGATGAACGGTGGGCGACCCGGCTGCTCACCGACGATGAAGTCGATGTCTGGCTGATCAGCTGGACGCCGGGAAAATCCACCGAATTACACGATCACGCCGGCTCGCTCGGCGCGTTGACCGTGCTCAGCGGTGCGCTGTCGGAATTCCGCTGGAACGGCAGCGAACTACGCCGCCGGGTGCTGTCCGCGGGTGATCAAGCGTCGTTTCCGATCGGCTGGGTGCACGATGTAATGCGGGCCCCGGCGCAGTCCGTGGCCGGCAGCACCACCGAGTCGATCGACCCCGCACTACTCGAACCGACGCTCAGCGTGCACGCCTATTCACCGCCGCTCACCGCTATGTCCTATTACGAGGTCACCGGCCACGGAAGCCTGCGGCGCACCCGAACCGTTCTCACCGACCAGCCCGAAGGTGATATGTAATGACCCGATTGACCATCGATCAGATGCTCGACCAGGCGCGGGCCCAGCTGAACCGCATCTATGCCTTCGAACTGCCGCAGGCGCTCGCCAGGGGCGCGATTCTGGTGGATATCCGCCCGCAGGCACAGCGGGTGCGCGAGGGCGCGTTGCCCGGCGCCCTGGTGATCGAGCGGAATGTGCTGGAATGGCGGCTCGATCCGACCAGTTCGGCCCGCTTGGCCCTGGCCACCGATCACGATGTGGAATGGATCGTCGCCTGCTCCGAGGGCTATACCTCCAGCCTCGCCGCCGCGGCGCTGCAACAACTCGGGCTGCACCGGGCGACCGATCTGGTCGGCGGCTTCCACGCATTGAAGGCGGCCGGTCTGCTGCACATCGGAATCCGGGCGCCGCACTTCGCCCGCGAGGTCGACTCGCTCGCCTCGCTGTAATTACCTGCATCACTTCCATCTCGAAAGATCCGGGCGCGCAAGCGGTTTCGCGTCCGGATCGATGCATGCCCGCTATTTCCCCGGATAGCGGACCGCGCAAATCCGGCGAACAACGCGGGGCCGGGCCGAGACCGTTTCGTTACTCCGGGAAGTAGGCCGGGCGGGCCGCAAAACGATTTCCGGTGCACGCTAGGGTTGTTGGATGTGAGCACCAGCGACACTTCCTCGTCCAGCGATCCCGCATCGGATTCGCGGCCTGCCGTGGCGCCCGACGCCGACGATGCCCCGGAGCAGATACGGATTCGCAAGGAGAAGCGGGAGCGGTTGCTCGCGGACGGCGGTGACGCCTATCCCGTCGTCGTGCCGCGCACGCATACCCTCGCCGAAATTCGCGCCGCATATCCTGATCTGGCCGCGGACACCCAGACCGGGTTGCAGGTGGGTGTCGCTGGTCGCGTCATATTCATGCGTAATACCGGCAAGCTGTGTTTCGCGACGCTGCAGGAGGGCGACGGCACCAAGCTGCAGGCGATGATCAGCCTGAACGGTGTCGGCGCCGACGCGCTCGCGGCCTGGAAGTCCGATGTCGACCTCGGCGACTTCGTTTTCGTGCACGGCGAGGTGATCTCCTCGCGCACCGGCGAATTGAGCGTCATGGCCGATTCCTGGTTCATGGCGGCCAAGTCGCTGCGGCCGCTGCCGGTGGCGCACAAGGAGATGAACGAGGAGTCCAGGGTCCGGCAGCGCTATGTCGATCTGATCGTGCGTCCGGAAGCCAGGGAAATGGCCAGGACGCGCATCGCGGTGGTGCGTGCCCTGCGCAATGCGCTGGAACGGCGCGGCTTCCTGGAGGTGGAGACGCCGATGCTGCAGACGCTGCACGGCGGCGCCGCGGCCCGGCCGTTCGTCACCCATTCCAATGCCCTGGATATAGATCTCTACCTGCGAATCGCGCCGGAACTGTTCCTGAAGCGCTGTGTGGTCGGCGGGCTGGAACAGGTCTTCGAGATCAACCGGAACTTCCGCAACGAGGGCTCGGACTCCACGCATTCCCCGGAGTTCGCGATGCTGGAAACGTACGAGGCGTACGGCACCTACGACGACTCCGCGCGGATGACCCGGGAATTGGTCCAGGAAGTCGCCCAGGAGGTGTTCGGCACCCAGGTGGTCACCCTGGCCGACGGCACGGAATACGACCTGCGCGGGGAGTGGACGACGGTCGAGATGTACCCGTCGCTCTCCGACGCCCTCGGCGTCTCCGTGACACCGGAAACTTCGGTCGCGGAATTGCGCGCGCTCGCCGATCGGGTCGGTCTGGAAATTCCCGAGGGCAAGGGCTATGGCCACGGCAAACTCGTCGAGGAACTGTGGGAACACCAGTACGGCGACAAGCTGTACGCGCCGACTTTCGTGCGTGACTTCCCGGTGGAGACCTCACCGCTCACCAGGCAACATCGCACCACCGCCGGGGTCACCGAGAAGTGGGATCTCTATGTCCGTGGCTTCGAGTTGGCTACTGGCTATTCGGAGTTGGTGGATCCGGTGATCCAGCGCGAGCGCTTCGTGGATCAGGCGCGACTGGCCGCACAGGGTGACGACGAGGCGATGGCCTTGGACGAGGACTTCCTTGCCGCGATGGAGCACGGCATGCCGCCGACCACCGGTACAGGTATGGGAATCGATCGTCTGTTGATGGCGTTGACGGGTCTCGGAATCCGGGAAACAATACTGTTCCCAATTGTGCGACCGGTCACTCGCTGACCAGCTGATTGCAAAATCTCGGCCTCGTCTTGGAAAATTTGGAATTCGAGGTATTCTTGCCTCGGGTAATCGGCCTAGTATGCGGGTCGCACGATTTCGAGAGGACGTTCATCTCATGGCAAAGAAGGTCACCGTTAGCCTGATCGACGATGTCGATGGGGAGTCCATCGCGGACGAGACCATCGAGTTTGCGATCGACGGTGTTTCGTACGAGATCGACCTGTCGTCGGCGAATGCCGCGAAGCTGCGCGACGGGCTGGAAGAGTGGGTTTCGAGCGCCCGCCGAGTGAGTGGCCGTCGCCGGGTCAAGGCCGCCGCGACCGCGACGGGTGCCCCGAAGAGCCGGGTCTCCATCGACCGCGAACAAAGTGCGGCAATTCGCGAGTGGGCTCGCCGGAATGGACACAAGGTGTCGGCGCGGGGGCGTATCTCTGCGGACATCACCGACGCGTACAACAAGGCCGCGAAGGGTTAGTTTCATATTTTTCAGCCGCCGTCCCAGCGAATCGTGCGACGCCGGGGCGGCGGTTTTCTCTTTGTCCGGCGGCTCATAGGCTGCTGATATAACCGCGTGGCGCGATGACACGCTGCGCGAAGTGGCGCGCGGATCGATCTTGCTCGTGGTTCCAGGACGCGGCACCATGGAAACGTGCGACGGTCACTGGCGGTATGGAGAGACGGGGTATCAGCGCAGTGACTGGATTCGTCGGATCATTTTTGCGATTCCAAGATGACACGGGTCGTCAGCAGGAACTCATGCTCAGCGCCGATCGCGAGCGGGTGACCATCGGCCGCTCGCCGCAGGCCGACCTCGCGCTGCCCTGGGACGCCGAGGTCTCCCGGCTGCACGCCGCGATCGAGTATCTCGGCGCGCAGTGGACCATCGTGGACGACGGCCTTTCGCGCAACGGCACTTTCGTCAACGGCGACCGGCTGGTCGGCCGGCGCAGGCTGATGGCGGGCGACGTCATCCGGGTCGGCACCTCGCGGGTGTCCTTCCACGATTTCGGTGGCGTCGCCGACGACATCACCCGGGTGTCCAGCGGAACGGTGCCGCCGAGTTTCCGCTCGCTCACCGAAACCCAGCGGTCGGTGCTGATCGCGCTGTGCCGTCCGTACAAGAACGGCGCGGCCTTCGCGACGCCCGCGTCCAATCAGCAGATCGCCGAGGAATTGTTCCTCAGTGTCGACGCGATCAAGACACATCTGCGCGCGTTGTTCGCCAAGTTCGGCGTCGAAGACCTGCCGCAGAACGCGAAACGGGTCCGCCTCGCCTTCCTGGCGATTCAGAGCGGCCTCATCTCCGATCGGGATCTGTGACCCGCGCGTAGACGATCGCTTAGCCGGCCGAGTGTCTCGGCCATGGATAGCCGTGTCGAAACCGGCTTGACTTGGACACATCGAACCGGAGCGATGAGGGCTCCGGTCGGGTTTCACTCAGGAGGATTTATGACCGCCGCACGCCTGGCCGCTCTGGTCGCGGCCACCCTGGCCACCGGACTGATCGCCGGACTTTTCTACGGCTACGCGAACTCGGTGATGCCGGCGCTGAATCAGACCGACGATCGCACCATGATCGACGTGATGCAGAAGATCAACGTGGTCATCATCAACCCGGTGTTCATGCTCGGGTTCATGGGCACCGTCGGGTTCTCGATTCTGGCCGCGGCATTGCATCTCGGTAAGGACCAGCGCACCACGCTGATCTGGATCGCGGTCGGACTGGTCATCAACATCATCGCCTTCGCCGTCACCTCCGGGCTGAACGTGCCGCTGAACGACCAGCTGGCCGCCGCGGGCGATCCGGCGCAGATCGCCGACCTGGCCAAGGTCAGGGCCGACTTCGAAGCCACCTGGGTGCGGTGGAACATCGTCCGCGCGGTGCTGCACACGCTGGCCTTCCTGGTGCTCTGCGGCGCGCTGTTCGTCTCCGGCGTCCAGCAGGGCAAGGCGAGCGCAGCGGCCCCCGGACCGCAGGCGGCGCAGGGGCAGTTCCCCGGCCAGCCGGGTGCCCCCGCCTACCGGCAGGGCTAGACCGCAACGGCCACAACCAGTTTCGCGACTCGACCGCGCCTGGGACCCGTCGCACGGTAGCTTTCTGGAACACGTTCCAGATTTGGAGGCTCCTGTGCAGCGTGTTCCAGGCTTTTCGCTTCTCGTCGTCCTGTTCGCCGCGCTGTGCGCGCTCGCCTCGGCCCCGGCTCAGGCCGAGCGATATCCGGTCGACTACAACTTCTTCGCCGGCATCCCGAACGAACTGGCGAACCCGGGCGGTTCGCTGCCCGGCGCCAACGACTGGTCCTGCCGCCCGAGCGCCGCGCATCCGAACCCGGTGGTGCTGGCGCACGGCACCGGCGGTGGAGCACAGACGAATTGGGGCGTATACGCGCCGCTGCTGGCCGATCAGGGCTACTGCGTGTACTCCATGACCTACGGCGCCTACGACCTGCCCTGGCCGATCTCAGCCATCGGCGGCATGCTGCCGATGGAGCAGAGCGCGCCGCAGTTCGCCGCCTTCGTCGACCGGGTGCTGGCCGCGACCGGCGCCGCGCGGGTCGACATCGTCGGTCACTCGCAGGGCAATTTCATCGGCAACTACTTCGTCAAGCGGCTCGGCGGCGCGGCGAAAGTGGACAAACTGGTCGCCATCGCGCCGCCCTGGCTCGGCTCGAACGTCGCGGGCGCGGGCGAAATCGCCGCGTTCAGCCGGCGGCTCGGCGCCGGACCGGCGTTCGACACGCTGGTCGGCTCGCTGTGCCAGGCATGCAGGCAGGTCGTGGCCGGCTCGGACTTCGTCACGGCGCTGAACGCGGACGGCGTCTACCACCCGGCGGTCACCTACACCAATATCGCTACCCGCCTCGACGAGCTGGTGGTGCCCTACACGTCGGGCCTGGTGCCCGGCCCCAACGTGACCAACATCGTCGTCCAGGACGGCTGTGCCCAGGACTTTTCCGAGCACGCGGGTATCGCGGGCAGCCCGCGCGCGGCCGCCTACGTGCTCAACGCGCTCGATCCCGGACATCCCCGGGAGGTGCCGTGCGGTTTCATCCCACCCTTCACGGGGTAGCACCCGGACAACGGTCATCGGGTGCGCCGGCGGTGTTCGCTGAGGGCAAAACCCCTTTCGGAAACGAATCATGCAATGCTCACGTTATGAGTGAATGACCGTGCTGACGCTGGTCGCCAATAGGGTGGACTGGCGGCGGCAGCATCCCCCGCCAACTAGAGTGGAAGGCGGGGGCCACGACCCCCGGGCTTCATGGCAGGCTGACGCCCACGGTTGTTACACAGCACACTGCGGCGTCTGTTGCCAGAATGTCGGAAGCAGGAGAGTGAGGGAGCGATGTTCGAGAGGTTCACCGACCGCGCGAGGCGTGTCGTTGTCCTGGCCCAGGAAGAGGCCCGGATGCTCAACCACAACTACATCGGTACCGAGCACATCCTGCTGGGGCTGATTCATGAGGGTGAGGGTGTCGCGGCGAAGTCGCTGGAGTCGCTCGGTATTTCGCTCGAGGGGGTGCGGAGTCAGGTCGAGGAGATCATCGGTCAGGGCCAGCAGGCTCCGTCCGGGCACATCCCGTTCACCCCGCGGGCCAAAAAAGTCTTGGAGCTGAGCCTGCGCGAGGCGCTGCAGCTCGGCCACAACTACATCGGTACCGAGCACATCCTGCTCGGTCTCATCCGCGAGGGTGAGGGCGTCGCCGCGCAGGTGCTCGTCAAACTGGGCGCCGATCTCAACCGGGTGCGCCAGCAGGTGATCCAGCTGCTGTCCGGGTACCAGGGCAAGGAGCCGGTCGAATCCGGTTCGCGCGGTGAGGCGGGTACGCCGTCGACGTCGCTGGTGCTCGACCAGTTCGGCCGCAACCTGACCCAGGCCGCGCTCGAGGGCAAGCTCGACCCGGTGATCGGCCGCTCCAAGGAGATCGAGCGGGTCATGCAGGTGCTCAGCCGCCGCACCAAGAACAACCCGGTGCTGATCGGTGAGCCCGGCGTCGGTAAGACCGCCGTGGTGGAGGGCCTGGCTCAGGCCATCGTCAACGGCGAGGTGCCGGAGACGTTGAAGGACAAGCAGCTCTACACCCTCGACCTGGGTTCCCTGGTCGCGGGCAGCCGCTACCGCGGTGACTTCGAAGAGCGCCTGAAGAAGGTGCTCAAGGAGATCAACACCCGCGGCGACATCATCCTGTTCATCGACGAGCTGCACACGCTCGTCGGCGCGGGTGCTGCCGAAGGCGCCATCGACGCGGCCTCGATCCTGAAGCCGAAGCTGGCCCGCGGCGAGCTGCAGACCATCGGCGCGACGACGCTCGACGAGTACCGCAAGTACATCGAGAAGGATGCCGCGCTGGAGCGCCGGTTCCAGCCGGTCCAGGTCGGCGAGCCGACGGTCGAGCACACCATCAACATCCTCAAGGGTCTGCGCGACCGCTACGAGGCGCATCACCGGGTTTCCATCACCGACGGCGCGCTGGTGGCCGCGGCGACGCTGGCCGACCGCTACATCAACGACCGGTTCCTGCCGGACAAGGCGATCGACCTGATCGACGAGGCCGGTGCGCGGATGCGCATCCGTCGCATGACCGCCCCGCCGGACCTGCGCGAATTCGACGACAAGATCGCCGATGCGCGCCGGGAGAAGGAAAGCGCGATCGACGCGCAGGACTTCGAGAAGGCGGCGCGGCTGCGCGACAAGGAAAAGCAGCTGGTCGCCAAGCGCGCCGAGCGCGAAAAGCAGTGGCGCTCCGGTGATCTCGACGTGGTTGCCGAGGTCGACGACGAGCAGATCGCGGAGGTGCTGGCCAACTGGACCGGTATCCCCGTGTTCAAGCTCACCGAGGAGGAGACCACCCGTCTGCTCCGCATGGAGGACGAGCTGCACAAGCGGATCATCGGCCAGGAGGATGCCGTCAAGGCCGTCTCCAAGGCGATCCGCCGCACGCGCGCCGGCCTGAAGGATCCGAAGCGTCCGTCCGGCTCGTTCATCTTCGCCGGTCCGTCCGGTGTCGGTAAGACCGAGCTGGCCAAGTCGCTGGCGAACTTCCTGTTCGGCGACGACGACGCGCTCATCCAGATCGACATGGGCGAGTTCCACGACCGCTTCACCGCGTCGCGCCTGTTCGGTGCCCCTCCCGGGTACGTCGGCTACGAAGAGGGCGGCCAGCTCACCGAGAAGGTGCGCCGCAAGCCGTTCTCCGTCGTGCTCTTCGACGAGATCGAAAAGGCACACCAGGAGATCTACAACACCCTGTTGCAGGTCCTCGAGGACGGTCGTCTCACCGACGGCCAGGGTCGTACGGTCGACTTCAAGAACACCGTGCTGATCTTCACCTCGAACCTGGGCACCTCGGACATCTCCAAGGCGGTCGGTTTGGGCTTCAGTCAGTCCAACATCCAGGGCTCGAACTACGAGCGGATGAAGCTCAAGGTCAACGACGAGCTGAAGAAGCACTTCCGGCCCGAGTTCCTCAACCGCATCGACGATGTCATCGTCTTCCACCAGCTCACGACCGAACAGATCGTGCAGATGGTGGACCTGATGATCGGCCGCGTCGGCGTCCAGTTGAAGAACAAGGACATGTCGATGGAGCTGTCCGAGCAGGGCAAGGCGCTGCTGGCCAAGCGTGGCTTCGACCCCGTGCTCGGTGCCCGCCCACTGCGCCGCACCATCCAGCGCGAGATCGAAGACCAGCTGTCGGAGAAGATCCTCTTCGGCGAGATCGGACCCGGCCAGACCGTGTTCGTCGATGTCGAAGGCTGGGACGGCGAAGGCACCGGCGAAGACGCCAAGTTCACCTTCACCGGCAAAACCAAACTCACCAAGGCTGACGACAAGGGCGACGAAAAGCCCGAGGTCGTCCTGACCGGCGCCGCCGAAGGCACCGCCGAAGCCGCCGGCGAGTAAAAGCACCACGTAAAGGCCCGTCTCCCCTTGGGAGGCGGGCCTTTTCGCTGCAACCGGTGGGGTTAGCGCGGGTCAGTGGTTGTCGGTTGGTGGGAAGCGGGCCAGTACTGGGGCGAAGGCGTCCGACAGTTCGCCGGGGATGATCAGCTCGTCGATTCCGTATTTCTCCCTGCGGGTTTCGAGAGTTTCCGCGGCGGCGGACGGGTCGGCGTCGAGCACGCCTGCCGCGCCTGCCGCGCGCAGGGCATCGATGGTGAGGCCGAGGCGGGTGCTGGTCCAGTAGGGCAGGCGGTCGCCGATGCCGATCAATTGATGGCTGAACGGTATCTCCCGGTCGGTGTGGTCCCGGACGACGCGGACCATGTCGGCCAGCTCCGCCTCGGTGACCCCAGGGCCGGCGGCGAGCAGGATGCGGTCGGCGAATCCCGCTGCGGCGGCGAGCATTCGCGGGCCACTCGCGGCCACGACGACCGGGGGAGCCGGGTCGACGGCCGCGCGCACCGCCGCGATCGTGTCGGCCAGTTGTGCGCGACGTTCGGCCGCCGAACCCCAGGGCAGGCCGAGCCGTTCGGCCTCCGCACCGGCATCCGGGCGACCGGAGCCGATGCCGAGCTCGAACCGTCCGTCCGAGAGCAGTTGCAGCGCAGCGGTTTCCCGGATGGTCGCGGCGGCGGTGCGCAGCGGCGCGGCCAGCACATTGGGCCGCAACCGCACCGCGCTGGTCACGGCGCCCGCCGCGGCCAGCGCGGGGAACGGTGACGGGGTGTTCAGCGTGTCCGGCAACAGGATCGTCCGATAACCTCGCCGCTCGGCATCCCTTGCCGCACCGGCCCATTCGGCGCCGGAACGCGGTGTGACGACAATGCCGAATCGCATGCTCATTTGGCCGGCCGCCTCGGTTCGCGCAGCACGGCGAGGCGGCTGCGGTACTGGTCCTCGGTGATCTCGCCGCGGGCGAAGGCGGTGCGCAGCGCGCCGACGCCGCTGTCGCGTCCGATGAACCGGCGCCGCGCGAGGAACGCCAGGCTGAGGAAGGTGAGCCAGAACAGCAGCGGGACGATCCAGAAGAACGGCCAGGGATGCCAGCCGCCGTCGTAATGGTCGGCGAGGAACGCGACGGCCTCGGGTTGCGTGGAAATGTTCATGCCGAAAGCCTGCGCCGCGCGCCGCCCCGCGGCATCGGTCGTGCGGCGCTGCTCGGCGTACGTCGCGGCGCGTATGCCGGGGTACTTTGGATGGGGTTCATCGAACCGACCGGGGGTGCTCATGACAAATCCAGATCTGACCTTGATAGCCGTACTGCTCGACCGTTCCGGATCCATGCAGTCGATCAAGTCCGACACCGAAGGCGGGTTCAACGCCTTCATCGAGGAACAGCGCAAGGTGCCGAAGACCATCGAGGTGACGCTGGCCAGGTTCGACACCGAATACGAGTGTGTCTATGCCAACCGCCCGCTGGCCCAGGTGCCGCCGCTGGACCTGCAACCGCGCGGTATGACCGCGCTCTACGACGCGGTGGGCCGGCTGGTCACCGACGTCGGCGCGGAACTCGCGAAACGACCGGAAGCCGAACGTCCCGGCACGGTCATCGTCGTGGTGCTCACCGACGGCCACGAGAATTCCAGCAGCGAGTGGTCGCACATCGCGGTGAAATCGCTGATCACCCAGCAGCAGGACGTCTACAGCTGGAATTTCCTGTTCCTCGGCGCGAACATGGACGCGGTCGCGATCGGCACCAGGATGGGCTTCGACCCCGGCAACTCGATCACCTATGCCGCTGCGCCGCAGGGTGTTTCGGGAGTCTTCCGGGCGGCCTCGGCCAGCTCGGCCCGAATCCAGAAGTCCGGACCGGCCGCGCCGGGCCGCGGATTCACCGACGCGGAGCGCGAACAGGCGAATCCGGGCAGCGCGTAGCTACTGCCAGCCCGGGCGCACCACGCCGGATTCGTATGCCATGACCACCAATTGGGTCCGGTCGCGGGCGCCGAGCTTCATCAGGATCCGGCTGACGTGCGTGCGGGCGGTGGCCGGGCTCATGAACAGCCGCTCGCCGATCTCGGCATTGGTGAGCCCCTCGGCGACCAGCATCAGCACCTCGCGCTCGCGGTCGGTCAGCTCGGAAAGCGTTGCGGGCGGCGGTGTCTTGGCATGTGCGGAGAATTCGGCGATGAGGCGGCGGGTGACGCCGGGGGAGAGCAGCGCGTCACCGGCCGCGACCACCCGCACGGCGCGCACCAGGTCGGCCGGTTCGGTGTGCTTGACCAGGAAGCCCGTGGCGCCGGAGCGCATCGCCTCGAAGACGTACTCGTCGAGCTCGAAGGTGGTCAGCACGACCACCTTCACCTCGGCCAGCGCGGCGTCCTCGGCGATCATCCTGGTCGCGGCGAGCCCGTCGAGGATCGGCATCCGGATGTCCATCAGCACCACGTCCGGGGTGAGGCTGCGGGTCATGCGCACGGCCTGTTCTCCGTTGTCCGCCTCGCCGACCACCTCGATGCCGTCCTGGGCCTCCAGCAGCGCCACGAAGCCGCCGCGCACCAGCGCCTGATCGTCGGCCACCAGGACCCGAATGTTCGTCACGGCGCCTCCTACTGCGCCCCCGGCGCGCTGGATTGCTGCGCCTTGTCGTCGGGCCGGATCTGCCGGACATTGTCGGGCCGGGCGGTGTCTTCGGCGCGACTGGGCGCGGGCCCGCGTTCGCTCGGCTCCATCGGCCGCAGCGGCAGCCGCGCCGCGACCCGGAAACCGCCGCTCGGGCGTGGTCCCGCGGTGAGCGCGCCGCCGAGGGCATGGGTGCGTTCGCGCATGCCGATGATTCCGTTGCCGCCGCCGGTGCCGGTCCTCGGCACCGGCGCGGTCGGGCGGGCGTTGTCGACGGTGATGTCCACCGATTGCGCCGCGTAGCGCACGCTCACCGTGGCCTCCGCGCCCGGCGCGTGCCGCACCACATTGGTCAGCGACTCCTGGATGATCCGCGCGGCCGCCACGTCGATCACGCTCGGCAGCTGCTGCGGTTCGCCGATGATCTTGGTGTGCACCGGCAGTCCGGCCGCGCGGGCGCGCTGGAGCAGGGTGTCCAGATCGCCGATGCTCGGTGCGGGATTGCGCGGCGCCGCCGGTCGCTTTTCCGCGGGTTCGCCGCCGGCCCGGTTCGATTCGTCGTCCGAAACGCGTTCGGCGCCAGTGGGGTTGCGTCCACTCCAGCCGCGCGGGCGACGCCGGCTCGGCGCGGTCTGCTCGGCATCGGCGAATTCATCGTCGGCACTGTCGGATTCGCCCGCGACGTTGCCGCCGGTGCGAATCGAGTGCAGCAGCGTGTGCACCTCGGCGAGCGCGTCGCGGCTCGCGGTCTTGATCGCGTCCAGCGCGCCGGCGGCCTGCTCGGGCTTCTTGTCGAACAGTTCCAGCGCCACCGAGGATTGCACGTTGATCAGCGAAAGGCTGTGTGCCAGTACGTCGTGCAGCTCGCGCGCGATGGCCAGGCGTTCCTCGCTGGCCCGGCGTTCCCGCTGGGCCTCCTCGTCCCGGCGCGCGGCCTCGGCGCGCTGCCTGCGGGCCTGCAGCACGGCCTTGCGCTGCCGGATGCCCTCCACCACGCACAGCAGCACGGTGAGCCAGGCCATCAGCGCGAAGATCTGCCACACGTTGGCGCCGCGGCCGAACAGCGCGGGCACCGGCCAGACCAGCACGAGGTAGCCGATCGGCACGAGTGGGTAAGTCCACCAGCGGGATCCGGAGCTGGCGGCGGTCAGGAAGGCGATCACCAGGGAGAAGAAGATCGGACCGTACCCGTAACCGAGCGCCAGATAGGCCACGCACGCGGTGAGCGCGACGAGCAGCACCGGCACCGGCCGGGCGCGCCGCCAGACCAACGCCACCGGACCGGCGAGTAGTAGCAGGTAGCCGAGGATATCGAGCGAATTGTCGCCCATCCTCTGATTCGCGAATGTGCCGCCGACGATCTGCAGCGCGGCGACCACCAGCGCCACACCCCAGTCCCATCCGAGCGAGCCTCGACTCGAAATGCTCATCCGCCTCTCCGCGTATTCGGGCCGGACACAAGTGCCGAGTCAGTGACGTCGGCGGCCGGCGGCTATTTGTGCGCGAGTTAGCTCGTGCCCGGCGAGTTACCCATGTACATGCGAAATCAGTTGTTGTGTCCACAGACAGTAGCGTCTTCGACGCCGCCACGACCGCTGTCGTGCCGCGCCTGTTTCGACCGTAACGACCGCGCGGATGTCGGTCGTCGTCCGCGGTACGTACACCGAACGTCGCCGCGCGGCGGATGTGTGTGACGTGGTCCGGGGCGGATTCTCGGAGCATGACAGATTCGATCGTGGTCACCCGAGGGTTGACCAAACGCTACGGCGCGCACGCCGCCGTCGACGCCGTGAGCATGCGCGTCGCGGCCGGCGAGATCTACGGGTTCCTCGGCCCGAACGGCGCGGGCAAGACGACCACGCTGCGCATGCTGGCCGGGCTGATCCGGCCCAGCGACGGCACCGCGACGGTGGCCGGGCACGCGCCGGGCGATCCCGCGGTGGTCCGCCGGATCGGCGTGCTCATCGAGGGGCCCGGCTTCTATCCGTACCTGTCCGGCCGCGACAACCTGCGGGTACTCGCGAAGTACCGCGGCATCGGCAACGCCGAGGTCGAGGCGGCGCTGGACCGGGTCGGCCTGGCCGGTCGGGGCGAGGACAGGTTCCGCACCTACTCGCTCGGCATGAAGCAGCGACTCGGCGTCGGCGCCGCCCTGCTCGGCCGGCCGGACCTGCTCATCCTGGACGAGCCGACCAACGGCCTCGACCCGCAGGGCATGGCCGAAATGCGGGAACTGATCACCGCTCTGGCCGCCGACGGGCACACCGTACTGCTGTCGAGTCACATGCTCAGCGAGGTGCAGGAGATCTGCGATCGGGTGGGCGTGATCTCCCGGGGCAAGCTGCTCGCCGAGTCGACGGTGGCCGAATTGCGCGGCGCCGCATCGCTTTTGCTACGGGCCGAACCGCTGGAAATCGCGTTCCCCGCGGTGCGCGAGGTGGTCGGCGAGCGCGCGGCGATGCTGACCGCGGGCGGCATCCGGATCGAGGCGGGCAACGGCACCGCGCCCGCGGTGGCGCGGGCGGTGGTCGCGGCCGGCGCCGATCTGCTCGAGCTGCGGATCGACGAAAAGTCCCTGGAGGAAGTGTTTTTCGAGATGACTCAACTGGAAGTGACGAAATGACCGGAAACGACCTGCTGGCGAGCACGAAGGCGGAGGCGCTGCGGCTGCGCAAGTGGCCTGCGTTCTGGATCATCCTCGGCACCTGGATTCTGCTGAACCTCACCTTCTCCTATCTGTTCAACTATCTCGCCTACACCTCGGGCGAGTCCGGCCGGATGTCGAACGGCCTGCCGAAAGACGCACTGCTGCACCAGCTGCTGCCCGCGGCGGTGCCGGAGGTGTTCACCCAGGGCATGGCGATGTTCGGCGGGGCGCTGATGCTGGTGCTGGGCGCGCTCACCACGGGCAGCGGATACGGCTGGGGCACTTGGAAAACCGTGTTCACCCAGGGGCCGTCGCGGATCAGTGCGGTCGGCGGGGTGCTGGTGAGCCTGGTGGTCGTGGTGGCCGGGCTGGTGCTCACCGCGTTCGTCGTGGACATCGGCGTGGCGTCGCTGATCGGCGCGACCCAGTCGCAAACGCTGGCGCTGCCCTCGATTCGGCAGTCCGCGCTCGGAATCCTCACGGGGATAATGATTCTCGGCATGTGGACGCTGGCGGGCGGGTTGATCGGCGCCATCGCGCGCGGCCCGGCGCTGGCCGTCGGGCTCGGGCTGGTGTGGGTACTGGTGGTGGAGAACCTGCTGCGCGGAGTGGCGTCCATCTTCGCGCCGATCGCGGTGCTCACCGATCACCTGCCCGGTACCGCCGCCGGTTCGATGGCGGGGGCGATGCGCACGGTCGGGGCGGGGACGCCCGGCGTGCTCGACATCCTGTCCAGGACCGAGGCACTGATCCTGCTCGGGGGCTATATCGCGCTCTTCGCGGCGGGGACCATGTGGCTGCTGCGCAGGCGCGATCTGGGGTGAGCGATCGAGGCCGAAAGCCGTTGGCGGACAACCGCCGACGGCCTTCAGCGCGGCACGGCGAGGACGGCGTGGGCGAGGTCGCGCAGGGCATCGGCGATCTGGGCCGAGCTCAGCCCGCGGCCGCGCTGCTGCTGATAGACCTCGGCGCCCAACGGCGCGAGCAACGGATCGACCAGTGCGTCCGGTTCCCGAATGCCGCCCGCCAGCAACAGTGCTCGCACATGGGCGAACCAGAACCCGTACGACCCCGTCGCGAACCGGGCACCGCCGATCTCCGCGCCGAGCACCAAATCGGCGTGCGCGTCCAGCAATTCGACCATCGCGGCGTAGAACGCGGCCAGCCGTTGCGCGGGCGGCGCGCCGGGGCCGAGCGGCGGTTCGCCACCGATCAGCCGCGCCTGCAGTGCCCGCTCGTGTTCGTCGAGCAGGGCGACGGCGATCGAATTCGTGTCCGGGTAGCGGCGATACAGCGTGCCGCGGCCGACACCGGCCGCCTTGGCGATGTCGTCCATCGTCACGGTGCGCGGGTCGCGGCCTGCGAACAGCTCGGCGGCCGCGGCCAGCACCTTGGCCCGGTTGCGCGCCGCGTCCGCACGTTCCGGCGGGGCGGCCGGTTGCCCGCCGAGCAGATCCGTGTGCCTGGTCATGCCGCTGACTGTACCCGAGTTCGAGTATAAGTGGACATTGTGTCCATTTGTCGATACAGTCGGTCCCGTCAGTAAGTGGACGCACTGTCCATTTCATTCGAGAGGTTCGTCATGACAACGTTGCTGCACCTGGACGCGAGCGCCCGTACCCGTTCGATCAGCCGCGAGGTGAGCGCCGTCTTCGCCGAGGCGTGGCGCGCGGAGAACCCGGACGGCACGTACCGTTACCGCGATCTGGCGGCCGACCCGGTCCCGTTCATCGACGAGGCGTGGACCGAACTGTGCGACGCGGTGCTCGCGCAGGCGACCACAGACCTGGACCGGCTGGGCGAGCTGGTGCGCACCGCGGAGCAGGCGGCGGCGTGGGCGGTCGTCGAGCCGCTGCTGGCCGAGGTGCTGGCCGCGGACGTCATCCTGATCGGCACCCCGATGTACAACTACTCGATTCCGGCGGCGCTCAAGGCCTGGCTGGATCAGGTGACGTTCCCGCGAATGTCGCTGGGCCACCGCCGGTTCGTCGTCGCGACCGCCCGCGGCGGCGCGTACTCGCCCGGTGCGCCGAAGGCCGCGTTCGACTATCAGGAGCGCTTCCTGCGCGACTTCTTCGCGGGCCACTTCGCCGTCCACGACACGGTTTTCCTCAATGCCGAACTGGCCAATGCCCGGCAGGATCCCGCCCTGGCGCACCTGCGTGACAAGCACGACGAGTCGTACGCGCTCGCCCTCGAAACCGCCCGCGGTCTCGCGAAGGAGTACTGAGATGAACTGGGTCGTCCTCGGCATCGCCGGGCTGGTCGAGATCGTCTGGTCGCAGAGCATCAAACCGACGGAGAACTTCACCCGCCTGTGGCCGACCGTGCTCTGCTTCGTGCTCGGCGTCACCGCGGTGTACCTGCTGTCCAGGGCGATGCAGACGCTGCCGGTCGGCACCGCGTACGCGATCTTCACCGGCATCGGCGCGGTCGGCGCCATCGGCCTCGGCATCGTGTTCAACAAGGATCCGCTCAGCGCGGGCCGGGTGTTCGCGCTGTCGCTGATCATCGGGGGCATCGTGCTGGCCAGGGTCACCAATCCCGAGTGACACGACGCGACAAGACATTTCGTGCGTGCCCGCCGGTCCGCCATGCCGCCGAGGTTGCTAATCCGGCGCTCTAGTCTGACCCCGAGACGTGCGGAGGCAGGCTGGCTAAGCTCGGGCTGCATCCACTACTCAGCGAAAGGACCGTGATGCCTACACGTACCGCGCGTACTGCTTGGACCGGCACTCTGCAGGAGGGGTCGGGACAGGTCGAGCTGGCCAGCTCCGGCGTCGGCAAGTACGACGTGTCGTTCCCGAAGCGTTCGGCCGACGACGCCGACGGCACCACCAGCCCGGAGGAGCTCATCGCGGCGGCGCACTCGTCCTGCTACGCGATGGCGCTTTCGGCGCAGATCGGCAATGCGGGCGGCACCCCGGAGAGCCTCGACGTGAGCGCCGACGTGACCCTCGGCCCTGACCCGGCCGGCGGCTTCCGGATCAGCGGCATCAAGCTGACCGTGCGCGGCAAGGTCTCCGGCATCGACGCCGACGCGTTCGCCGCCGCGGCCGAGGCCGCCAAGGCCGGGTGCCCGGTCAGCAAGGCGCTGGCCGGCGTCGACCACATCGTGCTGGACGCGGCCCTCGCGTAGTCGCTTGGTTCCCCGCACACTCTCGGGTGTGCGGGGAGCCATGTGATGGTGCGAAATGCTCAGGCCCGGCGGAAGAATCGGCGTGCCGCGGGGTGATACATCGCCGGGATGGCGACCAGCACCGCGACCACGTGGATCGTGCGGAACAGGCCGATCACCACGGACTCGACGGTGAGGTGCGCGAACAGGTCGCCGAACCGGTCCGCGGACAGCAGCGCCGCCAGCGGTTCGATGATCAGCGACAGCAGGCCGATCACGCCGATGCCGAAGGTCAGCAGGAGCCGGGCCCAGCGGGCGCCGTGCGTCATCCGGATCGCGACGACGAGCACGACCAGGTAGATCCCCAGTCGCACAGCGAGTCCGGTGGCCAGCCCGGCCACGTCGACCTCGTCGCGCTCCAGCAGCAGCGCGGCCTGTTCGATGGCCTCGGCGACGCCGGCCAGCAGCGCGACCACCAAGCCGACGAACGCGACGAGGACGGCGCGCGGTGGTTGCGCCGGTGCGCCCGCACGCAGCGGTGCGGGCCAAAGAGAAAGGGCAGTGCCGGTCATGACACCGACACTGCCCTTCGTCTCGTGGACGCGGATCAGCCCGCGGTAGCGATCGACTCTCGTACCGGAGTATCAGCGCGCGCGGCGAATTCGCTGAGCGCGGCGAAGCCGAGGGCAAGGCAGGCCCACAGCGTGGCGGTCTCGCCGAGCGAGGCCACCCGGAACTGCCACAGCAGCGTCGCCGGGAAGTCCGCCTTGACCTCGTTGATGCCGGGCAGCAGTACGTAACCGACGATGGTGACCAGAACGAACGCGGCCACGCCGCCGATCAACCGCACGGTGCTCAGCTGACCGCGCAGCGCCTTGTAGACGTACACGCCGATGCCGACGGCCGCCAGGCCGAGCAGCACCGCCGCCACCCAGAGCAGGGTGCGCTGATTGATCGTCTCCGGATCGCCCACCGCGGGCGGGTTCGCCGGGTACTTGAAGAACGGCACCGCCACGATCGCGGCCCAGCCGCCCAGCCCGAGCGCCAGCGCGAGCTTCGGCCCGGACAGCGTGCTGTAGCGCCGGGCGACGTTCGCGACCGCGGCGAAGATCGCGCCGAGCGCGAGACCGGCCAGGCCGAGCGCGAGGAACTGTCCCGCCTTCTGCCCGGTGCGGCTCACCAGCGGTTCTTCCTCGTCGCCGTGCGAATGTCCGCCGCTCGCCTCCGCTTCCGCGCCGGGGGCGTGCTCGGCCGCCGCGGAATTGGCTTCCTCGATGGCGATCGCGGCGTTGATCTTCGGTTCACCGACGAAGAAGCCGACCGACGCGGCCAGCAGACCCGCGATGAGACCGGCGAGCAGACCGCGCAGGAGCAAAGTCTTCAGCGAACCGGTCAAGGGGAGTGCGGCACTCAGTGGCACGGAAGCCCCAGCAGGTGGCGTCCATCGTGCATCAACTCGTGCATGTACATCCCGCTGCGCGAGATGACGCCCTGATCGAAGCCGACCAGGTACAGCGTGAGCAGTGCGAGAAGAACGACACCCACTGTGACGAGCACAGTGGCCAGAGTTTCGTTTGCCCGGCTCGGCGAATGCACGATAGCCATGCGGTCCTCCTAGGGATGCGCGTCCCGTCGAATGGGTTGCGAAGGTGCCGGTGTCTGGCTTTCCGGCACCCAGGGACCCGGTGCATGGAACACAGTGGCGCGACCGCTCCGGAATTTCACCGAATTACCGCATCACCCTCGCGTTTTGTCATTCGAACTGTGACACCTGGAGGCACCCGCCGTCAACACGACCAGCACGGTCGCGCCCCGGCGTCGGGCGAGTCGCCGGACGGGCCGGCCCGCCCGGCGCGGGTGGTCAGGTCAGCCCGCGGGCTTGGCCGCCACGTCCAGCACGACCTCGAATTCCAGCAGCGACGCACCGGTGGACACCGGCTTCTGCCGCTCGCCCGCGTGCGCCTCGCGGGCCGGGCCGTCCCGCCACGCGGCGAACGACTCTTCCGAATCCCACTGGGTGACAACGAAGTACCGGTTGTCTCCGGCGACCGGCCGGAGCAACTGGAAACCGAGGAAACCCGGCGAACCCTCCACCGCGTGCGCCCGGTGGGCGAACCGCTTCTCCAGTTCGGGGCCCGCGCCCTCGGGAACCTCGATCGCGTTGATCTTCACAACAGCCATGGGCTCGACAATACGACCCGCGGGCGAGTGCCAGGTATGGGCCGTATCGGGGGTCGTGCGCACCGGTCGCCCCGGAACGGCAGAATCGGCGGGGTGTTGCATGACGAAGGCGGAGCGGGCGAGCCGATCCTGCTGTTGCACGGACTGATGGGCAGCGCCAGGACCTGGCACGACCAGCTGGACTGGCTGCGCGACTACGGCCACGTCTACACCTTCGACGCGGCCGGGCACGGCAGGCCCGCGCCGGACGAGCTGACCACCGAGGCGTTCGTCGCCGATCTGGCCGCCGCGACCGCGGGCATCACCGAACCGATGGTGGTGATCGGGCACTCGATGGGCGCGCTGCACGGCTGGGTGTTCGCCGCGACGCACCCGGGCCGGGTGCGGGCGCTGGTGATCGAGGACATCGCCCCGGACTTCACCGGCCGGACGGCGACGGACTGGGCGGCGATGATCGAGGCGTGGCCGCAGCCGTTCCCGGACGCGAACGCGGTGCTGAGGTTCTTCGGGCCGGTCGCCGGGCGGTACTTCCTGAATTCGTTCGAGCACGGACCGGACGGCTACCGGCTGCACGGATCGGTCGCGACGTTCCGGGACATCTCCGAGGAGTGGGGCAGTCGCGACTTCTGGCCGCAGTGGCACGCCATCCGGGTGCCCGCGTTGCTGCTCGAGGGCGAGCACACGATCACCCCGCCCGGGCAGATGCGGCAGATGGCCGAGACGCATCCCGATGCCGAGCACGTCCTCGTTCCCGGCGCGGCCCATCTCGTGCACGACGATCAGCCGCAGCGGTACCGGGCGGAGGTCGAGCGGTTCCTGCGGCGCGTCCTCGCCGATCCGCGTTCACCGAACAGCGGGCGGCACTAGGACATTCGGCCGCGTGTCAGGGTGCGTTGCCGCCCTCGCCGGCGAGGGCGAACAGGCCGTCCACGGTCTGCTCGATCAACCCGTCCACCAGCAGCGAGTCGAGGGCGCGGGCGCGCTGGCCCGGATCGCGGGGCCAGGCGAGGTCGAGGCGTACCTGCTCGACCGGGCCGGTCGCACCACGGAGCACGTCGAGCAGCCTGCCCCGTGCCTGCCGGTCGGTGCCCTCGTACTTCTGTGTGCGACGGACGATTTCGGAGACCGGACGTCCCGCGGCGACCCAGGCGCAGCTCGGCAGCGGACACCGCGAACAGTCCGGAGTGCGCGCCGTGCACACCGTCGCGCCCAGTTCCATCAGCGCGGCCGAGAACACCGCCGCGCGATCGATCTGCTGCGGCAGCAGGGCCTCGGTCTCCGGCAGATCCCGCGACGACGGATTCCCGGCCTCTGCCCGCCCGTGTACGGCCCTGGCGACCACCCGCCGAACATTGGTGTCCACCACCGGAACTCGTTGTCCGTAGGCGAAACACGCGACCGCCCGTGCCGTGTACGCCCCGATTCCCGGCAGGCCGAGCAGCACGTCCACGTCGGCGGGCACCTCGTCGCCGTGTTCGGTGGCCAGCACCCGCGCGCATTCGTGCAACCGCAGCGCCCGGCGCGGATAACCGAGTTTGCCCCAGGCGCGCAACACCTCGGCCTGCGAGGAGGCCGCCATCGCCGAGGGCACCGGCCAGCGCGCTACCCACTCCCGCCAGATCGGCTCGACCCGGACCACCGGGGTCTGCTGCAACATGATCTCGCTCATCAGGATCTGCCACGCGGTGACCTCGCGGCGGCGCCACGGCAGGTCGCGCGCGGTCTCCGCGTACCAGTCGAGCAACACGTCGGCATCGATGTTGTTCGGTGCTTTCCTCACGATTCCTGCCCTAGTGTCGCCAGCCGGTATTTGCCGACCTGTAACCAAACGAACTCGCTGGTAACCCCAGCCTTGTGCACAATGGTCGGTATGCCTGATTCAAATCCGGTCTCTGCCTGGAAGTCTTTGCGCGAAGGCAACGACCGCTTCGTCTCCGGTGCGCTGCAGCATCCTAGCCAGGGCGCCTCCGACCGAGCCAAGCTCGTCAGCGGCCAGCACCCGTCCGCGATCCTCTTCGGCTGCGGTGACTCCAGGGTGGCCGCGGAGTTGATCTTCGACCAGGGTCTCGGCGACATGTTCGTGGTGCGCACCGCGGGCCACGTCGTGGACAGCTCGGTGCTCGGGTCGATCGAGTACGGGGTGGAGGTGCTGAACGTTCCGCTGATCGTGGTGCTCGGGCACGACAGCTGCGGCGCGGTGAAGGCCACCATCGACGCGCTGGACGGCGGCGAGGTGCCGGGCGGCTTCATTCGCAGCGTGGTCGAGCGGGTCACGCCGTCCATTCTGATCGGCCGCCGGGAGGGCCTGTCCACCGTCGACGAGATGGAGGCCAGGCACGTGGTGGAGACGAGCAGGCTGCTCATGCAACGCTCGATGATCATCTCCCAGCGCGTCGCGGCCGGCGAATGCGCGATCGCTTGTGTCACATACAAACTCGCCGAGGGCAAAGTGCAGTTGCAGCGTGTCGTCGGCAACATCGGCGAGGTCGCCTGAGCCGTTGGTAGCGGAGTCAGCCCAGCGTGCGGGCCGGAATTGGATCGCCACGATCGCGTAATCCGGACCGACACGCCGGGCGTATGAGTCGTTGCGTCCGGTCGTGCCCTTACCGTTGAGGCGTGCTGGAACCGAATGGACCGCTGCCACCGGAGATCTATTGGCGTCGACGCGCATTGGCGATCGGCGCCCTGGTCGTAGCGCTGGCGCTGGTCATCTGGCTCGTGCTGACGGTCGCGCGCGGTGGTGACTCGTCCGATGACTCGAAGCCCGTAGCGGCGGGTGCGTCGTCCACGACGACGAGCAAGCCCGCAGACACCTCGACGACCAAGGCGGCGGGTCCGGCCGAATCCAGCGCCGCGGCCACGCCGAGCGTCGCCTCCACCGCCTCGAACGAGCCCGCGGCGGGACCGGGACAGTGCGCGGATCAGTCGCTGGCGATCAAGATCAGCGTGGACCAGCCGACCTACCGGGTCGGTGAGCAGCCGAACTTCCGGTTCGTCATCACCAACATCTCCAGCTCCGTGTGCCAGCGGGACATGAACCTGGCCCAGATCCAGGCCTCGGTGCTGTCGCTGGACGGTCAGCGCCGGTTCTGGACGAGCTCGGACTGCTCGCCGGTCGACGAGTCGAACCAGCGGAACCTGAAGCCGGGTGAGCAGGCGCTGTTCACGGTGCGCTGGTCCGGCACCACCTCGCAGCAGGGCTGCGTCGGCGAGCGGGTGCCGGTGCCGGCCGGGGCGTATCAGGTGATCGCGCAATTCGGTTCGCTGCACAGCTCGCCGGAGCCGTTCAACCTGACGCCCGCCTGAGCCGTCCCGGCTCCGGCGCGGCCGGTCAGAAATCGGGGGCCACTTCCTTGTCCTCCTTCGGCGCGCGCCGCTTGCGCGTGCCGGTGATGCGGATGGCCGAGCGCACGTCGGCCACCTCGTGGATCTTCATGCCTCCGCGCTTGAGCGGGGTGTAGCCGGGCGGCACCAGCGCGGTGGTGAAGCCGAGCCGCTCGGCCTCGGCCAGCCTGCGTTCCAGCCCGGTCACCTTGCGCACCTCGCCGGCCAGGCCGACCTCGCCGAGGATCACCCAGCCCGCCGGAATCGCCACCTCGGAATTGGCGCTGGCGATGGCGAGCGTGATGGCCAGGTCGGCCGCCGGCTCCAGCAGCCGCATGCCGCCGACTGTCGCCGCGTAGACGTCGGACTTGCCGAGGAACACCTTGCCGCGGCTCTGTAGTACGGCCAGCACCATCGCGACCCGGTTGTAGTCGAGCCCGCTGACCGCGCGCCGCGGATTCGGGATCTCGGTCTCCACCGTCAGCCCCTGCACCTCGGCCACCAGCGGCCGCTTGCCGTCCATCGCGACGGTGACCGCGGTGCCCGACACCGAATCGGTGCGGTGATGCAGGAACAGCCCGGACGGGTCGTCGACGCAGGCGATGCCGTCCTCGTGCAGTTCGAAGCAGCCGACCTCGTCCGCGCTGCCGAAGCGGTTCTTCAGGCCGCGCACCATGCGCAGCGTCGAGTTCTTGTCGCCCTCGAATTGCAGCACCACGTCGACGAGATGCTCCAGGGTGCGCGGGCCTGCGACATTGCCGTCCTTGGTCACGTGCCCGACCAGCAGCACCGCGATCCCGCTCGCCTTGGCCAGCGAGGTCAGCGCGGAGGTCACCGCGCGCACCTGGGTGACGCCGCCGATCACGCCGTCCACCTCGGGCGCCAGCATGGTCTGCACCGAGTCGACCACCAGTAGCGTCGGCTGCACCTGCTCCACGTGGCCGAGCAGGACCGAGAGATCGGATTCCGCGGCGAGATAGACCCGTTCGTGCACCGCGCCGGTGCGGTCGGCGCGCAGCCGTACCTGGCCGGCCGACTCCTCCGCGGTGACGTAGAGCGCCTTCGCGTCGTTCTGCCTGGCCCAGCGGTGCGCGACCTCGAGCAGCAGGGTCGACTTACCGACGCCGGGCTCGCCGGAGAGCAGCACCACCGAACCGGGGACCACGCCGCCGCCGAGCACCCGGTCGAGCTCGCTGACCCCGGTCGGCTTGGCCCTGGTGATCTGCGAGTCGATGGTGGAGATGGGGGCGGCGGCGGTGCTCGGCAGCATCGCGCGCCGGGCCGGTGCGCCCGCACCCGTCGCCGCGACGGCTACCTCGTCGACCGTGCCCCACGCGCCGCAGTCCGGGCACTTACCCACCCACTTGGCGACCTCGTGCGTGCAGGCGGAGCACCGGAAGATCGACTTGGTCTTGGCCACACGCGCACCTTACGTACCGCGTCCGACAAAACCCGCCCGTCCAGGCCCACTGACGGCGCGGTGGCAGAAAAACGACGGCTGCCACATCGAAAAGATGTGGCAGCCGTCTCCGTAAGGGGGCTAGACGCTCAGTGTCCGCCCTTGTGCTCTGCCTCGGTCGCGCCGGACTTGTCCGACTCCTGCCGAGCGGTGGCGGCGCCCGCGTCGACCGGCACCTGGACCTGCACGGTGCCGTTCTGCTTGAAGTTGAACGCCACGTTGTAGGTCAGGCCGGGGGTGATGTCCTTGGTCAGGCCGGTGATCTCGATCAGGATCGGGTGCGCCTCCGGATCGGCGGTGGCCTCGGCGACGTCGGCGTGGCCGGCGCCGTGCGCGTCCGGCTTGGCCGAGGTCGGCGCCGCCGAACTGGTCGGCGCGGCGCCGTGCGTGTCGGCGGCCGGCGTCGCGGCCTTGATCGGCTTGGCGGCCGCGACCACGGTTTGCTGGGGGGCCAGTTCGACCGTCGACTTGCCGGCCGCCGGGGTGATCTTCACGGTGCCGAGATCGGTGGTCAGACTGGTCAGCTCGTCGGGCACGGACGGGCTGTTGTTGACGATGGACAGCGCGATGATCGCCTTGCCGCCCTTGGTGTTGTTGTACTCGGTGCCCTGGGCGGGGAAGACGATGTGCACGTTGCGCAGCGCGATCTTGCCGATGTCGGCGTGGTTGCCGTTGATCGCGGCCACCTGGTCCGCGGTCTGCGAGATCTGGCCCGAGCTACAGCCGGTCAGCGCGATGGCCGCGCCGGCGGCGAGTGCGGCAACCGGCACCATGCGACGTCGCGCCTTCTTCAGGGCGGTCACAGCTTTCAGGGCAGTCACGGGTTGTCCCTCCATGTCGACCGGGCTCATCTCCGTAGGGGAGAGTAGTAACTAGGCAGCGTAGTAGTTCCCGCTACGGACCGGGAGCCGGGGCTCGCGACGCGCGGGTCGGTTGGTAACAGATCGGTCGAGCATCGGCGGATCGCGAACGCACTGCCCGCTCGGGTCGGGGGGCCGGGACGGGGGCAGTGCGGGGAGGTAACCCGTTCTGGCACAACGTAATGCACACCGACCCCGTTCTGTCAAGCCCCGCCGCTACCTCGTTGTGGCCCTGACCTGCACAGTTGATCGCGCCGTTACCGAGTCGCATGTTAAACTGTGAACATCGAAAGGGGCACGGGACACATGATTTTTAAGGTCGGAGACACCGTCGTTTACCCCCACCACGGAGCGGCGCTGATCGAAGCTATCGAGACTCGCACCATCAAGGGTGAGCAAAAAGAGTATCTGGTCCTGAAGGTCGCCCAAGGCGATCTGACTGTTCGGGTTCCCGCTGAGAATGCTGAATACGTCGGCGTACGTGATGTCGTCGGCCAGGAAGGTCTCGATCGAGTCTTCCAGGTGCTGCGCGCGCCGCACACGGAGGAGCCGACCAACTGGTCCCGCCGCTACAAGGCCAACCTGGAGAAGCTCGCCTCCGGCGATGTGAACAAGGTGGCCGAGGTCGTCCGCGATCTGTGGCGTCGTGAGCAGGACCGCGGCCTGTCCGCCGGTGAGAAGCGGATGCTCGCCAAGGCCCGGCAGATCCTCGTCGGTGAGCTCGCGCTCGCCGAGGGGACCGACGACGGCAAGGCCGAGACCCTGCTGGACGAGGTCCTCGCCGCGGCTTCCTGACCGTGAACAATCTCGACAACGGTGCTCGTCTCGCCGACGGAACCGTCGTTGCTCTGGTGCCTGCCGCCGGTCGCGGCGTACGCCTGGGTGAAGCCACGCCCAAGGCGTTCGTCCCGGTCGGCGGCAGCCCTATGGTCCGGCTCGCCGTCGAAGGTTTGATCGCCTCCGGCGCGGTCGACCGGATCATCGTTATGGTTCCCGCCGAATTCGTCGAGAGCGCCGTTGCCCTGCTGCCGCCCTCGAATTCGGTACACGTGGTCGTCGGCGGCGCCGAACGCATCGACTCGGTGCGGGCAGGCCTCGCCGCCGCACCCGAGGCCGCCTACTACCTCGTCCACGATGCCGCGCGCGCCCTCACCCCGCCCGAGCTCATCGCCCGGGTCGTCGCCGAGCTGCGCGCCGGACATCTCGCCGTGGTCCCCGCGCTTCCGGTCGCGGACACGATCAAGTCCGTCGACGCGGCCGGCGCCGTCACGGGCACCCCGGACCGCGCCCAGCTCCGCGCCATCCAGACCCCGCAGGGCTTCGCCGCCGGACTGCTGCGCTCGGCGTACCTCGCCGAGGGCGTACACGCCACCGACGACGCCGGACTCGTCGAACTGCTCGGCACCCAGGTGCGCACCATCCCCGGCGACCCCTTGGCGTTCAAGATCACCACTCCGCTCGACCTGTTGCTCGCCCACGCGGTGCTCGACGGCGCGGACCTGCGCCGGGCGGTGGCCCAGTGACCGAGCGCGGCGCGGTGGCGGACATGCGGGTCGGCATCGGCAGCGACGTGCACCCCATCGAACCCGGCCGTCCCTGCTGGATGGCCGGTCTGCTGTTCGACGGCGACGACGGCTGCGCCGGTCACTCGGACGGCGACGTCGCCGCCCACGCGCTCTGCGACGCACTCCTCTCGGCCGCCGGACTCGGCGACGTCGGCGCGGTCTTCGGCACCGGCCGCCCGGAATGGGCGGGCGTCTCCGGCGCCGCCATGCTGAAGGAAGTGCGCAGGCTGCTCGACGCGGCCGGCTTCGAGATCGTCAACGCGGCGGTCCAGGTGATCGGCAATCGGCCGAAGATCGGCCCGCGCCGCGCCGAGGCCCAGCAACTGCTCGGCGAGCTGCTCGGCGCCCCGGTCTCGGTCTCCGGTACCACCACCGACGGCCTCGGGCTGACCGGTCGCGGCGAGGGCATTGCCGCCATGGCAACCGCTCTGCTGCAATCCTGTCGCTGACCCCGCTCCGACGGACCCGAGCCGGTCCGGGTACAGGTCTATCTACCAGCTAGGATCGAACGCCGTGACGCTGCGCCTCTTTGACACCGACACGCGGACCATGCGGGACTTCGCGCCCCTGGTCCCCGGCCGTGCCTCGGTGTACCTGTGTGGGGCCACCGTGCAGGGCGCGCCGCACATCGGCCACGTGCGCAGCGGCGTCGCCTTCGACGTGCTGCGCCGCTGGCTGCTCGCGCACGACTACGACGTGTGGTTCATCCGCAACGTCACCGACATCGAGGACAAGATCCTCACCAAGGCCGCCGAGGCGGGCCGGCCGTGGTGGGAGTGGGCCGCCACCTACGAGCGCGCCTTCGACAACGCCTACGAGACCCTCGGCGTGCTGCCGCCGTCCGTCGAGCCCCGCGCCACCGGCCACATCACCCAGATGGTCGACATGATGCAGCGGCTGATCGAGCGCGGGCATGCCTACGCCTCCGCGGGCAACGTCTACTTCGACGTGGTGAGCTACCCCGACTACGGCAGCCTGTCCGGCCACCGCCTCGACGACGTGCACCAGGGCGAGAGCGCCGGCGAGGGCAAGCGCGACCCGCGCGACTTCACCCTGTGGAAGGCGGCCAAGCCCGGCGAGCCCACCTGGCCGTCGCCCTGGGGTCCCGGCCGGCCGGGCTGGCACCTGGAATGCTCCGCGATGGCCGAGTTCTACCTCGGCCCCGAGTTCGACATCCATTGCGGCGGTATGGATCTGGTGTTCCCGCACCACGAGAACGAGATCGCCCAGTCGAAGGCGGCCGGCGACGGCTTCGCCCAGTACTGGCTGCACAACGGCTGGGTGACCATGGGCGGGGAGAAGATGTCCAAGTCGCTGGGCAACGTGCTCTCCGTGCCGAACGTGCTCACCCACGTGCGCGCCGTGGAACTGCGGTTCTATCTCGGCAGCGCGCACTACCGCTCGATGCTGGAGTACTCGGACAAGGCGCTCAACGACGCGGCCCAGTCCTATCAGCGCATCGAGGCGTTCATCCACCGCACCGCCGATCGCGCGGGCGACATCCCGGTCGGCAAGTGGACCGACGCGTTCGCCGCGGCCATCGATGACGACCTCGCCGTGCCGAAGGCCCTGGCCGAGATCCACCGCACCGTGCACGAGGGCAACAAGGCGCTGGAATCCGGCGCGATCGACAGCGCGCGGGACCTGGCCGGACAGGTCCGCGCCATGCTCGGTATTCTTGGGGTCGACCCGCTGGATCCGCACTGGTTCACCCCACGCGACTCATCGGCGGCACTTGGCGCGCTCGACGTGCTGGTGCGCGCCGAGCTCGACCGCCGTCAGCAGGCGCGAGCAGACAAGGATTGGGCGAGCGCCGATGCCGCCCGCGATCGATTGCAGGCAGCCGGAATCGAGGTCACCGACACGCAAAACGGTCCCGAATGGGCCCTTGGCGCTGCGCCGCTCACGGCGCCGGACGCGCTACAACCTGGAAAGGCCAAGTAATGGCAGGCAATTCGCAGCGTCGTGGTGCGATCCGCAAGGGCGGGACCAAGAAGGGCGCGGTCGTCGGCTCCGGCGGTAAGCGCAGGCGCGGGCTCGAGGGGCGCGGCGCGACCCCGCCCGCCGAGGCACGCACCAAGCATCCCGCGGCCAAGCGCGCGGCCGCCGCGGCGAAGGCCGCGGCCAAGGGCGGCGGCGGGCCTCGGGGCAGCTCGGGCCGGGCCGCCGGACGCAAGGACGACGACAGCCCGGAAATGGTGCTCGGCCGCAACCCGGTGGTCGAATGCCTGCGCGCGGGCGTGCCCGCCACGGCGCTCTACGTCGCGCTCGGCGCGGAGAACGACGAGCGGCTCACCGAGAGCGTGAAGATGGCCGCCGACGCGGGCATCTCCATCCTCGAGGTGCCGCGCGGCGATCTGGACCGGTTGAGCGCCAACGGCATGCACCAGGGCGTCGCCCTGCAGGTGCCGCCGTACCGCTACGCGCACCCGGACGACCTGCTCAACGAGGTACGCAACACGGCAGAGCCCGCGCTGCTGGTGGCACTGGACAACATCACCGATCCGCGCAATCTCGGTGCCGTGATCCGCTCGGTCGCCGCGTTCGGCGGCCAGGGCGTGCTGATCCCGCAGCGGCGCAGCGCCAGCGTCAGCGCGGTCGCCTGGCGCACCAGCGCAGGCGCCGCGGCCAGGCTGCCGGTCGCCCGCGCGACGAATCTGACTCGCACGCTGAAGGATTGGGCGGCGCAGGGCATCCAGGTGGTCGGCCTGGACGCGGGTGGCGACACCACGCTCGACGATTTCGACGGCCGCGAACCGACCGTCATCGTGGTCGGTTCGGAGGGCAAGGGCCTGTCCCGCCTGGTGCGGGAGAACTGCGACTCGATCCTGAGCATCCCGATGGCCGGCCCGGTCGAATCGCTCAACGCCTCGGTCGCCGCGGGCGTCGTGCTCGCCGAAATCGCTCGCCAGCGCCGCTACTGAACACCCCGCCGCGCCGCGAAACGCCCCCCGGCACATTGCAATAGACGCGGCGGGGCGGGCGCGCACCGTAGAATTCGCGTCGTGGTCATACCGAACCAGCCCATCGGCAATCCGATCGAGCATCCGAACGCGACGGCGGTGCTGTGGCTCGGGGTGGCGAGTGTGCTGTGCTGCGGTGTGCTCGGGCCGGTGGCGTGGGCGATGGGCAAGCGCGCGCTGGATCAGATCGAGGAGTCCCACGGCGCCTACGGCGGCCGCGTTCAGGTGATGGTCGGATACATCCTCGGCATCATCGGCACCATCTTCATGATCATCTTCGCGGTGCTCTATCTGCTGATCCTGTTGGGCGGCAACGCTTAACCGAGGCTGGGCCGTTCCTGGTCTTCCTTGTCGTCCCAGGCAGGCCATTCCTCGCTGACGCTGCCGGTCCAGTTCGGTTGCCTGCGTTCCTTGAACGCCACCATCGCCTCACCGCCGTCGATGCTCTTGCTGACGTGCGCGTTCAGGTCGGTCTCCAGCCGCCCGACCATGGCCGGGCTCATGCCGAGACCCTCCCACAGCAGCCGCTTGGACATGGCCACCGGCAGCGGCGCCGACCCGTTGGCGATGTCGTGCGCGATCGCCAGCGCCATCGGCAGCACCTCGCCGCCGGGCATGCTCCCGTTGGCCAGGCCCATCGCCTTGGCCTCGTCGCCGTCGAAGGTGCGCCCGGTCAGCATGATGTCCGCGGCGTTGGCCATGCCGACCAGCCGGGGCAGCGTCCAGTGCGCGTAGCCGTCGGCCACCACGCCGCGCCGGACCTGGTTGAGTCCGTAGACCGCGTCCCGCGCCATGTACCGCAGGTCGCACTGCAACGCCAGGGCCAGCCCGATGCCGACCGCGTGCCCGTTCACCGCGGCGATCACCGGCTTGCGCACCCGCCACGGGGCCGGCTCGATGGTGGCGCTGACCTCGCCGACCCGGCTGGACAGATCCGCGCCCGCGCAGAACGCGGGCGGCGTGCCGGTGATCACCACGACCCGGATGTTGTCCTCGTCGTCGCAGCGCTGCAACGCGGCGCTCAATTCGGCGGCCAGCGTCGGGGTGAAGGCATTCTGCTGGGCGGGCCGATTGAGCGTGAGCACGGCGATGCCCGCGGAGACATCGACGTGCAGTTCCGAACTCATGCCAGCATGTTAGTCGAGGTGACCCCGCCCTGACCCGGGCCCGAAAAACCTCGCTCAGCCACGCAGTACTTTGCGCCCGATCGCGTACTTGTGCACCTCGGTCGGGCCGTCGTAGAGCCGGAACGCGCGGATGTCGCGGAAGATCATCTCGACCACCGTCTCGTCGCTGATGCCGATGCCGCCGAGCACCTGCACGCACCGGTCGGCCACCTTGAACAGCTCCTCGGAGACATACGACTTCGCGATCGAGCTCTCGTGCCGCGCCTTCTCGCCCCGGTCCATCAGCCAGCAGGCGTGCCAGATGGTCAGCCGGCACTGGTGCAGCGCGATCTCGTTGTCCGCCAACATGAACGACACCCCCTCGTGCTCGCCGATCGGCTTGCCGAACGCGGTCCTGGTGCGCGCGTGCGCGACCGCGATGCTCTGCGCCCGCTCGGCCGCGCCGAGCCAGCGCATGCAGTGGGTGAGCCGGGCCGGGGCCAGCCGCAGTTGGGCGTAGCGCAGCGCCTGACCGGCCTCGCCGAGCAGCGCCGACTGGGGCAGCGTCAGGTTGTCGAACCGGACGACGCCGTGCCCGGCCACGTAGTTGCGGTCCATCGTGTTCATCGTGCGTTCGATGACGATGCCCGGCTGATCGCCGTCGGTGAGGAACAGCGTCGGGCCCGCGGGCAGGTGCGGGTTCTCCGCGAGCCGGGCCATGATGATCCACGTCTTCGCGCCGTTCGCGCCGGTGATCAGCCACTTGCGGCCGTTGACGGTGAAGTTCTCGCCGTCGAAGGTGGCGGTGGTGGCCAGCTGGGCCGGGTCCGAGCCTGCGCCGTCCGGCTCGGTCATGGCGAACACCGAGCGGTGCTGCCCGGCGACCATCGGCGCGAGGTGGCGCTCGACCTGTTCCGGGTTCGCCACCTTGGACAGCAGGAACATGTTGCCTTCGTCCGGCGCCGCGCAGTTCATCGCGATCGGGCCGAGGGTGGACCAGCCGGCCGCCTCGTAGATCACCGCCTGCTCGATGTGCGAGAGCCCGCGTCCGCCGAGCGACTCCGGCGCCTGCACGGTCAGCAGCTTCTCCGCCCTGGCCAGCTCGACCAGTTCCTGGCGCAGCTCGTCGGTCGGCCCGTGCGCGGTGAGCCGCGGATCCCGTTCGAACGGAACGATCTGGTCGACGACGAACTGGCGTACTCGATCGCGTTCGGCGGCGAGCTCGGCGGGCATCGAGAAGTCGATCATCGTTGGTCACCAATCATTCGGAGGTACTCGGCGCGCTTGCGAGCGCGTATGCGCGAGGCCGCGTGGGTCGAGCATACGAAACCCGGGGCGAGCGACTGAAGGCACATGCCCTCAACGCTGCCCGATGGGCCGTTACCCGAACGTTATGCAATCCGTGCCGGAGATGAGTAGAGATCCGCGGCCAAGTTCCGACCTGACAGTGCGCGCCACCGTGGCTCGCGAAACCGGAAGGAACAAGCAGATGCGCAAGCTGATCGTCGTCAACGTCATGTCCCTCGACGGCTGCTACGAGGGCCCCGGCGGCAACGTCATGGCCATGCCGATGGACGCCGCCTTCGACCGCTACAACCTGGAGCGGATCAGCACCGCCGACACCGTGCTGCTCGGCGGCAATTCCTACGGCCTGTTCCAGGGCTTCTGGCCGGGCGTCGCGGAGGACGGCGCGGCCTCGGCGACGAATCGGGAATTCGCTAAGCGCTACAACGCCATCGACAAGCTCGTCGTCTCCGATCGCGCGCCCGCGCCCGCCGCCGGGCACCCGTGGGCGGACAGCACCACCATCGTCGGCCGGTCCGGCGCCTATGCGGCGCTGTGCGCGCTGAAGCAGGAAAACGGCGGCGACATAGTCGTTTTCGCGAGCCGAGTGCTGTGGAACGACCTGGCGACCCAGGGGCTGGTCGACGAACTCCACCTGATCGTGGGCGCGACCCCGCTCGGTGCGGGCACTCCGCTGTTCGCGCCGGGCCTGCCTGCCCTGCACCCGCTCGGCACCCGCACGTTCGACGACTCCGACAACATTCTGGTCCGCTATCGAGTCGACCAGCCCGCGTGAAAGCCGTTGCGCGAACTCAGGGACCGGCCCTGAGCTCAGCGAGCGCGGGCGACTCGGCGACGCCGGCCGCCGAGCACCCGGCAGACCAGGTAGATCAGGAACGAGATCGTCGTGACGAACGTCGACACCGGCACGCCGGGCGCCAGCGACAGCAGAATCCCGCCCACCGCGGCGATTTCGGCGAAGATGACGGCGAACACGGTGGCCCGCACCGGATTCGCGGTCAGCTGCGCGGCCGCGGCGGCCGGCGTGATCAGCAACGCGAGCACCAGCAGCGCGCCGACGATCTGCACCCCGAACGCCGCGGTGATGCCGAGCAGCACCGCGAACACGATCGACAGCGCCCGCACCGGAACCCCGCGCGCCACCGCGACTTCCGGGTCGGAGCTGGCGAACAGCAGCGGCCGGTAGACGATCGCCAGCACCGCGAGCACGCCGACGGTGCAGGCCGCGAGCAGCGTGATCCCGCTGTTGCCGACGCTGACCACCTGCCCGGTCAGCAGCGAGAACTTCGATCCGGCCCGATCCGGGCCCAGCCACAGGAACAGCACGGACAACCCGAGCCCGAACGACAGCACCACCGCGATCACCGAATCGCGTTCCCTGGCACGCGCTCCCAGCAGGCCGAACAGCACCGCCGCGACCACCGACCCGGCGATCGCGCCGACGCCGACGCCGATCCCGGCGAGCAGCGCCGCGGCCGCGCCGGTCAGCGACAGCTCGCTGGTGCCGTGCACCGCGAACGACATCTGCCTGCTGATGATCAGCGGCCCGATCACCCCGGACAGCAGCCCGAGCAACGCGGCGGCCAGCACCGCCTGCTGGACGAAGTCGTAGGACATCAGGTTCGCGGTGGTGCCGAAGTCGAACATCTTGCCGAGCACCCCGGACAGCTTGTCGATCACGCGCGCACCACGCTCGCCTCCGGCTCGGCGACCGCCGGGTTGTCACCGTGGCAGTGCGCGCCTGCCGTGCCGAGCGCGTCCATGGTATCCCCGGTGCCGACCACGACCAGCCGCCCGCGCACCCGCAGCACATCGACCTCGGTCTGATACAGCTCGGACAGCACCTCCGACGTCATGACCTGCTCCGGGGTGCCGATCCGGAACTTGCCGTCCACCAGGTACAGCACCCGATCCACCAGCGGCAGAATCGGATTGATCTCGTGCGTGACGAACAGCACGGCGGTGTCGTGGCCGCGCCTGCGCTTGTCGATCAGCTCCGCCACCAGGCGCTGGTTAGCCAGGTCCAGGCTGAGCAGCGGTTCGTCGCAGAGCAGCACCTTGGGGTCGCCGACCAGCGCCTGCGCCACCCGCAGCCGCTGCTGCTCGCCGCCGGACATGGTCTCCAGCGGCGCGTTCGCGAACCGCTCCGCGCCGACATCGGCGATCGCCGCCGCGACCTTGCGCTTGCGTTCGGCCCGCGCGCGCAGCCCGAGACCCCAGCGATGCCCGTCGTAGCCGAGGCCGACGAGGTCCACGCCGCGCAGCTGCACCCCGGCGTCGATCGTCTTCTGTTGCGGCACATAGCCGATGTCCGGATTGCCGGTTCGCGCGGGCGCGCCGGCGATCTGCGCGGTACCGGCGCTGAGCCCGAGCTGGCCGAGCAGCACCCGCATCAGCGAGGTCTTGCCGGAGCCGTTGGGCCCGAGTACCGCGATGAATTCGCCCGGCGCGACCTCGAGGTCCAACCCCTGCCAGAGCGTCCGGTCGCCGAACGACAGCCGGGCCCCGTCCAGCCGGACCGCCGAAAGCGCTTGCCGCCGCTCCGATTCGATGTGCTCGTTCACCGCGGTCCCCTGCGTCGTCACGGTCCCGCTCAACTCAGCGCCGCGCTGAGCGCCTTGGCGTTCTTGGTCTGCCACTGCAGGTAGTCCATTCCGGCGGGCAGGGTTTCGGTCACCTCGACGACCGCCAGCCCGTTCGACTGCGCCACCGAGCGCAGCTCCTTGGTGATCTTGTCCTGGGTCTGGATGTTGTAGATCAGGGCGCGAACCTGCTTGCCGGTCAGCAGTTCCCGGGTCGCGGCCACGGCGGCGGGCGCGGGATCGGTCTCCTGCTCGATCGCCTCCTGGAACTCGTGCGGGGTCTTGTCCACCACCCCCGCGGCGAGCAGCAGGTAGTGCGCCAGCGGTTCGGTCTGCAACACCGGCGTTTTCGGGTGCTCGGCGGCGAGTGTGCTTGCGATCGAGGTGATTCCGGCCAGCCCGGTCTTGAATGTGGTGGCCCGCTCGGTGAAACCGCTCGCGGCGCCGGGCGCCAGCTCGCCAAGGCTGCTCGCGATCCGGTCGGCGACCGCCGCGACGGTCTGCATGTCGTAGAAGACGTGCTCGTTCCGGTCGCTCTTGTCCGGCCGGGATTCGAACGCGTCGACGGTCCGCTTGTTCCGCCCCGCGACCGCCTTTTCGGCGAACTCGTCGTAGCCGCCGCCGTTGTAGACGACCAGGTCCGCGTCGCGCAGCTTGGCCGACTCGACCGCCGAGGTCTCGTGCGAGTGCGGGTCGGCGGACGGATCGCTGATGATCGATTCGACCGTGGCGTCCGGTCCGGCGATCGTCGCGGCGATATCGCCCCAGACATTGGTGGACGCGATGACGGTCGGCTTACCCGACTCCTTCGAGTCGCCGCCGCAGGCGGTGAGCGAGAGTGCGGCGACAACCCCCACGGCGACACCGGCGAACCGTATGACAATGCTTGTCTTCACGCGGGGGTACTCCTGTGACGCTCAACAGCTGGTGACGCACTCGAGCGGGTGACACTACGCAGCTTAATGGAAATGGTTTCTGTTTCACTTTAGCAACTGCGCGCCGCCGAGACGAGTCCGGGCCCGCCGACCGGGACGCGCGGTTGCGCCTCGGTCGACGGGCCCGGAAAGAACCCCGTTGGATCCGGTTAGACGAGCACCTCCGCCGGCTGGCCGAGCAGCTGGGCGCAGCGCAGCAGGCCGAGATGGCTGTAGGCCTGCGGGTGATTGCCGAGCGAGCGTTCGGCCACCGGGTCGTACTCCTCGCTGAGCAGTCCGGTCGGTCCGGCCACGTCCACCAGCTGAGCGAACAGCGCCTCGGCGTCCGAGCGCTTGCCGATCAGCAGGTACGCCTCGACCAGCCAGGCCGCGCAGAGGTGGAAGCCGCCCTCGCCGCCGGGCAGGCCGTCGTCGTGGTGGTACCGGTAGACCGTAGAGCCGCTGCGCAACTCGGCCTCGGTCGCGACGACGGTCGCGGCGAAGCGCGGATCGGACGGATCGATCAGCCCGCTCAATCCGATGTGCAGTGTCGCCGCGTCCAGATCGGTGCCGTCGTAGGCCGCGGTGAACGACTGGACCTCGTCGTTCCAGCCCTTCGACTTCACCTCCTCGGCGATGGTGTCGCGCAACACCGTCCAGGCCGGGTCGACCTCGCGCGCGAACTTCCGCGCCAGGGTCAGCGCCCGGTCCACGGTCAGCCAGCCCATCACCTTCGAGTACACGTGATGGCGCGGGTTGCCGCGGATCTCCCAGATGCCGTGGTCGGGTTCCTGCCAGCGCCGCTGCACCGCGGAAACCATGGCGCGCACCAGCTCCCAGTCCGCGTCCGGCAGCGCCGCGGCCGGATCGGTGATGCCCTGCAGCTCGCGCGCGTGCGCCAGGCTCGCGATCAGGTCCACGATCGGGCCGAACACGTCCAGCTGCACCTGCATGTTGGCCGCGTTGCCGACCCGGACCGGGCGCGAACCCGCGTAACCGGGCAGCTGATCGATCACGGCCTCGGGCGGCAGCGTCTCGCCGTACAGCGTGTACAGCGGGTGCAGCCGCTCGGGCCCGGGCAGCGTCTCCAGCACGCGGTGCACCCAGCCGAGGAACTGCTCGGCCTCGCCGAGCGAACCGAGCGAAACCAGGGCCTGCGCGGTCAGCGACGCGTCGCGCAGCCAGCAGTACCGGTAGTCCCAGTTGCGCACGCCGCCGATGTCTTCCGGCAGCGACGTGGTGGCCGCGGCCAGGATGGACCCGGACGGCGCGTGCACCAGCCCGCGCAGGGTCAGCGCGGAACGCTTCATCAGATCCGGCTTCAGCTGCGGGAGCTGCAATGTGCCCGCCCACTGCGACCAGTACCCCTCGGCGATCCGCCGCCGCTCCACCTCGTCGGTCTTGGCCGGCGCGAGATCGGAGGTGCCGCAACGCATTTCCAGCACGATCGGCCCCTTGGCCGGGTCGACCACGGCGCGCGCGGAATCGTGCGTGCCGTCGCTGATGATCTCCCAGGTCAATCCGGGGGAGCGCAGCACCATCGGATCGTTGGTGCCGAGCACCCGCAGCCCGTTCTCGGACGCCTCGATGCTCACCGGCACCTGGCCGAATTCCGGGCGCGGCGCGAAGGTCACCACGGCCTTGGCGTCACCGGTGATCACCCGGGTCAGGTCGGTCCTGGTGGCGGCCACGTCGTGCGGCAGGTAGTCCACCACCTGCAGCTTGGCCCAACGGGTTTCGACGGTCATGGTGCTGTCGATGTAGCGCTGCGACAGCGGCAGGCCCGGTCGTTCCGGCTCGATGGTGAAGTGCCCGGCCTGCGGCCCACCGAGCAGGTGGGCGAACACCGCGGCCGAGTCCGGTTCCGGATGACAGAACCAGGTGACCGTCGCATCCGGGGTCAGCAGCGCCACCGAGCGCGGGCTGGCCAGCATGGTCAGCCGCTCGATCCGGGGCGCGCTCGCGCCGGCCAGCCAGGTGCGCCGCTCCTCCAGCAGGAAGGCGAGTGCGCAGGACACCGCCTCGGTGCTGTCGACCCGGTACTTGGCCTGGCTGTCGCCCTCGCCGACCTTGATGCCGAGATCGGGGCCGGACAGCACGCGGAAGGCCTTCTCGTCGGTCACGTCGTCACCGAAGAACACCGCGGCCGACGCGGCGGCCTGATGCCGGATGGTGTCGAGTGCGGTGCCCTTGTCGGTCTGCACCACGGCCAGTTCGATGACGGCCTTGCCCTCGGTCACCTGCACGCCGAACCACAGCGCCGGACCCTGCCGGACCTGGGTCAGCGCCCGGTGGCCGATCTCCGGGCTGGCGTTGCGCACGTGCAGCGCGACGCTGGCCGGCTTGATCTCGACGGTGACGCCCGGGTTCTCCGCGGCGACCTGGGTCAGCGCGGTCTGCACCTCTTGGAGCAGTTGTTTGGCGTCGTTGTCGATGGCGTGCACGAAGCCGACGTCGAATTCCGAGCCGTGGCTGCCGATCAGTTGTACCTCGACCGGAAGTCGCGACAAAGCGGCGAGGTCTCGCAGTGCGCGGCCGGAAATGACCGCGGCGGTGGTGCCGGTGAGTCCGGCGAGCGCGCGTAACGCACTCACCGATTCCCGGTGTGGAAAGGCCTTCGCCGGGTCGGAAACGATGGGCGCAAGCGTCCCGTCATAATCCGAGGCAACCAACAGTCTCGGCACTCGCGCGACTGTCGACAGTGCACGACGAAGTTCCAGTGGCAGATCCTGTGCGCTCACGCATCCAACCTAGTGATCGGAGGAGTTTTTTCATGGGCGGGCAGAACAATACTGGGTTAGATTTGCCGCACCGACGCCCGCCGCTATGCGTGCGCTGTGTCTAATTTTCCGCCTGTTCGCGCCGGAGTGCGCGGCGAGCCCCCGAACTCGGGTCCGAGCGGCCACAACTGGTCACTTCTTCGCGTGCGCTGCGATCATGCCGATGTGCCATGGGTAGTGCGGGGGTCGCGCAAAACTCGCGCTACCCGGTGACGCCGAGCGGCGGGCGCGGACGCGAATTCGGTGCGCCCGGCCCGCCTTCGGTCCGAATGTGATCTTCCGCACGAACCCGGCGGCCGCTCGGGATTTGCCGGGTATGCGCTGGCTGTCCGATTACTGGGTGCGGTCGCCGAGCAGCAGGTCGACGGTCAGCTCGAGCCGCTCGGTCACGTCGGTCGCCGACGCGCGCCGGGTCAGCCACGCGACCAGGTTCGACAGCCACACATCGCTGATCACCCGCGCGATGGCCAGCTGACGCTCGTCCGGCTCGCCGTCGTTCATGGCGCGGGCGAACACCCGGTCCATCACCTTGCCGACCCGATCGACCTCGGCGGCCGCGGACGCGTCGGCGAACATGAACGCGCGCGTCATGGCCTCGGTGAGCAGCGGGTCGCGCTGCATCATCCGGGTGATCTGCTGCAGCAGCAGGTGCATGCGCTCCTGCGGCGACTGCCCGGCAAGCGGCTTGCGCTTGCCCTCGATCTGCTCGAATTCGCGCGACAGCGCGGACACCAGCAGGTGCACCTTCGAGGGGAAATACCGGTACAACGTCCCGACTGCGACATCGGCGCGTTCGGCCACCGCCCGCATCTGCACCGCGTCGTAACCGCCCTTGGAGGCCAGCGCCAGCGTCGCGTCGAGAATCCGCTTACGCCGTTCCCGCTGCGCGGCCGAACTCAGCTCGTCCTCACTGAGCGTCGTGACGGTCGCGGTAGCCGGTGCCGTCGCTCGTGCCGTGTTGCCATCGGCCGGCTGCGATCGGGAGGGACTGGCCATCGGTGAGAGTCCTTTCCGGAGACGTCGTTCGTGTAACTGGCCCGAGTATCGGCTCGGCGGTCGTCTCTTGACTTCCGCACAGCTAGGATATTAGAACATGTTCTAGGTGTGGGAGTCACGCCGGGAAGGCGGTACGGAGTGTGACCATCGCCACCACTGACGAGCATAAAGCCGTCCAGGAGTCGATGCGTGGATGGGCCGGATCGGTGCGTCCAATTGCAACAATGCGGACCGATCCGAGCGCCTTCTGGCGCGCGTACTGGCCCGGCCTCGCCGATCTCGGCATCTTCCGGGTCGCCGTGGCCGAGGACGCCGGCGGGGCGGGCGGCTCGGTCGCCGATCTCGCCGTGCTGGTCGAGCAGGCCGCGCACGATCTGGTCGGCGGGCCCGTGCTGGCCACGGCCCTGGCCAATCTGATCACCGCGGGGCGGATCGACGAGCGGTTACCGTGTGGCGTCGCGCTGGACTTCATTGTCGGCGCGCAGGTCAGCGTACCGGGCGAGGCCGGCGAGCTGGCACTGACCGGTTCCTGGGACTCGGTTCTCGGCGCGGCGCCGGGAACCGCTGTGCTGCTTCCGGTTTCCACCCCGCAGGGGCAGCGCTGGATCCTGCTCGGGCCGGACACCGAAGGGCTGCGGATCGAACCGCTGTCGCCGCTGGACCTGAGCACGCCGCTGGCCCGGGTGCACTGCACCGACGTGCGGGTCGCGGCCGAGCAGAGCTTCGGGTCACCGCACGCGGTCGAGGATCTGGCCGTGGCACTCGCCGCGGCCGAACTGGCCGGCCTGGCGGGCTGGTGCCTGGACACCGCGGTCGAATACGCAAAGGTCCGTGAGCAATTCGGGCGCAAGATCGGCTCGTTCCAGGCGGTCAAGCACATCTGCGCCTGGATGCTGTGCCGCGCGGAACTGATTCGCGCCGTGGCCGCCGACGCCGCGGCCGCGGTGGACGAGGGCGGCGCCGAGCTGCCCATCGCGGCCGCGATCGCCGCCGCCATCGCGCTGGACGCCGCGGTCGACACCGCCAAGGACTGCATCCAGGTGCTCGGCGGCATCGGCTTCACCTGGGAGCACGACGCGCACCTGTACCTGCGCCGGGCGGTGGCCCTGCGGCAGCTGCTCGGCGGGTCGGCGCGCTGGCGGGCCAGGCTCACCGAACTGACCAGGGCCGGTCATCGGCGCACCACCGGGGCCGATCGCGTGTTCGCCGCGGAAGGCGTTGCGCCCGTGGACAACAGCAGCGCCGACGAGCTGTCGGCGGAGGTCTCCCGGATCGCCGCGCTGCCCGTCGATCAGCAGCGCGCGGCCCTGGTCGACGCCGGGCTGGCCATGCCGCACTGGCCTGCGCCCTACGGCCGCGGCGCGGATCCGATGACCGGCCTGCTGATTTCGGAGGAGCTGCGCCGGGCCGGCCTCACCGCGCCCGACCTGGCCATCGGCGGCTGGGCGGTGCCCACGCTGTTGCAGCACGGCACGCAGGAGCAGATCGATCGCTTCGCCTGGCCGACCCTGCGCGGCGAGGTCGTCTGGTGCCAGCTGTTCAGCGAACCGGGCGCCGGGTCCGATCTGGCCGCGTTGCGCACCACCGCGAAAAAGGTGGACGGCGGCTGGGTGCTGAACGGGCAGAAGGTGTGGACCTCGCTGGGCGACCAGGCGAACTGGGCGATCTGCCTGGCCCGCACCGACCCCGACGCGCCGAAACACCGTGGCATCAGCTACTTCCTGGTCGACATGCACAGCGCTGGGCTGCAGGTGCGTCCGCTGGTGCAGATCACCGGCGAGGCGCGCTTCAGCGAGGTGTTCCTCGACGATGTCTTCGTCCCGGACGACGGTGTGGTCGGCGCCTTGAACAACGGCTGGAAGATCGCCAGATCGACGCTGTCCACCGAGCGGGTGGCGATGGGCGGCAACGGCATCGGGCCGGTGCTGGAAGAACTCATCGCGAAATCGCCGGCGACCGGACCGGGTGCGGAATTGGTGAACGATCGACTCGGCGGATTTGTCGCCGATGCGATTGCAGGTTTGCTGCTCGAACAGCGCGCCGCCGTAAAAATGTTGGCCGGCGCCGATCCCGGCGCGCAGAGCAGCGTGCGCAAACTCGTCGGCGTCCGGCATCGCCAGGCGGTCGCGGAATTCGCCGCCGAGTCGGCAGGTCCCGCCGGTGCGCAGGACTCGGAAGTGGTAAAAGAATTCCTGCTCACACGCTGTTTATCGATTGCAGGCGGCACCGAACAAATCCTGCTGACCGTCGCCGGTGAGCGGATTCTCGGGCTCCCGCGCGACGTGGACAGCTAGCGACGAGTCGACTGGAGATTAAGCATGGATTTCACCAGGGACGAGGGCCAGGACGCGGTGGCCGAGGTCGTCGTGAGTTTATTGGAACGGGAACCGGCCCGGGATATCGCCCTGTGGCCGAGCCTGGTCGAGACCGGGCTGCTCTCGGTCGCGCTGCCGGAGCGGTTCGGCGGCGACGGCATGGGGCTGTCCGAGATATCGGTGCTGCTGACCGAGCTGGCCACCGACGCGGTCGCGGTGCCCGCGCTGCCGACGCTGGGCTTCGGGCTGCTGCCGCTGCTCTCGCTGCTGCCGGACAGCCTGGCCGAGCGGGTGTTCCCCGAGGTGGCCGAGGGCGCGGTGCTCACCGCCGCGCTCAGCGAGCCGGCCGCGCCGTTCGCGGTCAAGCCGGAGACGGCGGCGGTCGCCGACGGCGATTCGGTGCGGATCACCGGGCACAAGATCGCCGTGCCGTACGCGGAGGAGGCCCGCTGGCTGCTGATCCCGACCAATTCCGGTATCGCGCTGATCGATTCGGACGCGAAGGGCCTGATCCGGGTGCCGTCGCCGGTCTCGGGCGGCACCCCCGAGTGCACTGTCCGGCTCGATCGGGTGCGTATCCCGGCCGACCAGCTACTACCCGGAGGCCTGGCCGACCTGCACCGGCTAGCGCTCGCGTCGATCGGCTCGGTCGCGGACGGACTGCTCCGGGGCGCGCTCGTGCTCACCGCCGAACACCTGCGCACCCGCCGCCAATTCGGCAGGCCGCTGGCCGAGTTCCAGGCGGTGGCCCAGCAGATCGCGGATCTGTACGTTGTCTCGCGCACCCTGCACGTCGCCGCGGTCTCGGCGAATTGGGCGCTGGCACAAGACGATGCCAGTCAGGAACACCAGGCGCGGATCGACGACGATCTCGACGTTCTGGCCTACAGCGTGGCCGCCGATCTGCCTGCCGCCATGCAGAAGTGTCATCACCTGCACGGCGGGCTCGGCGTGGACATCACCCACCCGATGCACCGCTACTACTCACAAGCCAAGGACATCGCTCGCTGGCTCGGCGGCGCGTCGTTCCGACTAGATCGTTTGGGGGCCAGATGTTCATCGACCTGACCACCGAGCAGCGTCAGCTGCGCGGCGAATTGCGTTCGTACTTCGCCGATCTCGTCACCCCGGACGAGGAAGCCGCGATGGCGGTGAACCGGCACGGCGACGCCTACCGCGAGGTGGTGCGCCGGATGGGCCGCGACGGCTGGCTCGGCGTCGGCTGGCCGAAACAGTACGGCGGACAGGGCTTCGGTCCCGTCGAGCAGCAGATCTTCTTCAATGAGGCGGTGCGCGCGGATGTTCCGCTGCCCCTGGTCACGCTGCTGACCGTCGGGCCGACCCTGCAACAGTTCGGCACCGAGGCGCAGAAGAAGAAGTTCCTCCCCGGAATCCTCTCCGGCGAAGTCCATTTCGCCATCGGCTACTCCGAACCGGAGGCGGGCACCGACCTGGCCTCGCTGCGCACCGCCGCGGTGCGCGACGACTCCGGCGACTGGGTGGTCAACGGCCAGAAGATCTTCACCACCGGCGCGCACGAGGCCGACTACATCTGGCTGGCCTGCCGCACCGGTTCGGTCGAGTCGCGGCACCGCGGCATCACCATCCTGATCGTGGACACCACGGATCCCGGCTACTCCTGGACGCCGATCATCACCTGCGACGGCGCGCATCACACCAACGCGACCTACTTCGACGACGTCCGGGTGCCGGCCGACATGCTGGTCGGCGAGGAGAACGCGGGCTGGCGGCTGATCACCACCCAGCTCAACCACGAGCGGGTCGGCCTCGGTCCGTCCGGCAAGATCGAGCAGCTCTACGACCGGGTGCGCGAATGGGCCCAGCCGCGCGGCGTGCTCGGCGAGACCGATGTGCGCCGCTCGCTCGGGCGCATGCACGCCATGGTCCGGTTGAACGAGCTGTTGAACTGGCAGGTGGCCGCGACCGTCGACGGCGACCCGGCGAGCGTGATCGCCGACGCGTCGGCCACCAAGGTCTTCTCCACCGAGGCGCTGCAGGAAGCGGGCCGCCTCGCCGAGGAGATCGTCGGCCGCTACGGCGATCCCGCCGAACCGGCCACCGCGGAGCTGCTCACCTGGCTGGACCGGCGAACCAAGCAGAACCTGGTGGTGACCTTCGGCGGCGGCGTCAACGAGGTGATGCGCGAACTCGTCGCCACGGCCGGGCTGAAGCTGCCGCGAGTACCCAGATAGCCACCAGACAGTGCTAGTCGAGAAGGAGCCGCGCGTGCCGGAAACTACCAGTCCGGAAGCGATCGTCGCCGAGGCGGAACGGATCAAGGCGGCCGGTGATTGCACGCCCCGGTTCGGGCGTGACCCGGTGAACCAGCCGATGATCAACAACTGGGTCGAGGCGATCGGCGACACCAACCCCATCTACGTCGACGAGGAGGCCGCCAAGGCCGCCGGACATCCGGGCATCGTCGCCCCGCCCGCCATGGCACAGGTGTGGACCATGTTCGGGCTCAACGGCGTTCGGCCCGCCGACGATCCGATGGGCGACGCCACCGAACTGCTGGACGCGGCCGGATACACCTCGGTCGTGGCCACCGACTGCCAGCAGACCTATCACCGGTATCTCAATGTCGGCGAGCAGGTCTCGGCGACCAGCAGGCTGTCGGAGATCCGCGGCCCGAAGCGAACGGCGCTGGGCGAGGGCTGGTTCGTCACCTTTCTGACCAGCTGGCACGTGGGTGACGAGCTGGTGGCCGAAATGCTGTTCCGGCTGCTGAAGTTCGCGCCGGGCACCGCGGCGCCACCGGCGCCGGCCGGCGAGCGAGTCAAGCCGCTGGTGTCCTGGGACACCGAATTCTTCTGGGACGGAACGAAAGCGGGGGAGCTGCGCATCCAGCGGCTGCCGGACGGTTCGCTGCGGCATCCGCCGATCCCCGCCCTGTGGAAGGACAAGTCGGAACCGACCGACTACGTCGTCGCCTCCGGGCGCGGCACCGTATTCAGCTACGTCGTGCACCACGCGCCGAAAGTGCCGGGGCGGCAACTGCCGTTCGTGGTCGCGCTGGTCGAATTGGAGGAAGGGGTGCGCATGCTCGGGGAACTGCGCGGGATCGATCCCGCCGAGGTTCAGGTAGGGCTGCCCGTCCGGGTGGAGTTCGAGAAGCTCGACGACGACGCGACATTGCCGTTCTGGCAGGTGATCGCATGACGGCGACCGTCACACCGGCCACCGCGCAGGTCGGCACCGTGCTGCCCGAGCTGTCCATCCACGCCGATCCGACCTTCGTGGTCAGTACCGCGTTGGCCACCAGGGACTTTCAGGATGTGCACCACGACAGGGACAAGGCGATCGCCCGCGGGTCCAAGGACATCTTCGTCAACATCCTCACCGACACCGGGATCGTGCAGCGATTCGTCACCGACTGGGCCGGGCCGCGCGCGGTGCTGAAGTCGATCTCGCTGCGGCTCGGCGTGCCGCTCTACGCCGGCGACACGCTCACCCTGAGCGGCACCGTGACCGCCATCGACGGCGACGACATCCATCTCGACATCGTCGGCAAGGACAGCCTCGGCGACCACATCACGGCGAAAGCCGTTATCGCTTACCGGAGTTCGCATGAGTGAGGCCACTATCTCGGGCCGCGCGGCCATCGTCGGCATCGGCGCCACCGACTTCTCCAAGGATTCCGGTCGCAGCGAATTGCGTTTGGCCGCGGAGGCGGTCACCGCGGCGCTGGCCGACGCGGGCCTCACCCCCGACGACGTCGACGGCCTGACCACCTTCACCATGGACACCAACACCCAGGCCGCGGTGGCCAGGGCCGTCGGCATCCCGCAGCTGAAGTTCTTCAGCCACATCGGTTATGGCGGCGGCGCGGCCTGCGCCACCATTCAGCAGGCCGCGATGGCGGTGGCCACCGGCGTCGCCGACGTGGTGGTCGCCTACCGCGCCTTCAACGAGCGTTCGGTGTCGCGGTTCGGCCAGTTCTCCACCGCGCTGGCCTCGGCGCCGACCTCGTCGGGCATCGATGCGGGCTGGTCCTACCCGCAGGGTCTCGGCACGCCCGCCGCGCAGGTGGCCATGGTCGCCCGGCGCTACATGCACGTATACGGCGCCACCAGTGCGGATTTCGGCCGCGTGGCGGTCGCCGACCGCAAGCACGCCGCAGTGAACCCGGAGGCCTTCTTCTACGGCAAGCCGATCACCCTGGACGACCACCAGAATTCGCGCTGGATCGCCGAACCGCTGCATCTGCTCGACTGCTGCCAGGAGTCCGACGGCGGCGTGGCCATCGTCGTCACCAGCGTCGAACGGGCTCGCGACCTACCGCAGCGGCCGGCCGTGATCACCGCCGCCGCACAGGGTTCCGGCGCCGATCAGTACGTCATGACCAGCTACTACCGCGACGCGATGTCCGGCCTGCCGGAGATGGGTCTGGTCGGCGATCAGCTCTGGGCCCAAAGCGGTTTGCGCCCGGACGATATGCAGGCCGCCATCCTCTACGACCACTTCACTCCGTTCGTTCTCATGCAGTTGGAGGAGCTCGGTTTCTGTGGCCGCGGCGAGGCCAAGGACTTCATCGCCGACGGCGCCATCGAGGTCGGCGGCAGGCTGCCGCTGAACACGCACGGCGGTCAGCTCGGTGAGGCCTACATCCACGGCATGAACGGCATCGCCGAGGCGGTACGCCAGATTCGCGGCACCTCGGTGAACCCGGTGGACGACGTGACGAACATCGTGGTCACCGCGGGCACCGGCGTACCGACCTCGGGTCTGGTGCTCAGCACCGACTGAGCCGCTAGTGGATCGGCGCGCCCGGCTGGTCGTGCGTCGAGCAGTGGATGCCGCCGCCGCCCGCGGCGATCTCATCGATCGGGACCGGGACCACGTCCCGGCCCGGCAGGTGATCGCGCAGGATGCCCTGCGCCCGGTCGTCGGCCCGGCGGTCGCCGAACTCGGGCACGAACACCGCGCCGTTGGCGATGTAGAAGTTCGCGTAACTGGAGACGAATTCGTCACCCTCGCCGGTGATTTCGTCGGGATCGGGCTGCGGCAGGTCGATCACCTGCAACGTGCGTCCGCGGGCGTCGGTGGCCTCGGCGAGCACCCGCCTGGCCTGCTCGCTCGACCGTGACCACGAGTCCGCGGGCGAACCGGGAAACGCGGTGTCCAGCAATACGACTCCGGGCGCCACGTAGCGGACCAGGCAGTCGATGTGGGCATCGGTGATGTCCTCGCCGCGCACGCCCGCGCACCAGATCACCTTCTCGATGCCGAGGGTCTGCTTCAGCTCGGCCTCGAGCTGGTCGCGGCTCTTGCCCGGATTGCGGTTGTCGTTGACGATCGAGCTCTCGGTGACCAGCAGGGTGCCCTCGCCGTCGGTCTCCAGCGCGCCGCCCTCAGCGACGAACGGGGCTCGATAGCGCGGAATCTGAAAGCGCGACAACAGTTTCTGGCCGAGCGGGCCGTCGTTGTCGTGGCGCTGCTTGTTGCCCCAGCCGTTGAAGCCGAGATCAACGCCGACCACCTTGCCCGCCTGTTCGACGAAGACCGGGACGGTGTCGCGGGCCCAGAGATCGTCCACCGCCAGCGAGATCACCTCGACGCCGCTGCCGCACGCACGCTGCGCGGCGTCGCGCTGATCCGCCCTGGCCAGCATGACGACGTACTCGTACTCGGCGATCTCCCTGGCCAGTCCGGCGATGTCCTTGCGCACGTCGCCCAGGTACCGCCCCCAGATCGCCGCCTGGGCGGGCCAGGACATGAAGGTGCGTGCGTGGCTCTCCCACTCGGCGCCGAACCGGCCACCCGGCCCGGCCGGTGCCGGCGTGCCGGAACCGCTCTGGTCGCCGGGCCGGGACGGCTCGGCCGAGCCGCATGCCGGGACGCCTGCGGCGAGCAGGCCGGCGAGGACGCTGAAGGCAGATCGGCGGGACATGTGGTTCTCCATCACGGGCTCCGATAGTCGATGATCCTGGTTCAAGATCCTGACTGAAATTTCAGTCAGGAATACACGGTACCATGGTCGGCATGTCTCGTCGTGATTCGATCCTGGAGTCGGCCGCCCGCGTGGTCGCGCAACGCGGTATCCGTGGCCTACGGGTGGAGGAGTTGGCCGAAGCGGCCGGCGTCTCCACCTCGCTGATCTACTACCACTTCAAGGACCGGGCCGGCCTGCTCGCGCAGACCCTGGACTTCATCAGCACCCGGGCCGAGCGCTACACCGAATCCGAGGTCGACGCCGCCGCCGACCCGCTCGGCCACCTGCGGGACCTGCTGCTGCTCGAGCTCCAGGACTCCCCGCTGGTCATCGAGAACAGCACCGCGTGGGGCGAATCCCGCGCCACCGCCGTCTTCCAGCCGGAACTGCGGGACCAGCTACGCGACGCGACCGCGCACTGGACCGGCTACCTGGGCGGACTGATCCGCAGCGCGCAGGACCGGGGCGCCGTCGCCGCCGAGATCGCCCCCGCCGACGCCGCCGAACGCCTCACCGCACTGGTCGAGGGCGTCAGCATGCGCTGGCTCAGCGGCACCCTCGAACTCGACCGGGCGCGCGAATTGGTGCGCGGCGCAATCGCTCTCGAATTGGGCGTGCGATCCTGAGCCCCGCGTACGTTGGAATCGGCGAGATCGCCGCACGGGAGGAACCCTATGACCGCTCGGCACCTGGTCGACGTCCACATCCTGCTCATCCGCGACGGCCGCCTGCTGCTCAGCAAGCGCCGCAGCGACGACGAATTCGACGGCCTCTGGCACCTGCCCGCCGGAAAGCTCGAGGCGGGCGAATCCGCCACCGCCGCCGCGGTCCGGGAGGCCGCCGAGGAGACCGGCGTCCGGCTCGACCCGGCCGACCTGCGCCACATCCACACCGCCCACGTGGTCGGCTCCGGCCGCGATCCCCGCCTCGGCCTGTTCTTCGAAGCCCGCCACTGGACCGGCGACCCCACCAACCGCGAACCCGACCGCTGCCACGAACTGCGCTGGTTCCCCCTCGACGCCCTCCCCGACGCCATGATCGCCTACCCCGCCGCAGGCATCCGCGCCCACTTCACCGGTGCCACCTACAGCGAACGCGGCTGGTACGCGGCCGATCTGCGCGCCGCGCCCGAAGGGATCACCGAGGTCGAGCTCGACCTCGGTGAGTTGCGGGACCATCCCCGGGCCGCGGACTTCGATTGAGTGTCTCGGTCAAGGGCGTACGCCGCGAAAATAGATCGTCAGCAAAGTAGTGAGCTGGCGGACGCTGTCCGGAGTGCCTGGCGTCAGGTCGGTGCGGCCGCCGGCGAAGCGGTCGAAAACCGCGCCCTCTAGCACTGCGATGAAGTCGGCGGCGGCGGTCGTGGGATCGGCGACTCCCATGGCGGCAAACAGTTCGCGGGCTCGGGCGGCCGAGAAGAGGCTGCCGGCCAGTCGGGTATGCAAGTCGGCGTCCGACAGTAGGTCGAGGACGAGAGCGTGGCGCGCGATCAGGTGATCGCGGCGTTCGGCCAGCAGGCGATCGAGCCAGTCGGCTATTCCGCGCGCGGCGGCGCCGGGGTCGACGGCGGTGGCCGGCGCGAGCCGAGCGGCGAAGTCCGTGCGGGAGCGGTCGGTGATCCGGTCCACGATCGCCTCGATGAGCGCCCGTTTGGTGCGGAAATAGTAGGAGGCCGAGCCGACGGGAAGATCCAGCGCGGTGTCGAGGGCCCGATGGGTCAGCGCCCGGAGGCCTTGGGCGGCAATCAGTTCGATCGCGGCATCCACGATCAGGGTGCGCCGGTCGAGTGTGGACATGATCACCTTCGCTGGTTTCGTTTCTCCTGGCCCTCTACAAATGTAGAGGACAAGGAGGCGGCATGGAAACCAACGCTGTGGCCGGAGTGATCTCGACGGTCGTCTTGGACGCGGATCAGCTGCGGGCGGCGGCTCGGCTGGGGGAGCTGGTGGATCGGCGCGGGCGCCCGGTGCGGCGGCATCGGGGGATTTATCTGTACGGCGGGCCGGGGCGGGGAAAGACCATGGTGATGGATCGGTTCTATGCCGGGGTGGCGGCGGATCGTAAGCGGCGCTTTCACTTTCATGAGTTCTTTGTCCGGTTGCACGCGGCGGCGCACGCGTCCGGTTCCATCGATAAGGCGGTCGCCGCCTTGCTCGGGGACGCGCGGCTGGTGTGCTTCGACGAATTCCATGTGCACGACATCGGTGACGCGATGCTCATCGCGCGAATGCTCGATGCTTTGTTCAAGCGTCAAGTGACGCTGGTGGTCACATCGAATTACGCGCCCGCCGAGTTGCTGCCCAATCCACTGTTTCACGAGCACTTTCTGCCGACGATCGCGCGGATCACCGCTAACCTCGATGTGATTTCGCTCGACGGACCGGTGGACTATCGCACCAGGGCGGACCGATTGCCCGATGGCCGAACAGGTTTCGCGGCGGGCCGGTATCTGGTCGATCCCCCGGATCGGCCCACCCCGGCGGTGCACGGCGAATTGAATCCCGACTCGGTTCGGATCCAGATCGGGCCGCGTCAATTGCGCGCCCGCTCCGCCACCGATACCGCGCTCACCATCGAATTCGCCGCGCTCTGCGGCACTCCCACCGCGGCCGCCGACTATGTCGAACTGGCCCAGCGCTTTCCGCGGTGGACCATCGTCGACGTAGCGCCGCTGCGTGCGGTGCCGCCCGACTGGGCGATGCGTTTCGTCAACGTGGTCGACGTGCTCTATGACGCGGATCGCGAACTCACCGTGCGGGCGCGAGTGCCTTTGGCGGACTTGGTCGACGGCGTCCGGGGCGTCCCGGATATCGCGCGCCTCGCCAGTCGGCTTTGTGAACTGTCACAATTCGCGACCGCTCCCGTCGGATAGTTGTGCAAGCCACGGATGACCCGGCTCTGAGCGGCACCATGCACGGTTTTAGCGGATGTATTCCGAAGTATTCGATTCCCGCTCGAGCGGACTGCCCGGCATGTAACTATGTGGCTGTTTTGTGCAGTACTCAGATTTGGTGGTAATCCGTGGCCCGGGCGCGAGCGCCGATAATGCGCGTGATCGTGCTGATCACGCTGCTGGCGCTTGCCGCGTTCGCCTTACGCGGATACATCCCAGGAGTGACCGAATCCCGCGATAATCCGTCCGCGCCCTCCGCCCTGTCGGTGGCGTTGATGCCGGTGCTGCTCACCGTGTCCATGGTGATCCTGCTGGCCGGCGTGATCGCCAGCCAGCACCGCCTGCCGCTGGCCATGCCCGAACCCGACCGCGACACCGACCGCCGGCAGTGGCGCCTCGGCCGCGCCGGCCTGCTGGTGCTGGCCGGTCTGGCGGTCTTCGCCCTCATCCTCGCCGCCGCGTCCGCGGTGTTCTTCGTCGGTACGGGGCGCGACAGCGCGCCCCCAGCACCGGCCCCGGCGCCGACCACCGGGCAGCCGCCGGCCGAATTCGCCACCGGCGCACCGGATCCCGGCAGCACCCCGGCCGAACTCACCGGCACCGCCCTGCTGCTCACCGCCGTCGCCGCGGCCGCGCTGGTCGGCGTGGCCATCGCCGGCCTGATCGTGGTCGCGGTGGCCGCCCGGCGCAGGCCGGCCCCGGCCCCGCTACCGCTGGTCCCGGTCGCCCCCACCGCGGTGGACTCGCTGGCCCGAGCCGCCGAAATGGGCTTGGCCGCAATGAATGTGCCCGGCCAGGAGCCGCGCGCCGCGATCATCGCGTGCTACGTCGCGATGGAACGCGGCCTCGCCTTCGATCGCGCCGCCGCGCCGCTGGCCTCGGACACCCCGATGGAGGTGCTGGCCCGCGCCTTCGAACGCGGCGCGCTGCACGACGCCTCGGCCCGGGAACTGGTCGCACTGTTCGAAGAGGCCAGGTTCAGTCCGCATGCGATGCTCGAGTGGCAGCGGATGCGGGCCGAGCAGCTTTTGCGCATCGTCCTCGCGGACCTGCAGGGAGAGGCGGCAGCTTGAATCGAACGGCCATCGTCGTCAGTGCCGCGATCGGCATAGCGCTGATCGAGATCGTCACCGTGGACCGCGCGCGCGGGCTGCTGTTGGTCATCGCCGCGGTACCCGTCCTGGTGGCCTTCGCCTGGCTGGTCTGGTCGCTGCTCGAGCGCGCGGAGCCGCGCGGGTATCAGGACATCGATGAGATCGAGAACGGTCCGGCCGAGATGCTGCGCCGCTGGCACGCCAGGGCGCAGATGCTCGCCGACCGCGCCGACGGCACCCGCGCCGACTGGGACCGGCACCTGCGGCCGTTGCTGGCCAAGGAGTTCGAGCTGTCCAGCGGGCAGCGGGTGACGAAGAACCGCAGGGCGACCGAGGCCGCCGGGATCCATCTGTTCGGGCCGGAACTGTGGCGCTGGGTGGACCCGGCCAACTCGGCATTGCGTGATCAAACCAGTAGGGCACCGGGACGGGCGGCGCTGGACGAGATCCTGAGCCGCCTGCAGAGAATGTGAAATGGGTTGAGGCAAGTGCGGGTACACACATGACGATGCCGATGGACGTCACGGTCCAGCGCAGCGATGCCGTGCTCCGGGAGCTATCCCGGGTCATCGTGGGCAAGCAGGAAGAAATGCGGTTGATCTTGGTCGCGGTGCTGGCCGGCGGTCACGTCCTGATCGAGGACCTGCCCGGTCTCGGCAAGACGTTGATCGCCAGGTCGTTCGCCGCGGCGCTCGGCCTGCAATTCACCCGCGTGCAGTTCACCCCCGACCTGCTACCCGCCGACCTGCTCGGCTCGACCATCTACGACATGAACTCCGGCCGGTTCACCTTTCGCCGCGGACCGGTGTTCACCAACGTGCTGCTCGCGGACGAGATCAACCGGACTCCGCCGAAAACCCAAGCCGCGCTGCTGGAGTCGATGGCCGAGGGACAGGTCAGCATCGACGGCGAAACCTTCCAGCTGCCCCAGCCGTTCATCGTGCTGGCCACCGACAACCCGATCGAGTACGAGGGCACCTATCCGCTGCCGGAGGCGCAGCTGGACCGGTTCGCGATCCAGCTCCGGCTCGGGTACCTGTCCGAGCAGGACGAGAAGCAGATGATCCGCCGCAGGCTGGAGCGCGGCGCGACGACGCCGCAGGTCACCCAGGTGGTAGACGCGAACGGGCTGCTGGAGATGCGCCAATCGGTCGAGTACGTAACGGTGCATCCGGACGTGGTGAGCTACGTGGTCGCGCTCGCCTCCGCCACCAGGGCGCACCCGCAGGTGGAGGTCGGCGCGAGTCCGCGCGCGGAGCTGGACCTGGTGCAGATGGCGCGCGCCCGTGCGCTACTGCTCGGGCGCGACTATGTGATCCCGGAAGACGTGAAGGCCCTGGCGATTCCGGCCATGGCGCACCGGATCACCCTGCGCCCGGAGATGTGGGTGCGCCGGATCCGCGGCGAGGACGTGATCACCGAATTGCTGCGCCGCCTGCCGGTTCCGCGTGCCACGGTCACATGAGGCATCGCGACGCCAGCACCGCGGTCGAGGCCGAATTGCGGTGGCGCCCGGCACCGTTGGTCTTCATGCTGGCGATCTGCGCCGCAGCGGCGCTGGTGCTCGCGGTCCTGCTCGGTCGGTGGCAGCTGGTCGTTTTCGCCGCGCCGCTGCTCGGCGTGCTGGCCACCGCGCCGTGGCAGCAGTCCTCGACCCGGATCCAGGTGGACGGGGGCGGGACGCTGCGCTGCTTCGAATCCGAAGAGGTGGTGCTGACCGTCGCCGCGTTCGTCGAGCAGGGGCACGCGCTGCTCCGGTTGAAGCCGGAAAAGGTTGCGGCACTTGGCATTGAAGTCGAGGAGGCCGGCGACTCGGGTGTGGCGCCCGCCGGTCTGCGGCTCGCGCTGTCGGCGGATCGGTGGGGGCGTTATCCGGTGTCGGTGCGGGTGTCCGCGCTGAGCCCGGCGGGTCTGGCGGTGGCGAACGTCGTGCTGCCCGCGGGGCAGCTGTTCGTCTATCCGATCACCGATCCGCAGCGAATGCGGTTGCCGCGCACCGAACTGCCCGAGCGCCTCGGCACGCACCTGACCAGGCGGTACGGGCCCGGCGTCGAGTACGCCGATATCCGCGCCTACGCGCCGGGTGACCAGCTGCGCATCGTCAACTGGCCGGTGAGTGCGCGGCGCGGCCGGTTGTACGTCACCGAGCGGCTGACCAACCGTTCCGCGGATGTCGTTGTGCTGGTTGATACTTCGCAACAGGCGCCGGGCCCCGCCACCGATTCGCTGGAACTCTCGGTGCGCGGTGCGGCACAGGTGGTCCAATCCACGTTGCAGGCCGGCGACCGGACCGCCGTCGTGTGTCTCGGCCAGGCGCCACGCTGGCTGCGGCCCGATATCGGGCGACGGCAGTTCTATCGGGTCGTGGACACGGTCCTCGGCGTCGGCGACGAGCACATCCCGACCACCGGCACGTTGGCGCCGCACTCGGCCGTGCCGCTCGGCGCGATCGTGGTGGCGTTCTCCACCCTGCTCGACACCCAGTTCGCGCTCGCGCTGATCGATCTGCGCAAGCGCGGCCACGTCGTGGTGGTGGTGGATGTCCTGCGGGGCACGCCGTTCCGAGGGGCGCTCGACCCGACCCTGGCCAAGATGTGGCAGCTCGAACGCGCCTCCATGTACCGCGACATGGGCACCGTCGGGGTGGATATCGTGGCCTGGCCCGCGGACACCCGGCTGGATCAGATCATGCGTGTGCTGCCCGAACACCGGCGTACCGTGCGGGTGCGCCGATGACCCGATTCCTCGCCGTCCTGTCGGGCGTGTTGCTGGTGACCTCGGTGGCGCTGCTGGAACCATGGGCCGCCGTCCCCGCCCTCGTGCTGATCGCCCTCGGCTGGTGGTTCCGCCCGGTCGCGGTCGCCGCCGTCCTGCTCGCCATCGGCGTGCTCGCCGTCGCGAGCCCCGGTGTACTCGCTTCCGCCGCAATGGGATTGGTCGCGACCACCTACCTGCTCAACGCCGCCACGGTCACCGCCCCGCACGGCGTGGTGCCGACCACGGTCCCGTCGGTGACCGGTGCGGTCGGCTTCACCGCGGTAGCCGTCGGCGCGGCCCTGCTCCCGGTGCGCCTGGCCTGGGCCCCACTGGCCGCCCCCATCCTGGTGCTCACGCTGTACGCCCTACTCGTCCACGGCGCGGCGATCCGCCGCCCCCGCGCCGCCGCGACCCCCCAACCGCGGGGGTAGACCTCAGGCGGCGCGGAACCGCAGGGTCACGTCGCCGAGCACGGGCGCGTCCTCGCGCTCGACCGCCGTCGCGGCGATCGTCAGTTCGCCGTCCTGCTGCCAGATCCGGGTGCGGATCGTTTCACCCGGATAGAGCACGCCCGCGAACCGGGCGCGAAATCCGGTGACCCGGGCGGTATCCGACCCGAGCACGGTGTCGGTGGCCGTCTTGCAGACGATGCCGTAGGTGCACAGCCCGTGCAGAATCGGCGCGGGAAACCCGGCGGCGCGGGCGAATTCGGGATCGGAATGCAGCGGATTGCGGTCGCCGCACATCCGGTAGAGCAGCGCCTGCTGCGGCAGCGTCGCCGTGGTCACGTCGAAATCCGGTGCGCGATCCGGCAGCTCGGATTTGGTGCTCGGCCCGCGCTCGCCGCCGAAGCCGCCCTCACCGCGCGCGAAGATCGACGAGCGCGCGGTCCACAGCGGCGCACCGTCGGAACCGGTGACCGTCTGCTCCTGCACGACCACGGCCGCGGCGCCCTTGTCCCAGAGCTCGGTGATCCGCCCGGTGCTGGTCGCCTTGCCCGCGGCCGGGATCGGGCGGTGCAGCTCCACCTCCTGATGGCCGTGCACCACCTTCGCCAGGTCGATGTCGATGCCGGGGAAGCTGACCCGCGGCGGCTCGGTCTCGTGCAGGGTCGGCGCGACGGTCGCGAACGTCGGCAGCACCTGCGGCTCGCGATCGTCGAGGTAGCGCAGCTCGGCCGGGTCGGTCCAGCGCGTGCCCGCCCCGAGCCCGAGCTGATACAGCTGCACGTCGGACGGTGTCCAGGCGAATTCGCGGCTCGGAAGTTCCGCGCCGAGCGCGACTTTCGGATCGATCGGCATCAGGACTCCTTGCCGGACGGCAGTGGACGGGTGGGCTGGGCCGCCTTCTTCTCGACGATATCGAGCACCGCCAGGTAGCCGAAGGTGAGCGCGGGACCGATGGTGGCCCCGGGGCCTGCGTAGGTGTGGCCCATCACCGGGGTCGAGCTGTTGCCCGCGGCGTACAGCCCCTCGATCGGGGTGCCGTCCTCGCGCAGCACCCGCCCCGCGGTGTCGGCGACCAGGCCGCCCTTGGTGCCGAGATCGCCGGGCACGATCTTCGCGGCATAGAACGGTCCCTGGACCAGCGCCGCGAGGCACGGGTTCGGCTTCACCGTCGGGTCGCCGTAGTAGCGGTCGTAGTGACTGTCGCCGCGACCGAAGTCCTCGTCCTTGCCGGTCTCGGCGAAGGTGTTGAACCGCGCGACGGTGGCGGCGAGGTCGGCGGCGGGGACACCGATCTTGGTGGCCAGCTCCTCGAGGGTGTCCGCCTTGACGATGTTGTCGTTCTCCAGCCAGCGCGACGGAAAGCGCTGGCCCGGCTGCAATCCGGCGAAGATGTAGCGATTGCGGTAGCGCTGATCGAAGACCAGCCAGGCCGGAATGTTCTCGCCGGGACCCTCGCCCTGCCCGTACTCGCCGCCGTACATGGTGTGCACGGCCTCGACGTAGGGCGCGGACTCGTTGCCGAACCGCTTGCCGGTGGCGTTGACCATGATGGTGCCCGGCAGATTGCGCTCGGCCAGCGCGAACCACGGCCGCCCGCCCTTGAAAATGGTCGGACCCCACCAGGCGTCCTTCATGAAGCCGACATCGCCGCCGGCCGCCATGCCCGCGACGATGCCGTCGCCGGTGTTCGCGGCCGCGCCGGTGGTCCACTCGGTGGTGATCGGCTGGCGCTGGTACTTGGTGCGCAGCTCGGCACTGTGCTCGAAACCGCCGCTGCCCAGGACCACGCCGTAGCGCGCGGTGATGGTGACCGGCTGCCCCTCGTGCTCGGCCTCGACCCCGGTGACCACGCCGTTGTCCACCACGAGACCGGTCAGCGGGGTGTTCAGCAGCAGCGGCACGTTCGCGTCGAGCAGCCCCTTGCGCATGGCGGCGATGATCGCCTGGCCCATGCCGAGGATGTGCTTGCCGGTGAACTTGGCCCAGTAGGTGCGCGCGCCGACCCGCAGCGCGCGGGCCATGCCCTTCGGGTGCCTGCGGATCAGGTTGAGCCGGACGAAGTCGGCCTGCATGACCACCACGTTCAGCGGCGCCTTGGCGTACGGCGGCTCCAGGTTGGCCAGCTCCGCGCCGAGCACCTTGGCGTTGAACGGGGCCGGTTCGCAGGAGCGTCCCTCGCCCAGTCCGCCCGGCGCCTCCGGGTAGTAGTCGGAGTAGCCCGGCACCCACTTCATCTTCAGCGGGGTGTGGTCGAGCACGAAGTCGAACGCCTCCGGACCCCGGTCGATGTAGGTGTCGATCCGCTCCTTGGGCACCACGTCGCCGATGATGCTGTGCAGGTAGGTGCGGGCCGCCTCGCGGTCGTCCGGTCGGCCGGACGCGCGCAGCGCCTTGTTGCCGGGGATCCAGACGCCACCGCCGGAGCGTGCGGTGGACCCGCCGTAGTGCGCGGCCTTCTCGATGAGCACCACGCTGAGCCCGTGGTGGGCGGCGGTGAGGGCGGCGGTCATGCCCGCAGCGCCGCTGCCGACGACCACCACATCGTATTCCCGATCAATCATGTAGAACACGTTATAGAATGAGGCGGCCATTGGTCTATGTTGTGTGGCAGAAGACTTACTCGGCTTTCCGTTTGCTGAGAAACTCGTTTCAGTTTCAGACCGGAGTGAAGTACATGGGGTTCGATTGGGACCTGGTTGCCGACGTGGTCGTCGTGGGTTTCGGCGCGGCCGGCGCCGCCGCGGCGCTGGAGGCGGCGGCCGAGGGCGCGCAGGTGCTCGCGCTGGAGCGATTCGCCGGCGGCGGAGCGTCGGCGCTGTCCGGCGGGATCATCTACGCGGGCGGCGGGACGTCGGTGCAACGGGAGGCCGGTGTCACGGATACGCCCGAGGCGATGCTCGCGTACCTGGAGCGCGAGGTCGGCGACGCGGTGTCGCCGGAGACGCTGCGCCGGTTCGTCGACGGCAGCCCGGCGATGATCGAGTGGCTGAAGGGCCATGGCGTTCCGTTCGAGGCGTCGCTGTGCCCGTACAAGACGTCGTATCCGAACGACAGCTACTACCTGTACTACTCGGGCAGCGAGATCTCCGGCGCGTTCCGGGACATCCCCGCCGCGCAGCGCGGGCATCGGGTCAAGGGCAAGGGTACCTCCGGCAAGCAGCTCACGGGCCCGCTCGGCGCGGCCGCCTCCCGGCTCGGTGTCCGGGTCGAAACCCTCACGCAGGCAACCCAACTGATCGTCGACGACGCGGGCTCGGTGATCGGCGTCGAGTGCCGGTCGCTGCGCGACGCACCGGGCCGGGTCCGTGATCGGTACACCCGCATGGCGAAGGTCGCGGCCAAGCCCGGCATCTACTACCCGCCGCTGCGGGCCGCGCTGGAGAAGCGCCTCGAACGGCTGGATCGCCAGTACGGCAAGACGATTCGGGTGCTGGCTCGCCGCGGCGTGGTGCTCAGCGCCGGTGGATTCATCGCCAATCGCGCGCTGGTGCGCGAACACGCCCCGGCCTATCGCGGCGGCCTCGCGCTCGGCACCACCGGTGACGACGGCAGCGGCATCCAGCTGGCACAGCGGGCCGGCGCGGCCACCGACCGGATGGGCAATGTCTCCGCGTGGCGATTCCTCCTGCCGCCCAGCGCCTTTACCGGTGCGATCCTGGTCGACGCCGCGGGTCGCCGGGTCATCGACGAGACCAGGTACGGCGCGGCGGTCGGCCACGCGCTCATCACCGGCCACGACGGCAAGGGCTGGTTGCTCGCCGACGACGAACTGATGCGGACCGCGATCGGCCAGATCGGCAAGCAGGGCGCGTGGTTCCAGCGCGGGCAGTTCGAGACGATGCGGCGCACCGCCAAGCGCGGCGCGACGCTCGAAGCCGTCGCGGCCAAGGCCGGTATCGACGTGGCCGGGCTGCTGGCCACGGTGGACGCGCACAACACCGCGATCGAGGACGGCACACCGGACCCGGTCGGCAAGCCCGCCGAATTCACCAAATCGCTTCGTACCGGGCCGTTCTGGCTGCTGGATGTCGGCATCAAACCGAGCCTGGCCAATCCGTGCCCGATGCTCACCCTCGGCGGCGTGGTCGTGGACGAACATACCGGCGCGGTGAAATCGACCACCGGAAGCGATATTCCGGGACTCTTCGCGGCAGGCCGGACCGCCGTCGGCATCTGCTCGCAGTCCTATGTCAGCGGGCTTTCGCTGTCCGACTGCATCTTCTCCGGTCGCCGGGCCGGTCGGTCCGCGGCGGGGGAACAGGTGCTTTCCGAACAACTCGGGGCGCTCGATCGAATGGAAGGAAACTAGGTGCTGTCCGACACGGTACGAACCGCATTGGCCGATGAGCTCGAGCTCGCCGAACGCGACCGGGTGGCGATCGATCCGCTGGTCGCCCGGCATCCGGACATCGATGTGGTCGATGCCTACGAGATCCAGCTGATCAACATCCGGCGCAGGCTCGACAGCGGCGCCCGGATCGTCGGGCACAAGGTCGGCCTCTCCTCCAAGGCCATGCAGCAGATGATGGGCGTGGACGAACCCGACTACGGTCACCTGCTCGCGGAAATGGAAGTCTACGAAGACGTTCCGGTCGAGGCCGGGCGCTATCTGTTCCCCAGGGTCGAGGTGGAGGTCGGCTTCGTGCTCGGCGCCGACCTGCCCGGCGCGGACTGCACCGAGGCCGACGTGCTCGCCGCGACCGTCGCTTTCGCGCCGGCCATCGAGCTGATCGACTCGCGGATCAAGGACTGGAAGATCGGCCTGACCGACACGATCTCCGACAACGCCTCCTCCGCCGGGTATGTGCTCGGCCAGGAGCGGGTGGCGCCCGGGGACATCGACATCAAGAAGATCGACGCGGTGCTCACCCGCAACGGCGAGGTGGTGGCCGAGGGGCGCAGCGACGCCGTGCTCGGCGACCCGGTGATCGCGGTGGCCTGGCTGGCGCGCAAGGTCGCGAGCTTCGGGGTGCGGCTGAAGGCGGGCGACATCGTGCTGCCCGGCTCCTGCACCCGCGCCATCGACGCGCGCCCCGGCGACGCATTCCATGCCGAGTTCGCTGGACTCGGTTCTGTCCGTTTGCAATTCATATAGGAGGCTTGTGGTGTCCGACAACGGGACCGTCACCGCCGCGATCGTCGGGTCCGGCAATATCAGTACCGATCTGCTCTACAAACTGCTGCGGTCGGAGGCGATCGAGCCGCGGTGGATGATCGGGATCGATCCCGACAGCGAGGGTTTGAAGCGGGCCCGCGGGCTGGGGCTGGAGACCTCCGCCGAAGGGGTGGACTGGCTGCTCGGCCAGTCCGAGTTGCCCGACCTGATCTTCGAGGCCACCTCGGCGTACGTGCACCGTGCCGCCGCGCCGCGATACGCCGAGGCAGGCATCCGGGCGGTGGATCTCACCCCGGCCGCCGTCGGCCCCGCCGTGGTGCCGCCGGTGAACCTCGGTGCGAACCTGGACGCGCCGAACGTCAACATGATCACCTGCGGCGGCCAGGCCACCATTCCGATCGTCGCCGCCGTATCCCGCGTCGTACCGGTGGTTTACGCGGAGATCGTCGCCTCGGTGTCCTCGGTCTCGGCCGGCCCCGGCACCCGCGCCAACATCGACGAGTTCACCAAGACCACCAGCCGCGGCGTCGAAACCATCGGCGGCGCGCAGCGGGGCAAGGCGATCATCATCCTCAATCCGGCGGAGCCGCCGATGATCATGCGCGACACCATCTTCTGCGCTATCCCCGAGGATGCCGACACCGACGCCATCACCGATTCCATCCACCGGATGGTCGCCGACATCCAGCAGTACGTGCCCGGTTACCGCCTGCTCAACGACCCGCAGTTCGACCCGCCGTCGGTCATTTCCGGTGGCATGGCGAAGGTCTCGGTCTTCGTCGAGGTCGAGGGCGCGGGCGACTTCCTGCCGCCGTACGCGGGCAACCTCGACATCATGACCGCCGCCGCGACACAGGTCGGCGAGGTCATCGCCGGTCAAATCGTCTCGGCTCGGGTGTAAGGAGCGAAAACATGGCTTATTCAGCAGAACTCGACATCCGCGTCACCGACACCTCGCTGCGCGACGGATCCCACCACAAGCGCCACCAGTTCACCGCCACCGAGGTCCGCGACATCGTCGCCGCCCTCGACGGTGCCCGGGTGCCGGTCATCGAGGTCACGCACGGTGACGGCCTCGGCGGTTCCTCGTTCAACTACGGGTTCTCCAAGACCCCGGAGCAGGAACTGATCAAGATCGCCGCGGAGACCGCGACCCAGGCCAAGATCGCGGTCCTGATGCTGCCCGGCGTCGGCGTCAAGGAGGACATCAAGATCTCCCAGGACAACGGCGCCTCGATCTGCCGCATCGCCACCCACTGCACCGAGGCCGATGTCTCCATCCAGCACTTCGGCCTGGCCCGCGAGCTCGGCCTGGAAACCGTCGGCTTCCTGATGATGTCGCACTCCCAGCCGCCCGAGGTGCTGGCCAAGCAGGCCCGCATCATGGCCGACGCGGGCTGCCAGTGCGTCTACGTCGTCGACTCCGCCGGCGCCCTGGTGCTCGACCAGGTCACCGACCGGGTCGCCGCCCTGGTCGCCGAACTCGGCTCCGACGCCCAGGTCGGCTTCCACGGGCACGAGAACCTCGACCTCGCCGTGGCCAACTCGGTGTACGCCATTCGGGCCGGTGCCACCCAAATCGACGGCAGCGCCCGCCGTTTCGGCGCGGGCGCGGGCAACACCCCGGTGGAGGCCCTGGTCGGCGTCTGCGACAAGCTCGACATCAAGACCGGCATCGACTTCTACGCCATCGCCGACGCCGCCGAAGACGTGGTCCGCCCGGCCATGCCCCAGGAGTGCCTCCTCGACCGCTCCTCCCTGATGATGGGCTACGCGGGCGTCTACTCCAGCTTCCTCAAGCACGCCGAGCGCCAAGCCGAACGCTACGGCGTCTCCGCCGCCGAAATGCTCGTCCGCGCCGGCCGGCGCAAGCTCGTCGGCGGCCAGGAAGACCAACTCATCGACATCGCCCTGGAACTCCAGCGCGAAAAAGAAACCGTCCCCACCGCCTGATCCCGCAACGGCTGATGTCGCGGTCTGCACCGCGACATCAGCGCGCAGGCGCCGGAAACGCGAAATGGCCGAGAAACCAAGGTTTCTCGGCCATTTTCACTGCCTGTCGACTACAACCAGGTGTCGAGGGTGGTTGTAGTCAGGAAGTGGTCGAGGTCGGCGCGCCAGGGGGCGGGGGTGGTCTTGTCCGGTTCTATGGCGGTGTATTGGCCGCGGTAGAAGAGGAGGGGGCGGCCGGAGGTGGTGGACTCGGTGAGGGCGTGGACCCGGCCGATGACTATATGGTGGTCGCCGCCGGGGACGACGCTTTCCACCGTGCACTCGATGGTGGCCAGGGCGTCGTCGAGGACGGGGAGGGTGCGGGGGGAGGTGTGCCAGGGGGCGTCGGCGAACTTGTCGGGTTCGCGGGAACCGAAGCGGGCGCACAGTTCTCGCTGTTCCTCCGCCAGTACGTTGACGCAGAAGCGGCCGGCCTGCTCGATGGCCGCCCAGGAGCGCGACGTGGTGGTGGGGCAGAACAGGACCAGGGGCGGGTCCAAGGAGAGGGCGGCGAAGGACTGGCAGGCGAAACCGATCGGTGCGCCGGCGTCATCGAAGGTGGTGATCACGGTGATACCGGTGCAGAACTGGCCGAGCACATTGCGGAAGGCCCGTGCGTCGATCTCAGGATGGGTCATCGTTTCGCTCGCACTGTGCTCACCCACCCCGTTGGCTTCGCCATCTACCATCCCCTTGTCGGTCACTGCTGGCGCTGCCCGACCGTGAAGTCGTGGCCCCACAGGCTCACGGCCGTGGATTCGCGGGCAATCCAATCATTGTCGTCGACTTCGAGTCCCTCGCAGCCGAATTCGACATCGAAACCGCCCGGCGTCTTCATATAGAACGAGAGCATCTTGTCGTTGACGTGCCGGCCGAGGGTCGCCGACATCTTCACCTTCTTGCGCAGCGCGCGGTCCAGGCACAGCCCGACGTCGTCGGCGTCTTCCACCTCGAGCATCAGGTGCACGATGCCGCTCGGCGTCGGCATGGGCAGGAACGCCAGCGAGTGGTGCCGCGGGTTGCAGCCGAAGAAGCGCAGCCAGGCCGGGTCGCCGTCGGCCGGTCGCCCGACCATCTGCGGTGGCAGCCGCATCGAGTCGCGCAGCCGGAAACCGAGCACGTCCCGGTAGAACTCCAGCGCCGCCTGATCGTCCTTGGTGCTGAGCACGACGTGCCCGAGCCCCTGCTCCTCGGTGACGAACCGGTGCCCGTACGGGCTCACCACCCGCCGATGTTCCAGTGCCGCACCGTGAAACGCCTCCAGCGTGTTGCCGGAGGGATCATCGAAACGGATCAGCTCGTGCACCCGCCGATCGGCCAGTTCCGCGGCGGTACCCTCCTTGTAGGGCACGCCCGCGCCTTCGAGCCGGGTCCGAATATCTTGCAGCTCTTGCGCGTTGGCGGTCTCCCAGCCCGAGATCTGCAATCGGTCCTGCTCGCCGGGCGAGATCACCAGCCGGGCCGGGAACTCGTCCATCCGCAGATACAGCGCGTCCGGATTGCCGCCCTTGCCTTCGATCATGCCGAGCACCTTGAGGCCGTACTCGCGCCAGGCGGCCATGTCGGTCGCCTCGATGCGCAGGTAGGCCAGCGATCGAATCCCCATCACTTCTCCTTGGAACCGGCGAGGAAGTCGATTGTCAGCCGGTTGAATTCGTGGAACTTCTCCAACTGTGCCCAATGCCCGCATCCGCCGAACACGTGCAGCTGAACGCGCGGAATCAGTTTCGTCGCGACCAGCGCGCCGTCGAGCGGATTGACCCGGTCTTCCCGACCCCAGATCAACAGCACGGGCTGCCGCAGTTTATAGGCGTCGCGCCAGAGCATGCCCTGCTCGAAATCCGCGCCGGCGAACGACTTTCCCATCGCCTTGGCCGCGGCCAGCGACTCCGGCGTGCTCGCCGCGGCGAAGCGCTGGTCGATCAGCTCGTCGGTGATCAGCGACTGATCGAAGACCATGATGCGCAGGAACGCCTCCAGGTTCTCCCTGGTCGGCTGGTAGCTGAACTTGCCGAGCAGCTTGACGCCCTCGGTCGGGTCGGGCGCGAACAGGTTGGTGCTCAACCCGCCCGGACCCATCAGCACCAGTTTCCCGGCCCGATCCGGATAGTCGAGCGCGAACCGCACGGCCGTGCCGCCGCCGAGCGAATTGCCGAGCAGGTGCACCCGCGAGGTGATCTGCAGGTGATCGAGCAGATCCTTCAGCGCCGACGAGCTGTGCACGAAGTACTGCGGATGCTCGGTCGGCTTGTCCGATTGCCCGTATCCGGGCTGATCCACGGCGAGCACATGGAAATTCTGGGCCAGCACCGAGATATTCCGGGCGAAGTTCGACCAGGACGACGCGCCCGGCCCGCCGCCGTGCAGCAGCACGATCGTCGGCCCGTTGCCGACGCCTGCCTCGTGATAGTGCAGCCGCAGATCCGGGCGCACCTGCGCGAAGCGGGAGGTCGATTCCGCGGTGAGTTCCACCGTTGACGTCACAGCAGCTCCTAGACCATCGCGTCGGCGACGGGCAGCCCGAACTCGTGCTGGCCGTACATCTGGTAAGCCCGTTCCGGGTCGTTCGCCGCGTGCACCCGGCCCGCGTGCGCGTCGCGCCAGAACCGTTGCAGCGGAGTGCCGTTCGCCAGCGCGGTGGCGCCCGAGCTCTCGAACAGCTTGTCGATGGCGGCGATCGAGCGGCCGGTCGCGCGCACCTGGTCGCGCCGCGCGCGCACCCGCAGGTCGAACGGAATCTCCTTGCCCGCCAGCAGCAGTGCGTACTCGTCGGCCACATTGCCGGACAGCTGGCGCCAGCCGGCGTCGATGTCGCTGGACGCCTCCGCGATGCGCACCTTGGCGAACGGATCGTCCTTCGCCTTCTCGCCCGCGTAGGCCGCGCGCACCCGCTTGCCCTGATGCTCGACGTGCGCCGCGTACGCGCCGTAGGCCATGCCGACGATCGGGGTCGCGATGGTGGTGGGATGGATTGTGCCCCAGGGCATCCGGTACACCGGATCGGTGTTCTGCGCGAGCCCCGGCGCGGTCAGCTCGCTCATCTTGCGGAAGCTGAGGAAGCGATGCGTCGGGACGAAAACATCTTTCACCACAACAGTATTGGACCCGGTGCCGCGCAATCCGACCACATTCCAGACATCGTCGATGCGGTAGTCGTCGCGCGGGATGAGAAAGCTGCCGAAGTCGACCGGCTTGCCGTCCTTGATCACCGGACCGCCGAGCACCGCCCAGGTGGCGTGATCGCACCCCGAGGACCACGCCCAGGAGCCGTTGACCAGGTAACCGCCCTCGACTACGGTGCCCGCGCCCATCGGCGCGTACGACGAGGAGATCCGCACCTCGGTGTCCTCGCCCCAGACGTCTTCCTGCGCCCGCTGGTCGAACAGCGCCAGATGCCAATTGTGTACGCCGACAATGCCCGCCACCCAACCGGTGGATCCGCACGCGCTGGCCAGCTTGCGCACGGTGTCGTAGAAGACCACCGGGTCGGCCGCGTGGCCGCCCCACTGCTTGGGCTGCAGCAACCGGAAGAACCCGGTCTCCTGCAACGCCTTCATGGATTCGTCGGGGATGCGGCGTAGGTCCTCGGCCTCCTGCGCGCGCTCGCGCAGGCTCGGCAACAGCGCGTCGACCCGTTCGGTCACTTCTTGCGTCATCTCGGGACCTACTCCTGCCTGGTCAATTGGATAACCGGTACTCATTTGCTTCTGAGACTAGAACAGGTTCCTATTTCTGTCGAGAACGGGTGTCGATCCGGTGTCTTGGATGGACATGTGCAGGAAGTGGCGTGAATCGCTGGCGTGGAACGCCACATTTTTGTAACGTGTTCTAGTACAGAAGGAGGAGGATTCGCGATGGCAGTTACCCCACAGGGGAGCGGTGCGAAGGTCCGGGAGCTAGATGTCGGCACCGTACCCACCCGCTATGCGAGGGGATGGCATTGCCTCGGTCTGGCCAAGTCGTTCCGCGACGGCAAGCCGCACGCGGTGAATGTGTTCGGCACCAAACTCGTGATCTGGGCCGACAGCAACGATGAGCTGCGGGTGCTCGACGCCTACTGCAGGCACATGGGCGGCGATCTGAGCATGGGCGAGGTCAAGGGTGACGACATCGCCTGCCCGTTCCACGACTGGCGCTGGTCCGGTACGAACGGCAAATGCACCGCGATTCCGTACGGGAAGCGCGTGCCACCGCTCGCGCGGACCCGCAAGTGGACCACGCTGGAGCGCAACGGCCAGCTGTTCGTCTGGCACGACGTCGAGGGCAGCCAGCCGCCGCCCGAGGTGACCATCCCGCATATCAAGGGTCCTTACACCGATGCGGACGGCAATCCGGTCGAGCAACTGGACAGCGGCTGGACCGACTGGACCTGGAACTCCATGCTGATCGAGGGCGCGAACTGCCGCGAGATCATCGACAACGTGGTCGACATGGCGCACTTCTTCTACATCCACTTCGCCTTCCCGACCTACTTCAAGAACGTCTTCGAGGGGCACATCGCCACTCAGTACTTGAACACCAAGGGCAGGCCGGACATCGGGATGGCGTCCAAATACGGCGGCGACACCACGCTGACCTCGGAAGCCTCCTACTTCGGGCCGTCCTACATGATCAATCCGCTGGTCAACCTGTACACCGGCTACGAGGTCAAGAGCGTCCTGATCAACTGCCACTACCCGGTGACCCAGGACTCCTTCGTGCTGCAGTGGGGCATCACGCTGGAGAAGCCGCAGGGCGTCGAGGGCGAGATGGCGGACAAGCTGGCCGCCAAGATGACCGAGGGCATCAGCGTCGGCTTCCTGCAGGACGTGGAGATCTGGAAGCACAAGTCCAAGGTCGAGAATCCGCTGCTGTGCGAGGAGGACGGCCCGGTCTACCAGCTGCGCCGCTGGTACGACCAGTTCTACGTCGACCTCGCCGACGTCACCGACAAGATGACCCAGCGCTTCGAGTTCGAGGTGGACACCACCAAGGCGAACGAGGTGTGGGAGGCCGAGGTCGCGGAGAACCTGCGGCGCAAGCGGGAGGCCGACGAGGCTGCCGCGGCGGCCAACCAGGCGGAGGCCGGAGTCTGATGGCCACCTGGGCGAAAGCACCCGACTTCGCCGACCAACCGGCGCGGCAGGCCGAAGTGCGCGCCCAGACCGTGGTCGACAAGCAGCACTATCTGGAGCAGGGCCTGACACCGGTGTCGTGTCAGGCCTGCCAGAGCCGGGTGCTGGTGCGCAAGAGCAGTTCGCACCAGACCTCGGTGCAGTGGACCGAGCCGCCGCAGACGCACTGCCCGGTCTTCGCCGAACTCAGCCGCAACGGGGGCGGCCTCGGCCGTCCCGATTCCTGCCCGCAGTTGGAGAAGACGATCAAGTGGGCCGTCGACGAGGGCCTGGTCGAGGTCCCGGAGTAGACGCACGCTGGCGAGACGACAACTTCGGCGGGTGCCGTATGGGCAGCTCACCAAACGTTTTTCGATGTCGCACGGGCTGCTCTATTGTCCGGACATGGCTAATGCTGGATTCACCGAACTCGCGGCGCGACTGACGGTTCCGTTGATCGCCGCGCCGATGTTCCAGGTCTCCGGGCCGGAGCTGGTGATCGCGGCCTGCCGGGCCGGCGTGATCGGCGCGTTCCCGACGGTGAATGCCCGTACGCCGGAACAACTCTCGGAGTGGCTGTCGACGATCGATGCGGCGTTGGCAGCGGGTAACGGGGCGCGGCCTGCCCCGGTCGCGGCGAATCTGATCGTGCACCCGGGCAACGCGCGGCTGCGACCGGATCTTCAGGTGTTGCGCGAGCAGCCGACGGAGATCGTGATCACCTCGGTCGGGACCCCGCGCGAGGTGGTCGGCCCGCTGCACGAGGTGGGCTCGCTGGTCCTCGCGGACGTGGCGTCGGTACATCACGCGGTGCGGGCGGTCGAGTGCGGGGTGGACGGGTTGATCCTGCTGACCGCCGGTGCGGGCGGGCAGACCGGCTGGGCGAATCCGTTCGCGTTCGTCCGCGCGGTGCGCGAATTCTTCGACGGCCCGGTCGTGGTGGCCGGCGGCATCGCCGACGGCGTCGCCTTGCGCGCGGCGATCACCCTGGGGGCGGACCTCGCCTACATGGGCACCAAGTTCCTCGCCACCGCCGAGAGCATGGCCGCGCCCGCGCACAAGGACCTGATCGCCGCGTCCAGCCTCGACGACGTGGTGCTGACCTCCGCCTTCACCGGCCTGCCGACCAACATGCTGGCCGGTTCGATGCGGTCGCTCGGCATCGACGTCGCTGCCCTGCGGGCCGGAACCTTCGACACCGCAGCGCATTTCGCCGATCCCGACGCGCCGAAGAACTGGTCGGACATCTGGAGCGCAGGCCACGCCGCGTCCGGGGTCAGCGAGGTGCTCGGCGTAGCCGAACTCGTCGAACGGACGCGGCGCGAGTACGCCGGGGCGTGAGGCTCAGTCCATCTGGAAGTCGGCGAAATCGAAGCCGGGCGAGACGAAGCAGCTGACCAGCACGTACTCGTCGCCCGCCGGTCGGGCCGCTTGGCTGACCCCGCCCGGCACCACGGCCTGCAGCACCTGACCGTGCTCGACATCCGGTCCGAGCACGACCTCCTCGCCGCCGATGTTCAGCACCAGCGGGCCGCCGCGATGCCAGAGCCACAGCTCGTCCGAGCGGACCGTGTGCGGCGCGGACTGCTCGCCGGGCATGAGCAGGAAGTGGATCGCGGTCGCGCTGGATCGTGCGCCGTCGTAGCCGTCCGGCTTGAATTCCACGGCGCTGCGCCAGGTTTCGCGGAACCAGCCACCCTCGGGATGCGGTGACAGGTCGAGGGCGGCGGCGAGCTCGGGTCGGTTGTCGGTCATCTCTCGACTATGCCTGATCCATGCGCGGCGGTGCCGGGCGTCCTCGATGAAAAACCAGGTGACCGGAGCTGAATGGTCGCGTTACCGTGGCTGAACACATGGTGGGTGTAGCTCAGTCGGTCAGAGCGCCTGGTTGTGATCCAGGAGGTCGCGGGTTCGAGTCCGGTCACTCACCCCACAGTCGCCTGCGCCCGGTTCAGAGTTCGGCGATGCGCCAGGTGATGCCGAAAGGCGCCAGTGCGTCGAGGAATTCGGCCGCTTCGAGCGCTTCGGCAGGTGCGAGCGCGCCCGGCTCGGCGGTGCCGTCGGCCAGCCGGACGGCGACCGCCACCGCCATCAGCGCCGAATCGCGGTAGGAGTGCACGCCGCTCACCACGCCGCGGACCGTGCGACCGTCCACCCCGAACGCGTCGACGACCAGGTCGTAGCGCAGATCGGCGCTCGGTGCGTCGGGCAGCGAGTCGACGATGTCCGCGGTGAAGCCGCTGAGGGTGTCCAGGATCGACGTGGCGAGCACGCCCTCGACATAGGAGACATCGGAGTGGCGCGGGATCGTGAGGACCGGCGGCTGCGGGAATTTCGCCACCGCGGTCGGCGCGGTCTCGCCGGGGAAGGTCATCGAGGCGTGCCGGGCCGTTGCGCCGGTGTGTAATTCGCCGTCCGCGTAGTGCCAGCCGCCGCCGCGGAACCAGTCCAGGCTGGCCAGCACCGTCTTCGCGCTGCCCTTGGAACCGTTGCCGCCGCCCTTGCTCAGATGGCTGACCACGACCTCGGCCGGGCCGCCCACCCGGCGGGTGGTCAGGTAGCCGAGCAGGTCGCCCGGCAGATTGCTGTCGGTGACGCCGGAGACCAGGCTCACCCCGGCCGCCTCGGCGCGCGGGCCGAACTCGTCGAACACCCGCTGCAGGAACAGCTGCTCGCCGGACATGTCGGTGTAGTGCGCCCCGGCGTCGATCGCCGCGGCCAGGACCGCCGCGCCGTGCTCCACGTAGGCGGGCAGGCTGCTGATCACCACGTCGGCGCCGGTGAACGCGGTGACCAGTGCGTCGTGGTCGGCGAGGTCGGCGACGCGGATCTCGGCGTCCGGGAGGCCGGCCGCGGTCGCGGCGGCGCGGATGCGAGTTTCGTTGCGGCCGACCAGGATCGGTGTGTGGCCGCGGCGGCGTAGTTCGGCGAGGACGTGGCCGCCGGTGATGCCGGTGGCGCCGTAGACGGCGATGCGCTTGCTGGATTCGGTGCGGCTTGTCGATGGCATGGCTCAAATCTATGGCCGCTGTATGAGTTAACCAATGGCCGTATTGCTCGCTGCTATATCTCAAACACTCAGAGTGGAGCGCTATGGTGAAGGAGTGGACGTTCTCAGCGAGACCATCGCCGCCATCCGCACGGGCAGTCCGACCTCCGGGATGTTCATCCGGCATGCCCCGTGGGGACGCGACTATCCGGTCGTGCCCGGCGCCGGTTTCCACGTCGTGTTGCAGGGCTCGTGCTGGCTGGTGCCGCCGGGCGGCACGCCCATGGCGCTCGGCGTCGGCGACGTCGTGTTCATGCCGCGCGGGGCCGACCATGTGCTGATCGACAGCCTGGACAGCCCGGTCACCGAGAAGGCGCAGCCGGGGGAACCGAGGGAGGTCACCGGGCCGGGGGTGCGCACCGCATTGCTCTGTGGCGCATATGAACTCGGCAAGCAGCGCAGTCATCCGCTGCTCGACGAGCTGCCGGAATTCATCCATCTGCCCGCCCGTCCCGGTCGCCATCCCGCGCTGCGCGCCGCGGTCGACCTGCTCGCCGCCGAAATCGCCGAACCACGCCCGGGCAGCGACGCCGCCGTGCCTGCCATCCTGGAAACCCTGCTGCTCTTCGCCCTGCGCGCGTGGTTCGACGAGCAGTCCTCCGCGCAATCCACCGGCTGGGCAGGGGCTTTCGCCGATCCGGCGGTGGCCGCCGCCCTTCGCGCCGTGCACGAACAGCCGGCCCGGCCCTGGACCGTCCCTGACCTCAGCGACATCGCCGGCGTCTCCCGCGCCACGCTTGCCCGCCGCTTCGCCGCCACCGTCGGCGAACCACCGCTGGCCTACGTCACCCGCTGGCGCATGCTCACCGCCGCCCGCCTCCTCCGCGACACCGACGCCCCCCTCGGCACGGTCGCCCGAAAGGTCGGCTACACCTCCGAATTCGCCTTCGCCAAGGCCTTCAAACGCGAATACGGCCTACCTCCCGGCCAATACCGCCGAGCCGAAGACCGCCCCCCACTCGTCGCCGTCTGACCCCCGCCGCACGCCTCCTGATGTCCCGCACCTGGAATCGCATGCAATTTTCGGTGCGGGAAATCAGAAGGCGTGCGGCGGTAGGTTCGGGGGATGGCGGCGCGGGTGCTGGAGGTGTACGGGGAGGTGCTCGGGCGGTTGCTTCCCGGGGATCGGTTCGGGGAGTTGAAAGTGCGGGAGGGGCAGTTTCACTACGTGGTCGTTGGGTCCAGGCGGGTGGTGTGCTTTGCGCGGAGCGAGGCTGCCGCGCAACGATTACCGGCGCGCGGGGCGGTGCTGCGGGCGCTGGCCGGTGTCGATCTCGGGGTGGCGGTGCCGGAGTACCTGCCGATCGGTCCGCCGGGTGCGGATTACCTGGTCATGACCAGGGTTGCGGGTGCGCCGCTGGCCGAGGAGTTGCTCGGCGGTCCCGGGGTGGCGGAAGCTGTTGCGCGGCAATGTCATGACCTGTTGGAGAGGCTGTCGATCGCGGGGAGCGACGCGCGCGTCCGCGAGCGGCTTCCGCCCGCGCCCGCCGACCGCTGGAGCCGGTTCGCCGAGGACGTCCGCGGCGAGCTGTATCCGCTGATGACAACCGCCGGGCGAGAACGGGCCGAGCGGGAACTCGCCCCGCTCGCCGCCCTGCCGCACCGGACCGGCGCACTGGTGCACGGAGATCTCGGCGGTGAAAACCTGTTGTGGGACAACCCGGATGGGTTGCCGATACTCCGCGGCGTCGTCGACTGGGACGGTGCCTGCCTCGGCGACCCGGCCGAGGACTACGCCGCGATCGGTGCCGGCTACGGCGCGGACATACTGACCCGGCTACTTACCCTCGCCGGGGCGGCAACCGCCGATCTCGCCACCCGAATAGCCACCATCCAAGGAACTTTCGCCCTCCAGCAGGCTCTCGACGCCCACCACGACGGCGATGCCGAGGAACTGGCGGACGGTCTGACCGCCTACCGCGGACTCAGCTGAACGGCGACTTCGGCCGTTCCTGCAACTCCCCGTCGAGGTAGATGTCGACCTTCTCGTTGTAGAAGCAGACCAGGCCCGCGATCTTCTGGCTCTCCGGCAGCGGGGTGCGGTAACCCCATACGTAGTCCGGGTATTCGGTGTCGCCGACGCGGACGGTCCAATAGTCCGCGGTGCCCTTGTAGGGGCAGCTGGTGTGCGTGTCCGAGAGGTGCAGCAGATCCATTCGGACATCGGTCATCGGCAGGTAGTACCTGGCCGGTAGGCCGGTTTCGAACAGGATGCGGGGTGCGTGCGAGTCGGCCACGGTGACGCCGTCGATCTCGACCCGCACGTGCCGGGAACTGCCGAGGATGTCGACCCGGGAGTATGGATCGCGCGGGTGGACGTAGACCGGCTCGTCCTCCTCGAACCACTCGTCCATCTTGTTCCAGTCGAGCCGCACCAGATCGTTCAGCTCGGGCAGCGGCGAATCGTGATAGCGCAGCGCGGCGGCGGTCGCGGTGGTGCCGTCCACGACCACGTCGTACTCCGTCGCGTCACCGCGGCTGGGGGAGTGGTGGGACTGGCCGGTCGGCTCGAGTTTCGCCTGGAGATCCGCGGCCCGAATGTAGTAGGTCGGATAGTGCGGGCCCTCCCACACCAGCACCGGTTGCGCCGTGTCGGCGACCACCCGGCCGCCGAGAAATACCCGAACTCGCTTCTGGCTGGTCTCGATCTTCACCCGCCCGCGCTGCGTATCGCCCATGACATCCGACGGTACTCCCGAGCGGCGACCCGAGTAGGGATCGCACACAGCACAACTGCCCGCACCCTGAGTGGGTGCGGGCAGCCGGAGTGCCGGGCTCAGTCGCCGACGGTGATCGCTTGCGCCTCGGCGACGCTGTGCGGCGCCGGGTCATGGTCGTCGATGTGCGCGAGGGCCGCGCGCCCGGCCAGCAGCACCAGCACCGCACCCGCGGTACAGGCGGCGCCGACCCAGAACGGCAGCGCGATGCTGTGCTCGCCGAGCTTGCCCGCCAGATACGGCGCGGCCGCGCCGCCGGCGAAGCGGACGAAGCTGTAGGCCGCCGACGCGGTCGACCGCTCGACCGGCGCGGAGATCATCACGGCCTCGGTGATCAGCGTGTTGTTCACGCCGAGGAACAGCCCGGCCAGCACGGTGCCGATGATCAGCACCGGCTTGTGCTCGGCGAACGCCGCCATCACCGCGAGGTCCGCGGCGAACAGCGCGATGGACAGGCCCATCATCGGCAGCGAACCGAACCGCCGCTGCAACCGCGGCGCCAGGAACACCGAGGACAGCGCGAGCAGGATGCCCCAGCCGCAGAAGATGAAGCCGATCGCGTAGGTGCCCATGTCCAGCGGGAACGGGGTGTAGGCGAGCAGGGTGAAGAAGCCGAAGTTGTAGAGCAGCGCGGTGAGGCTGACGGTCAGCAGCCCGCGGTGGCGCAGCGCGCGGAACGGCGCGGCGATCGAGGTGTGGTGCGTCGGCTTCGGGCCTTCTGGCAGCAGCACGACGATGCTCACCAGGGCCACGGCCATCAGCACCGAGACGCCGAAAAACGGTCCACGCCAGCTGATTCCGCCGAGTACGCCGCCGAGCAGCGGCCCGGTCGCGATGCCGATGCCGAGCGCGGCCTCGTAGAGGATGATCGCGCGGGCGACACCGCCGCTGGCCGCGCCGACGATGGTGGCGAGCGCGGTCGCGATGAACAGGGCGTTGCCCAGCCCCCACCCGGCGCGGAACCCGACGATCTGCGTGACGGTGTCGGACAACCCCGCCAGCGCGGCGAACACGATGATGATGGCCAGGCCGGCCACCAGCGTCTTCTTCGCGCCGAACCGGCTGGACACCACGCCCGTGATCAGCATGGCCACGCCGGTCACGAGCATGTAGCTGGTGAACAGCAGGGACACCTGCGACGGCGAGGCGTGCAGTTGTTCGCCGATCGGTTTCAGGATCGGGTCCACCAGCCCGATGCCCATGAACGCGATCACGCTCGCGAACGCGACGGCCCACACGGCCTTCGGTTGCCGATTGCTCGTGGTGGGTTCCGCGCCGGCGGCGCGATCAGGAGCCAAGGTGCTCATTGATCTTCCCTCTATATCGGATGATGCTGTGGCGTAGCCGTTTTCAGGGCCTCCAGCAGTTCGTTCAAATCGGTGTCCATGCGGGCGAGGCGTTCGGTGTCGAAGCCGGTGAGCCGCGTGGTGAGCGCGGCGGCGAACGCCTGCCGCGCCTGGGTGAGCCGGTTGCGTCCGGCCGGGGTGAGTTCGACGACGACGGCCCGGGAATCGGCCGTGTCCTTGCGCCTGGTCGCGAAGCCATCCGCGACCAGCCTGCCGATCAGCGTCGTTGCCGCCGGCTGTGAACATCGGTCGATCCTGGCGAACTCGCTGACCCGCACGGCGCCGTGTTCGTCGAGCACCGCGAGTGCCCGCAACACCGCCCGCGGCAGATCATCGCCGCTGATCACCCCGGCCAGCCGAGTGAGCCTGCCCGCGGTTACGAGTAGATCGACGACAATGTCATCCGCTGTGTTCACCTGAGCCTGCTGCACCCAGATATTATTACATAAGCTAACTATGTATGTCTCGTGAACTCGGTCACGAACACACCAAAGCCCCGGTACGCAACGCATACCGGGGCTCCGACCAGGCGATTCAGGAGCTGTGCGCCACCGGGCGGCTGGGTGTGCCGAAGAGGTGGGCGGTGCCGTGGGCGCGTTTGAAGAAGAGGTGGGCGTCGTGCTCCCAGGTGATGGCTATGCCGCCGTGTAGTTGGACGGTTTCGGCGACGATGGCGGTGAGGGCGTCGGAGCAGTGCAGGCGGGCGACCCAGACGTCCTCGGCGGCGCCGGGGGTCTGCTCGGCCACCGCGAGGGTGGCGGCGGCAGAGGCGGACTTGGCCGATTCGAGGAGAACGTACATGTCCGCCATGCGGTGTTTGAGCGCCTGGAAGCTGCCGATGGGCCGGCCGAACTGGACTCGGGACTTGGTGTACTCGACGGTCATGGTCAGGCAGTGCTCGGCGGCGCCCACCTGTTCGGCGGCGATTGCGGCCCAGGCGATTTCGCGTAGGCGGGCGATGGCCGGTTGCGGGTCGGCGGCGCCGAGGCGGCGGGCTTCGACGGTGGCGAAGGAGATTTCGGTCAGTTTGCGCGTCGGGTCCATGGTCGGCACGACGCGTCGGGTGACCCCGGTCGCGGCGGGGTCGACCTCGAACAGCCCGGTCGGCGTGACCACGATCAGGGTGTCGGCGACGCTGCCGTCGAGCACGTATCCGGTGGTGCCGGTGAGGGTTCCGCCGGACTCGTGCACGCCCGGCTCGTCCCAGCCGTTGTCGCCGGCCCAGCACACCGCGAGGGTGCGGGTTCCGGCCGCGACTTCTGGGAGCAGACGCGCGCACGCCTCGTCGTCGGCCGACAGCAGCACGGCCTGCGCACCGAGCACGGCGGAGCCGAGCATCGGTACGCCGGCCAGGGTGCGGCCGAGTTCGCCGACCACGAGCAAGGATTCGACCAGGCTCGCGCCGATGCCGCCGTATTCCTCGGGAATGGCCAGCGCCGCGACGCCGATCTGATCACACAACCGCTGCCACAGCGCCCGGTCGTAGCCGAGTTCGGTATCCATCGCGGCCCGCACCGCGGCCGATCCGGCGTACTTGGTGAGCAGGGCGCGCACCGAGGCGGTGAATTCCTGATGTTCGGTGCTGGTCATGCCGTCCCTCGAAGTTGCCGGTCGGCGCGCAGCGTCTGCGCGATCCGGGCCCGGTGCAGATCCGTTGTGCCCCATGCGGAACGGAGCGCGGTGACCTTGGTCAGCCAGAGCGAAAGGTCGTATTCGGCGGTGTAGCCGATCGCGCCGTGCACCTGTAGCGCCGCCCTGGCCGCCCGGTAGGCCGCGTCGCCGCAGGCGATCACGGCGGCCGAGACGTCGCGGCCGCGCGTCGGCTCGCCCATGGTGAGCGCGGCCCGGTAGAGCAGCGGTTCGGCCAGGTCCAGGCCGATAAGCACGTCGGCGAGTCGCTGCTTGACCGCCTGGAATTCGCCGATCGGCTTGCCGAACTGCTTGCGCTGCTTGGCATATCCGGTGGCGGAGTCCAGCAGCGCGCGCCCGGCGCCGAGCAGCTGTGCCGCGCAGGCCAGTGCGCCGGTGTCGAACCCGGTGGCGATCGCGTCGGCGACACCCTCGGCGACCGCCTCGTCGGGGGACACGGCGAACAGCCGGCGCGCCGGATCGATCGACCGCACCAGCCCGGTCCGATGGCCGACGTGCAACTGACCGCCGTCCGCGATCAGCACGACCTCGGCGCTGTCGGCGTCCAGCGCCACCGCGCCGTGCCCAGGCGCGGCGAACGCGATGGTGCCCAGCTCGGCGCCTTCGGCGAATCCGGGCAACCAGCGCGCCGCCGGTTCCCTGTCCGGAAGTGCTTGCAGCAGTGCGGGTATCGCGGCAGCTGTCTCCACCAGCGGCCCCGGCGCCGCGGCGCGGCCGAGTTCGATGAACGCGACCACCAGATCGATCGGCTCCGCGCCGACCCCACCGTGCTCGTCATCGATGGCCAGACCGAGAACGCCCGCACCCGCCAGCTGACGGATCAGCCCTCGTCCGGGCCGTGGATCCCCGGTCGCCCAGGCGCGCACCGCCGCGGGCGTGCGCCCCGCGTCGAGCAACTTGCGCACACTAGTGCCGAAGTCGAGTTGTTCGGGACTGAGCGCGAACCTCATCGGCTGCTTCCTCTCGGTAGTCCGAGCAGCCGCTCGGCGATGATGTTGCGCTGAATCTCGTTGGTGCCCGCGTAGATCGGCCCGGACAGCGAGAACAGATACCCGTCGGTCCACGATCCGGACCGCTCGGCGCCGGCGCCGAGCACCTCGAGCGCGGTCTCGTGCATGGCGATATCGAGCTCGGACCAGAACACTTTGGTGATCGAGGATTCCGCGCCGAGTTTGCCGCCCTCGTTCAGCCGGGTCACCGTGCCGAACGTGTGCAGCCGATAGGCCTCGCTGCCGATCCAGGCGTCCACCACGGCATCTCGCTGTCCGGTGTTCGCCTCGTCGCCGGTGTCGAGCCACAGATCGATCAAACGCCGCGAGGTCGCGCTGAACCGTCCCGGGCTGCGCAGCGAGAGGCCGCGCTCATTGCTGGACGTACTCATCGCCACCCGCCAGCCCTCGCCGGGCGCGCCGATCACGTCGCGATCGGGCACGAACACCTCGTCGAGGAAGATCTCCGCGAAGCCGGGCTCGCCGTCCAGCTGCGGGATCGGCCGCACCGCAACGCCATCCGCGGACAGCGGGAACATCACATAGGTCAGTCCCTTGTGCCGTTCCGCCTCCGGGTCGCTGCGGAACAGCCCGAAGGCCCAGTCGGCGTACGCCGCTCGCGAACTCCAGGTCTTCTGGCCACTCAGCAGCCAGCCGCCGTTGGTCCGGCGCGCGGTCGACCGGATGCCGGCCAGGTCGCTGCCCGCCTCCGGCTCCGACCAGGCCTGCGCCCAGATGTCCTCGCCGCGCGCCATCCGGGGCATGATCCGGTCCAGTTGCTCGGGCGTGCCGTGCTCGAAAAGCGTTGGCGCCAGCAGGAAGATGCCGTTCTGGCTCACCCGCCCCGGCGCGCCGGCGGCGTAGTACTCCTGCTCGAACAGCACCCACTCCAGCAGCGAGGCATCGCGACCGCCGTACTCCGCTGGCCACGCGACGACGGAGAGCCGTGCGTCGGCGAGGGTGCGTTCCCAGGCGCGGTGCGCCTCGAACCCGGTCTTGGTGTCCATCGAGGGCAGCGGCTGCGCGGGTTGGTTGGCCGCGAGGAACTCCCGGACCTCGGCCTGGAATTCCTGGGTCGCCTGGTCGATCTCGAGATCCACTTACTTCGCCCCGTTCTCACCGGCAGCGGCGGCCTGCGCCTTCATCGACTTGGCGTTCATGCCGCCCAGCGAATCGGCGCCGACCTCGGCATTGTGCGCGTGCGCGAAGTGATGCAGCCCGAACACCGAGTCCATCCCGGTGCGCATGCCCATCTGATCCTCGGCCTGGTTGACCGCCTTCTTGGTCAGTGCGAGCCCGAATTGCGGCATGGTGCCGATCTTCTCGGCCAGCGCGAGCGTCTCGGCCTCGAGTTCGGCGCGCGGCACCACCCGGTTGACCATGCCCCATTCCTTGGCCTGGGCCGCCCCGAACCGGTCCCCGGTGAACAGGAACTCCTTGGCCGCCCGCGGCCCCATCACCCACGGATGCGCGAAGTACTCGACGCCCGGAATGCCCATCCGCACCACCGGATCGGAGAAGAACGCGTCGTCGGCGGCGATGATCAGATCGCACACCCAGGCCAGCATGAGCCCGCCCGCGATGCAGGCGCCCTGCACCATCGCGATGGTCGGCTTGGGCATCTCCCGCCAGCGCCGGCACATGCCGAGGTAGACCTCGAGCTCGCGGGCGAAGCGCTGGTCGCCGCCGACCCGGTCGACGTGGTCCCACCACAGCGCGGCCTTGTTCGGGTAGCGGATGTGATGATCGCGGCCGGGGGTGCCGATGTCGTGCCCGGCGCTGAAGTGTTTCCCGTTGCCCGCCAACACGATCACGCCGACCTCGGGGTCCTCGACCGCCCGCTCGAAGGCGGCGTCGAGCGCGTAGGTCATCACCGAGTTCTGCGCGTTGCGGTAGTCCGGCCGGTTCAGCGTGACGATCGCCGTGCGGCCGCGCACCTCGTACGTGACGACGTCACCCTCGTGATTCTCCCGCCCCTCCGCCCCAACGGGTATCGGTTCCGACATTACGAAATCTCCTCACGTAGTTGACGCTTGAGCACTTTCCCGGCGGCGCTGTAGGGCAGCTGGTCGCGGAACTCGATGAACCGCGGCACCTTGAAGTTGGCCAGCACGGTGCGCGCATGGGCGAGCACCTGGTCCGCGGTGAGCCGCGCGCCCGCCTTGCGGACCACGAAAGCCTTGCCCACCTCGCCCATTCGGGTGTCCGGCACGCCGATCACCGCGGATTCGGCGACGCCGTCGAGCCGCGCCAGGGCCTGCTCGATCTCGGCCGGATACACGTTGAACCCGCCGGAGATGTACATGTCCTTGAGCCGGTCGGTGATCTTGAGATTGCCCCGCTCGTCCACCGTCCCGAGGTCACCGGTGTGCAACCAGCCGTCGGCATCGATGGTCGCCGCGGTGCTTTCGGGATCGTCGAGGTAGCCGAGCATCACGTTCGGCCCGCGCAGCAGCACCTCGCCGTTGGGCGCGAGCCGCAGCTCGAAGTCGGCGATCGGGCGGCCGCAGGTGCCCGAGATGGTCTCGGCGTCGTCGTCCGGTCGGCACATGGTGCCGAAGCCCGCCGCCTCGGACAGGCCGTACGCGGTGATGACCACCTCGAAGTCCAGCTCGGCGCGCATCCGCTCGATCAGCACCACCGGCACGTTCGCCGCGCCGGTCACCGCGACCCGCAGCGTGCCGAGGTCGAACTGCGCGCGGTCCGGGTAGTCGAGCAGGGTCTGATAGATGGTCGGCGGCCCGGGCAGCACGGTGATCTTCTCCTCGCTCACCAGCCGCATGGTGGCGGGCACGTCGAACACCGCCTGCGGAATGATTGCGGCCCCGGTGACCAGGCAGGCGAGGATGCCCGCCTTGTAGCCGAAGTTGTGGAAGAACGGGCTGACCACCAGATACCGGTCGTCGCCGGTGAGCGTCGCGCATTCGGCCCAGGCCCGCACCACCGACAGCGCCTGCCGATGCGCGACCACGGTGCCCTTGCTGCGGCCGGTGGTGCCTGAGGTGAACAGGATGTCGGAGGTGTCCTCGGGACTCACCGCCGCGGCGCGCGCCTCGGCCTCCGCGAGGGTGGCCTTTTCGGCGACCCCGGCCAGTTCGGACCAGTCGAACGCGGTCTCGTCGCCGGTCTTCGTGCCCGGCTCGACCGGGATGACGACGACCGTCTCGATATCGAGTTCCGGTGCGGCCTCGCGCAATTCGGCCAGCCGATCGCGGCCGAGGAAGGGGCCTGCGATGAACAGTGCCCGTGCGTCGACCCGGACCAGCACGTCGGCGGCCTCGTCGGCGACATAGCGGGTGTTCAACGGCACCAGGGACGCGCCGACATAGTGCGCGGCCAGCGCCGCGACCACCCAGTGGTGGGTGTTGGGCGTCCACATGGCGACCCGGTCGCCCGACTGCACGCCGCGCGCGATCAGCGCCCGCGCCACCTCCTGGACGGCCGCCAGCAGCTGGGTCCAGTCCAGTCGCACCGGGCCGTCGGCCAGGGCGGGCGCGGTGCCGAACGTGCGGGCGGCGTGTTGCAGCGCCAGCGGTGTCGTCAGTGCAGGGGTTGTCACGGTTGTCCTTACCGTCCGGGTGTTGAGCACTTATACGAGCGCCCTACAAAGCAAGTGCTTGGTAGGTTATCCTACCGGCGTGGGTGCGATCCAGACCTCAGAATCCGACACCGCCGCGCAGGGCGGGCGGTTTTCCGCGACGCAAGACGCGCAATTCGCCGCCGACGTGCGGGAGTGGCTGACGGAGAACCTGAACGGCGAATTCCGCGCGTTGCGCGGGCTCGGCGGTCCAGGCCGCGAACACGAGGCGTTCGACGAGCGGCTCGCCTGGGACCGGCACCTGGCCGCCGCGGGCTGGACCTGCCTCGGTTGGCCGAAGGAGTACGGCGGACGCGAGGCGACGGTACGCCAGCAGGTGATCTTCCACGAGGAATACGCCAAGGCGAACGCCCCGGCCCGGGTCTCGCACGTCGGCGAGGAACTGCTCGGCCCGACCGTGCTCGCCTTCGGCACCCAGGCACAGAAGGACCGCTTCCTGCCGGGCATCCGCACGGTGAGCGAGCTGTGGTGCCAGGGCTATTCGGAGCCGGGGGCCGGATCGGACCTCGCCGCGATCACCACCGCGGCGCAACTCGACGGCGACGAATGGTCGATCAACGGCCAGAAGATCTGGACCTCGCTGGCCCACGTGGCCGACTGGTGCTTCGTGATCGCCCGCACCGAGCGCGGCTCGGCGCGCCACAAGGGCCTGTCCTACCTGCTGGTTCCGATGCATCAGCCGGGCATCGACGTGCGCCCGATCATCCAGCTGACCGGCACCTCGGAGTTCAACGAGGTGTTCTTCGACAACGCGCGCACCGCCGCCGATCTGGTGGTCGGCGCGCCGGGCGAGGGCTGGCGCATCGCCATGGGCACACTGACCTTCGAGCGCGGCATCTCCACGCTCGGCCAGCAGATCAGGTTCGCCCGCGAACTCGCCGACGTCGAGGCGCTGGCCCGCCGGACCGGCGCCGCCGACGACCCGCTCATCGCCGAGCGGATCGACCGGGCCTGGGTCGGCCTGCGGGTCCTGCGCGCGCACGCCATCCGCACCATGGAGGGCGCGGGCGTCGACGACGGGGGACAGGCCTCGGTGGCGAAGTTGTTGTGGGCCAACTGGCATCGCGGCCTCGGCGAACTCGCCATGGCGGTGCTCGGCCCGGCCGGCCTGGTGGCCGAGGAGAACGACCTGAACGAATGGCAGCGGCTCTACCTGTTCACCCGCGCCGACACGATCTACGGAGGTTCGAACGAAGTGCAGCGCAACATCATCGCCGAGCGTGTGCTCGGGCTGCCACGGGAGGCACGTCCATGAGCGCGTCAGGCCCGGAGGCGGTAGCGCAGCGTAACCACGGAGGGCCCGCGCTCATGGACTTGGAGGCACGTCCATGAGCGCGTCAGGCCCGGAGGCGGTAGCGCAGCGTAACCACGGAGGGCCCGCGCTCATGGACTTGGAGGCACAGCCATGAGTGATCTTTCGGTTGCGCCGCAGCCGGTTCCCGGGCACGGCCTGCTGACCGGGCGCGCCGCCGTCATCACCGCGGCGGCGGGCACCGGCATCGGCTCGGCCACCGCGCGCAGGCTGCTCGCCGAGGGCGCCGACGTGGTCGTCTCCGATTGGCACGAGCGACGCCTGGCCGAGACCGCGGCCGAGCTCGCCGCCGAGTTCCCGGAGCGCAAGGTCGCCTCGATCGCCTGCGACGTGCAGCACACCGAACAGGTGAACGCCCTGGTGCGCGGCGCGGCGGCGGCGATCGGCCGGATCGACATCATGGTCAACAACGCCGGCCTCGGCGGCGAGACCCCGGTGGTCGACATGACCGACGAGCAATGGGATCGCGTCCTCGACATCACGCTGAACGGCACGTTCCGCTGCACCCGCGCCGCGCTCGGCTATTTCCGCGACGCGGGCCACGGCGGCGTGATCGTCAACAACGCCAGCGTGCTCGGCTGGCGCGCGCAGCACGGCCAGGCCCATTACGCCGCGGCCAAGGCCGGCGTGATGGCGCTGACCCGGTGCAGCGCGGTCGAGGCCGCCGAACTCGGCGTGCGGATCAACGCGGTCGCGCCGAGCATCGCCCGGCACGCGTTCCTGGACAAGGTCAGCTCGACCGAACTACTCGACCGGCTCTCCGAGCGGGAAGCCTTCGGCCGGGCCGCCGAGCCGTGGGAGGTCGCGGCCACCATCGCCATGCTGGCCAGCGACTACACCTCGTACCTGACCGGCGAGGTGGTCTCGGTCAGCAGCCAACGCGCCTGAGCCGATTCAGTTTCCGTAGTCCGGCATCTGCCATCGGCCGTGGGCGGGCGCGGGAACCGACGCGGCGTCCAGCGTGAAGGTCACCTCGACGTGGCCGGGTCCCGGGTAGAACCGGGGCTCGGCGCCGTAGTGGTGATAACCCGGTCCGGTGATCTCCTGGCTGACCGTGCCGCTGCGCCCGTTGTCGGTGTTGGTCCACTGGGCGGTGATGGTCGTCCGGCAGTCCCCGATGCCCCACAGCGTGGCCTGAAAGTTGAACAGGGCACCACCATTGGGGAGACCGCCGTGCCCGACGCTCGGGTCGATCCGGCCGACGCAGAGCCCGGATCGGACCGTGGTGAAAATCGTGTCCCAGGATTCTCCGGGCGGTGCGGCCGTGGCCCGGGCCGCGGCGGCGAGCATCGGCAGCGTGACCAACGCGGCGACCGCGAGCAGTCGTGGTGTAGTGGCGATACGCATGAATATCCCTTCGTGGCGAACTCGATCGGCGGTCCGCGCGCGGTGGCGCGCGACGACTCGGGCGGGCGCCGGAACCGGTCGGGTGATTCTCCGCGATCTTCGCGCACCACGGGTGGCGCACACGCGAAATTCGGCGATCCGACGTAGGCCGCAACATCTTTCGCTATCGGTTGCTCGAATCGCTTTCGCGTTGCCCGTCGTTGGCTACGCGCGACGGTCGCCGCGCCGCGACAGACTGGACGGACGGCCGAGCGCGCCAGAGTGCGATCGCCTTCCAGCTTCCGGCGCACATCGAGCAAATGGGCGGCTGATCAGGTAGAAAAGGCGGCGCCAGATGTCGCCGGGGTGTGCCATGCTGGTTGAGATCGGATCCCGCACTCTCCAAAGGGGCGATGGCTATGGGCCTGGATAGCCCAGCTGCCCGCGAACAACTGGAACTCGAATTGGTGCGCGAAGTGGTGCTAGCCAGGCGCAGGCTGGACAGCATGGTGCTCGCCGCGCTAACCCTTGGCGCCGAACTCATGGAGCACACCTGCGAGGGTGCGACCGCGACGCGCGCGGCCCAGATCCTCGCGCAGTACGCCGTCGACGAGCTCGAGGTGACGCGCGACCCGCGGGGCGCGCTACGCGCCGACATGGCGCGAGATCGGGAGCGGGCCAAGCAGATCGGGCTCGGCTCCGATCCGGCGGAGAGCGAGCAGGACCGGCGCAGGCACCGGCAGTCCGCGCTGCTGTGCGAGGTGCGCGCGGATCTGCTCGACGTGGTGGCCAAATGCCGCAAGTTCCGGTTCGATCGGGTGGCCTTCGACGAGGAGATCGCGCAGGGCCTCTGTGCCGCCACCGACAAGCTGGTGGTCGGCGCGGACATGGATACCTATCAGGCCTGGCAGCGCGGCATGGTGCTCAAGCTGATCGAGGAGCCGATGGCCTACGGCCCGCCGCGGGTGATGGCGACCGTGGACGCCGGTCCGGGGCGCGGCCAGCTGACCGTCGAATGGGACAGCTGCGAACGCAGGCTCGCGCTGGTGGCCCGGATGGCCAGAGCGGGCATCGCGCCGGTGGTGATCTGCGACCGGCTGCTAGCGGACCTATCGGTGTCCTCTCCGCTGCGTTATTCGGTCCGCTGAACAGACGTACTGCCCGGTCTTCGGCATGCACAATGGCGCGCCACCCTGTACCAAGCAAATGCTTGGTTGTATTATGGCCGATGTGACCGCACCCGACGCTTCGAAATCCGCACGGCGCAATGAACTGCTCACGCTGGCGGCCGAACTGTTCGCCGAGCGTGGCCTGCGCGCCACCACCGTGCGCGACATCGCCGACGCGGCCGGAATTCTATCCGGGAGCCTCTACCACCATTTCGATTCCAAGGAGTCGATGGTCGACGAGATCCTGCGCGGCTTCCTCGACGAACTGTTCGGGCACTACCGGGAGATCGTCGGCGCCGGGCTCAGCCCGCGAGACACCTTGGAAGCCTTGGTGATCGCGTCCTACCAGTCCTTCGACCGCCATCACGCCGCGGTGGCGATCTACCAGGCCGAGGCCAAGCGCCTGCGCACCGCCGAGCGGTTCACCTACATCGCCGACTACAACCGCGAATTCCGCGAGCTCTGGCACCGGGTGCTGACCAACGGCGTGACCGACGGCAGCTTCCGGCCCGAGATCGACGTCGAACTGGCCTACCGGTTCCTGCGCGACACCGTGTGGGTCGCGGTGCGCTGGTACCAGCCGGGCGGCCCCATCACCGTGGACAACCTCGCCAAGCAATATCTGACCATCGTGCTCGACGGCCTCACGCTTTCCACGGCCGAGCACACCACGTAGGAGTTCTAGATGTCTGCACCTTCCGCACCCCGTCGCCCCTACACCCCGCTGCGGGACGCCTACGTGATCGACGCGGTGCGCACCCCGGTCGGCAAGCGCGGCGGCGCGCTGGCCGCCGTGCACCCCGCCGACCTCGGCGCGGCCGCGCTGCGCGGCCTGCTGGACCGCAGCCCGATCGACCCGGGCAACGTCGACGACGTGATCGTCGGCTGCGTCGACAATGTCGGCCCGCAGGCCGGAAACGTCGGGCGCACCGCCTGGCTGGCCGCGGGCTATCCGGAAGAGGTGCCCGGCGTCACCGTCGACCGCCAGTGCGGATCCAGCCAGCAGGCCATCAATTTCGGCGCGCAGGCGATCATGAGCGGCACCGCCGAGGTGATCGTCGCGGGCGGATTGCAGAACATGAGCGCCATCCCGATCTCGGCCGCCATGTACGCGGGCAAGGAGTACGGCTTCGACTCGCCGTTCGTCGGTTCCGCGGGCTGGGATCATCGCTACGGCACCGCCGAGGTCACTCAGTTCCGGGCCGCGCAGCTGATCGCGGAAAAGTGGAACATCAGCCGAGAAGACATGGAGCGCTGGGCCTTGCGCAGCCATGAGCGGGCGCGCGATGCGATCAAGAACGGCCGATTCGACAAGGAGATCGTGCCGGTCGGCGACTTCTGGATCGATCAGGGGCCGCGCGAGACCAGCCTGGAGAAGATGGCGTCGCTGCCGCCGCTGGCCGAGGGCAGCCCGCTGACCGCGGCCGTCGCGAGCCAGATCTCCGACGGCGCGAGCGCGACCCTGCTCGCCTCCGAATGGGCGGTCGAGGCCTACGGTTTGACGCCGCGGGCCCGCATCCACCACGTCAGCGCCCGCGGCGCCGACCCGATCTTCATGCTCACCGCGCCGATCCCGGCGACCAGGTGGGCGCTGGAGCAGACCGGCCTGAGCATCGACGACATCGACGTGGTGGAGATCAACGAGGCGTTCGCCCCGGTCGTGCTCGCCTGGCTGAAGGAGACCGGCGCGGACCCGGAGCGGGTCAACGTCAACGGCGGCGCGATCGCCCTCGGCCATCCGCTCGGCGCCACCGGCGCAAAGCTTTTCGCCTCGCTGCTCAATGAATTGGAGCGGATCAACGGCCGCTACGGCCTGCTCACCATCTGCGAGGGCGGCGGCACCGCCAACGTCACCATCATCGAGCGCCTCGGCGACTGAGCTAGCCGCGCAGGCGGGCGGCGAGTTCGGCGGCGAGCCGGGCGAACCGCTCGTCGCCGGTGCGCCAGAGCAGGACGGTGGTCACGTCGAGGTTCAGGTCTTCGACCGGGAGGAAACGGAATTCGGCCCGGTCGAAGGCGTGCAGCCCGTCGGAATCGAAGGGCGCGAGGATGAAGCCGCGGGTCTGGCGCAGCATCATGAGCATGCCGTCGAGGGTCTTGAACCGGTCGCGGCCCGTGCTGATGCCCGCGCCGGACAGGGCGGTCTCGGCCCTGTCGCCGTGACCGAGTTCCCAATGCCGGGGACCTTTGATGTGGGTGAAGCCGCGTAAGTCGGCCAGCCGCACCGAGGTTCGGCCCTCGAACCGGGTGGATCCGACCAGGACGCCGACCGGTTCGGTGGCGATCACCGCGGATTCGACGTCCGATCCGGCGGACGGGATGTGCGAGAGCGCGAGGTCGAGGTGGTGACCGCGCAGGCCGGCCTCGATATCGGCGGCGCGCAGCCGCTCCAGCGCGAAGGTGTACTCGGGGGCGAGCTCGGCCATGGCGGTGCTCAGCCGGTGACCGATGTCGGCGCCGAGCAGCTCGGGCATGGCCAGGCGCACGTCGATCGGCCGATCGTCCGGGGCGGATAGTCGCTCGCGGAGCGCGTCGAAGTCGGTGACGATCCCAGCGGCCAACGGCACCAGCCGCGCTCCGGCCGGGGTGAGCCGGACGGGCCGGGTGGCGGGTTCGAACAGTGCCGCGCCGAGTTCGGTTTCCATGGCCTCGATACGCAGGCGCAACGGTCGAACGGACATCTGCAACGCCTGCGCGGCCTTGGCGAAATCGAGTGCTCGGGCGACCGTCAAGAAGTAGCGCAGGTGGTGGATCTCCATTTGCGCAATGGTAGCTATCTGACTTGATCATGCTTCGCATGGTCGTTCCAGGTATTGCTTGCTCCTGGGCGTCGCGACGAAGTCGCAGCTGGAAGTCATTATCGCGATGATCGGCGTGGATGCGGCAGAGCTGTAGCGCAGGCTAATTCTATTAGCTGACCTATCGAACTGGCTCGGCAGCCGACCCGCCTGGACCTAGGCGGACCCAGCAGGCAATGGCCTGGGCGGAGGTCGGCAAGATCGAGCCGGGCGAGCCGTCCGCCGACCCCGCGCTGCGTGCCGGCGGCACCGGCAAAGGTCCCGGCTACCCCTTGTCGGCGGGCTCCAGCAGCACCGCGGTCCCGTAGGCCGCGACCTCGCTCATGGTGTTGGCGATCTCGTTGCAGTCGAAGCGCATGGCCAGGATGCCGTTCGCGCCGAAGGACATGGCGTGCTGACACATTCGCATGATCGCCTCGTGGCGGGATTGGTAGAGGAGATGGGTGTACTCGGTGATCTCGCCGCCGCCGAGCGAGCGGAAGCCCGCCGCGAGGTTGGAGCCGAGGCCGCGGCTGCGCACGGTCAGGCCCGCGACCTCGCCGAAGACCCGGACCACTCGGTGCCCGGGCACGTCGTTCATGGTGGAGACGAGGATGGGGAACTGCGGTGCGGGCTGTGGCTGCGGTTGCTGCTGGTACCCCGGCGGCGGCTGGTGCTGGAATCCGGGCTGCTGCTGCGGATATTGCGGCTGTTGCGGGGGCATCGGCTGGTTCATGAGCGGGATGCTACGGGCACGGCGACGGGCGCGGCGACCGCAATTCGCTGAGTGAACTGCCCCGCCCCCGAACCGGGCGCGAGGCAGCTCGCCGGACGGACTCAGAGCTGCTTGTGCAGCGCCTCGATCCGGTTGATCGCGTCGGCGACGATGCGATCGATCAGCTCCTGGCACGTGGGCAGGTCCTCGATGATGCCGGTGACCTGCCCGGCGGCCAGCACACCGGCCTGGGTGTTGCCCTCGACCAGGCCTGCGCGCAACAACATCGGCGTATTGGCCGCCATGACGACCTGAGACCAGGTGAGGTCCTTGGTCTTTCGCATGGTCAGTCCGTCGCGCACCAGGGTGGACCACTTCATGCCGGTCATGTGCTTGAACTTGGCGGCATTGGCCACCGCGGCGGCCAGACCCCTGGCGCGGCCCGAATGTTCCAGCCGCTGCACGAGTTCGGTGTTCAGCACCCGGTGCGGCATGCCGTCGACCTTGGTGGAGACCACGGTGTCCTGGAGCTGCCTGCGCAGGTACTCCTGCTTGACCCCCTCCGGCACGGTGCTCTCCTGGGTGAGCAGGAAGCGGGTGCCCATCGCGACACCCGCCGCACCGTAGGTCAGTGCGGCGGCCAGGCCGCGACCGTCGAAGAAGCCGCCCGCGGCGACCACCGGGATGTCCACCGCGTCCAGCACCGAGGGCAGCAGCAGTGTGGTGGCGACCGGGCCGGTGTGCCCGCCGCCCTCGCCGCCCTGCACGATCACCGCGTCGGCGCCCCAGGAGGCGACCTTCACCGCGTGCTTGGCCGCGCCGATCGACGGAATCACGACCACGCCCGCGTCTTTCAGCTTGGCGATGAGGTCCTGCTTGGGGGCGAGCGCGAACGACGCGACCGCCACCTTTTCCCGGATCAGCAGGTCGATGCGTTCGAGCGCGTCCGAGGCGTCGGCGCGGATGTTCACCCCGAACGGTTTCCCGGTGTGCGCCTTGGTCTTCGCGATCGCCGCCTCGAGCTCCGGGTAGGTCATGGTGGCCGAGGCCAGGATGCCGAGTCCGCCCGCCTCGGCGGTCGCCGCGACCAGGCTCGGCCCGGCCACCCAGCCCATGCCGGTCTGCACGACCGGATGTTCGATGCCGACCAGCTCGGTCAGCGCGGTGCGCAGCCTGCCGGTCACGACGGCACCTCGGTGTCGCGAATCTGCTTGGGATCCAGTACCTCCCGGATCAGCCGGAGCTCCTCGGCCGAGGGCAGCCTGCTCTCCGGTGCGTCGGCCAGGCCGTGGATCTCGAACGAGGTGTTCTCGGCGACCTCGGCGACGGTGACGCCGGGATGCAGGCTGCGCGCCCGCATGGTGTGGTCGGGTCCCTCGAAGTCGAAGACGCCCAGATTGGTCACCACCCGGTGCAGGTGATGGAACCGGAAGGCCGGGTTGGCCGGATCCACCTTGTCGTAGCCGACGCCGGAGACGATGTCGACCCGATCGGTGAAGACCCGGCTGGTGTGCCGCGAAACCCAGTAGCTGGTCGCGTGATTGATCGTGTTGCCCGGCGCGCCGCGCACGCCGAACATCTGCCGGGTCGGTTGCTGCAAGGCGCCGAAGGCGGACAGGTTCTGATTGCCGAAGCGGTCGATCTGGTTGGCGCCCATCACCACGTGCCGCCGGCCGGAGGCCACCACGTCGAACACGCGGCGGAACGGAATCCAGCCCTCGATCGGCGCCTTGCCGCCCAGCGGGGGAGTGTCGGCGAACAACAGCGCCTCGCCGTCGGAGAGCAGCAGGTCCGGTTCGGTGGTCAGCTTGGCCAGGCGCGCGCCGATGATCGACATCGGCGACATCGGGCTGGCCATGATCTCGCCTGCGCCACTGAAGATCTCCGCGCAGGCGACCGCGCACACTTCGGCGCGAGTGATGGTGTCGGTGCTCATCGCTTGGCCTCCTGGGCGAACTCGCGGACGGCGGCCTGGTACTCGTCCTCGGAGACGGCCAGGTACTGGTCGATGAACTGCTGCCACGCCTCGGGCGTCTTCGCCGACTGGACGTAGTGCTTCTGGAACTTCTCGTCCCGGCCGTAGCTGTCCCCGGCCAGGGTGAAGTGCGCACCGCCGGGCGCCTCGACGACGCCGTCCACCATCATCCGGTTGAGCAGCAGCGATTGCAGCGGAACGGTTTTCACCAGCTCGTCGGTCTCGACGACCCGCTCGACCGAGACATACCGGCGCTCGGCGGCCGAGCAGTACAGGTCGTCGAAGTACGGGTCGACGCCGGTGTAGGCGGCGTTGCCGTGCCGGTCGCCGAGGTTCAGATGCACCAGCGCCGCATCGAGATTCAGCGCGGGCATCGCGATCAGCGTCTCGGTCTTTCCGTCGGCAGCGGGGTAGGGCGAAGCGACCGTGCGCAATTCACCGTCCCAGAAGTTCGGCACGTCCGAGCCGAGCCCGGCCCGGATCGGCAGGAACGGCAGTCGCGCCGCGGCGGCCTCCAGCCCGCACTTGAGCATGCCCTCGTCCATCTCACGCGCGACCAGCGCGCCCGAGGTCCTGGCCTTGGCGAACCACGGGTCGTAGAACGGCGCCGAGTCCAGGGACACGAAGCCGTAGTACGCCTTGCGCACCTTGCCCGCCGAACACAGCAGGCCCAGATCCGGCCCGCCGTAACTGACCACGGTCAGATCGGTGAGGTCCGAGCGCAGGATGGCCCGCACCAGCGCCATCGGCTTGCGCCGCGAACCCCAGCCGCCGATCCCGATGGTCATTCCGCTGCGCAGCTCGCCGACTACCTCGTCGAGCGACATTCGCTTGTCTCGCATGACTGCAAATCCCTTACTTCTCGACCTTGCGCGCGGCCAGATCCTCGTCGAACCGGGCGCGGATCTCGTCGGCGACGCCGGCGAGATTGAGTTCGAAGGTGAATCCCTGCTCGTAGCGGTAGCTGCGGTGCACGTCCTGCGGATCGATGCCGTTGAGCGCCCGCTTCGCCGCGCGGATCACCCGGCCGTCCTTGGCCGCGATGTTCTTGGCGACCTCCATTGCCGCGGCGTCGAGTTCGGCGCGCGGCACCACCTGATACACCGACCCGTAATGCTGCAACTGCTGCGCGGTGATGGTGCTCGCGGTGTAGAACAGCGCCCGCATCAGATGCTGCGGCACCAGCCGGGACAGATGGGTGGCCGCGCCGAGCGCGCCGCGATCGACCTCGGGCAGGCCGAAAGTGGCGTCGTCCGAGGCGATCACCACGTCCGCGTTGCCGACCAGGCCGATCCCGCCGCCGAGGCAGAAGCCCTGCACCACCGCGATCACCGGCACCGGGCAGTCGTAGACCGCCGCGAACGCCTCGAAGCAGCCATGATTCGCGTCGATCAGCGCCTGATGACCCGGCTTGCTCTGGATCTCCTTGATGTCGACGCCTGCGTTGAAACCGCGATTCTCCGCGCGCAGCACCACGACTCGGGTTTCCTTGTCCCGGCCCGCCTCTCGGATCGCGTCGGCGATGTCGAACCAGCCGTCCGTCGGTATCGCGTTGACCGGCGGGTAGTCGACCGTGACCACGGTGATGCCGGTTGATTCGGAGTGACGGTTGATCCCCATCGCCCTATCCCTTCATGAAGGCCGTGGCCCGTCGGATCGACCCGGCCCGGCCTGAGCTCAGCATTGGCAAAGCAAGCAGTTGCTTGGTAGGTTAGCACGGTGGCACTCGAAATCGATCTGGCCGACCGCGTCGTTCTGGTGACCGGCGGCGTCCGCGGCGTGGGTGCGGGTGTGAGCAGGGCGTTCCTCGTGGCCGGCGCGACCGTGATCGCCTGCGCCCGGCGCCCCGCCGAGGTCCCGATCGAGGCCGACGGCCGCGCCATCGAGTTCCTGCCCTGTGATATTCGCGACGCGGACGCGGTGCGCGGGCTGATCGAGACCATCGCCGAACGGCACGGTCGCCTCGACCACCTGGTCAACAACGCGGGCGGCGCCCCGTTCGCCCTCGCTGCCACCGCGAGCAAGAATTTCCACGCCAAGATCGTCGAACTGAATCTGCTTGCCCCGCTGCTGGTTTCGCAGGCGGCGAACGCGGTGATGCAGCAGCAGGCGGGCGGCGGCTCGATCGTCAACATCTCCAGCGTGAGCAGCACCCGGCCGTCGCCGGGCACCGCCGCCTACGGCGCCGCCAAGGCCGGGATCGACAGCCTGACCGCCTCGCTCGCGATCGAATGGGCGCCGAAGGTGCGGGTCAACTCGCTCGTCGTCGGCCCGGTCGTCACCGAGCAGAGTCAGCTGCACTACGGCGACCAGGCCGGCATCGACGCGGTGGGGGAGACCATTCCGCTCGGGCGGATGGCCGAGCCGGACGATGTCGGCCGCTGCGCCGTCTTCCTCGCCTCGCCGCTGGCCGGCTACGTCAGCGGCGCCGCCCTCCTGGTGCACGGCGGCGGCGAGCGCCCGGCGTTCCTGGCCGCGTCCACCGCGGCGGTTGGTCAGCGGTCCTGAACCCAACGGACACCCACGAAGAGGACATAGGTATGGACACCGAGCAGATCTGCGCAGGGCGCGTCGTCATCGTCACTGGCGCGGGCCGGGGCATCGGGCGCGCGCACGCGCTCGCCTTCGCCGCGGCCGGGGCGAAGGTGGTGGTGAACGACCTCGGCTCGGCGCTCGACGGCGCCGCGACCGGTGAGACCCCCGCCGAACAGGTCGTCGCGGAGATCGAGGCGCTCGGCGGCAGCGCCGTGGCCAACGGCGACGACGTCGCGGATTGGCAAGGCGGGCAACGACTTATCCGGCAGGCCGTGGACACCTTCGGCGGACTGGACGTGCTGGTCAACAATGCCGGTTTCGTCCGTGACCGGATGCTGGTCAACCTCGGCGAGGACGAGTGGGACGCGGTGATCCGGGTGCACCTCAAGGGCCACTTCGTCACCATGCGGCACGCGATCGAGTACTGGCGCGGCGAGTCCAAGGCGGGCCGTCCGGTCGACGCCAGGATCATCAACACCAGCTCCGGCGCGGGCCTGCAGGGCAGCGTCGGCCAGGGCAACTACGGCGCGGCCAAGGCGGGCATCGCCGGACTGACGCTGACCGCGTCCGCGGAGTTCGGACGCTACGGCGTGACTGTGAATTCCATCGCACCCGCGGCCCGCACCCGGATGACCGAGACCGTGTTTGCCGACACGATGGCGCCGCCGGAGGACGGCTTCGACGCGATGGCTCCGGAGAACATTTCGCCGCTGGTCGTCTGGCTCGGCAGCACGCAATCCGCGGCGGTCACCGGGCGCATGTTCGAGGTAGAAGGCGGGAAAGTGGCCCTCGCCGACGGTTGGCGGCACGGGGTCGCGGTCGACCGCGGCGCCCGGTGGTCACCCGCCGAACTGGGCCCGGTAGTAGCTGACCTGATTGCCAAGGGGATGCCGCCCGAACCGGTCTACGGGGCCTGACCGGGCTTCCGACCTTCTTCCTGCGCACCTAACGATAGGGGTTTACTATGGCCCCCATCCGTTAAAAGTCCCGTGTGAGAGTGGCGACCGGGTGAGATCTGCGCTTTACGAATGAGGGGAAGGCTCGGCGCATGGCCGTTGGTCGCACGTTCCGTGTGGTTGCAGTAGCTGGGACTGTGGCCGGCTTTGCGCTACTCGGGCCGTTAGCCGCGCAGGCGCAGCCCGCCGAGCGGTGCCCTGGGTGCGCTGTGGACCCCGCTCCGCCCCCGTATGACACCGGGGATCCCTGGTACCCGCTGTCGGTGCCCGGGCAGCCGTCCGAGGTCAGTGCGGTGCCGACCAATCCCGCGATCGGTTCCGGCTCGGCCGCCGGGTCCGCCGCCGCCGGTTCGGCCGCGGCAGGCGGATCCGCCGCCGGTGGTTCCGCGGCGGCCGGTGGCTCGGCCGCGGCGGGCGCCGCCGGCTCCGCCGGGCTCGGCGCGGTCCTCGGCACCGGTTCGGCCGGACTCGGCCTGACGCTCGGCTCCGGTTCGGCCGGGCTCGGCCTCGTCCTCGGTTCTGGCTCGGCCGCGCTGGGCATCACCGGTTCGGCCGGGGTCGGCGCGCTGGCCACCGGGTCCGCGGCCGTCGGTTCGGCCGGAATCGGCGTCGGCGCAACAGGTTCCGCCGCTGTCGGCTCCGCGGGCGTCGGCTCGGCGGCGGTGGGCTCGGCCGGTGTGGGCTCGGCGGGCGTCGGCTCGGCCGGCGTCGGCTCGGCCGGAACCGGTTCTGCCGCAGTCGGTTCCGCCGCGGTGGGTTCGGCGGCCGTCGGCTCCGCCGCGCCGCTGCTGCTGCTGTTGATCCCGATCCCCGCGCCGCCCGTTCCGCCCGCGGTCCCGCCGATCGCGATCCCGCCGGTGCCGTCCCCGGTGATCCCCGCCATCCCGGCCCTGCCGGTACTCGTGCCCGCGCCCGCCGCGGCCCCGGCCGCGGTGCCCCCACCGCCGCCACCGCCACCGCCCGCCCCTGTGCAGGCGGCCCCCGCCAAGCCCAACCCCGACGTGCGCCCGACCAGCGCGAACGACGGCCTGCCCAAACCCAAACTGCTGTCCGTGATCGGCGGCCTGCTCGCCCTCGGGTTGGCCGGAGCCGGTTCCGGCGCAGTCAGTTTCCAGGGCGCCTCGGCCGCGCAGACCCGAGTCGACGCCGCCCGTGCCATGTTCTTCCCGAGGCCGTGAGGGGTGTGGCATGAGTGAGCGAAGCGAACGAATCATGACGCAGCGTGCCTCGCGCATGCCGGAACCGAGCGCCAGCGAGGTGCGGGCATGAGTGAGAGCAAGACGCAGAGCAGTTCGCGGTCGTACCGCCGGGTCGCGGCCGCGGTCGATGCCGTGTGCGCGGTGGCCGCGGACTCGGACGCCACCACGCTCGACGAGGTGGTGCTCGCCATCGCCAGCGAGCGGCGGCGCGAAATCGAGATCGCCAGTGCGGAATTGGGACCCGGCGTGTGCGGTCAGCGTCGGCTCTACCCGGATCGCGACGTGATCGTGCTCGCCCAGTCGCTGCCGAGCAGGGAGCACACCCTGGCACATGAGCTGGGGCACATCGTGTTCAACCACGAGGGCGCGCCCGCACCCGAGGTGACCCTCGAGGCCAGCGACGATCTGATCGCCTACATGCTGAGCCAGCGTGCGCATCAGCAGATCGTCGACGACGGTGCGGACGAGCTGGCCGAGTGGGAGGCCGAGACCTTCGCCGCGATGTTGATGACCCGGCTCCGCGTGTTCAACAGTCGAGGCGCAGGCGTCTCGGTCCTTCGATTCGATGAGGCTCTGGGATGACCCTCTGGTTGACGGCTCTGCTGGTCTGGATGGCGGCAGGCGCCCGAGTCGGCCGCGTGCTGGTCAAGCCGGCGACGACGGCGCGGGTGGCCATCGTGGTCGCGGTCGCCGCCGTCGCACTGGCCGCCACCGTCGCGGTCCCCGAGATCGCGGTGGCCATCGACAACCTGCGTCCCAGCGGCCTGCACGCGGGCTGGCTGTCCGACGGTGTCGTGGTCTCGGCCTGGATCGCCTTCGTGACCGCCACCTCGGTGGTCGCCTCGGCCGCCTGGCCGGTCGTCTCCCGGCAGAACCTGCGTCAGGTCGCCCTGGTGATCTACAGCATGGGTCTGGTCGCCGTGGCGGCCGCCATCGCCTGGTCGTTCACCTTCGGCTGGGAGGTGGTCGCGTTCGGCGCGGTGTTCATCGTGATCACCGGTCTGCGCAACCTCGACTGGACCACGCTCGGGCGCGGAATCGCGATCTACACCACAGGGTCCGCGGTCGTCGCGGTGCTCGCGGTGCTGGAGGTCCGGCGCGCGTTCGGCGATGCGGCGCCGGTCCCGCCGGGCGAGCCGAACTGGGCGTGGCCGGTGTGGGAGATCGCCGCCCTGCTCGTCGCGTTCGGCGCGGTGTGGATCGTGGTGGAGCTGTGGGTGCGAGCGCGCCTGCTGCTGCGCCAGATTCGGCTGCTGCACCGGATTCTGGTCGGCCGCTTCCCGGAGGTGGTCGCGCACGACCAGACCGGCACCTCGACTCAGTTGAAGGCATCCGACCAAGTGGCGCAGATCATGGACGCGCTGTACCTGCAGTCCGGCGGCGGTGTGGTGCTCGCCGCGGTCGCGCCGCCGCCGCGGTCGGTCGCCGAGCGCGCGGAGACCGTGGCGCAGTGGGCGAGAAACCCGTTGGGCGATGTGGCGGTCGACGCACGATGGATTGCTCCGCCGGAGGGGATTAGTCCGCGCGGCTGGGTCCAGGCCATCGCGCGGGCGTATGACGCGACATCTCTGGAGCACGTCCGAAATTGAGCTAGCGGTGTTCCGCTCCGCCGGGTATTCGGCGCACTAGTACGTACTACGAGATCTTGTGCTGCGGGGCTGCGGCGACGGCCCCGCGGAGTTCCGCGCGCACGGATGGTTTACCCACGCGCGCAAGAATCTGTTGTCCGAGAATTGTCGAATGTGTGTGCATCTGCGCGTGTTCGGGCGTCGTCAGCGAACCAGACCGGGCATGCCCCTGTTTTTCCGGGCATGCCCCGTTCCACTGTTCGCATTGACGCACACATAACACAGCACAGTGCGACCCGGACGGGTCGCACTGTGCTTGACGTGCAAGCGAACCTATTCGGTGCCATCCGGAGGAATTTCGGGCAAGCCTTCACTTGCCCGCAACTTCTCCGCCATGGACGTGAGTAGGTTCTGAGATTCTTCGGACAGGTCGAACGCTCTACTCGACAGCCGTCGCAGTCCGTAGCCCTGCAGCTGGGACAGCAACTCCAGATCATGATCGATCTTGGCGGCATAGATGTCGTTGAAGAAGTAGTCCGGCTTGACCTTGAAGAACTTCGCCAGGGCGGCCACCGTCTCATCGGACGGGTTCGTCCGTTGTCCCGACCGCAACTGCGACAGGTACGGTTTCGAGATCGGATGTCCGGAGGCAGTCAGCGCAGCCGCAACCTCCGCGTTGGTGTGCGGCTTACGCCCCGGGGGATGCACGGTTTCGAACAGCTTGTTCAGCCGCGCCGCGAAATCAGCCATTGTGAGCCGCCCAATTCCCTTCGCTGTACTAACAGTCGTTATCTCGGATACGTATCATTGATATTAGCGGCTCAGTAACTGAAAACCTACGCCTGATTCCGGATTTCCTTGAAGCTTCTAGGTGCCACTCCGGCGAAGGTACTGGGACCGTCGCGTTTGCGGGTCACCCCAACGGCTCTCGAGAAGCCGAGGTACGGACCGGTTCTGGCCCGTCGCGGAGGTCTTCCCCGACACGGTCCTGATAGCGGAAAGATAGCTGACGTCTCATCTAGTTGCAAGTCGGGGCTGGCATGTGGCGTACGACACGTTTCCGGGCCTGGGGGATGAACGTTCAACAATCCGGTTTCCGGGGGTCGAGGGCCCTAAATCCGTTCGATGATGGTCCCTGTCGCCAATGCGCCACCGGCACACATCAGCACCATGGCGGTGCTGCGGCCGGTTCGCTCCAGCTCGTGCAAAGCCGTTGTGATGAGCCGGGATCCGGTCGAGCCCACCGGATGGCCGAGCGCGATCGCGCCGCCGTTGACGTTCACCCGGTCCATGTCCGGCTGATGCACCGAGGCCCAGGACAGTGCGACCGAGGCGAACGCCTCGTTGATTTCGAACAGATCGATGTCGGAGACGGTCATACCCGATCGCTCCAACAGGCGTGAGCACGCCTGGACCGGACCGTCCAGATGGAACTCCGGCTCCGAACCGACGAGCGCCTGGGTGACGATCCGCGCCCGCGGCCGCAATCCGGCTCGCTGCGCGGCCTTTTCGTCCATCAGCAGCACGGCGGCCGCGCCGTCGGAGATCTGCGACGAACTGCCTGCTGTGTGGATGCCGCCCTCGAGCACCGGCTTCAGCTTGGCCAGTCCCTCGGCGGTCGTCTCGCGCAGGCCTTGGTCGCGGGACACGTCCAGCTTCTCGCCGGTCGGGTTGCCCTCCTTGTCCACGGCCGGCGCGGTCACGGTCAGCACCTCGCGATCGAACCGGCCCTCGGCCCAGGCCTGCCCGGCCAGCCGCTGCGAGCGCGCGCCGAACGCGTCGACGTCGGCGCGAGTGATGCCGCGCCGCTTGGCAATCCGCTCCGCCGCCTCGAACTGATTGGGCAGGTCGATGTTCCAGGAAGCCGGCCTGCGCGGTCCGGCGTGCTCGCCGACGTTGGCGCCCAACGGAACTCGGCTCATCGCCTCGACGCCGCAGGCGACGCCGATGTCGATGGCGCCGGTCGCGATGAGCCCGGCGATGAGATGGTTGGCCTGCTGCGCCGAGCCGCACTGTGCGTCGATGGTGGTCGCGCCGACCTGCCAGGGCAGCCCGGCGTGCAGCCAGGCGACCCGGGTCACGTTGTTGGACTGCTCGCCCGCCTGGGTGACGCAGCCGCCGATGACCTGCTCGACCTGTGCCGGATCCAGGTGGGCGCGCTCGAGCAGGCCGCGCTGGGCCAGGCCGAGCAGCTCGGCCGCGTGCAGGCCGGACAGCCAGCCGCCGCGCTTGCCGATGGGGGTTCGAGCGGCCTCGACGATGACGGGTGTGCCCATGTCCAACCTTTCGTTTGGTACAAAAATTGAAACGAGTTCAGGTAGCTCTCGGGCGGTTCTGTCCGGTTTCTTTCCTGATCCGGCCGCCTATGCTTCAATGATTATAGAACGTGTTTCAGTTTGTCGAAGGAGACATCTGGTGGTAGACCCTCGGAATGTCCGGCCGAATCTGCCGGACGGATTCGACGTCACAGACCCCGACATTTACGCCGAACGGATTCCGGTCGAGGAGTTCGCCGAGCTGCGCCGGACCGCCCCGATCTGGTGGAATCCGCAGCCGGTCGAGGTCAGTGGCTTCCATGACGAGGGCTTCTGGGTGGTGAGCAAGCACGCCGACGTCAAAGAGGTATCGCGGCGCGGCGACGTGTTCTCCACCTTCGAGAACACCGCCATTCCGCGGTTCAACGACGACATCACCCGCGAGCAGATCGAATTGCAGCGGTTCGTCCTGCTCAACAAGGACGCCCCGGAACACACCAAGCTGCGCAAGATTATCTCGCGCGGCTTCACCCCGCGGGCGATCAACGGTCTGCGCGCGGAACTTTCGGCGCGCGCCCACGAGATCGTCAAGGCCGCAGCCGAATCCGGGTCCGGCGACTTCGTCGCCAAGGTCGCGTGCGAGCTGCCGCTGCAGGCGATCGCCGAGCTGATCGGCATCCCGCAGGAGGACCGGATGAAGGTCTTCACTTGGTCGAACGAGATGACCGGCTACGACGACCCGGACATCGACGTCGATCCGGTCGCGTCGTCGGCCGAAATCCTCGGCTACGCCTACCAAATGGCGGCCGATCGGAAGGCCTGTCCGGCCGACGACATCGTCACCAAGCTGGTCGAGGCCGACGTGGACGGCGATCAGCTGACCCCGGAGGAGTTCGGCTTCTTCGTGATCCTGCTCGCGGTGGCGGGCAACGAGACCACGCGCAACGCGATCACCCACGGCATGATGGCCTTCCTGGACAACCCGGATCAATGGGAGCTGTACAAGAAGGAGCGGCCGGCCACCGCGGTCGACGAGATCATCCGATGGGCCTCGCCGATCATCTCGTTCCAGCGGACGGCGCTGGCCGACACCGAACTCGGTGGGGTGCAGATCAAGAAGGGCCAGCGGCTGGTGATGCTGTACCGCTCGGCCAACTTCGACGACGAGGTGTTCGAGAACCCCGAGCAGTTCGACATCCTGCGCAAGGACAATCAGCACGTGTCCTTCGGCGGCACCGGCGCGCACTTCTGTGTCGGCGCGAACCTGGCCCGCCTGGAGATCGACCTGATCTTCAACGCCATCGCCGATCACCTGCCCGACATCACCAAGATCGGTGATCCGAAGCGGCTGCGCTCCGGCTGGCTCAACGGGATCAAGGAGTTCCAGGTCGATTTCAAGACCTGCCCCGTCGCGCACTGAGCAGAACAAAGGCCCTCGTCCCGGCAGTCCCCACTTCCGGCACGAGGGCCTTTCGCCCGTTGGTCTGTGTTCAGCCGATCTTCCTCGCCGTGGCCATCGCGCGATCGACCTCCCAAAACGCCCGCAGCGCAGCGATTTTGCCGGTGTCGTCGACGCGGTAGGTGAACACACCGTCCGCGTCGATCTGATGGCCGCCGAGCGTGCTGCGGATGGTGCCGGTGAACGCGATCTCGTTCCCGCAGGCGAACGAGTCGCCGAACCGGAACTCGATCAGCTCGGTCTGCGCGATCGCCTTGTCCCAGAACGCCGCGATCGCCTCCTTGCCCCGGTGCCCCTTGCCCTCTGGGTCGAAACCCGAAGGGCCGATGGGATCTTCGACGATGCCGTCCTCGGCGAACAGCGCGACCCACGCGTCCTTGTCCCTGGCCCGCACCGCGGCCTGCGAGGCGAGCCCGGCGGTCCGGGCCGGATGGTCGGTGGTCGTCATGCCGGAACCTCCGCGACGATCGGATCTTCGATGTTCGCCGCGGCGAATCGGCGCAGCGAGTCCTGTTTGGCGGCGAGGTCGCCGTCGAAGCCGATGCCATCGAACAGCCAGGGGACCACGATGGCGTCGGTGACGCCCGCATTCGCCAGGTCCTGGTAGCCGGAGCGGCCGAACCGGTCGATGCACACCGCCTGGATCTCGAACGGCGCCTCGCCACGGCCGAATTCGGCGCGCAGCGCGTCCAGCTTGCCGATGGTGCGGCACAGCTCGTCGTAGGTCATCATCGCCGAGGTCCAGCCGTCGCCCACCCGGGCGGCACGGCGCAGCGCCACCTCGGTGTGCCCGCCGATGTAGAACGGCACCGGCTCGGTCGGCGCGGGGCTGACCTGGAGCTCGTCGAAATCGAAGAACTCGCCGTGGAATTCGACCATGCCGCCGCCGAGGACCAGCTTGATGACCTCGATCATCTCGTCGACCCGGGCGCCGCGCCGCGCGTACGGCACCCCGCACCACTCGAATTCCTCCGGGGCCCAGCCGATCCCGACGCCGAAGCCGAAACGGTTGCCGGACAGATTGGCCACCGAGCCGACCTGACGGGCCAGCAGCAGGGGATTGCGCGAACCGAGCTTGAGCACGTTGGTGTAGAACCGGATCCGGCTGGTCACCGCGGCCATGGCGGTCGCGCCGATCAGAGGATCGACCCAGGGGGTCTCCGGCCCCCAGAACCGGCTGCCGTCGGCGGTATACGGGTATTTCGCCGCGGCGGACTTCATGTAGAACAGCGAGTCCGGCAGTGCGATCGACGAGAAACCGCACTCCTCAGCGGTTTTCGCCAGCTCCGGCAGCTGCTCCAGCGGGCTCAGCGCGATACCGAGGGTGAACTGCAGCGCGCTCATCGCTTGTCCGACCCGACTACCCACATCGAGAAGTACTGGGACCCACCGCCGTAGGCGTGGCCGAAGGCCTTGCGCGCGCCTTCTACCTGGTAGGCCCCGGCCCGGCCCATGACCTGCTTGGCCGCCTCGGCGAAGCGGATCAGCCCGGAGGCGCCGATCGGGTTGGAGGAGAGCACGCCGCCGGACGGGTTGACCGGCAGGATGCCGCCGATCTCGGTCTCGCCCTTGTCGGTGAGTTTCCAGCCGTCGCCCTGCGGCACGAAGCCGAGGTTCTCCAGCCACATCGGCTCGAACCAGGAGAACGGCACGTAGATCTCGGCCACGTCGATCTCGTTGAGCGGGTCGGTGATTCCGGCCGCCCGCCAAAGCGCGGCGGCGGCGTCCTGGCCGGCCTGCGGGTTGACCTGATCGCGGCCGGCGAAGGTGGTCGGCTCGGTGCGCATCGCGGTGCCGTGCACCCACGCGACCTTCTTGCCGGTGGCCTCGACCGCGGTCGCCGCCTCCTCGTCGCCGATCACCAGGGCGCACGCGCCGTCGGAGGACGGGCAGGTCTCGTCGAACCGGATGGGATCCCACAGCATCTGCGAGGCCAGCACCGATTCCAGGGTGATGTCGGGTTGTTTCAGGTGAGCGAGGGGGTTCTTCGCGCCGTTGCGGCGATCCTTGACCGCGACCATCGCGCCGATATGGCTCGGCGCGTTGGAGCGCCGGATGTAGGAGCGCACGTGCGGGGCGAAGTAACCGCCGGCGCCCGCGCCGACCGGCATGGTGAACGGCACCGGAATCGACAACGCCCACATGGCATTCGACTCCGACTGCTTCTCCCAGGCGATCGCGAGCACCCGCTTGTGCACCCCCGCCTGCACCAGGTTGGCGGCGACCACACCGGTGGAGCCGCCGACCGAGCCGGCGGTATGCACGCGCAGCAGCGGCTTGCCGGTGGCGCCCAACGCATCCGCCAGATACAGCTCGGGCATCATCACGCCCTCGAACAGATCCGGCGCCTTGCCGACCACGACCGCATCGATATCGGCGATGGTGAGACCGGAGTCTTCGAGCGCGCGATCGATGGCTTCGCGGCACATGCCCGCCATCGATACATCGGTTCTTTTCGTCACGTGATGGGTTTGTCCGGTGCCGAGCACCGCGGCCGGGAAGCTCATCGGCTCGCCTCCGAATCCAGAACTGTCACAAGGTTTTGCTGCAACGCGGGCCCGCTGGTCGCGTGGGCGAGCGCGCGGTTCGCGTCGCCGGCCATGATGGCCTTCGCGGCGAAACCGATGCGCTCCAGGCCGGCGGAAAACATCGGGTTCGCGGCGAGCGCGCCGCCCGACGGGTTCACCCTGGTGCCGTTCTTCAGGCCGATCGCCTCGGCGAGGATCAGCTGCTGATGACTGAACGGCGCATGCAGCTCGGCGATGTCGAAGCTGGTGTCGCCGCCGGTAACCGCCTGCGCCGCAGCCGAGGTCGACGGCGAGACGGTGAGGTCACGCGCGCCGAGCACCGGGGTGTCCACCCGGTGCGCCATGCCGGTGATCCAGGCCGGGCGCTCGCAGAGCTCGCGGGCTCGATCGCCGACCGCGAGAACGATCGCGGCCGCGCCGTCGGTGATCGGCGCGACGTCGTGCGCGCGCAGAGGGTCGGCGACATAGGGTGCGCCGAGCAGGCTTTCGACGTCGCCGCCGTCACCCGCGGCCACCGCAGCCATATCGCGTTCGGTCCAGCGGCCCGCGTCGAGCCCGGCCCTGGCCTGCAGGCCGGCGATGGACCACGCGTCCGGCCACAGCGGTGTCACCAGATACGGATCGAGCTGCATGGTGAGCACCTGGCGCAGCGTGCCCGCCGAGGACTTGCCGAAGCCGTACACCAGCGCGGTGCTCGCCTGCCCCGAGCGCAGTTTCACCCACGCCTCGTACAGCGCCCAGGCCGCGTCCATCTCCACGTGCGACTCGTTGATCGGCGGCACCGCGCCGATCGCGTCGATCGCCGAGATGAACGAAAAGGCGCGTCCGGCAAGGTAATCGGAGGATCCGGAGCACCAGAAGTCGATGTCGGACTTGGTGATGCCGAGCTGGCTGTAGAGCTGCTGGAAGCAGGGCACCAGCATCTCCACACCATTGGTGGTGCCGAAGGTCTCCGGCACGTGCGGCGCGTGGGCGAAACCCACGACCGCGATGTCGGTGGCGTTGTCAGTCACGTGCGCCTCTCAGAGGTGGTGCTTGTAGGTGTCGTACTCGGCGTCGGGCTCGCCGGAGGGACGGAAGTGGTCCACGTTCTCCAGGCCGAAGCCCCACTCCTCGCGCGGCTTCCACACCGCCTCCACCCGCATGCCCATCCGCACTTCGCTTGCCTCGCAACCGAGTACGAGGTGCAACACCGGGATGTCCGCGCCGTCCAGCAGCACATAGGCGGCGACGTACGGCGGCTTGATCCGCTGACCGAGGAACGGCACGTTCACGATGCAGAACGTGGTGACCGTGCCGCGGTCGGGCAGCTCGACGACCTGGTCGGTGGGCCTGCCGTCGGTCGGGTTGGCGCCGCGCGGCGGGAAGTACACCTTGCCCGCAGCGTCGGTGCGGCCGCCGAGCAGCTTGCCCTCGGCCAGTCCGCGCAGGTAGACGGTCTCCTGCGGGGAGGCGGTGTGCTTGTAGCTCAAGTCGACCGGCGTGGTGATCACCGTGACCGGTTCGCCCTCGGCCACGGCTCCGGCCGCCTCGGACTCCTCGCCCGGCACGAACGCGGCGATGTCGTGGATGCTGCCGGTGGTCTCCGCGGCCCACTTGACCCGCACGCGCAGGCCGGTGTGGATGTCCTTGGGCGCGGCGACGTCGACCGCGTGCAGCAGCGCGGTGTCCGCGCCGTCCAGCCGGATCAACGCCCAGGCGAACGGCCGGTCGAACGGCTGGCCGGGCAGCGGCTCGCGCACCCAGGTCCAGGTTTCGACGGTGCCGGTGTCGGCGACATCGACGAACTCGGTGAGCGGTTCGGCGGTCACCGGATCGTATTCCGGTGGCGGCACCAGCACTCGGCCGTCCGAGCCGCGCACGCCGACCAGCTTGCGGGCGCGCAGATTGGTCAGAAAGTTACCGATCGTCGGTCCAGTGGACCGGGTGTAGTCGAATCGCACCCGAAGGGGCGCGCTGAGTACATCGGGCACGGTGTGCCCACCCGCCGCCCGGCCACCGCCCCTCATGGAGTCGCTGCGCGACGAAGTGTTCAATTTCGCCCCTCTCTCATCCGCGATTACGCCGGATGCAGTATTCCCCTGAGTCACAATGTCGAGTAGAACAGGTTCTTATTCTGCTGGCAAGCAGTTGGCTCGGAAAGGGTGTTCCATGAAGTTCGGACTGCAACTCGGGTACTGGATGGCACAGCCGCCGCAGAATGCGGGGGAGTTGGTGGTCGCGGCCGAGGATGCCGGGTTCGACGCGGTATTCGCCGCGGAATCGTGGGGATCGGACGCGTTCGGCCCGCTGACCTGGTGGGGATCGTCGACCGAGCGGGTGCGCCTCGGTACCTCCGTGGTGCAGATGTCGGCCCGCACGCCGGCCGCGACCGCGATGCACGCACTCACGCTCGACCATCTCAGCGGCGGCCGGGCGATCCTTGGGCTCGGGGTGTCCGGGCCGCAGGTGGTGGAGGGCTGGTACGGGCAGCCGTTCGCCAAGCCGTTGCAACGCACCCGCGAATACGTCGGGATCGTCCGGCGCATCCTCGCGCGCGAGGCGCCGGTCACCAACGACGGGCCGAACTATCCGCTGCCCTACACCGGGCCGGGATCGACCGGACTCGGTAAGCCGCTCAAGCCGATCGTGCATCCGCTACGTGCGGATTTGCCGATCTGGCTCGGTGCGGAGGGACCGAAGAACGTGGCCCTGACCGCGGAGATCGCCGACGGCTGGCTGGCCATCTACTACGCGCCGCGGCTGGCGAACATGTACAACGACTGGCTGGACGAGGGGTTCGCCCGGGCCGGGGCGCGCCGCTCGCGCGAGGACTTCGAGATCGCGGCGAGCTGCCAGGTGGTGATCACCGACGACGCCGCGAGCGAGCTGGAGAAGATGCGCTGGATCATGTCGCTCTACATCGGCGGCATGGGCGCGCCGGAGCAGAATTTCCACGCGCAGGTCTATCGGCGGATGGGTTACGAGCGCGAGGTCGACGAGATCGGCAGGCTGTTCCTGGCGGGCAAGAAGGCCGAGGCCGCCGCCGTGGTGCCGGACGAGATGATTCTGGATACGGCGATCATCGGCGACGAGGAGCATGTCCGCAAGCAACTCGGCGTCTGGTCGGCGGCCGGGGTCACCATGATGTTGGTGTCCGCTCCGGATGTCGAACAATTACGTCGGCTCGCACCCCTTGTCGATATGTAGAACACGTTCTAGATTCAATAGGGTGAATGCCTCACCCACCCCGTCGGCTACGCCTCCTAACCATCCCCAAGGGCAGGAGTCAGTACAAATTCTCGGTCTCTGGAACATCGCCGAAGCCGAACCCGATCGGATCGCCATGGTCGATCCGGCGGGGCGGGAGGTGACATATCGCGAATTGGCCACCCTCGCCAATCGCTATGCCACCGGCCTGCGCGGGCTCGGCCTGGAAACCGGCGACGTGCTGGTCAGCATGGTGCACAACTGCGTCGAGGCGATCGCCGCCTACTTCGCGGCGTACCAGGCCGGGCTGTACATCGTCGCGGTGAACTGGCATCTCACCGGTCCGGAGGTCGCCTACATCCTGCAGGACAGCGAGGCGAAGGCGTTCCTGGTCAGCGATCGATTCGCCGCCACCGGGAAGGCCGCCGCCGACGAGGCGAATCTGCCTGCGTCGGCGCGCTTCTCGGTCGGCGAGATCGAGGGCTTCAAGTCGGTGGCCTGGCTCGGCGCCGCGGACACCGGGCGCCCATCCGACCGCAGCACCGGCGCGCCGATGCTCTACACGTCCGGAACCACGGGGCGGCCCAAGGGTGTTCGCCGCCCGCTGACCGGCGCCGACCCGGACGTGGTGCCGCCGCACACCGGCGCGTTCTTCGGCCTGTTCGGGCTGGCGCCCTACGACGACCACGTGCACATCTGCGGGTCTCCGCTCTATCACACCGCGGTGCTGAACTTCGCGACCATCTCGATTCAGTTGGGGCACAAGCTCGTTCTGATGGATCGGTGGGACGCCGAGGAGATGCTGCGGCTGATCGACAAGTACCGGGTGACGCACAGTCACATGGTGCCGACCCAGTTCCACCGGCTGCTCGCGCTGCCCGAGGAGGTGCGCGCCAAATACGACGTGTCCTCGCTGCGCAGCATGGTGCACGGCGCCGCGCCGTGCCCGCAGGAGACCAAGCGGAAGATGCTCGAGTGGTGGGGGCCGACGGTCACCGAGTACTACGCGGCCACCGAGGGCGGCGGCACGGTGATCAACGGGACCGAGTGGTTGCGCAAGCCCGGCTCGGTCGGCAAGGCCTGGCCGTGGTCGGTGATCAAGGTGCTCAGCGAGGAGGACGGCACCGAGGTGCCCGCCGGTGAGCCCGGGCTGGTCTACATGCGCATGGGCGCTTCGAGTTTCGAGTACCACCACGACAAGGCCAAGACCGAGGATTCGCGGGTCGGCGACCTGTTCACCGTCGGCGACATCGGTCACCTGGACGAGGACGGCTACCTCTACCTGCACGACCGCCGCTCCGACCTGATCCTGTCCGGCGGCGTGAACATCTACCCGGCCGAGATCGAGAACGTGCTGATCACCCACCCCAAGGTCGGCGATGTCGCGGTCTTCGGCATCCCGCACCCGGATTGGGGCGCCGAGGTGAAGGCCGTGGTGCAGCCCGCGGAGGGCATCGAGGGCAACGACGAACTCACCGCCGAGCTCCTGGCCTTCGCCGCAACGCAATTGGCGAAGTACAAGATGCCCAAGTCGGTGGACTACCTCGCCGAGCTCCCCCGCGACCCGAACGGCAAGCTGTACAAGCGCAAACTGCGCGAGCGGTACGTCCCCGCCTCCTGAGCGCGGTACGCCCCGAGGGCCAGTGCGGATCCCGAACCTCTCGGGGCGGGCCGGGGCGTTTCAGGCCGGTTCGCGCAGCTCCGGGGGCAGGCCGAAGAGGGGGAACAGCTTCTCCGTGTCGAGGAAGAAGCACATGTTCGACACGGCGTTGCCGTCCAGTTCGAGCACGATGACCGACCACGGGATCCATACGCCCGGTTCGCCGCTGGGCTTGTACTGGCCGAAGGCCGGTTCGCCGTTGGCGCCCGCGAGCCGGATCATCCGGGAGTCGCGGCAGCCGCTGCCGTGGCCGAGCATGAACGCGGCGACGTCGGCCGGGCCGGAGACCCAGAACTCGAGTGGCGGCATGGACAGCGACACATCGGTTTTCAGCAGCGTGGTCAGCGCGTCCATGTCGTAGGCCTCGAACGCCTCGACGAAGTTGTCGATCAGCTTGCGCTGGTCCTCGTTCGACTCGTCGTAGGTGTCGGTGGCGGCCGGCTGCACCTTCGACATGGTGGCCCTGGCGCGTTGCAGTGCGCTGTTCACCGACGCGGGGGACATGGTGAGCGCCTCGGCGGTCTCGTTGGCGGAGAACCGCAGCACCTCGCGCATGATCAGGATCGCGCGCTGGGTGGCGGGCAGGTGCTGACAGGCCGCGACGAACGCCAGGCGCAGGGTGTCCTTGGCCGAGGCGTGGTCGGCCGGGTCGGCGCCGAAGGCCAGCGCGTTCGGGATCGGCTCGATCCAGACGTAGTCCGGCTGGGGCGCGGGTAGGGGCGAATCCGGCCGGGAGGGTCCGGACAGGTCCATCGGCCGGGCGCGGCGCTGCGGTCCGTCGAGCATGTCGAGGCAGACGTTGGTGGTGATTCGATACAGCCAGGAGCGCAGGCTCGCGCGGCCCTCGAACGAGTCGTAGGACTTCCACGCGCGGGTGAAGGTCTCCTGGACGGCATCCTCGGCCTCGAAGGACGAGCCGAGCATGCGGTAAGCGTAAGCGCACAATTCCCGGCGGTGCTTCTCGAAGGATTCGAGCACGTCGGGAGCGAGGCCGGCGGTCTGGCCGGACAAGTCGTTCATGGATGTCACCCTGCCACAGCCCACCGACACATTCGAGACCCAAAAGTCCGCTACCAGCACCGTCAAGATCATCGAGCGGCCCGCGGCGGTGTGTGCGATCACATCGGGCGGGCGAGCGATTAGTTCGGCAGCCGGGATTCGTCTCTATCGATGCGCAACTAAACAGGCGGACTACGAAAAGGTGCCCCAGACATGACCAGCCGGATGATTTTTCTCAACCTACCCGTCGCCGAGCTGAATCGGTCGAAGGATTTCTACGCGGCGCTCGGCTGGAAGGTCAACCAGGAGTTCACCGACGACAACGCGGCCTGCATCGTCATCGACGACAACATCTGCCTCATGTTGCTGACCACCCAGTTCTTCACCACCTTCTGTCGGCGCAAGGTCGCCGACACCGGCGAGAAGGTCGGCGCCACTTACGGATTGGCGTTGACCAGCGCCGCGGAGGTGGACGCGCTCGCGACCGCCGCGCTCGCCGCGGGCGGCACCGAGGAGATCAACGCGGACAAGCGGGCACAGGAGGAGCAGGTCGGCATGTACAGCCGCAGCTTCCTCGATCCGGACGGCCATCAGTGGGAGCCGTTCTGGATGGATTACACCGGCTGCTGAGCCCGTGGGGAGAATCGCCCCCGATACCGGAAGGTGCCGGGGGCGTCGCTTTGTCAGCTGCCGGTGAATGTCGGCTTGCGCTTCTCCGCGAAGGCCTTGGGCCCCTCTTTGGCGTCGGTCGAGCGGAAGACTGCGGTGCCGAGCTTCGCGTCGATCTGGAACGCCTCTTCCTCGTGCATGCCCTCGGTATCCCGGATGGTGCGCAGGATGGCCTGCACCGCCAGCGGGCCGTTCGCGGCGATCAGCGCGGCCAGTTCGAGCGCCTTGTCCAGCGCGCCGCCGTCCGGCACCACGTGCCCGATCAGCCCGATCTCCTTGGCCTCGGCGGCGGTGACGTGCCTGCCGGTCAGCAGGATGTCGGCGGCCACGGTGTACGGAATCTGGCGGACCAGCCGCACCGCTGACCCGCCGAGCGGGAACAGGCCCCAGCGCGCCTCGGACACACCGAATTTCGCGCTCTCGCCGGCCACCCGGATGTCGGTGCCCTGCAGGATCTCGGTGCCGCCCGCGATGGCCGCGCCCTCGACCGCCGCGATCAGCGGCTTGGTCAGCCTGCGGCCCTTGAGCAGCGCCTCGATCTTGGACAGGTCCCAGCCGCCGCCCGCGAACGAATCGCCGGGGTGCTGAGTGGTCATCGCCTTGAGGTCCGCGCCCGCGCAGAACGCGCCGCCGGCGCCGGTCAGGATCGCCACCCGGATGTCCGGATCGCTGTCCACCTGATCCCAGGCATCCCGCATGATCGCCATCATTTCCGCCGACAGCGCATTGCGCGCCTCGGGGCGATTCATCGTCACGATGAGGACATGGTCGCGTTTCTCGACGAGGCAGTGTGGCATTGACGAATCTCCTGACGTTCGCACCTTGCCAGGAACAGTAACACGTTCTATTTTTAGCCTTGTGAGCTACAACATAGCGGACCTTGTCGAACATTCCATCGACCTGATGCCCGACCGCGTCGCGCTCGCTGACGACGGCCGCGAGGTGACCTACGCACAGCTGGAGGAGCGCGCCAACAAGTTGGCTCACTACCTGCTCGAACACGGTGTCAAGCCGGGCGACAAGGTAGGCATCTACTCGCGCAACACGATCGAGGCCGTCGAGGCCATGGTCGCGGTCTTCAAGGCGCGCGCGGTGATGATCAACGTGAACTTCCGATACGTCGAGAACGAGTTGCAATATATCTTCGACAATTCGGACATGGTCGCGCTGATCCACGAGCGCCGCTACAGCGATCGGGTGGCCGCGGTCCGGCCGAAGACACCGCTGCTGAAGACGGTTCTCGTCGTCGACGACGATACGACCGGGACGATCCCGACCGCAGCGGATTCGGTCGAATACGAGGCGGCGCTCGCCCAGTCCTCGGGGGAGCGGGACTTCGGTGAGCGTTCCCCCGACGACATCTTCATGCTCTACACCGGCGGCACCACCGGCCTGCCGAAGGGGGTGATGTGGCGGCACGAGGACTGGTGGCGGGTGCTCGGCGGCGGCATCAACTTCATCACCGGCGAGCCGATCGAGGACGAGTGGCAGCAGTCCAAGGTGGGCGCGGCCAACCACCCGAGCATGGTCCGGTTCCCGATTCCGCCGATGATCCACGGCGGTTCGCAGACGGCGACCTTCCACAGCCTGTTCGACGGCGGCAAGGCCGTGATGCTGCCCGAGTTCAGCGGGCACGGCGTGTGGCAGGCCATCGACCGGCACAAGATCAATCTGATCTTCATCACCGGCGACGCGATGGCCCGGCCGATGCTGGACGCGCTGATCGAGGGCAATCCGGAAACCGGTCAGCCCTATGATCTTTCGAGCCTGTACGTGATGGCCAGCAGCGCGGCGCTGTTCTCGCCCGCGCTCAAGGACCAGTTCCTCGAGCTGCTGCCGAACCGGATGATCTCCGATTCCATCGGCTCCTCGGAGACCGGATTCGGTGGCCTGTCGATCGTGGCCAAGGGCGTCAACCACACCGGTGGGCCGCGGGTGAAGATCGACGGCTCCACCGAGGTGCTCGATGAGGACGGAAATCCGGTGCGGCCCGGTTCGGGCGTGGTCGGAATTCTGGCCCGGCGCGGGCACATTCCGCTCGGCTACTACAAGGACGAGGCGAAGACGGCCGCAACGTTCAAGGAGTACAACGGAATTCGCTACGCCATCCCCGGCGACTACGCCAGGGTCGAGGAAGACGGCACGGTCACCATGCTCGGCCGCGGCTCGGTCAGCATCAACAGCGGCGGCGAGAAGATCTACCCTGAGGAGGTCGAGGGCGCGCTGAAGACGCACCCGGAGATCTTCGACGCCCTCGTGGTCGGCGTCGACGACGAACGCTGGGGTCAGCGCGTCTGCGCGGTGGTGCAGTGCCGTGGCGAGAACCGCCCCACCATCGATGATCTGCGCCCCTTCCTCACCAAGGAGATCGCCCCCTACAAGCTGCCCCGCAGCCTGTGGTTCGTGGACGAGATCAAGCGCTCGCCGGCGGGCAAGCCCGACTATCGTTGGGCCAAGGCGCAGACCGAGCAGCGTGCCGCCGACGAGCACTCCGAGGCGAGCCGCAAGTAGGTCCATCGGAAACAGGGGGAAATCGACTGTGGTTGTCCGCTACGGGTTCTTCGAGGCGACCGCGCACGGCTTCGAGCCGTTGCCGTTCGCCGCGAGTGCCTGGTCGCCCACGATGATCAACGGGCCCGCGGTCTGCGGACTGATGGCCAGAGCGCTGGAACGGCAACATTGCGCGACTGGTTTCCAACCCGCCCGGCTGACCGTCGACCTGTTTCGGCCCACCCTGGCCAAACCGGTGACCGTGGTGACGGAACTGGTCAGGGACGGGCGGCGGATCCGCGTGGCGGACGCCGCGCTGATGCAGGGCGGCGTCGACGTCGCCAGGGCGACCGTCGTCTTCCTCAAGCGCTCGATCCAGCCACCGGGGCAGTTGTGGACGCGCACGGAGCTGCCGCGGCCACCGTCCGTGCCGGTCGCCACCGAGGTCACGCGTCCGCTCTTCGGCAGTGACGCGCACGCCGACGGCTGGTCCGCCGAGATCGGCGAACACCAGAACGACAGCCGAAAGCGCATGTGGCAGGTGCCGATGCCGGTGCTGGAGGGCGAACCGCCCTCACCCTTCGTCGGTGCCGTGGTGATCGGCGAGGCCACCAGCCTGATGACCAACTGGGGCAGCGCCGGCGTCGGCTTCATCAATACCGACATGACGCTCGCCCTCGCCCGTCCACCGGTCGGCGCCGAAATCGGCGTGGAAGCCGACAGCCACCTCAGCGCAGACGGCGTAGCCGTCGGCAGCGCAACCCTGTTCGACCGCACCGGCCCCTTCGGCACCTGTGTCGTCACCGCCCTGTCCAACGCCGACCGCCAGGTCGACTTCACCGACGGCGACTTGACCGCCGCGAAGGCCGGTATCCGATAACATCTTTCGAGCGTGCCGCGAGCTCGGCACATTCGATTCCGGCCACCGCCCGTGGCAAGTTCTGAAGTAGTTCAGTGAATAGTCGCGTGGGGTCAGCGGGTGGGGAGTTCGGCCAGGCGGCGGGCGAGGGCCGTGCGAAGCGTGGGAATTCCGGTGAGCGTGGTGAGGGCTAGGTTGCGGAGGGTACGGGCGGGGCGGGGGCGGAGGGTGGCCATGCGGGTCATGCGGTCGGTGAAGGCGACTACGTCGAGAGCTATCGGCCGCCTGGTGGTTTCGTAGGTGTCGAGCAGGGTTGCGGGTTCGCCGTGCAGGACTCGGGCGAGAAGCGGGCCGAGGGTGGCGGCGTCTTGGATGCCGGTGTTCATGCCTTGCCCGCCGGCGGGGCTGTGCACGTGGGCGGCGTCGCCGGCCAGCAGGATCCGGCCGGCGCGGTAGCGATCGGCGACGCGGTGGTGGACGCGGAAGCGTGAACTCCACAGCACCTCGCGGACTTTGAGGTCGCCGCCGGGGCCGCGGGTGTCCAGGATTGCCTGGATGTCGTCGCGGGTGGGGTGTTCGGGGGCCGCGTCGAGGGTGGCGACCACGCGGTAGCGGTCCGGTTCGGATTCGTCGGGCAGGGGAGCGACGACGGTGACGCCCTCCGGCGAAAGATGCAGTGCCACTTCGTCGCGGGCGATCGGCCAGTTCATGCGGACGTCGGCGAGGACGAAGGAGGCGGGGTAGGTGGCACCGGTGAATCCGATGCCCGCCTGCGCGCGGACGACGCTGTGCATACCGTCGGCGCCGATGACGTAGTCGGCGCGGAGGGTGCCGGCGGTGCCGGTGGCATCGGTGTATTCCACAGTGACGCCGTTGTTTTCGTCGGCGACCCGGGTGACCTGATACGGCCGGCGGACGTCGCCGCCCGCCTCGCGCAGCCGGGCGAGCAGGACCGCCTCGGTGATGTCCTGCGGCACCATGAGGGTGTACGGGTACCGGGTCGGCAGGTTGTCGAATCGAATGGTGGCCAGGGTGCGGGCGCCGTCGTGCACCGTGAATCGCGGCACCACAAGGCCTTTGGCGATGAGTTCCGCGGCGATGCCGAGTTCGTGCAGTACCTCGAGGGTCCTGGCGTGCACGACGGCGGCGCGAGAGGTGTTGGCGCCCTCGGCCAGACGGTCGAGCAGGACGAAGTCGACTCCGGCGTCGGCGAGGGTGATCGCGGCGGTCAGTCCGGCGGGGCCCGCGCCGACGATCACCACGGAAGTGGTGTCCGGGAGCGGGCTCTGGGTGGTGTTCATCGGAACTCCTGAAGGTCAACAACTGTAGGCCAACGCCTGTTGGCATAACCGTAGCGCTACCCGCATTGCGAAGTCAACAGTTGTTGGCCTACATTCGTTGGCATGACGATCGAGCCTGATCAGCAGCCCGCGCGCCGCTCCGACGCCACTCGCGCGGCGATCCTGGACGCCGCCCGCGCCCGATTCGCCGCCGAGGGATACGGCAAGGCGACCATTCGCGCCATCGCGGGGGACGCGGCCATCGACCCGTCCATGGTCATGCGCTACTTCGGCAGCAAGGACGGGCTGTTCGCCGCCGCGGTCGACATCGATCTCGCCCTGCCCGATCTCGCCGCCGCCGACGAGGGCGAGGTCGGCGAGTTACTGATCCGCCGCTTCCTCGCCCTCTGGGAGGAGCCACCGGGTAACGCGGTTCTGCTGACCCTGCTGCGCTCGTCCATCACCGACGAGGCCGTCACCGAACGCTTCCGCGACGTCTTCGCCCAGCAGGTTCTCCCCGCCGTCTTGCGCTTCGGCGACCCCGCCGACGCTCCCCGTCGTAGCGGACTGGTCGTCACCCAGCTCCTCGGCATAGCGCTCTGCCGCTACATCCTGCGCATCCCCCCGGTGGTCGCGTTCACCCGCGACGAACTCGTCGCCGACATCGCGCCAACCCTTCAACGCTACCTGACTTCGACCGTGCCGCGCTGACTCCGGTCTCGATCGGCCGGCCTGTAGCGGCGAGCTGAAGCCCGGCTCGTTCTTCCCTGCTCACCCCGCCGAGCAGCGCCGCGTCGAGGCGATGTGGGGTCGGCGGCTAGCCGCCCGCGACCCACTCGACCTTGGTCGCGGTGGTGCCGAACTCCGCCGCGCTGGCGGCGAGGGCCTTGTTCTCCGCGGTCGCGGCGAGATTGGCGAGCGTGATGTCGGCCGGCGCCAGGGCGGCCTGGTCCGCGGCTCGTTTTGCCGCCGCCGCGGTCAGGTGGAGGTTCTTCGGCGGGTTCGGGAGCCGTTCGATGGTTTTCAGGGCGGCCGCGGCGGCGCGTGCGGCCGCCGTCGCGGCCTGGCTTACCGCCGGCAGCGACGGGCGGACCGGGAGGTACTCGGCGGCAGCCGGTTTCACCTCCTGGGTCAGGGTGGTGTCGGTGGCTTCCGTCCCCGGCTCGTTGGTGTTGACGGACGCGATCGCCACGAGTGCCGAGGCGCCGCGTGCCTCGGCACTCGCGGCGCGGGCGTCCGCTTGCGCGAGCAACGCGGTCAGGCTTGCCGTCGGTATCGCGGACTCGGTACCCGGCCCGTTGGCCGTAGCGTCAGGGTGTGCGTCGGCCGCTGGGCCGGCACCTGCCACGGCCAGCATGCCGAGCACGGCGACCGAGATGCGAGCGAGGGCGGAACGTACGGCTGGAATAGCGTCCTCCGGAATATGCGATGCGCGCGTCGGTGTCCCGCGGGCGGTTGCCCGGGCACGCACGATATTCGGTACCGGCGCGTGCTCGGATGGTTTCGTTCATCGACCGCAACCGATTCGGCCTGTGCCGGCGCGCGGCGGGTTGTGCGCGCAAAGAGCTTTGCCCGCAGCGCAATTGATGATGCGCCGCGCGCGTCGGCCCAACAAAAACGCCCCGCTGATACCAGCGGGGCGTTCTTGTTCGTGACGGATCAGGACGGTCCGGCCGCCAGCAGCGCACCGAGCGCGCGCAGATGGTCGGTGCCGCCGCCGAGCGCGAACTCGTTGTGCTTGGCCGCGGTGAAGTAGTTGTGCACGATGTGATCCCGGTCGATGCCGACGCCACCGTGGATGTGGATGACGGTGTGCGCCACCCGATGTCCGGCGTCGGCCGCCCAGAACTTGGCGGTGTGCACGGCCTCCCCGCTGGGCAGCTCCTCGGAGATCTGCCAGGCCGCCTGGGTGACGGCCAGGCGTAGGCCCTGCACATCGATGTAGGCATCGGACAGACGCTGCGCCACGGCCTGGAAGCTGCCCACCGCCTTGCCGAATTGCTCACGCTCGCGGGCATATTCGGCGACCAGTTCGAGGGCGCGCTCCAAGGTTCCGAGCTGGAGCGCGCTGAGCCCGAGCCAGGCGCGGGTGAGCAGCCAGTCGAGGATCTCGGCGCCGTTCTCTACGGTGCCGAGCAATTCGGCAGGCGCGTCGGTGAGCTCGATCGCGTACTCCGGCGTGTGGTCGACCACCTCCTGCGCGGTCACCGTCACCGCCGACGGATCGACGAGGAACACCGCGGCAGCACCGGACACCGTGGCAGGCACCAGGACTCGGTCGGCCCGGCCGGCGAACGGCACCGTGATCTTGGCGCCGGTGAGCCGCCAGCCGCCGTCCGCCTCGACGGCGGTGGTGGCGGGCCGGGTGGGTTCCCAGTTGCGCTCCTCGCTGAGCGCGGCGGTCAGGATCACCTCTCCGGCGCCCGCCTGCCTGGCCTGATCCTGTTGTGCCGCATCACCGAACCGGGCCAGCGCACCGGCCCCGATCACGATCGACCACAGATACGGCACCGCCGCCAGATGCTTGCCGAGCTCACGCAGCACCGCGGTCTGCTCCAGCACGCCGAAGTCGTTGCCGCCGACGGTCTCCGGCAGCGCCGCCGCGAGCACGCCGGTCTCCGCCAGTGATCCCCACAGCGCCTCGTCGAATCGTTCGGTCGCGGTGTCGAGTTCGCGCAGCCGGTCGGCGGTGACGAGCTTGCCGCACACCTCCCCGGTCAACCGGCCCAGGTCGAGTTGCGCCTCGGTTGGCATGAAATCCATGTCTGCTACCTGCTTTCTGGTGGTGCGAGCGACGGGCCCGGAGGGGGTTGCCTGCGTAGCCACGCAGGGCCCCGGGAGCGCCGCCCATCGAACACGGCTCAGCGTGCCGCGGCGGGCTGCTTGAGGGCGGTCATGGCGATGATGTCGCGCTGCACCTCGTTGGTGCCGCCGCCGAAGGTGAGGATCAGCGCGGCCCGGTGCATCCGCTCGAGCCGGCCACGCAACGCTTCGCCGTGTGAGTCCTGGCGCAGATATGCCTGCGGGCCGAGGACTTCCATGAGCAGCCGATAGGCCTCGGTGGCCAGTTCGGTGCCGTACACCTTGCAGGTGGAGGCGTCCCACGGCCGCGGCGCGGCGTCGCCGCCCGCGTCGGCCCGGCTGGCGATCTCCCAGTTGAGCAGCTTCAGGTACTCGACCTTGGCGTACACCCTGGCCAGGTTGAGCTGCACCCATTCCTGGTCGATCACCCGGGAGCCGTTGCTCGCCTTGGTGTTGCGCGCCCAGTCGACGGTCTGGCTCACCGCGAGGCCGAGCGGTCCGGCCGAGGTGAGCGCGACGCGCTCGTGGTTGAGCTGGTTGGTGATCAGCGACCAGCCGCCGTTCTCCTGGCCGACGAGTGCGCTCGCGGGCACCCGGACGTCCTGGTAGTAGGTGGCGCTGGTGTCCGGCCCGGCCATGGTGTGCACGGGCGTCCAGGAGAATCCCTCGGCCGTGGTCGGCACGATGAGCATGCTGATGCCCTTGTGCTTCTTGGCGTTCGGGTCGGTGCGCACCGCGAGCCAGACGTAGTCGGCGTACGCGATCAGGCTGGTCCACATCTTCTGACCGTTGATCACGTAGTCGTCGCCGTCGCGCACCGCGCTGGTGCGCAGGCTGGCCAGGTCGGTGCCCGCGCCGGGCTCGGAGTAACCGATGGCGAAGTGCAACTCGCCGGCCGCGATCTTGGGCAGGAAGAAGCGCTTCTGCTCCTCGCTGCCGTAGTGCATGATCGTCGGCGCGACCGAGTTGATGGTCAGGAACGGCACCGGCGCGCCGGCGATCGCGGCCTCGTCGGTGAAGATCAGCTGATCCATCGTCGGCCGGTCCTGGCCGCCGAACTCCTTCGGCCAGGCCAGGGTCAGCCAGCCGTCGCGGCCCATCTCCTGCACGACCTCGCGATAGACGTTGCCCTGGCCGTACTCGCCGGTCTGCGCGCTGAGCGCAGCCCGGCGCTCGGGGGTGATGAGTCGCGCGAAGTAGTCGCGCAGCTCCGCGCGTAGCTCCTCCTGCTGCGGCGTGTACGCAATGCGCATGGCAAATACCTCAGGCCTTCGTCGATGTGGGTTCACCCGATCATTGCATATCAACTGAAACATGTTCCAGTATTGAGGGTGAATCGGGTCGATGCCGCCACCTGTGGCGGCGTCGGCTTGTTAGGCTTCGGCAAGGATCGCGGTAAAGGAGTTCTCATGAAGGTCAGCGTCGATCTGGACCAGTGCGAGGCGAACGGAATCTGTGTCGGAATCGCCCCCGACGTGTTCGAACTCGATGACGACGACCAGCTGCACATCCTCGCCGCCGACGTCCCCGCGGACCGGCTGGCCGACGTCGAGGACGCGGTGGCGCAGTGCCCGAAAGCCGCGCTGCGGCTCCAGTGAGACCGACCCTTGCCATAGAATGGAACACGTTCTAGGGTCGGGCTCGTGAGTAGTGATGTGAGTCTTGCGGGCCGAGTGGCGATCGTTACGGGGGCAGGCGCGGGGCTGGGGCGGGCAGAGGCGCTCGCACTGGCGGCGGCCGGCGCCTCGGTGGTGGTCAACGACCTGTCGGAATCCGACGCGGTGTCCGACACCCTGGCGGAGATCCGGGCGCTCGGCGCCAAGGCCGAATTCGTCGCGGGCAGTATCGCCGAACGGGCGACCGCGGACGCGGTGATCCGCACCGCCGACGAGGCCTTCGGCGGCGTCGACATCGTGGTGAACAACGCGGGCATCACCAGGGACCGGATGCTGTTCAACATGACCGACGAGGACTTCGACGCCGTTGTCGCGGTCCACCTGCGCGGTCATTTCCTGTTGTCCCGCAACGCCGCGACGTACTGGCGCGGCAAGTCGAAGGCGGCCGGCGCGCCGGTCTACGGCAGGCTGATCAACACCTCCTCCGAGGCGGGCCTGCTCGGCCCGGAGGGGCAGGCCAACTACGGCGCGGCCAAGGCGGGCATCACCGCGCTGACCCTGTCGGCCGCACGGGCGCTGTCCCGGTATGGCGTGCGCGCCAACGCGATCGCGCCCCGCGCGCGCACCGCGATGACCGAGGCCGTGTTCAGCGCCGCGCCCGAGGGGGAGGTGGATCCGCTCTCGCCCGATCACGTGGCCAGGTTGGTCGCCTACCTGGCATCGCCCGCCGCCGACGCGGTGAACGGTCAGCTCTTCGTGGTCTACGGCGGCATGGTGGCGCTCATGGCCGCCCCGGTCGTCGAGCAACGGTTCGACGCCACCGGTGGGCAGTGGTCCGCCGCCGACCTCGCCGCCACCCTCGGCGGCTATTTCGCCGAACGTCCTGCCGGGCAGACATTCTCGGCCTCGGCGCTGCTCGATCTCGGCTGAGCCGGATCGGTGGAACTCCTCGGGCGAATCACGCCGATCGAGGACTGCCATCTGCAAGACCCGCTGACATTGAACTGCTGATCGGCCGTCCAACTGTTGATCACGGGTCGGGCAGTTGGTAGACATTGGAGGGTGAGATGTGGGCCACCGCACAAAGGTGGGATCAATCTCCTGACACTCGTTCCATATTCATATGCCGATGCAAAGAAAAAGTGCAGTTCAAAAGTGTCAAACATCTTCCGGCGGCGCAGTGAACGTGTTCTAATCGTGGAGGCGGTGCGGCCTCGGTGAAGAATCGTGCCGTGAGTCGTACGCGCAGATTTCAGCAAGGAGGTTCAAAGATGAACGAGGTCCTTGCTGTGCCATTGCGCGCAGTGGGTGGGTTCTTCGAACTGACGGCCGAAGTCGCGCGTTCCAGTGTGCGCAGACCATTTCAAGGTCGCGAGTTCATCGACCAGTCCTGGTTCATCGCCCGCGTTTCCATCGTGCCCACACTGTTGGTCGCGATTCCATTCACCGTTTTGGTGAGCTTCACGCTGAACATCTTGTTGCGCGAGATCGGCGCCGCCGATCTCAGCGGGGCCGGCGCGGCTTTCGGCGCGGTCACCCAGGTCGGCCCGATCGTCACCGTGCTGATCGTCGCGGGGGCCGGTGCCACCGCGATATGCGCTGACCTGGGCGCGCGCACGATTCGCGAGGAAATCGACGCGATGCGGGTGCTCGGCATCAACCCGGTGCAACGCCTGGTGGTGCCGCGGGTACTGGCGTCGATGTTCGTCGCGCTGATGCTCAACAGCCTGGTCTGCACGATCGGTATCGTCGGCGGATTTCTGTTCTCCGTCTTTCTGCAGGACGTGAACCCGGGTGCGTTCGTCAACGGCATCACGCTGCTGACGCATTTGCCCGAATTGGTCATCTCGGAGGTGAAGGCCGGATTGTTCGGGCTGATCGCCGGGCTGGTGGCCTGTTATCTGGGCCTGAATGTCAAAGGTGGTCCGAAGAGTGTCGGTGATGCGGTGAATCAGACCGTTGTCTTCGCCTTTATGGCCTTGTTCGTGGTCAACGTGGTGGTCACCGCGGTCGGTATCAAGTTCACGGCGCGGTGACCGCATGGCCTTCGTGATCGAATCCCGCTTCCCGCGTACCGTGCGACGAGTGCGTCGGATGTCGGACTCGCTCGATTCTGTTGGTAAACACGCTGTGTTCTATGCACAGGCCCTGGGGGCTATTCCGCGTGCCCTGACCCACTATCGCACCGAAACCATTCGGCTCATCGCCGAAATCAGCATGGGCAGCGGCGCTTTGGCGGTGATCGGCGGCACCGTCGTCATCGTCGGCTTCCTGACGCTGTTCGCCGGCGGCACCATCGCCGTGCAGGGCTACAGCTCGCTCGGCAATATCGGCGTCGAGGCGCTCACCGGCTTCTTCGCCGCCTTCATCAACGTCCGCATCGCCGCCCCGGTGATCTCCGGCATCGGCCTGGCCGCCACCATCGGGGCCGGGTCGACGGCGCAACTGGGCGCCATGCGGGTGGCCGAGGAGATCGACGCGCTGGAGTCGATGGCGATCCGGCCGGTGCCGTATCTGGTCGGTACCAGGGTGCTCGCCGGGATGATCGCGATCGTGCCGCTGTACGCCCTCGCGGTGATCGCGTCGTTCCTGGCCAGCCGGTTCGCCACGGTGGTCATCTACGGGCAGTCGGCGGGCGTGTACGACCACTACTTCTCCACCTTCCTGATCCCGAGCGACATCCTCTGGTCGTTCGCCCAGGCGATCTTCATGGCCCTGGCGGTCATGCTGATCCACACCTATTACGGCTTTCATGCCGCGGGCGGACCGGTCGGGGTCGGCGTCGCGGTCGGCAACGCGGTGCGCGCCTCCCTGGTCGCGGTGGTCACGGTGACCCTGCTGATCTCGCTGGCCATCTACGGCACCTCCGGCAACTTTCACCTCTCCGGGTAACGCGATATGGCGGATTCGAACAAAGTGCGCGCAGCAGTGGGTTACAAGTTGGCCGGCTCCGCGATGGTGCTCGCGCTGGTCGCGATCGTCGCCGTCGCCATGGTGATGTTCGTCGGCGGGTTCACCTCGACGGCCACCGTGACCATCGACGCGCCACGCAGCGGGCTCGTTCTCGACCCCGACGCCAAGGTGAAGGTGCGCGGCGTGGAGATCGGCCGGGTGGTCTCCATCGATCAGACCGCCGACGGCGCCAGCCTGAAGCTCGCGCTGAATCCCGAACAGCTGAAGCTGGTTCCGGCCAACGCGGGCGTGGATATCCGCTCCACCACCGTCTTCGGCGCGAAGTACGTGAATTTCACCGTGCCCCAACAGCCTTCGTCGGCCTCGCTGCAACCGGGCGCGCGGGTGACGGCGCAGCACGTGACCGTCGAGTTCAACACGCTGTTCCAGCATCTGTCCGACGTGCTGGCCAAGGTGGAGCCGGAGAAGCTGAACGCGACGCTGTCCGCGCTCGGCACGGCGCTGCAGGGCCGCGGCGAGAAGCTGGGCGACCTGCTCGCCCGCAGCGACGCCTACCTGCGCGACATCAACCCGTATCTGCCCACGCTGCAACAGGATCTGGTGCGCACCGGCGAGGTCACCGACCTGTACGCGGATACCGCCCCGGACCTGTTGCGCACCGTGGACAACGCCACCGTCACCAGCCAGACGCTGGTCGACGAGCGGCAGAGCCTGGACGACGTGCTGGCCAACCTGATCGGCCTGGCCGACACCACCGGTTCGGTGCTGCGGGAGAACGAGGGCAATTTCAGTACCGCGCTCGATCTGCTGCGGCCGACCACGAGCCTGCTGTTCGAATACGCGCCCGCGCTCAGCTGCATCATCAACGGCCTCGGCCCGATGATGCCGCTGGCCGAGGAGGTGTTCGGCGGCAAGCTGCCGGGCATCGGGATGAACACCAACTTCATGTTCGGCGCGCAGCCCTACAAGTATCCGGACGATCTGCCGAAGGTGAACGCGACCGGCGGTCCGCACTGCGAGGGCGTGGTCGATCGGGTGCCGGGCAGCCATGCGGGATACGTCGTCACCGACACGAACGAGGGAGCGCCGTACGTGCCGAACACGGGTTTCACCAAGCCCAACGAGGCGCCGAAGGTGTTCCAGCTCCTGTTCGCCGGACTGCCGGGGGTGGGCTCGCTGTGAGGAACACCGCGACGACGGTGAAGCTGCTCGTCTTCACCCTGGTGATGGCGCTGATCTTCGCCGGACTGGTGATCGTGTTCAGCCAGATGCGCTTCGCCAGGGAGTACGGCTACCACGCCGTGTTCACCAGCTCGTCCGGGATGCTGCCCGGATCGAAGGTGCGCATCGCCGGTGTGCCGGTCGGCTCGGTCACCTCGGTGAAGGTGGGCGAGGACCATCTCGCGCACGTCGAGTTCGACGTCGATCGCAAGTACCGGCTGCTCACCAGCACCCGCGCCACCATTCGCTACGAAAACCTGGTCGGTGACCGGTATCTGGAGCTGCTGGAGGGGCCGGGCACGACCGAGGCGCTGCGCGACGGCGGCACCATCGGCAAGGACAAGACCGCGCCCGCGCTGGATCTGGACATGCTGCTCGGCGGGTTCCGCCCGCTGCTGCGCGGCCTGGATCCGGCTCAGGTGAACGATCTGACCAGCGCGCTGCTGCAGATCTTCCAGGGCCAGGGCGGCACGTTGGTCTCGCTGCTGAACAGCGGCGGCTCGTTCGCCAAGACCCTCGCCGACCGTGACGAGCTGATCGGCACCGTGATCAACAACCTGAACACGGTGCTGCAAACCATCGATCAGCGCGGCGACCAGTTCGCCACCACGCTCGACGAATTGCAGCGGCTGGTCAGCGGTTTGGCCGCCGACCGCGACCCGATCGGCGACGCGCTGCCCCGGATCGCCGGCGCGACCCGCGACCTGACCGGACTGCTCCAGCAGGCGCGACCGGACCTGCGTTCCACCATCGAGCAGACCGGGCGGCTGTCCACCAATCTCGACGAGGGCTCCGACACCATCCAGTGGGTGCTGGACAAGCTGCCCGACACCTACAAGAAGCTGATCCGCATCGGCGCCTACGGCTCGTTCCTGCAGCTCTACGTCTGCGGGACCAACCTGGTGGTGGACGGCCCGAACGGGCAGCCGATGCAGGTGAACCTGCCGGGTAAGCAGACGACCGGAAGGTGCACGCCCTGATGAACGAGCGATCACGCGCCGTCACCATCGGCATCGTCGGGATAGTCGTCGCGGCGTGTGTCGCCCTGTCCGCCTTGCAGTTCGACCGGCTGCCGTTCATTCGCGGCGGTGCGAGCTACACCGCGTACTTCGCCGACGCGGGCGGGCTGTTGCCCGGCGACCCGGTCCAGGTGGCCGGCGTGCGCACCGGCCGGGTGGACGATGTCCAGCTGAACGGCGCGAAGGTGCTGGTCCGGTTCACCCTCGACGAGTCGATCGTGCTCGGCACGAAGACCTCGGCCGCGATCAAGACCAACACCGTGCTCGGCCGCAAATCGCTCGAGCTGACCCCGACCGGATCGGGCGCGCTGCGGCGGGACGACACGATTCCGCTGGACCGCACCACCTCTCCGTACTCGCTCAACGACGCGCTCGGCGACCTCGGCCGCACGGTGCAGGGGCTGGACATGGATCAGGTGGACAAGACCCTGGACACGCTCTCGGCGACCTTCGCCGACACCCCGGCCCCGCTGCGCGCGGCGCTGGACGGGGTCACCGCGTTGTCGCGCAGCATCAATGCCCGCGACCAGGCCCTGTCCGAGCTGCTGACCAGGGCGCAGAACGTCACCAAGATCCTGGCCGATCGGAGCAACCAGATCAACGCGCTGCTGCTGGACGGCAACAATCTGCTCGGCGAGCTGGATCGGCGCCGCGCCGCGATCGGGCAGCTGATCGTCTACGTGAACGAGGTGGCCAAGCAGCTGTCCGGTCTGGTCTCGGACAACGAGCCGATCCTCAAACCCGCGCTGGACAAACTGAATTCGGTGCTCGGCCTGTTGCAGCGCAACAAGCAGAACATCTCCGACGCGCTCGACAGCCTCGGCCCGTACGCCGCGGCGCTGGGCGAGCAGGTCGGCAACGGGCCGTGGTTCAACGCCTACGTGGTCAACGCGACGAGCACCGAGTTGCAGCCCCTGGTGGACGCGCTGGTGTGGCCCGAACATCTGCCCGAGGACCTGCGCAACATCTTCACCAACCCGGCACCGCCGTCGATCGGGCCCGCCCTTCAGGAGCCACCGCGATGAACATGCTGGACAGAGCGCGCAAACTACCGCGCTGGACGCTGCTGGTCGCCGGTGGGCTGGTCGCCGTGCTGGTGCTGGCCGGCGTCTACAGCGGCGTGACCCGGATCGGGAAGACCGAGATCACCGCGTACTTCCCGTCGACGTCCGGGCTGTATCAGGGCGACGAGGTCCGGGTGCTCGGCGTGCACGTCGGCCGGATCGACTCGATCGAGCCGGGCAAGGACCGGGTGAAGGTCGAGATGACCATCGACCGCGGCATCGACCTGCCCGCCGACGCCCGCGCGGTGATCATCTCGCCGTCGCTGGTCTCGGCGCGGTTCATCCAGGTGGCGCCCGCCTACGTGGGCGGGCCGAAAATGCGGGACGGCGCGGAGATTCCGCTCGAGCACACGGCCGTGCCGGTGGAGTGGGACGACATCAAGGCCGAACTGTCCAAGCTGTCGACCACGCTCGGCCCGGTCGGTGACGACGCGCAGGGCTCGTTCGGTCGCTTCGTGAACACCGCCGCCGACAACATGGACGGCAACGGGCAGAAGCTGCGCGACACGTTGCGCGAGCTGTCCGCGACCCTGAATACGTTGTCGGACGGGCGAACCGATCTGTTCGGCACCATTCGCAATCTGCAGAAGTTCGTCGACGTCCTGTCGGCGAGCAACGAGCAGATCGTGCAGTTCGGCGGTCGGCTCGCGTCGGTCTCCTCGGTGCTGGCCGGCACCGCGCAGGAACTCGGTGCGGGACTGGACAATCTGGATACCGCGCTCGGCGACGTGAAGCGATTCCTGGACGGCAGCGGCGCCGAGCTCACCGAGGGCGTGCAGCGGCTGGCCGATGTCACCCAGCAGCTGGTGGACAAGCGGCCCGAGCTGGAGCGGGTGCTGCATTCGGGGCCGACGGCGCTGGTGAACTTCTACCAGATCTACAAGCCTGCGCAGGGCACGCTGGCCGGCGCGGTCTCGCTCAACAACACCGCCGATCCGCTCGGCTTCCTCTGCGGTTCGGTGCGGGCGCTGGAAACCAACGACTCGGATCGGTCCGCCGATCTGTGCGCACAGTACCTCGCGCCGGTGATCAGCTCGCTCGCCATGAATTACGCGCCGATCATGCTGAATCCGGCCACCGGCGTGCACGCGTTCCCGAACCAGCTGACCTACAGCCCGCCAAGCCTGGCCGGGCAGACCGCGCCGCCCGGCCCCGCGCCGGGTCCGGCGCCGGTGACCGTGCCCAACGGCCTTGCCGGACTTGCTGTTCCAGGAGGAGGGCGATGAGGAAGCCGCGCCGGATGGCACTGCTGGTGGTGGGTCTCGCGGTGGCGCTGGGCAGTTCGGGCTGTGAGTGGGACGGTTTGAACTCGCTGCCGATGCCCGGCACCGAGGGCACCATGGCCGGCGCGTACAAGGTGCGCATCCAGATGCCGAATGTGACCACGCTGACCAGGAATTCACCGGTCCGGGTGGACGACGTCACCGTCGGGACCGTGTCCGACATCGAGGTGGAGGGCTGGCACGCGCTGGTCACCGTCACGCTGAATCCGAGCGTGCGACTGCCAGCCAACGCGATCGCCAAGATCGGCCAGACCAGCCTGCTCGGCAGCAACCACATCGAGCTGGCGCCGCCGAGCGACGCTGCGGCGCAGGGACAGCTGAAGGATGGCGACCTGATTCCGCTGGAGCGGGCCGGTGCCTACCCGACGACCGAGCAGGTGCTCTCGTCGCTGTCGGTGGTGCTCAACGGCGGCGGCATCTCACAACTGGAAACCATTACCCGCGAATTGAATTCCGCACTGAACGGCAGGGCGGCCGATATCCGCGATCTGCTGCCGCAGCTCAACCAGCTGACCACCAATCTGGACCGGCAGCGCAACGACATCATCGCGGCCATGAGCGGACTCGACCGCCTCGGCGGCCAGCTGGCCCAGCAGCGCGACGTGGTCGCCGCCGCGATCGAGCGGATCCATCCCGCGCTCACCGTGCTCGCCGATCGCACCCAGAACATCACCGCGACGATCAACGCGCTCGGCGACCTCAGCGACGTCACCGACCGGCTGATCGCCAGCAGCGGCGACAACCTGAAGGCCAACCTGCGCAGCCTCGCCCCGGTGCTGCAGACGCTGGCCGACACGGGGAACAATCTGGTCGAATCGCTGAAGATCATCCCGACCTTCCCGTTCCCGATGAAGAACCTCGACAAAGCGATCATGGGCGACTACCTGAACCTGTTCATCACCGTCGACCTCACCGGAAAGCGGCTGGACAGCAACTGGTTGACCGGCACCCCGCTGGGCGGCCGATTCGGCGGTGTCGAGGGTGTGATCGGCAGTTTCGCGCCGGACACCGCGACGCAGAGCGGGAATCCGGCGACCGGACCCCTGCAAACCGGGCCCGCCCCGAGTGCCGGGCCCGCGCCGACCATTCCCGGCCTGCCGCCGATTCCGGGTCTGCCCGCCATCCCGGGGCTGACCGTGCCGATGCCGGGAGACACTGCGCCACAAGGGGGTCCGGGCCGATGACGCTCACCCGATTCGTCCGCGTCCAGCTGTCCATCTTCGCCGTGCTCACGGTGATCGGCCTGGTGATCATGGGCGGGGTGTATGTGAAGGTGCCCGCGATGTTCGGCATCGGGCGCTACGACGTCACGGTGCAGCTGGCGGCGACCGGTGGTCTGTACCCGACCGCCAACGTCGCCTATCGCGGCACCAATGTCGGTGTGGTGCAGGATGTTCGGCTCACCACCAGCGGGGTCGAGGCGAAGCTGTCCATCGACAGCGACTACAAGGTCCCGGCGGACGTCAACGCCTGGGTGCGCAGCGTCTCCGCGATCGGCGAGCAGTACGTCGACCTGATCCCGCCCGATCACCCGGCCGGCCGGAACCTGGCCGATGGCGCGGTGATCCCGGTGGACCGCACCAAACTCCCGCAGGACGTCGGCACGCTGCTCGACCAGTCCGACCGGTTGCTGTCCAGCGTCGCCGACACCCGGCTGCGGCAGGTGATCGATGAGGCGTTCAAGGCGTTCAACGGTGCGGGCCCGGACCTGCAGCGATTCATCGACTCGGCGTCGCTGCTGGTGCAGGAGGCGCAGAACAGCGCGGAACCGACCAAGAAGCTGATCGATCAGATCGGACCGCTGCTGGACACTCAGATCCAGTCCGACGCGGCCATCCGGTCCTGGACCAGCGATCTGGCCACCGTCACCGACCAGCTGCGCGCGCACGATCCGTCGCTGCGCAACGTGCTGCGCGACGGGCCGTCCGCGATGCAGCGGGTCAGCGCCCAGTTCGAGTCGCTGCGCCCGACGCTGCCGCTGCTGCTGACCAACCTGGTCAGTACCGGACAGGTCGGCGTCACGTATCACGCTGGGCTGGAACAACTCCTGGTCGTCTTCCCGCCGCTGATCGCGGCGCTGCGGACGATCATCCGCGGGCCGGTGGAATACGGCGCCATGGTCGACTTCATGGTGGTGGTCAACGACCCGCCCGCCTGCACGACCGGCTTCCTGCCGCCCAACGAGCGTCGCTCGCCGAGCGAGCTGGATTCGATCCCCTCCCCGCCCGGCCTGTACTGCAAAGTGCCGCAGGACTCGCCGATCGACGTGCGCGGCATCCGCAACACGCCGTGCGCCGAATTCCCCGGCGTGCGAGCGCCGACACCCGAGCTCTGCCGGACCGGTTACGTCCCGGAGGGGGACAACCCCGCGTTCGGTCCGCCGCGACCGGTTGCCCCGGCCTCCGCGCCGGTCGCGCCGGGGACGACACAGGTGGCACCCGCCGCGTACGGCACCGGCACGCCCGCTGCCGCGAGATCCTATGACCCGTCCACCGGCCAGTACATCGGCCCGGACGGCCGCACCTACCGACAGGGCGATATCGGACCGGGCGGTTCGGGCACGGTACCGTCGAGTTGGCAGGCGATGCTCGAGGAGCAGCAACGATGAGCGAAAAAGGCACAGATCAGCACCGGACGCGGCGACGCGCGGTGCGCTCGGTGGGGCCGCCGGTCGAGGAGACCGCGCGCCCCGCAGTGACGTCGGTTCCGGTCGCCGAGACCGGTGCCGCGAAGTCCGCCGTCGCGTCCACGGATCGGGCGGCGGCGGTCGGTAGTGCCACCTCGGATGCCGAAAACAGTTCCGCGGTCCCGACTTCCGGGGTGAAAGACGCGGCACCGGTCGATGCCGTTGCCGTCGAAGACCCGGTGGACGGCGCGGCGGTCGACCTCGCCAAGGGCGTGCCCGCGGCCGAAGCGCAGGACACCGATCCCGGGCGGACCCGTCGCGGAACGTGGCGCGTCGTCGGCGTTGCCGCGGCGTCTGTCCTGGTGCTGGCCCTGCTGATCGGCGCGGGTTTCGCGGGCATGAAGGTGCGATCGATCGACGCCCGCGACGATCGACGTGGCGAGTACGAGCAGACCGCGCGGCAGGCCATCCTGAACCTCACCACCATCCGCGCCGATTCGGCCAAGGCCGACATCGACCGGATCCTCTCGGTCGCCTCCGGCCAGTTCAGGAACGAATTCGACGGGCGGGTCGACCCGTTCATGAACATCGTGCAGCAGGCCAAGGTGGTCTCCAACGGCGAGATCGTCGACGCGGCGCTGGAGAACGACAGCGACGACTCCGCGACGGTGCTGGTCGCGGCCAAGCAGTCGCTGACCAACGCGGGCCAGCAGGGCGAGCAGACCCGGTTCTATCGCTTCCGGGTCACCGTGAGTCGCGGCGACTCCGGCATGACGGTTTCGAAGGTGGAGTTCGTCGGATGAGCCTTCGTGGAATGACCCTTCGTGGAATGACCAAGCGCGGCAAGATCTTCCTGGCCACCCTGAGCGTGCTCGCCCTCGCCGCGGTGGTGGTGCTCGGCGTCAGCGGCTACCGGATCTGGAACGACGACCAGGCCGAGCAGGCCCGCAAGGACGCGGTGACCGCCGCGAGCCGGACCGTCTCGGCCATGTTCACCTACGACTTCCAGACGGTGGACAAGGAACTGCCGAAGGCGGCCGACAACCTCTCGCCGAAGTTCAAGGACGACTACCTGAAGCTGATCGAGCAGGCGATCGCGCCGGGCGCCAAGGAAAAGCAGCTCAACGTCAAGGCGACCACCCAGGCGGGCGGCGTCGTGTCCGGCGACAAGTCGAAGGTGGTCGTGCTGCTGTTCCTGAATCAGGTGACCACCAGCAAGGATTCGCCGGAGGGCACGACCACGGGCAGCCGGGTCCGGGCCACCGTGGAGAAGGACGGCGACCGCTGGCTGGTCGATCAGGTCACGCCGGTCTAGCGATCACCCGGTCGTTTCGCGCGGCAGCCGGACGGTGAACGTGGTGCCGGTCCCCTCGGTGCTGCGCACGTCGACCGTGCCCCCGTGCGCGGTGACCAGCGCCTGCACGATGGACAGGCCCAGGCCGGCGCCGCCGCTGGTGCGGGCGCGGGAGTTGTCCGTGCGGTAGAAGCGTTCGAAGATGCGATCGGCCTCGTCGGCGGGCAGGCCGGGGCCGGTGTCGGCGACCTCGAGCAGGACCTCGTCGGCGGTGGGGGTGAGCCGGACCGCGACCGCCGCGTCCGGCGGGGTGTGGGTGAGCGCGTTGTTGAGCAGGTTGGCCAGCACCTGGCGCAGCCGGGTCTCGTCCCCGACGATCTCCAAAGTGCCCTCGCCGGTTTCGATTTCGAGTTCGATGCGGCGGCGGGACCCGTCCGGATCCGCGGCCGCCGCCATCGCCCGCGCGCTGTGCACGGCATCGCTGGCGACCGCGAGCAGGTCGACCTGTCGTCGCTCCAGCGGGCGCTGCGCGTCCAGCCTGGCCAGCATCAGCAGGTCCTCGACCAGGATGCCCATCCGCTGCGATTCGCGTTCGATGCGGTCCATGAAGAGGTCGGGATCGGTGGTCGCGCCCTGGCGGTAGAGCTCGGCGAAACCGCGAATGGTGGTGAGCGGCGTGCGCAATTCGTGGCTGGCGTCGGCGACGAACTGGCGCATCTTCGCCTCCGATCGCTTGGCGGCCGCCTCCGACGCCTCGGTTTTCGCGAACGCCTGCTGGATCTGGGTGAGCATGCCGTTGAGCGACCGCGACAGCCGGTCGACCTCGGTGTTGCTGCCGCGCACCGGAACTCGCCGGTACAGGTCGCCGCGGGCGATCGCGGCGGCGGTGTTCTCCACCCGCAGCAGCGGGCGCAGGCTGCGCCGGATCACGAAGTACGCGGCGACGGCCAGCGCGGTCAGCACGATCAGCCCGACCACCAATTCCAGCATGACCAGGCGTTGCACGATCTCGAAGTTCTGATTGAGCGGCAGCGCGACCGTGGTGGTGCCGTCCGGGACCCGGACGGTCAGGGTCCGCCACTCGATCGGGCCGCCGCCGGCCGAGCGCACGGTCAGCGGGCCGATCTGCGGTGCCTGCGGCAGTGCGGGTTCGGCATCGAGGCCGAACGCCTTGATCACGTAGACCCGTCCGTCGTCCTGCATCGACCGGACATAGAACTGGCTGGTGTGCCGCGGATCGCCGGGCAGGCTGGGCGGCGGGGGCACCCGGCGGCGGGACCATTCGATCGCGCCGTTGCGCAGTTGCTGATCGGTGCGGTCGGTGAGCGAGCGTTCCAGGCCGGAGGTGACCACCATGCCGGAGATCAGCAGGCCGAGCCCCGCCGTGGCGACCAGGATCAGCATCAGCGTCACCCGCAGCGGGATCGCCGAGAGCACACCGGAGATCTTGGCGCGCAGCGCCGCGATCCGGCCCTCGGTCATTTCCCAGCCGACCGGCTGCGACTCGGCGCCCGCATCACATAGCCCACCCCGCGCAGCGTGTGGATGAGCCGCTCGTCGCCGGTGTCGACCTTCTTCCGCAGGTACGACACATAGGTCTCGACCACGCCGACCTCGCCGCCGAAGTCGTAGCGCCACACGTGATCGAGGATGCGCGGCTTGCTCAGCACCGTGCCCGCGTTGACCATGAAGTAGCGCAGCAGGGTGAACTCGGTGGGGGAGAGCGCGACCGGCTCGCCCGCCTTCCACACCTCGTGTGTGTCGTCGTCGAGTTCGATGTCCTCGAACCGCAGCCGGGAACTCTCCCGCTGCGGCGCGGCGTGACCCGCGCGGCGCAGGATCACCCGTAGCCGGGCGACGACCTCCTCCAGGCTGAACGGCTTGGTCACGTAGTCGTCGGCGCCGAGGGTGAGGCCGGTGATCTTGTCCTGCACCTCGTCGCGCGCGGTCAGGAACAGCACGGGAGAGTCGATGCCGTCGGCGCGGAGCCTGCGCAGCAGGCCGAAGCCGTCCATGCCGGGCATCATCACATCGACGATCAGCGCCTGCGGCCGGAAGCTGCGCGCCTTGTCCAGCGCCTGCGCCCCGTCGACCGCCGTGTCCACCGCGAAGCCCTGGTAGCGCAGGCTCACCGCGAGCAGTTCCACGATCATCGGCTCGTCGTCGACCACCAGCACCCGCGCCTCGGGTGCCTGCTCCGCAGGCGCACCACTCATGGGTTCATGGTCCGGTATTCGCCTGCGAACTTGCTGGACCAAACCTGGGTGATTCCTGTGAAGGATTTACCGTGACGGTTGACGCTCCTCCGGGTAGGTGTCGTCGTCGGTCAGCAGCGCGCTGCCCGCGACCTGATCCTGGGCCAGGGCCTCGAGGAAGGCGCGGGCCCAGCGGTCCACGTCGTGCGCGAGCACCTGGCGGCGCAGCGAGCGCATGCGGCGGCGCTTGGTGTCGCGGTCGTCCTCGATGGCGGAGACGATGGCGTCCTTGACGCTGTCCAGGTCGTGCGGGTTGCACAGGTAGGACTGCCGCAATTCGGCTGCGGCGCCGGTGAACTCGCTGAGCACCAGGGCGCCGTTGAGGCCGCTGTGGCAGGCCACGTACTCCTTGGCGACCAGGTTCATGCCGTCGCGCAGCGGCGTCACCAGCATCACGTCGGCGGCGACGAAGAAGGCGATCAGCTCGTCGCGCGGGATCGGGCGGTGCAGATAGTGCACCACCGGGTAGCCGACCTGGGCGAACTCGCCGTTGATCCGGCCGACCTGGCGCTCGATGTCGCCGCGCATCTGGATGTAGCTCTCCACCCGTTCGCGGCTCGGCGTGGCCAGCTGGACCATGACCGTCTCCGACGGATCGATCCGCTGCTCCAGCAGCAGCTCCTCGAGCGCGTTGAGCCGGATGTCGATGCCCTTGGTGTAGTCCAGGCGGTCGACGCCGAGCAGGATGTTCTTCGGATTGCCGAGCTCCGCACGGATTTTCGCGGCTCGCTCGCGGATCGACCGACGCCGGGAGTGCTCGTCGAGCTCGGCCGAGGAGATGGAGATCGGGAACGCGCCGACCCGGACCGTGCGGAACCCGACCTGCACGACACCGAGCTTGGAGCGCACGCCGACGGTGCCGCGCGAGGTCGGCTGACCGGCCAGCCTGCGGGCCAGGTAGAGGAAGTTCTGCGCGCCGCCGGGCAGGTGGAAGCCGATCAGGTCGGCACCGAGCAGGCCCTCCACGATCTCGGTGCGCCACGGCATCTGCATGAACAGCTCGACCGGCGGGAACGGGATGTGCAGGAAGAAGCCGATGGTCAGATCGGGGCGCAGCATGCGCAGCATCTTCGGCACCAGCTGCAGCTGGTAGTCCTGCACCCACACGGTGGCGCCCTCGGCGGCCACCTTCGCGGTCGCCTCGGCGAAGCGCCGGTTCACCGTGACGTAGGCGGCCCACCACTTGCGGTCATAGACCGGGCGCACGATCACGTCGTGATAGAGCGGCCACAGCGTGCCGTTGGAGAAGCCTTCGTAGTAGTCGGCGACTTCCTCCCCGGTCAGCGGCACCGGGTGCAGCTCGAGGCCGTCCTCGATGATCGGATCGACGTCCGCGTCGGGGACACCGGCCCAGCCGACCCACGCGCCCTTGTTGCTGCGTAGCACCGGTTCCAGCGCGGTGACCAGGCCGCCGGGGCTGCGCTTCCAGCGGGTCGTGCCGTCGGGCAGGCGCTCCAGGTCGACCGGGAGCCGGTTGGCCACGACGACGAATCCGGAGCCGGATTCGGACGGGCCGGTGATCGTCGGGGTGATCTCGTCGGGTGGGGTGTCTAGGGCGGGGTCGGAGTCGTCGGACGATGTCATCTGGTCCACTCACGCATCCTTTGCGCGTCGCTGGGTCCCCCGGGGAATCGGGTGTAGTCGACGTCGCCGTTGGCGTCGAAAGGCTGAAGCTTTATTCGCCCCGGGAGCTCGGTCCGATGCCGAGCATCGACAACAGCATCCGGCACTCGTCGGCGTCCTCGGCGTAGGCCGCGACAACGCGCTGGGCCTGACGTGCGGTTTCGTCGGCGAGTGGTTCCAGATCGTCGTCCGCGATGTCGTTCGCGCTGCCCTTCGCGGCCATCTTCAAGTCCTCCCGGTTCACTACGCTCGTACGTGCGAATAGTCAATGGTATCTGGCGTCGCCAGGCGCGGGTGGCACCCGCGTCAGACCGGCCCCCGGCCGGTGTGCCGACTCCCTCCCGCCCTATACCGTGGGACGGAGCATCAACTCCACGAAAGGGTCGATATGCCGCTGGCCACGGTGAACGGAATTTCCCTCAACTACCAGGTCAAAGGTGACCGCGCGCGGGGTACCGATGTCAAGGGTTCGGGGCCGCTTGTGGTCATGATCATGGGTACCGGAAGTCCGGGGCGGGTCTGGGAACTGCATCAGGTGCCCGCGCTGGTCGCGGCCGGTTACCGGGTGTGCACGTTCGACAACCGCGGCATCGCGCCGTCGTTCGAGGCGGCGGCCGGGATGACCATCGACGAGCTGGCCGCCGACACCGCCGCGCTGATCGAGTTTCTCGACGAGGGCCCGGCGCTGGTCGTCGGCACCTCGATGGGGGCGCGGGTCGCGCAGGAACTGGCGCTGGCCCGGCCGGACCTGGTGCGCAAGGCCGTCTTCATGGCCGGGCACGGACGCCTCGATCAGTTCCAGAAGACGCTCTCGCTCGGCGAGCACGAGCTCGACGCCAGCGGGGTGAAGCTGCCGGAGAAATACGAGGCCGCGGTGACCGCGGTGATGAACCTCTCGCCCGCCACCCTGGCCGACCCGAACTCGGCGCGCGACTGGCTCGATCTGTTCGAATTCACCGGCGGTCCGGTGACTCCGGGCATCCGGGCGCAGCGTCGGATGGATCACGATTTCGACCGGGTGCAGGCCTACCGCGCGATCACCGTGCCGTGCCTGGCCGTCGGATTCGCCGATGACCGGATGATCCCGCCCTACCTGTCCAGGGAAGTCGCCGAGGTCATCCCCGGTGCGCGCTATCAGGAAGTGCCGGACGCCGGTCACTTCGGCTACCTCGAGCGCCCGGAGACGGTGAACAAGATTCTGCTCGACTTTTTCGCGAGCTGAGATTCTCCGGCCAGAGGTAACCGCCCAGGCGTAACGTCTCCCTTGCTAGGGTCGAAACAACGCTCGGGACTCCAACGGCGCGCAAGTCCGTTGAACCCTCGGTTCGTCGGACCCGGCGCCGAAGGATCCACGAGCGCTCCCGTACATAGCGCCAGTATCCAGTGAGGTGAAATTGAGCACCAACCCCTTCGATGACGAAGACGGCCGCTTCTTCGTCCTGGTCAACGACGAAGAACAGCACTCCCTGTGGCCTGCTTTTGCCGAGGTCCCGGCCGGATGGCGCGTCGTGTTCGGCGAGGACAGCCGCGCTGCCTGCGTCGAGTACGTCGAGAAGAACTGGACCGATATGCGTCCGAAGAGCCTGCGCGACGCGATGGCCGCCGACGACGCGGCCCGTCAGGGCGCCCAGTCCTGATCTCGCGGTAGCTGAATACTGCGCCGGGACACCTCGCCGACTGCGTGATGCCGTAAACCCGGTGTCACGCAGTCGGTGTGCCCGGCTATGATGACAACCGCTTTCCACCCGCCTCCTTAGCTCAGTGGTAGAGCACCGCTCTTGTAAAGCGAAGGTCGTCAGTTCAATCCTGACAGGGGGCTCAACAATCCGTGACCTGCTGACGCAGCAGGTCACGGATTTTCGTTCAGGTGGAGCACGTCGCTCAGATCCGGTTACGGATGTGCAGGCCGGACTTCGCGTGCCTTGCGGTACTTTCCGTGCCGGCCCTCGCCGATGAGCCAGGTGACCGGCATGCCCGGCGTGATGCGCTGGTCGTCGCCCCGGAATTCCCAGCGGGAGAACCACACATCGTCGTCGGCGGCGCTGGCGATCAGGCCGCCGTAGCTGTGGGGGAGCCACCATCGGACCACGCCGTCCAGGCTCGGATCGGGATCCTTCGCGGTCACGATCTGCCCGTACGGTATCGAGGTGCGCTGTCCCTGCCACCCGTCGTGGGCGGGAAGCAACGGCTGGTCCCCACCCGCGGGGTCGGCGGGCCAGATCTTTCCGCTGCGGGCCAGGACATCGTCGTGGATGCGCTGAGCAAGTTCGCCCGCCACACCGCCGGGGGTCGATTCGCCAGGAGTGCAGCCGATAAGGACATTCAGGACGGGAACAGTGAATTCGATCCACCACCCCGGCGGAGACGGTTGCCGGCGCAGGTGCTCCGGGATCGTTTCGTCGATGTGCACCTCGAAGCCGAGAGCCGCCTCGATGTCGGCCGCCAGCAACTCGGCTCCGCGTCTCGATGTTTCTCGATCCATGTGGTGATAATCCTGAATTGGCGTATCCGAGGTAGTGATTCGCTATGCGGCTGCGTGCAGGTGTGGTCGTTAAGGCGACTGACCGGTCCTCGTTAAGGAGCCACTTCTACTGTCGCGGCACAGTGTTCGCGAGTAGGGGAGGTTCGGTGGCGCAGGCGGATGGGGGTGGGGCTGAGGGGCGGTGGCATCCGTTGACACACATCGGGTTTCGGTTCGGGGTGTGCTATTTCGGGGGGATCGGGCTGGCGGGGGTGCTTGGGCTGATACCGATTTTGCTGGCGGGGTTGGGGATCGAGACGGGCTCGGTGTTGCATTTGTCGAGTCTTGCGCGGCCGCCTGTCGAGTGGGTCGCCGCGCATGTGCTGGGTTTGCGGGTGACCAGTGCGCAGGTGGGGAGTGACAGTGCGTTTCAGTGGACCGGGTTGTTTCTGCTGGTGGTGATGTCGGCGGTGGCCACGGCGGTGTGGTCGGTGCTGGATCGCGGGCGGCCGGGGTATGCCCGCTTGTTCGCCTGGACGCAGGTGTATCTGCGGTTCGTGCTGGCCTTGGCGATGTTCTATTTCGGGATGGCCAAGGCGATTCCGACGCAGATGCCGTTCGTGCTGAATCGGCTGGTGGAGCCGTACGGGAATTTCAGCCCGGAGGGTGTGCTGTGGTCGCAGGTCAGTGCGTCGCAGCCGTACGAAATCGCGCTCGGCGCAGCGGAATTGCTGGCGGGGGTGCTGTTGCTGGTGCCGCGGGCGACCGCCGCGGGGGCGCTGCTGTGCGCGGTGGACATGACGCAGGTGTTCCTGCTGAACCTGACCTATGACATCCGGCTGAAGACGGTGTCGTCGCAGTTCCTGCTGCTGAGCCTGTTCCTGCTGGCGCCCTACGCGCGGCGACTGCTGGCGGCGTTGTTCGCCGGCAAGCCGGCGCCCGCGGTCCGGACCGTGCCGCTGTTCGGTTCCGCGCGGGCCAATCGGATCGCGCTGGCGGCGCAGCTGGGGGTGGGGCTGTGCCTGCTCGGCGTGTTCGGCGCGCAGAACTGGCAGCAGTGGTCGAAGGAAACCCCGCACCTGTACGGCATCTACCGGGTGGACGGTTTCTCCTCCGAGGGTTACGCCCGCGATCCGTTGCTCACCGACGAATTACGGTGGCGCCGAGTCGTTATCGACCGCCCGTTCCACGTCTCGGACCCGATGGTGCTCACCATCCAGCACATGGACGACTCGTTCGAGGTGTACGGCGGCACCATCGATCCGAAGCGGCACATCATCGACCTGCACCACCGCATAGCACTGGGCACCTTCGAGGAAACCCCGGTCCGGGTGCGGCTCACCTACTGGTGGCCCGCCCCCGGCCGCATGGTCATCGACGCGAACGACTACGCCGGCCACCGCATCCACACCTCGTTCACCGAGGTCGACCCGAAGTCCTTCCCGCTGCTCGAACGCGGCTTCAGCTGGGTGCAGGAACAGCCGTACAACCGGTGACCGGCACGGGCGTTCGGCGGCGTCAGTCGGGGACGTTGGCTCCGTAGCCGAGGTCGCGCAGGGCCTGCTTGATCTTGGCCTGGGCCTCGTCCATGGATTCGGGGCTCGGGTCGGTGTCGGCCCCGGAGATGTCGAAGTCGCCCATGGTGAACGCCGGGAAGACGTGCACGTGCAGGTGCGGCACCTCGAGCCCGGCGATCAGCAGGCCGGCGCGGGGTGCGTCCCAGGCGGCGCGCACGGCCTGGCCGATCTTCTGTGCCACGACGTTCAACCGGGTGAAGGTGTCCGCGTCGATGTCCTGCCACTGATCGATTTCCTTGCGGGGCACCACCAGGGTGTGCCCGGGGGTGATCGGTGCGATGGTGAGGAAACCGACGAATTCGTCGTCCTCCCAGACGAATCGACCTGGTAGCTGACCGGCGATGATCGCGCTGAAGACAGAAGCCATGCTCCGCAGGCTACGCGCCGCGGGTTCCGGCGGCATCGCGGCGACGTGGTGTTGCGCGGGGCCGAAACTGCGTCTATCGTACACTTATTAGTTTCCAATGGACACAGTTTAGGAATCAGGCATGATCACGCTCGCGCTCGCCACTGCCGCCACGGTTTCCGCCGTCCCCGCCGGCCTGCTCGCCCATCGTCAGCTGCGCCGCCGCCGGGCCGCGGCGGAACTCCGGATCGACACCCCGAACGGCATCGTCGAGTCCGGCTTCGTGCGCATCGGCGGCATCGATCAGTGGATCGAGATCCGCGGCGAGGACCTGGCCAACCCGGTGCTGCTGGAGTTGCACGGCGGTCCGGGCGTCACCAACACCTACTTCGCCCGGCGAACCCGGGCATGGGAGCGGCACTTCACCATCGTTCGCTGGGATATGCGCGGTGCCGGGAAGACGTTCGGCCGCGGCGAGCAGGGCGCGCTCACCTTCGACCAATTGCTCGCCGACGCAGTGGAAGTCACCCGCTATGTGCACCGGCGACTGGCCACGGACAAGGTGGTATTGCTGGCCAACTCCTTCGGATCGGTGCTCGGACTCCGGCTGGCCCGCAGCCACCCCGAGCTGTACTCCGCCTACGTGGGCACCGATCAGAACATCGCAGGCAGCGAGCGGGACGACATCGCGTTCCACGCGGTGGTGCGCAGACTTCGTGCGGGCGGCAAGCGGTCCGCCGCGGCCGAGCTGGAGCGGATCGGCCCGGACCCGACCACCTGGAGTGCCGCCGACTGGGGCCTGCACGCCAAGCTGGTGGCCAGCGTCGATCCGTTCATCGCGGCCATGCTCGAGAAACTGATCCTGCCCGCGATGTGGTTCTCGCCGCAGCACCGGCTGCGCGACCTGAAGGCAGGCGCGGACGGCATGAAGTTCTCCGAGCGGCTCGGCGTCGAGTCCGTGCATTTCGACGCCTGGTCGGAGGGCACGCGATTCGAGTTGCCGTTCTTCATCTTTCAGGGCGAACAGGACAGCCTGACGCCCGTTGCCCGCGCCCGGCGCTACTTCGATGACGTGCAGGCGCCGCACAAGGAGTTCGCGCTGATCACCGACGCGACGCACTTCGCGTCGTTCTGGCAGCCGGCGCAGTTCCTCGAGCTGCTGCTGACCAGGGTGCGCCCGCTGGTCACCGGCGCGGACGAGCGCGCCGAGGCCTGAGCGGCTACACCGCGACGAAGTGCGACAGGATGCCCTGCACCTCGTAGATGTCGACCTGACGGTTGAACCGCTTCTGCAACGGCTCGTGGCTGCCGGAGATCCAGATGTAGAGCTCGGCGTCCAGGTCGAAGGTGCCCGCGGTCTCCACCGAGAAGTGGGTGATCGAGCGGTACAGGATGCTGTGATAACTGACCTTGCGGCCGGTCATGCCCTGCTTGTCGACCAGGATCAGGCGCCGGTTGGTGAACAGGATGGCGTCGCGAACCAGCAGATACGCGGCATAGACCTGCTCGCCGTCGCCCATCAGTTTCGCGTATTCCTGTTGCGCCCGGCCGGGATCGATCCGCCCGGCATTGCCCATCAGTCCGTCGATCAGACCCATCGTGTGCACATCCTTCGCGCGGTGTGGGTGCGTGGCCCGGATGCGGTCTGCCCGAACCATCCCTTTCATCATCCATGTCGCGAGACCGATATTCGATGGTCGTCTGCTGTTCATGAGTGAGCGCAGCTCGCCGCGGGCCTTCACCTAAGCTGTCTGCCGTGCGCGTACTCGTCATCGGTTCCGGAGCCCGTGAACATGCCCTCGTCCTCGCGCTGCGCCGCGACCCCGCGGTCAGCGCGATCGTCGCCGCGCCGGGCAACGCGGGTATCGCGCAGCACGCGACGACCAGGCCGGTCGATCCGTGCTCGGCGGAGGCAGTGGTCGCGCTGGCCACCGAGGCGGCGGCCGACCTCGTGGTGATCGGTCCCGAGGTTCCGCTGGTGCTCGGCGTCGCCGACGCGGTGCGGGCCGCCGGGTTCGCCTGTTTCGGGCCGTCCGCCGCGGCCGCGCGGATCGAGGGCTCGAAGGCCTTCGCCAAGGACGTGATGGCGGCGGCGGGCGTGCGGACCGCGCACAGCGAGATCGTGGACACCCCGGCCGACCTCGACGCCGCGCTGAGCCGGTTCGGGCCGACCTGGGTGGTGAAGGACGACGGGCTCGCCGCGGGCAAGGGGGTGGTGGTGACCGCCGACCGTTCCGCGGCCCGCGATCACGGTGCCGAATTGCTGGAGCAGGGGCACCCGGTGCTGCTGGAATCGTTCCTGGACGGGCCTGAGGTTTCGCTGTTCTGCCTGGTCGACGGGGAGACCGTGGTGCCGTTGCTACCCGCGCAGGATCACAAGCGGGTCGGCGACGGGGACACCGGACCGAACACCGGCGGCATGGGCGCCTACACGCCGCTGCCCTGGTTGTCCGACGAGGCGGTGACCGCGATCGTCGAAGACGTGGTGAAACCCGTTGCGGCCGAATTGGTTCGACGCGACAGCGCGTTCTCCGGACTGCTCTACGCCGGCCTCGCGATGGGCGCCGCAGGCCCCGCCGTCGTCGAATTCAATTGCCGCTTCGGCGATCCGGAAACCCAGGCGGTGCTCGCACTGCTGGAAAGCCCGCTGGCCGAACTGCTCAACGCCACCGCGACCGGCACGCTGGCCGAGGTGGATCCGCCGCGCTGGCGGGACGGCTCCGCGATCACCGTGGTGATCGCCGCCGAGAACTACCCCGGCCGCCCGCGCATCGGCGATGTCATCACCGGGGCAGGCGACGGCGCGGTCGACGACTCCGCCTCGGTGTTGCACGCGGGAACCGCACTGCGCGAGGACGGCGCGCTGGTCTCCGCGGGCGGGCGCGTGCTCAACGTGGTCGGGGTCGGCGCGGACCTCGCCGAGGCGCGCACCAACGCCTACGCCCGCATCGGCTCGATCAAGCTGCCGGGCAGTCACTACCGCACCGACATCGGCCTCGCCGCCGTCGAGGACCGGATCGCCGTGCCTAGCTGAAGGTGAGCCCGTGCAGGGCCAGCCACGGTTGCGGGTCGATGTGCTGCCCCCCGACGATCACCTCGAAGTGCAGGTGCGGACCGGTGGAGTCGCCGCGGTTGCCCACCCGGGCGATCTGCATGCCCGCCGGGACGCGTTCGCCGCGGGAGACGAAGAAGTCGTACATGTGGCCGTACACGGTGATGGTGCCGTCGTCGTGGCGGATCCGCACCCATAGCCCGAAGCCCTGGGCCGGGCCCGCGTCGATGACGGTGCCGTCGGCGACCGCGTAGATCGGCGTGCCGATCGGCGCCGCGATGTCGATGCCCGCGTGGAAAGTGCCCCAGCGCGAACCGAATCCGGAGGTGAAGGTGCCGCGCGCGGGCATGACGAAGCCGCCGATGCCGGGCAGGATCGCGCCGGGCGTGGTGGTCGAGGTGTTGCCGCCCATCCACGGCTGCCATTCGCCGGCCGCCGCCGCGGCCGCCTCGGCCTTGGCCCGTTCCAGCGTGGCGCGGGCGGCGGCGGCGACCACCGCCTGTTCGCGCAGGCGTTCACCGTTGTCGATGGCGTTGAGGAGCCGGCGCACCGACGGCGGGGTGGACTGCAACTGCAGGGGGTAGGCCACGGCGACGCGCTGGGCGTGGTCCGGGTCCGGCGTGCGATCGCTGATCACGCCCGCGAAGGAGGCGTCGCCCGCGGCGAAGACGGCGGTGACCGCGAGCGCGGCCAGCAGCACCCGGTGCTTGCGCAGCAGGGCGAGGATCTGGTCGCGGTCGGGGCGCCTGTCCCATCGCTCGCGCAGCTCGGAGCGCCGCTGCCACAGCTCCCGCGGATCGGCGCGGCGTCGCAGGAGTTCCTGGACGTTGCGCCGATCGAGCAGGACCCGCAGGCCGCGCGCCGGTCGTTCCCGGAGCCGGGCGCGCCAGTCCGGCGGAATGACCCCGATGCCACCCACTCCGCGCACCCGGTCGAGCCCAGCTCGTCGAGCATCCTCGAGCATCAAGCCGACCATAACCCTGGTCGGAGCGGAGCGCACGACCAGGTGGAAAGGCGAGCGTCAGCGCGATGCCGGGATGCGGCACCGTCTACCGTCTGACGGGTGTCCAGAGAATCTCGCCGGTCGACCATTCCACCTTTCTACGTGATGGACGTCTGGAAAGCTGCCGCGCAACGGGCCAGGACGCACGGCGATGTGCTGGTGCTGGCCGCCGGACAGCCGTCGACGCCGGCGCCGCAGCCGGTGCTGCGCGCGACGAAGGCCGCGATCGAAGCCGAATTGCTCGGCTACACCGAGACTTTCGGCATCCTGCCGTTGCGCGAGGCGATCGCCGGGCATCACACCGAGACCTATGGCTATGCCGTGGACCCGGACGACGTGGTGGTCACGACCGGTTCGTCGGGCGCGTTCTCGCTGATCTTCCTGGCCGCCTTCGACCCCGGCGACACCGTGGTGGTCGCTCGTCCGGGTTATCCCGCCTACCGGAACACGCTCACCGCGCTCGGTTGCCGCGTGGTCGAACTCGATTGTGGCGCCGAAACCCGGTTCCAGCCGACGGTCGCCATGCTGGACGCGCTGCCCGAGCCGCCGGCCGGGCTGATCGTCGCGAGCCCGGCCAACCCGACCGGCACCATGATCGCCCCCGCCGAACTGGCCGCCCTCGCCCGCTGGTGCGACGACCACGGCACGCTGCTCATCTCCGACGAGATCTACCACGGCATCACCTATCCCGGCTCGGACACCGCGACCTCCTCGTCCTGGGAGACGTCCCGGGAGTCCGTCGTCATCGGCTCGGTGTCCAAGTACTTCTCGATGACCGGGTGGCGGCTCGGCTGGATGTTGGCGCCCAGCGGATTACGCCCCGCGCTGCAACGGCTCGCCTCCAATCTCACCGTGTGCCCGCCCGCGATCTCGCAGTACGCGGCGCTGCACGCGTTCGGCGCGGAGGCCAAGGCGGAGCTCGACGGTCACGTGCGCCGCTACGCGATCAACCGGCAACTGCTGCTGGACGGCCTGCCGAAGATCGGCATCACCGACCTGGCTCCGGCCGACGGCGCCTTCTACGCGTACGCGGATATCGGTCATCTCACCGATGACGCGCGCGCCTGGTGCGCGGACGTGCTAGACAACACCGGTGTCGCGCTCGCACCGGGCATCGACTTCGACACTGTGCACGGAAATCGGACAGTGCGGTTCTCCTTCGCGGGAGCCACCGCGGACATCGAGCAGGCCCTGGTTCGTCTAGGGCACTATCTGGGTGTTTGATCGTCGTGTCCGGCAACAACTTTCCGCAGTTCGGCACCGTGGCCGCGCGGATACGGTAAAACATCGATGGTTGCTTTTCCTCGCTGATTTCCCCTGGAAGAACTGATGACGACTGGCACGATGGCACGGTGATCACCGCGACGACCCCGAAAGGCGAACGGCGTCGCCAGGCTTTGGTAGCTGCCGCCGCCGAGTTGTTGCTCGAAGGCGGGTTCGAGGCGGTGCGGCACCGATCGGTCGCGACCCGCGCAGATCTTCCGCTGGCGTCGACCACCTACTACTTCGAATCATTGGAAGATCTGATCGCGCGCGCGGTCGAGTTCAGCGGCAACGTGGAGCTCGAGGCGATGCGCCGCCGGGTCGGCGAGGTGAGCCACCGCCGCCGCGGCGCCGAGGCGACCGTCGACCTGGTGCTCGATCTGCTGGTCGGCGTCGACGGACAGTGGCACGACGACGGTGCGCGCGGACAGCTGATCGCCAGGTACGAGCGGTCGGTCGCGTCCGCGCGGCACCCCGAGCTACGCGAAGTGCAGCTGCGCCTGCGGGCTCAGCTCGACGAGTTGCTCGCCGATGTATTGCGCCGCTCGGACCGGTTGGTGCGTCCGGAGCAACTGCGCAGGCTGGTCGCGGTGGTCGACGGCGCGGTGGTCGCGGCGCTCACCGAATTGGAGCCCGAACCGCGCCGCATGGCCCGCGGCGCGCTGCTCGAGGTGATCGATATCGTCGCACCGGCGACGCCCCAGCAAGTGGACCGTTTCCGCGCATTAGACTGACCAAACGTGAGCCTTGTCCCGAACGTTCTTGCCACCCGTTATGCCAGTCCGGAGCTGGTGCGGCTGTGGTCGCCCGAACACAAGATCGTGCTCGAGCGGCGGCTGTGGCTGGAGGTGTTGCGGGCGCAGTCCGAGCTCGGCATCGAGTTGCCCGCGGGTGTGCTCGACGACTACGAGCGGGTGATCGACCAGGTCGACCTGGCCTCGATCGCCGAGCGCGAGCGGGTCACCCGGCACGACGTGAAGGCGCGCATCGAGGAGTTCAACGCGCTCGCCGGACACGAGCACGTGCACAAGGGCATGACCAGCCGCGACCTCACCGAGAACGTGGAGCAGCTGCAGATCCGGCTCTCGCTCGAGCACGTGCACGCGCACGGCATCGCGATCGCGGCCCGGCTGGCCGAACGGGCCGCCGAATACCAGACGCTGGTGATGGCGGGGCGCTCGCACAATGTCGCCGCGCAGGCCACCACGCTCGGCAAGCGGTTCGCCTCGGCGGCCGACGAGTTGCTGATCGCGCTGACCCGGGTGCGCGAGCTGATCGACCGGTACCCGTTGCGCGGCATCAAGGGCCCGATGGGCACCGCCCAGGACATGCTCGATCTGCTCGGCGGCGATCCGGCCAAGCTGTCGACGCTGGAGCAGCAGGTGGCCCGGCATCTCGGCTTCGCGACCGTGCTCACCAGCGTCGGGCAGGTGTACCCGCGCTCGCTCGATCACGACGTGCTCTCCGCGCTGGTCCAGGTGGGCGCGGGCCCGTCGTCGTTCGCCCACACCATCCGGCTGATGGCCGGAAACGAGCTGGTCACCGAGGGCTTCCAGCCCGGCCAGGTGGGCAGCTCGGCCATGCCGCACAAGATGAACACCCGCTCGTGTGAACGGGTCAACGGTTTGCAGGTCGTGCTGCGCGGCTACGCCTCGATGGGCGCCGAACTCGCCGGCGCGCAATGGAACGAGGGCGACGTCTTCTGCTCGGTGGTGCGCCGCGTCGCGCTGCCGGACGCCTTCTTCGCCATCGACGGCATGATGGAAACCTTCCTCACCGTGCTCGCCGAATTCGGCGCCTACCCCGCCGTCATCGCCCGCGAACTCGACCGTTACCTCCCCTTCCTCGCCACCACCCGCATCCTCATGGCCGCGGTCCGGGCCGGCGTCGGCCGCGAAACCGCGCACGAGGTCATCAAGGAGCACGCGGTCGCCGTGGCCCTGGCCATGCGCGAACAAGGCCGCGAACCCGATCTTCTCGACCGCCTGGCCGCGGACGACCGTCTTCCGCTCGACCGCCCCGCCCTGGACGCGGCGCTCGCCGACAAGTCCGCGTTCATCGGCGCCGCCGAAGCCCAGGTCTCCGACGTCATCGCCGCGGTCCAGAAACTGGTCGACCAGAACCCGACCGCCGCGAACTACACCCCTTCGCCAATCCTGTAGCGGGAGCGGCCGTTTCGCCGCGAATTCGCTAACAGGTGTCATAGCCGAACGGTATTGTCCGGCGGTGGCCATGCATGCCTTCGTGGACGTCGAAAACCCGCGTAGACAGCGCGAAACCCGACTGCCCACCGTCCGGAGCGGAGCCGGGTCCACTTCTCCCGGCTATGGACCGGTTGGCTCGGCGGCGGTAGCGAATTTCCGGGTGGGGCGGCGGGCTAGGGTTTCGGGCGTGAATCCGTACACGATTTTTGCCGATATCGTTGCCGGGCGGGCCGAGGCCAGCCGGGTGTATGAGGACGATGATGTGTTGGCGTTCATGGACATTCGGCCGATGACGCCGGGGCATGTGCTGGTGGTGCCGAAGCTGGCGGCGCGAAGTCTGGCGGAGCTGGATCCGGTGGTCGGGGGGAAGCTGTTCCAGGTGGGGCAGCGGGTGGCGGCGGCGCTGCGGGCGAGCGAGGTGGGGTGTGACGGGGTGAATTTCTTTCTGGCCGACGGGGTGACGGCGGGTCAGGAGGTGTTTCATGTGCACCTGCACGTGATTCCGCGGACGCCGGGGGACGGGTTCGGGCTGCGCGGGCGGCCGACGAGTCCGCGGCGGGCGGATCTGGATTATCTGGCCGGCTCGATTCGCGGTGCGCTGGACCGCTGAGCGGCGGTTCCGGCGGACGGCGCGGCACGGACCGGATGGTTTGCTGGATAAAAGCCGGAGAGCAAGGTCACTTCCGTAATAATGCGTGGTGAGCTACCTTTGAAAGCCGTTGTGATGCGGTGATGGAGGTGTGACCATGCGTCGAACGCCAGTTGCTGTGGCAGTGCTGACCGTGGCGCTCGGGGTGGTGGGCCCTGTGGTCGCCGGGCCCGCGACGGCCTCGGCCGCGCAGATCGAGCGGGTGGACAACCTGACCCCGACGCGCGCCGCGGTGTTCATCGATTCCCCGGCCATGGGCCGAACGGTGCAGGTTCAGGTGCTGCATCCGGCGGGCGGCGGCGCGCGACCGGCGTACTACCTGCTGGATGGGCTCGATCCCGGCACCAGCCAGAGCACCTGGACCAACGCCACGGACGCGGAACGATTCTTCTCCGGCGCCCATGTCAATGTGGTGCTTCCGGTGGGCGGCGAGGCCAGCTACTACACCGACTGGGAGCAGGACGACCCGCAGTTCGGCCACTACCGGTGGGAGACCTTCCTGACCGAGGAACTGCCGCCGCTGATCGACGCCCGGTTCAACGGCAACGGCGTCAACGCGATCGGCGGACTCTCCATGGGCGGCAACGCGGCTTTCATTCTGGCCACCCGCAATCCGTGGCTCTACCGTGCCGTCGCCGGCTACAGCGCCTGCCCCGACACCGGGCTGGCGATGGGCGCGGTGATGTTCTCGATCGCCAATCGCGGCGGCAACCCGCTCAATATGTGGGGCGCGCCCGGCAGCCCGGCCTGGGCCGAGCACGATCCGGCGCTGCTGGCAGAACGCTTGCGCGGCAAGACAATCTATCTGTCCAGCGGCACCGGCATTCCCGGCCCGCACGAGACGGAGATCAAACCCCAACTGGCGGAGAACATCTTCCTCGGCGGCCCGGTCGAGTTCGGGGTCAACGCCTGCGTCGTCTCGTTCGAGCAGCGCCTGCGCGGGCTCGGCATCCCGGCCCGGGTCGACTACAGCGCCACCGGGACGCACTCCTGGTCCTATTGGCAGGACACGCTGCACGCGTCCTGGTCCACCATCGCCCCGGCCATCGGAGCATGAATCCATAACCGGTGCACCGAGATTCGCTAGCCACGTCCGGCGTTGAGCACGACGATCGCGATCTGGACCCGGTTTTCGGCCGCCAGCTTGGTGAGCAGCCTGCTGGTATACGACTTCACGGTGGCGACGCTCAGGTGCAACTCCTTGGCGATATCGGAATTGGACAGCCCACGGCCGATCGCCTCGGCGATATCGCGTTCCCGCTCGGTCAGCGTCGTGAGCGCGCTGCGGGCCCGCTCGCGGGCCGCGTCGTCCGTGCTCGGCCCGGCGGTGGCGACCGAGATCAGTTGCGCGGTAACGCTCGGCGAGAGCATCGGCCGCCCCGCCGCCACCTGCTTCACCGCCGCGACGATATCGGCGGGCGGGGTGTCCTTGAGCAGGAATCCGTGCGCGCCGATGCGCAGCGCCCGCAACACCATGTCGTCGGCGTCGAACGTGGTCAGCACCAGCACCCTGGGCGGATCGGCACGGCGCAGCAGTTCGCGCGTGGCATCCAGCCCGTCGCGCACCGGCATCCTGATGTCCATCAGCACGACGTCGGGTGACTGCTCGGCGATCACGGCCAGCGCTTGTTCGCCATCGGCGGCCTCGCCGACCAGGTCCAGCCCGGGATCACCGCCCAGAATCATCGTCAGCGCCGAACGAGCCAGCGGCTCGTCGTCGACGACGACCACGCGAACGCGTGCGGTCATCTGTCGCTCGTCGCGACGGCTGCGGGCCATGGCAGCACGGCCCGCAGCCGGAAACCGCCGGCCGGATCGGGCCCGTAATCCAGTGTGCCGCCGACCAGTTCGGCCCGTTCGGCGAGTCCGAGCAGGCCGTAGCCGGAGGACGGCAGCGCGAGCCCCGGCTGTCGCGAGGCGGCATTGCCGATGTCGACGATCAGATCCTGTCCCGGCCTGCCTTCGATCCGTACTCGTACCGCGGCACCGGGAGAGTGCTTGCGCGCGTTGGTCAGTCCCTCCTGGGCGATGCGGTAGGCGGTGCGCGCGCTGGTCGCCGGGAGATCGTCGGTGGTGGCGTCGGTGATCGACACCTCCATGCCCGCCGAGCGTGCCTCGTCGACCAGCCGGGTGAGGTCGGCCAGCGTCGGCTGAGGTGGTTCCGGGGTGGCGGTGAGCGAATCGTCGCTGGTACGTAGCACGCCCAGCACCTCGCGCAGTTCCTGCAGAGCCAGATGCGCGTTCTCGGCGATGGTCTTCGCCGTGGCGGCGGTCTGCTCCCTGGTCAGGTCGGTGCGGAAACCGAGCGCGCCGGCGTGCATCGCCACCACCGAAATCCGATGTGCCAGTACGTCGTGCATCTCCCGCGCGATGCGATGACGTTCCAGCAGCCGCGCCTCGGCGGCGCGGGCGTGCTGTTCCCGCTCGGCGGTCTCGGCGCGAGAGCGCAATGACCACACCAGATCTCGCCGGGCACCCACCGCGAAGCCGATCGCGACGATGGTGGCGATGGCGGCGGTGAGGACCGCCGTATCGATCCAATAGGGTTGCAACTCGGTCTGTTTCGGATAGATCACGCTGTCGGTGAGCAACCCGGTGCCGATGCTGACGATGGCCAGCGCGGCGGTCTCGGCGTAGCGCCGCCGGGTGGCCAGCGAACACAGCACCAGCGCCGCCGCCCCGTTGGCGGTGACCGACGCCGTGGACGCCACCGTCACGATCGCCGCGATGGCCACCGGGTACCGCCGCCGCAGCAGCGTGAGCAGCATGCACACCACTCCGAGCAACGGGTCGCCGACCTGGAACCAGGTCAGCAGCGCACCGTCGATCGGCGCCATCTCGCCCTTGGTCGAGGACCACGCCAGCAGGCCGATGAGAATCACCGCGGTCATCCGCCAGGCGTGCGACCACAGCCGAAGCGGCGGCGCCGACGAGAGCGGATCGGTGGGCATGACGCGACTGTAGGAGCCCGCGGACCGCCCGCGCATCGGCCTGCAGGGCGAATTCGGATCTACCAAAGGATGAACTGCCCGCCGACCGACGGCCGATGCGCGATGACCTGTCCCGGGGCAACCATGAGGGACGTGGCTACCGGACGAGGTCGGAATTGGAGAGCGTGATGGGTAAGAACGCGTGGATCGGACTGCAGATCACCGGCATGGTCGTGATGGTCGCGTCGGCCCAGGCCGTCATCCGCCTGCTCATCGACCACCGCAAGTCCCAGGTGTGGGGCCTGCTCGACTGGGTGCCGGGCGGCTGGGGCGGTCAGCTCGCGGTGCTGGTCGTGCTGGCCGCGGCCGGCGGGGTGCTCGCCGAGCGCTCGAACAACAGGGTCAAGCTGCTCGAGGCCTGAACCCTGATGTCCGGCTGCGGGTAAACCCCGAAATCAGTGCGACGCGACGGTGGCGGGCTCCCACCGCGGGTAGTCGCTGTACCCCTCGGCGGTGCGTCCGTAGAGCAGGTGCTCGCGGATCGGGGCGAGGGGCAGGTCGTGAGTGATGCGATGGACCAGATCCGGGTTCGAGATGAAGTGGCGACCGAACGACACCAGATCGGCGACGCCGGAACGCAATACGCCCTCGGCCGCCTCCGCCGTTGTCGCCGCACGGTTTTCGCCGACATTGGCGATGAGGGTGCCGCGCCAGCGTGGGCGGAGATCGGCCAGCGCGGCGTAGCTGTCGTTGTCGGTCAGGTGCAGGTAGGCGAGGTCGCGACCATCGAGCTCGGTGACCAGCGCGCGATACAGCGGCGCCGGATCGGCCTCGAACATATTGAACTGCGGGTTACCGGGGGACAGCCGGATGCCGGTGCGCTGCGCCCCGATCGCCGCGGCCACGGCGTCGACCACGGCCAACGGCAGCCGCATCCGGTTCTCGATCGAGCCGCCGAATTCGTCGGTGCGCAGGTTCGTGTTGTCGGCCAGGAACTGATGCACGAAATAGCTGTTGGCACCGTGGATTTCGACCCCGTCGAAGCCCGCGGCGATGGCATTGCGCGCGGCGCGGGCATGATGCTCGACGGCCTCGTGGATGTCGGCCCGGTCGAGCGCGGCGGGCATGATCGGGTCGGCCTTGCCGCCGGCGATCAGATGCACCCGATCCTCGTCCAGCACCGCGGACGGACCGGCAGGCCAGGATCCATCGATCCGGGCCAGCGGGTGTCCTTTGCGGCCGCCGTGCATCAGCTGCGCGAAGATGCGCCCGCCGTTCGCGTGCACGGCCTCGGTGACCCGCGACCATGCCTCGACATGGCGTTCGGTGTGCAGCCCGGGCACCCAGGCCTCGCTCTGCCCGGTCGGATGCGGCCAGATGCCTTCGGTCACGATCAGGCCTGCCGCCGCCCTCTGTGCGTAGTAGTCGGCGACATCGCTGGTCGGCGACCCGTCGGGCAGCGAACGCAGCCGGGTCATCGGCGACATGACGATGCGATTGGGCAGGGTGCGAGTGGGCGTGCGGTATTCGGTCAGCAGCAACATTCCTGTACCGTAAAACCTGACATCAATGTCAGGTCAAGGAGCGATTCGTGCGCATCGGTGAACTGGCCGAGCGAACCGGCGTGAGCGTCCGGTCGCTGCGGTATTACGAGACCAAGGGCCTGCTCGCGTCCGAGCGGACCTCCGGCGGGCAGCGCGAGTATCCCGAGGCCGCGGTGGACCGGGTCCGGCGCATCCAGGAGATGTTCGCCGCCGGCCTGCACAGCGACACCGTCGGCGAGCTGCTGCCCTGCATCCACGACGTGGACGGCACGCCGAACGCGGCCGCCACGCCGTTCCTGGTGGAACGGCTGACCGGCGAACGCGAGCGGATCGAACAGGCCATGCGCGACCTGCAACGCACCCACGACGTGCTGGACAGCGTGATCCACGCGGCGTCCGGCGCCGTGCCGCGCGAGGAGGACCGGGGCTAGCCCGGATTCGGCGAGGTGCGGCGGCTCGAGCAGGGGCGTTGCCGGGTCCTGGCGGGACGGGCGGGGCCCGCGCCGCTACGGTGGAGCCCATGGCTCTCGACAGCGGTACCGGAACGATCTCAGACCTCGACGGGGTGACGGCGCCGATCGCCAAGACGGTGCCCACCGAACGCGTGCATCACGGTGATGTGTTCATCGACGAGTACGAGTGGCTGCGGGACAAGGAGAATCCTGAGGTCATCGCGCACCTGGAGGCGGAGAACGCCTACACCGAGGCGCAGACCGCGCACCTGGCCGGGCTGCGCGACTCGATCTTCGACGAGATCAAGGGTCGTACCCAGGAGACGGACCTGTCCGTGCCGACCCGGATGGGCGACTACTGGTACTACTCGCGCAGCTTCGAGGGCAAGCAGTACGGCGTGCACTGCCGCTGTCCGATCGCGGCCGACGCCGAAGGCATCGACGCCTGGACCCCGCCGCAACTGGAGGCGGGCACCGAGGTGCCGGGCGAACAGATCCTGCTGGACAGCAACGTGGTCGCCGAGGGCCACGACTTCTTCGCGCTCGGCGCGTTCTCGCTCAGCCACGACGGCAACCTGCTCGCCTACTCGGTGGACACGGTCGGTGACGAGCGGTATGTGCTGCGGTTCAAGGACCTGCGCACCGGCGAGATGCTCGCCGACGCGATCGCCGAGACGGCTCCCGGCGCGACCTGGTCGCTGGACGGCACGCACGTCTTCTATCAAACGGTGGACGAGTCCTGGCGGCCCGACACCGTGTGGCGGCACCGGCTCGGCAGCCCGACCGCGACCGACGTGAAGGTGTTCCACGAGCCGGACGAGCGCTACTGGGTGAGCATCACCTCGACCCGCTCGGAGAAGTACCTGATGATCTGGGTCGGTTCCAAGATCACCACCGAGGGCTGGGTGCTCGAATCCGACGATCCGGAGGGCGAATTCCGGGTGATCCTGCCGCGCCGCGAGGGGGTCGAGTACTCGGCCGAGCACGCGGTGGTCGGCGGCGAGGATCGGTTCCTGATCCTGCACAACGACGTGGTCGACGGGGTGAAGGCGGAGAACTTCGTGCTCGCCGACGCACCGGTCGCCGATCCGTCGGACCAGACCCTGCTGATCGAGCACCGCGACGACGTGCGGCTCGAAGACGTCGACGCCTACTCCGATCACCTGGTGCTGAGCTACCGGCGCGAGGCGCTGACCCGGGTCGCGGTGTGGCCGCTGACCGACAGCGGTTACGGCGAACGGCGCGAGCTGGACTTCGATCTGGAGTTGTTCGCGGTCGGCGCGGGCGCCAACCCGGAGTGGGCGCAGCCGACCCTGCGCATCGGGCTGACCTCGTTCATCACCCCGGTGCAGGTGTTCGACTACGTGCCCGCCACCGGTGATCTGCTGCTGCGCAAGGAGCAGCCGGTGCTCGGCGGCTACGACGCGAACGACTATGAGCAGCACCGGGATTGGGCGGTCGCCGCGGACGGCACCCGGATTCCGATCTCGCTGGTGTGGAAGAAGGGGCTGGCGCTGGATTCGCCGAAGCCCCTGCTGCTCTACGGATACGGCTCCTACGAGGCGAGCATGGATCCGTCCTTCTCCGTCTCCCGGCTGTCGCTGCTGGATCGTGGCATGGTGTTCGCGGTCGCGCACGTGCGCGGCGGCGGTGAGATGGGCAGGCTCTGGTACGAGAACGGCAAGACGCTCACCAAGAAGAACACCTTCACCGACTTCGTCTCCTGCGCACGGCATTTGATCGAGACCGGGAAGACCGCGGCGGACCGGCTGATCGCCGACGGCGGCAGCGCGGGCGGGCTGCTGATGGGCGCGGTGGCGAACCTGGCGCCGGAGCTGTTCGCCGGCATCCTGGCCAACGTTCCGTTCGTCGATCCGCTCACCTCGATCCTCGATCCGTCCCTGCCACTGACCGTCATCGAATGGGACGAGTGGGGTAACCCATTGGCGGACAAGGACGTCTACGACTACATGAAGTCCTACGCCCCGTACGAGAACGTCGAGGCCAAGGACTACCCGGCGATCCTGGCGATCACCAGCCTCAACGACACCCGCGTGCTCTACGTCGAACCCGCCAAGTGGGTCGCGAAGCTGCGCGCCACCAAGACCGGCGACGCACAGCTGCTGCTGAAGACGGAGATGAGCGCGGGGCACGGCGGGGTCAGCGGCCGGTACGAGAAGTGGAAGGAAGTCGCCTTCGAGTACGCGTGGGTGCTGGACCGGGTCGGCCTGGCGGACGCGTAGTCGGGTAGTGGGAGGCCGGTCGCACAGCCCCGGCCTCCCACTAGAGGTCCTCCTGAATACTCGAATCTACCGGTGCACCTCGTCTATTTCTTGCCGGGCATCGCGACCGGTAGTCCCAAATGATGGGCGACGTCTGCCATTCGATCGTCATAAGTGACCAGCGCTAGTAGTTCTTGTTCCAACTGCATCGCACTAGCCACGTGAATGGCGTCCGCGGACTTCAACCGCTGCGGAAGGTACGCGGCAAGGTCGCATACTCGATTGGTCACTGGGATTTTCAAGTATCTATTGTTCAAGTCGCGCATCAGCCCCGGATAGTCACCGTAGCTGTCGCATCCGCGTATCGACTCCACGAATCCGATCGCGCTGGTGGCCAACTGCGCCGAGAGGTGCTGCTCGGTGAACAGATTCAGCTCACTTGCGTACTTCCGTCCAGTTGTCTCGGTGATGATCGCCGATGCGTCGAGATAGAGGATCATCACCGCCACGGCCCCTCCAAGTCGTCGCCGTATACCGCGGCGTTCGCTTCCCGTGGATCTTCGCCCGCTGCGAGTCGTCGCAGCAGTTCTTCACGCTGCTCTTCCTCCCGGTCCCACCTGGCCATCGCGGCGTCGCCTGCTGCGTAGTCCACAACCACGTCTTTGTACCGGTCCTTGAAGTCGGCGAGCATCTCGCCGACTGTTTTGGCTCCGCCCGGCGGCGGGACGATTACTCCTTGTGCTACCAACCTGTCGTATGTACTCATCTCCTCGAATGGTGGCGAGAGAACGGCAATGGTCTTACCGTGTTTGGTCACTTGGATCGTTTCCCCCTGCTCTACTTCAGCGAGTATCGCGCTCGGGTTGTAAGAGAATTCCCTGACAGAAACTGTCCGCATCCGAATAAATCCCCTCGATCGAGGGTCCAACGGGCTGATTCGGCGAATGCCGCGCCCGAACGTGCTTACCTGAGGGTACAACATGTAGGCACATCGGCGGAAGCGGTTTTCCGCGAGAACGTGTGCCAAGGTGTTCGTCGCCCGGTCATCCCGCCTGCACGCCCAGTACACCTGTGCCTGGCACCGTTGGTTCATGAACGCTGAGCTGGTCGTATCCATTTCCGGGATCCGGGACACCACTCGGGACGCGGCGATCGAGTTCGCCGCGGAACTCGATCAGCGTGGTGTGCCACTGTCGCTGCTCGTGGCACCCCGGTTGAAGGGCAAGTACAAGCTGGTCGAGGATCCCGCGACGCAGGCGTGGCTGCGCGGGCGCCGGGCCCGCGGCGACGCGATCGTGCTGCACGGCTACGACCAGGCGGCGACCAAGCGCAGGCGGGCCGAATTCGCCACGCTGCCAAGGCATGAGGCGCGGCTACGGCTCATGGCGGCGGATCGGGTGATGGAGCGGGTGGAGTTGCGCACCCGGCTGTTCGCCGCGCCGCGCTGGGACGCGTCGGCGGGCGCCATCGAGGCGCTGCCCGAGGTCGGCTTCCGGGTCGCGCTCGGCCTGACCTCGATCCTGGACCTGGAACACAATGTGGCACAGAAGGTTCGGGTGTACGGGATCGGTGAGGGCTTCCGCGCCGAACCGTGGTGGTGCCGGGCACTGGTGATGGGCGCCGCCCGGACGGCGCGTCGCGGCGGCATGCTGCGGCTCGCGGTGTCGGCCGCGCAACTGGAACGTTCCGGCCCGCGTCAGGCCATGCTCGACGCCGTAGATCTCGCCCTGTTTCATGGCGCGACCGGCGCCGTCTACCGCTGGGAACCGCCGGCCATCGCGCGCGCGGCCTGAAAGACGCTGCCTCGCACTGGGCTCGATCAGGCGGGGTCGGACTTCTCGCTCGGCACGGCGGCCCGCGCGCTGTGCGTGAAACCGCCCGCTTCCTGCTGGGTGAGCGAGGTCGAGAACGGATGCCGCGCCAGCTGTTTCATGCACCGCTCGACATCGGCGAGCAGCAGATCGGCCAGGTCGACGGTGAAGCCGTGCCGGATCACCGCGCGCATGATCGTCTCGTCCGCCCGGTCCGCGGGCAGCGGATAGGCGGCGATCAGCCAGCCGCGGCTGCGCAGCCGATCCGACAGGTCGTACAGGCTGAAGCCGGGATCACCGGTCAGCCGCCACGCCACCGCGGTGATGCCCCGGTGCGGATTGCCGTCGTGGATCAGCTCGAACGGCCCGAGCTCGCGCAGGCCGGCCGCCAGTTGCTTGGCCGCGCGATAGATGGCCGACTGGACGCGGGTGTATCCGGCCCGGCCCAGGCGGATGAACTCGTAGTACTGCGTGATCGCCTGCCCGCCCGGCCGGGAGAAATTCAGGTTGAAGGTGCCGACGCTGCCGCCGAGATAGTCCACGTCGAAGATCAGTTCGGCGGGCAGGTCGGCCGCCTCGCGCCAGATCGCCCAGCCCACGCCGAGGGGTGCCAGGCCGGTCTTGTGCCCGGAGGCGTTGATCGATTTCACCCGCGGCAGCCGGAAATCCCACACCAACTCGGCGGCGGTGAACGGGGCGAGGAAGCCGCCGCTCGCCGCGTCCACGTGGATCGGGATATCGAGCCCGCTCGCCTCCTGCAGCCGATCGAGCGCGCCGCTGATCCCCGCGACATCCTCGAACAGCCCGGTGAAGGTCTGGCCGAAGGTGGGCACCACCATGATGGTTCGCTCGTCGCAATAGGCGGCCACGTCGTCCGGATGCATGGTCAGGCGGTCCCCGCGCAGCGGAATCTGCCGGATCTCGACGTCGAAGTACCTCGCGAATTTCTCCCAGGTGACTTGTCAATACAGGGGGTATAGACTGTTTCGTCATGACGAGGCGATCCCGCAGGTCAGCGGCAGAAATAGTGCGAGCGATCA
>NZ_JBHTUR010000022.1:0-12895 GCF_042793755.1 Nocardia sp. NPDC056564
CGCCCGAACTGTCCGGTTCGGGCGGGCTCGGCGGCTCCGACCTGGCCGGACCGGCCGGTCTCGTACGCTGGAAAAGGTGACGGCTGACCTGGAGACGAGATCGACGCGGACAGGCTGGCGCGCCTTCCGGGCGCGCATTGCCGCGCGGCCTACGCTGAACTTCGCCTATCGGGTCGGGGTCGCGTTGGTCGGCACCGCGGTGCTCGCCGTCGGAATCGTCACGATTCCCTACCCCGGACCCGGCTGGGCGATCGTGTTCGCCGGACTCGGCATCCTGGCCACCGAATTCGCCTGGGCACAACGGGCACTCGGCTGGCTGCGGGATCGGTACCGGCAGGGTATGGCGTGGTATTCCGCACGGGGTACCGCCATGCGCGTGTTCGCGGCGGGCGCTACCTTTGCGCTGGTTGTCGCGACACTATGGGTATTGGGCACGTTCGGGATGGTCGGCAGCTGGATCGGAGTCGAGTGGCAATGGTTACGCAGTCCCCTGAAGTGGTGAACACGGTTCCCGGGCGCACGTTGACCCAGCCGGACTGGCTGGCGGCGCGGATCGCCGAGATGGGCCATTCCTGGGGGACCACCTCGCCGCGCATCGCGGGCACGCTGTGGTGGTGCATGGTCGCCTCCGCGCTGGTCGAGCAGATCGCGCGCGCGTACGCCCGCGGCGAGCGGGCGGTCGAGCCGGTGCTCGAGCATGTCGACTGCGAGGTCCGTCCCGACGGCGGGGTGGAACGCATCCACCTGCTGGCCGAACCCGACGAGGCCGTCGAGCCGGGCACGGCACTGCGGGAAACCCTTGCGGCCGTGATCGGTCCGGTCGCCGAGGTCTCCGGCGCGGGCGTGCCGTCGCTGTGGGCGATCGTCGCCGATGCGGTCGGCAACCGCGCCCTCGACGCCGGCTCCTCAGACGCGGGCGCCCGACTGGCGACCGAGATCGGCGGCAAACTCCCCACCCCCCGTTTCGTCGAGATCGGCGGCCGCACGTTCGTCAAACGCATCTCCTGCTGCCTCGTCTACGAGGTCCCCAACTGCGAAATGTGCACCAGCTGCCCGAAACGCCCATCCGCCGAACGCGAGGCCATGCTGGAAAAACTGGCTGCGGACACCTGACCGGCAACCGTAGATTCACTAGGCGACCACTGTTTTCGCATGGACTGACCACTGATTTCGCAAGCACATGGGTAACTCATCGGGTACCGGCTGACTTATCCACCACCCCACCGCCGGTCGCCAACGTCACTCCGCACGCACCTGAATCTGGCCTGAATACCCGGAGAGGCGGGCGAGCGTGCGCGTGCGGGTGGGCATGCCGATAGCATGGTCGCGCCGGGGCAGCCGCTGCCTCGGCCATGATCCGCGGGGAAATCCCCGCACCCGAGAAACTCCAAGGAGAGCACCGCCGTGACCACCTCAGCCCGCAAGAACCCTGCCGCCCTCGTCCGGGTGCCGGCCGGGACGACGGCGGGCGCCGCGGTGCGCGAGGCCGGGCTGCCGACCAAGGGCCCGGACACCATCGTCGTCGTGCGCGACGCCGAGGGGCTCAAGGATCTGTCCTGGACCCCGGACACCGACGTCGAGGTGGAGGCGGTCGCCGCCGACACCGAGGACGGCCGCAGCGTCATCCGGCATTCCGCCGCGCACGTGCTGGCCCAGGCGGTGCAGCAGGAGTTCCCGGAGGCCAAGCTCGGCATCGGCCCGCCGATCAAGGACGGCTTCTACTACGACTTCCAGGTGGACAAGCCGTTCACCCCGGAGGACCTGGCCAAGCTGGAATCCAGGATGAAGAAGATCGTCAAAGGCGCGCAGCGCTTTTCGCGCCGGGTGGTCGAGGTCGAGGAGGCCAGGGTCGAGCTGGCCAAGGAGCCGTTCAAGCTGGAGCTGATCGGCGACAAGTCCGGCATCGACGATCCGGAGGTCATGGAGGTCGGCGGCAAAGAGCTGACCATCTACGACAACCTGGATCCGCGCACCGGCGACCGGCTCTGGGGCGACCTGTGCCGCGGCCCGCACATCCCCACCACCAAGTTCATCCCCGCGTTCAAGCTGACCCGCAGTTCGGCCGCCTACTGGCGCGGCGATCAGAACCGCGAGGACCTGCAGCGCATCTACGGCACCGCCTGGGAGTCGCAGGAGGCGCTCGACGAGTACCTGCACCTGCTGGCCGAGGCCGAACGCCGCGACCACCGCAAGCTGGGTCTGGAACTGGACCTGTTCAGTTTCCCGGACGAGCTCGGCTCCGGTCTGCCGGTGTTCCACCCCAAGGGCGGCATCATCCGCAAGGAGATGGAGGAGTACTCCCGGCGCAGGCACGTGGCCGCGGGCTACGAGTTCGTCAACACCCCGCACATCACCAAGGGCCACCTGTTCGAGGTCTCCGGCCACCTGGACTGGTACCAGGACGGCATGTTCCCGGCCATGCACCTGGACGCGGAGCTGAACGAGGACGGCACCGTCCGCAAGCCCGGCCAGGACTACTACGTCAAGCCGATGAACTGCCCGATGCACAACCTGATCTTCCGGGCGCGCGGCCGGTCCTACCGGGAACTGCCGTTGCGCCTGTTCGAGTTCGGTTCGGTGTACCGCTACGAGAAGTCCGGCGTGGTGCACGGCCTGACCCGGGTGCGCGGCATGACCCAGGACGACGCGCACATCTACTGCACCAAAGAGCAGATGCACGCCGAACTGACCAGCACCCTGCACTTCGTGCTCGATCTGCTGAAGGACTACGGCCTCGACGACTTCTACCTGGAGCTGTCGACCAAGGACCCGGTCAAGTTCGTCGGCTCGGACGAGCTGTGGGAAGAGGCGACCGAGACCCTGTCCAAGGTGGCCTCCGCCTCCGGCCTCGAGCTGGTGCCGGATCCGGGCGGCGCCGCGTTCTACGGGCCGAAGATCTCCGTGCAGGTCAAGGACGCGCTCGGCCGCACCTGGCAGATGTCGACCATCCAGCTGGACTTCAACCTGCCGGAACGGTTCAACCTCGAATACACCGCCTCGGACGGCACCAAGCAGCGGCCGGTGATGATCCACCGGGCGCTGTTCGGCTCCATCGAGCGGTTCTTCGGCGTGCTCACCGAGCACTACGCCGGCGCCTTCCCCGCCTGGCTCTCGCCGGTCCAGGCGGTCGGCATCCCGGTCGCGGAAGCCTTTGCGCCGCACCTGGACCGGGTGATCGAGCTGCTGCACGACGCGGGCGTGCGGGCGCACGTGGACCGCAGCGACGACCGGATGCAGAAGAAGATCTTCAACAACACCGCGCAGAAGATTCCGTTCATGCTGCTGGCCGGCGAGCGGGACGTGAACGCCGACGCGGTGAGCTTCCGGTTCCGCGACGGCACCCAGGTGAACGGGGTGCCGGTCGCGGACGCGGTCGCCACCATTGTGGAATGGATCGCGAATCGGGAGAACGCTTCGCCGACCGCGGAGGGCTTCGAGATCAAGGGCGCGCAATGAGTGATCGCACGGCGGCGGACGGACTCTCCGAGCTGAACGACGCCGATCAGGGCAGCATCGTCGATCGTGGCGCGGGCGAACCCGATCGGCTGCAGCGGCTGTGGACGCCGTACCGGATGTCCTACATCGCGGAGGCGGCCGCGACCGATCCCGCGTCGACCGGGCATCCGTTCACCGACATTCCGAAGATGTCCGACGAGGACGGCCTGGTCATCGCCCGCGGTGAGCTGGTGTACGCGGTGCTGAACCTGTACCCGTACAACCCCGGCCACATGATGGTGGTGCCCTACCGCAAGGTGGCCAACCTCGAGGACCTCACGCCGGCCGAGGGCGCCGAGCTGATGGCGTTCACCCAGCAGGCGATCCGGGTGATGAAGCAGGTGTCGCGCCCGCACGGCTTCAACGTCGGCCTGAATCTCGGTGGCGTGGCCGGTGGTTCGCTCGCCGACCACCTGCACCAGCACATCGTCCCGCGCTGGGGCGGCGACGCGAACTTCATCACCGTGGTCGGTGGCGCGAAGGTCATGCCACAGCTGCTACGCGAGACGAGGGCGCTGCTGTCGGCAGCCTGGAAGGAAGTCGACTAGAAGTGCTGAGCTTCTTCGGCCGCGATACGTTTGCCAAAGCGACTGCGCCGCTGGGCAAAGCGCTGGTGAGCACCGGGCTCACGCCGGATGCGGTGACGGTCATCGGCACCACCGCGTCGATCGCCGCCGCGGTCACCCTGTTCCCGACCGGACATCTGTTCTGGGGGACCATGGTGATCTGGTTGTTCGTCATGTTCGACATGCTCGACGGCGCGATGGCCCGGGCGCGCGGCGGCGGCACGAAGTACGGCGCGGTGCTCGACGCCACCTGCGACCGGATGGCCGACGGGGCGATCTTCGGCGGATTGGCTTGGTGGGCGGTCTATCACGAGCAGCACAAGCCGTTGTTCGCGGCGACGCTGGTGGTGTTGGTGACCTCGCAGGTGATCTCGTATGCGAAGGCGCGGGCCGAGGCGAGCGGGTTGTCCGCCGACGGCGGGATCATCGAGCGGCCGGACCGGTTGATCATCGTGCTGGTCGGGGCCGGGTTCACCGGCATCGGCGGGTACTGGGGGCTGGACTGGCTGACCTACGCGGTGCATGTCGCGATGTGGGTTCTCGCGGTGCTCAGCATCATCACGGTGGGCCAGCGGGTGCTGGCGGTGCGTCGCTCGCCGGGCGCGCGTGACGTGATCCCGCTGGCCAAGCCCGCCGCACCCGAAAACCCTACGGCAGGAACGGCGAACGCGACGTGAGACCGCCATATCGTGGTGGTGTGGTGCGGGAAACGGGGCAATGGTCATGAGTATCGGGGAGCGGTGGAGCGACGCCGGTTACGCGGTGGGCTGGCGGCTGGTGCGGGCGCTGCCCGAGGCGACGGCGCGGCGGCTGTTCGATGCGGGCGCCGATCGGGTCGCGGGCAAGGCGAACCGCGCGTTCCGGGCCGGCGGCGAACCGAATCAGCTGCGGCGCAATCTCGCTCGGGTGCTCGGCGGTACGCCCGCGGACGTGCCCGACGAGCTGATCCAGGCGAGCGTCCGGTCCTACGCGCGGTACTGGCGCGAGGCGTTCCGGCTGCCGTCGATGGACCACGCGGCGATCGGTGAGCTTGCCCTGGAAGGGAAGTCGCACCTGGACGCCGCGCTGGCGGCCGGCCGGGGCGCGGTCCTGGTGCTGCCGCACTCGGGGAACTGGGACATGGCGGGGGTGTGGCTGGTGCAGAACCACGGCACCTTCGCGACCGTCGCCGAGCGGTTGAAGCCGGAGTCGCTGTACGAGCGGTTCGTCGCCTACCGGGAAAGTCTCGGCTTCGAGGTCGTGCCGCTGACCGGCGCGGATCAGCCGCCGTTCGTGCAGCTGGCGAAGCGATTGCGGGAGAACAAGGCGATCTGCCTGATGGGCGAGCGCGACCTGACCGGCCGGGGGGTGCCGGTCACCTTCTTCGGCGAACGCACCTGGCTGCCCGCCGGCGCGGCCAAGCTGGCCATCGAGACCGGGGCGCCGCTGCTGCCGGTGCACACCTGGTTCACCGCCGACGGAACCGAGGGCTGGGGGATGAAAGTCGAACCGCCCATTGATGTTTCGAGCGGGCTCGCGGCGGCCACGCAGGAGCTGGCGGACCGGTTCGCGGCCAATATCGCCGCGCATCCGGCGGATTGGCACATGCTGCAGCCGATGTGGGAAAGCGATCTGTCCGCGGAGCGGCTGGCCCGGATCGCCGCCGCGCAGCCCCACCGGCCGGAACCCGTCGCCACGGCGGGCCCGGATCCGCTCGACCCGACGGCCCAGTCGGACGGCGCCCCATGAAGATCGGCATGGTCTGTCCCTACTCGTTCGACGTCCCCGGCGGCGTGCAGGCCCACGTGGTCGAGCTGGCCAGGGTATTCATCGAACGCGGACACCGGGTGAGCGTGCTCGCGCCCGCCTCGGAGGACACACCGCTGCCCGATTTCGTGGTGTCGGCCGGTCGCGCGGTCGCGATTCCCTATAACGGCTCGGTGGCGCGGCTGTCGTTCGGACCCATGGCCTACACCAGGATTCGCCGCTGGATCGACGGCAACGACTTCGACGTGCTGCACATCCACGAGCCCAACGCGCCGAGCCTGTCGATGCTCGCGCTGAAGATCGCCGAGGGGCCGATCGTCGCCACCTTCCACACCTCGACCACGAAGTCGTTGGTGCTCAGTACATTTCAGGGCGTGCTGCGGCCCTATCACGAGAAGATCAGCGGCCGGATCGCGGTCTCCGAGCTGGCCAGGCGCTGGCAGGTGGAGGCGCTCGGGTCCGACGCGGTGGAGATTCCCAACGGGGTCGACGTGCCCGCGTTCGCCCGGGCGCCGATGCTGCCCGGGTATCCGCGCGCGGGTAAGACCGTGCTGTTCCTCGGCCGCTACGACGAGCCGCGCAAGGGAATGGACGTGCTGCTCGGCGCGCTGCCCGAGCTGGTGCGCAAGCATCCGCAGCTGGAGGTGCTCATCGTCGGGCGCGGCGACGAGGACCGGTTGCGGCGGGAGGCGGGCCCGCTCGCCGGGCATCTGCGCTTCCTCGGGCAGGTCTCGGACGCGGAGAAGGCCTCGGCGATGCGCAGCGCGGACGTGTACGTCGCGCCCAACCTCGGTGGCGAGAGCTTCGGCATCATCCTGATCGAGGCCATGGCGGCCGGAACCGCCGTGGTGGCAAGCGAATTGGACGCCTTCCGGCGAGTGCTGCGCGACGGCGCCGCGGGCGCCCTTGTGCCGGTGGGTGATCCGGCGGCGCTGGCCAGGGCCATCGACGAGGTGCTCACCGACGACAGCCGCCGGGCGGCGCTGGTGGACACCGCGACCCAGGTGGTCGGCGAGTACGACTGGCCGGTGGTGGCCGAGCAGATCCTGCGCGTCTACGAGACGGTGACCGTCGGCGACACCAGGGTGCGGGCCGCCGGATGATCACCTTCTCCGCCACCACGGTTCTCGTCCTCGGCCTGATCGCGGCGGTCATCGTCGCGATCGGGATCTGGGCCTACTCGACCGCCAACCGGCTCGACCGGCTGCACGTGCGGTCCGACCAGTCCTGGCAGGCATTGGACGCGGCGCTGGCCCGGCGGGCGGTGGTCGCCCGCTCGGTGGCGCTGGCGATCTCGGGCCCGGTGGCCGATCCCGCGCTGGCCGATCAGGGCAAAGTGCTTGCGCTGCTGGCAGATCGGGCCGAACGCGTGTCCAGGGCCGATCGGGAGACCGTGGAAAACCAGCTCTCCGGGGCGCTGTCGACGATCGACATCGAGAAGCTGCGCCCGCAGATGGTGGCCGAGCTGGCCGACGCGGAGGCGCGGGTGCTCATCGCGCGCCGCTTCCACAACGACGCCGTCCGCGACACCCTCGCGCTGCGCACCCGGCGCTCGGTGCGCATCCTGCACCTCGGCGGCACCGCGCCGCTGCCCACCTACTTCGAGATCACCGAGCGGGCCAATCCGGCCGCGTCCACCGGCCTCACCGTCGACACCACCCGCACCACCGCGCGCATCGTGCTGTTCGACGAGCAGGACCGCACGCTGCTCATGCGGGGCAACGACCCGAAGACGCCGGAGATCTCGTTCTGGTTCACCGTCGGCGGCGGGGTCGAGCCGGGGGAGTCGCTGCGCGACGCCGCCGTCCGCGAGCTGTACGAGGAGACCGGGCACCGGGCCGACCCGGACAGCCTGCGCGGGCCGATCTGGCGTCGCGTCGCGGTGTTTCCGTTCGACGGCGACCTGATCCGCTCCGAAGAGCTGTTCTTCGCCCTGCGCGTGCCCGCCTACGAACCCAAGGCCACCAACCTGACCATGATCGAACGCCGCTCGATCACCGGCAACAAATGGTGCACCGCCGACGACATCGTCCAGTTGGACCGCTCCGGCGAAACCGTGTACCCGTACAACCTCGATCAGCTCCTGCCCGAAGCCGCCGCGGCCGCGTCCGGGGTCGCCCATCCCGAGGTCCGCTCGATCCGCTGACGCGGCTGTGATGTGTTTCACGATCGTGCTACGGTCGCGACTGGATCGGCGCGGGCTGGGTAGTGCTTTTCGCAAGGCACGGGGATTTCGGTGCCGCGGCCCCACGCGTCGTGGGGGAAACGCTCGGTGTGCGGAGGTACGTAGTTCATGTCCTACCTGTTGTTCGATTTCCTGCTGCCGCTCATCGGTCCCGCCGCCGCCGAGTACTGGGCCCAGTTGCTGGTGGTCGGCCCGCTCTGAGCCGGCGCCGGAAGTTAGCGGGGACGGTGAAACCGCCCCGCCGCCCGGTGAATCCATTTCCGTGGCTCGGTCGAGCGGTCCAGTGCGGCCCGCCGACGGGCAGAGCCCCTGGTGGGTGACAAGGCCAGTCATCTCCGACTGGCTATCAAGTGGCCTGGGTGGCCCGCCTAGAATTGGGTCGATTCCATCCCTTGCGACCCCGATTGGCGCAGATGACCCAGGAGTTTGCCGTGACGACGCCCGAGACCACCCAGACCATCGGCACCGCCCGCGTGAAGCGCGGCATGGCCGAGATGCTGAAGGGCGGGGTGATCATGGACGTGGTCACCGCCGACCAGGCCAAGATCGCCGAAGACGCCGGCGCGGTCGCGGTGATGGCGCTGGAGCGGGTGCCCGCCGACATCCGCGCGCAGGGTGGCGTGTCCCGGATGAGTGACCCGGACATGATCGACGGCATCATCTCCGCCGTCTCCATCCCGGTCATGGCGAAGGCCCGCATCGGCCACTTCGTGGAGGCGCAGATCCTGCAGAGCCTCGGCGTCGACTACATCGACGAGTCCGAGGTGCTCACCCCCGCCGACTACGCCAACCACATCGAGAAGTGGAACTTCACCGTTCCCTTCGTCTGTGGCGCGACCAACCTCGGTGAGGCGCTGCGCCGAATCACCGAGGGCGCGGCCATGATTCGTTCGAAGGGCGAGGCGGGCACCGGCGACGTCTCCAACGCCACCACGCACATGCGCAAGATCCGCGGCGAGATCCGCCGGCTGTCCTCGCTGCCCGCCGACGAGCTGTTCGTCGCCGCCAAGGAACTCCAGGCGCCCTACGAGCTGGTCCGCGAGGTCGCCGAGACCGGCAAGCTGCCCGTCGTGCTGTTCACCGCGGGCGGCATCGCCACCCCCGCCGACGCCGCGATGATGATGCAGCTCGGTGCCGAGGGCGTTTTCGTCGGCTCCGGCATCTTCAAGTCGGGCAACCCGGCCGAGCGGGCCGCCGCGATCGTCAAGGCGACGACCTTCCACGACGACCCCGACGTGCTCGCGAAGGTTTCGCGGGGCCTTGGCGAGGCGATGGTCGGCATCAACGTCGAAGAACTGCCGGTCGATCACCGGCTGGCCGAGCGCGGTTGGTGATCTTCCACCAGGTGAGTTCGCACAGGCAGGGACTCCGCGGAGTCCCTGCCTGTTTGTCTATCGGGGTTTCAAGATCAGGGGGAATTGGAGCGGGCAGCGGCCGGGAAGGCACTGGCATCAGTTCCGGTGATCTTGAATCGGTTGGTGGCGGACAACCCATTGCGCCTCGTTGGGGATCAGCGGGAGTGTGGGTCCGGGTTGCGTTGTAGGGCAGTAGCGTCAGCGGGTATGGCGGGAATCGATGTGGGTGTCGGCTGCACGCGGCTGATCGAGGGGACGTAGTCGGTCGTGGAGTTGCGGCAGTTGCGGTATTTCGTGGTGCTGGCGGAGGAGTTGCATTTCCGGCGGGCGGCGGAGCGGCTGTTCATTTCCACGCCGACGCTCAGTCAGCAGATCCGGGTGCTGGAGCGGGAGCTGGGTGGGGCGCTGCTCAACCGGGATCCCCGGGTCGAACTAACGGCGGCGGGGGAGGTGTTGTTCCGGACCGGGCGCGAGGTGCTGCGGTCGGTCGACGCGGCGGTGCGGGAGACCAGGCGTGCGTCGGCCGCGGGTGCACCGGTGCTGCGGTTCGGGTTGCTGAACGGCGTACCCCCTTGGCTCCCTTCGCGCATCGAGGAATTGCTGCCGTCCGGCACCCGCATGGTGCTCGCCGGGGGAACCACCGCGGACCAGGTCCGGTTGCTCGATGACGACGAAGTCGATCTCGCGCTGGTCCGCGCTCCCGTCGCGCTGCCCGACCGGTTCGCCCAGCGGCCGATCGCACGCGACGAACTCGGCGTGCTGATGTCCGCGTCCCATCCGCTCGCCGATCACGCCGAGATCGACCCCGCCGACCTCACCGACCGCGAACTGATCCTGTTCGCCAGAGACTCCGCCCCGGGCCTGCACGACGAACTATTGCGCACCCTGCACGCCAGGGGCGCCCGAGTCCGGCTCAGCGACAGCGCCATGGGCCACGCCCAAATGCTGGCCGTCCTCCCGTCCCGCCCCGACACCATCGGCCTCAGCACCTCCCGCCCCGCCCACCACCCCGGCCTCACCTGGCGCCCGTTCCGCGGCGGCCCCATCCTGGTCACCTACGCCGCCCTCTGGCGCACCCCCATCCGAAACCCAGCCGTGCGCGCCCTGCTCGAGGCACTGGCCGCCGGCCCCGAGTGGCCAGCGACCGTCTGATCGAGATCTTGACTACGCTGCCCGCATGTTCACGATCGAGATCGCCCGCGAATTCACTGCGCGGCAAGGTCTTCCGTCGCCGGTACGGCGAGCTCGCGGGGCTGCGGTGTGGTCGCCCGGTGCGCCGTTCGAGGTCGAGTTGCGGGTCGGCTTCGGCTGCGAGGACGAGCAGGTCGGTGATCGAGGGTGGTTCATCGACACCGATGGGCTCGACCCGGTGATCGACGCGATCGTCGTCGAATTGTCGGCCGATTCGTGGACCGCGAGTTTCTCGTTCCGGCCGACTTTCGAGTTGGTGAGCAGATGGGTATTCGAACGGCTGGTGACTTCGGTTCCGCAGCTGTCCTACGTGCAGCTGACGAATCTCTCGCTGAGCGTGTCGACCCGGTACAGCGCTGATTGACCGGTCGGCCGGGCGGACTCTTCTCCGGACCTCACCGTCGTCTTACTGTTCTCACAATTGTGCTGGGTAGCTTGACGTTTCGATGCCTGTCGACCACTGCGCTGGTTGCTCGTGCCGCATCACCGTCGATGTATCAGCCGAACGTAAAGGACGAGCAGTTGAAGCTTCGTAAGACCGGACGCATGGCGATTGCCGGCTTGGCCGTGGTGGCCGCACTGGGCCTGACGGCCTGCGGTAGCGACGACAAGTCGGATACGCCGAAGCCTTCCCGCGCTTCGACCAGCACGACGGCCACCGCGAACACGCCCGCGCCGCCGACCGTCGACGAGTTGAACGCGCTGCTGCAGAAGGCGCTGGATCCGGCGGTGCCCAGCGCGGAGAAGCTGGACCTCGTGCAGGGCATCGAGGCCGACCCGGAGCTGCCCAACCGGCTCGCCGAGGCGTTCAAGCAGGCGAACGCCAAGGCCGAGATCACCGGAGTTTCGGTGTTCGGCGAATCCGTCAGTGCGCAAGGGAAATTCACCGTCAATGGCCAGGAGAACGTGGTCGACGTGCCGTTCGTCCTCGACGGCGGCAAGTGGAAGGTGCAGAAGTCTTGGGCCTGCGGCGCGCTCGCCAACCTCAATCAGCAGTCCCCGGCCTGCGCCGCCTGACCGCGCAGCTCGCCGACGAGGGGTGATCGAGGCGAGTCGGAAGGTCGCTCCGAGTAGCGGCCATTCGGCTCGCCTCGATTTCTGGGTCAGGGCGTTTGTGCGTCCGACCTGTGGTGTTAGGGCCGGGCTAACCCGAATTCGATAGTGCGACATGGACACTCGATCGGCGTGATGGTCGGGTGGAGGCATGACAGATAGCACTGCAGCGGCAGAACGAGTCGTCATCATCGGCGGAAGTTCCGGCATGGGCTTGGCGCTGGCCGCCGCGCTCGTGGCGGAGGGCGCGGAGGTCATCATCGCCAGTCGTTCCGCCGAGCGACTCGCGGACGCGGAACACGCGTTGCCCGAAGGACCGGGCAAGGTGCGTTCGCTCGTCACGGACATCACCGACGAGACCGATATCGAGCGCCTGTTCACCGAGGTGGGCCCGGTGGACCACGTGGTGACCACCGCGGTCGACGTCGATGGTGTGTATCAGCCCATCGCTTCGTTCGACGTAGACCTGGCACGAAAGACCTTGGCCGCCAAGCTGATCGGTCCTGCACTGCTCGCCAAACACGCGCGCATAATCCCCGGCGGCTCCCTCACCTTCACCTCCGGCATCGCCGCCTACCGTCCCAGCCCCGGCTCCTCGATCGTCGCCGCCGCCAACGGCGCCCTCGAATCCCTCGCCTACGCCCTGGCCGTCGAACTCGCCCCCATCCGCGTCAACGTCGTCTCCCCGGGCTGGATCGACACCCCGATCTGGGACACCATCGCCGGCCCCGCCAAAACCGAACGCCACCAACAACTCTCCGCCCGCCTCCCCGCAGGCCGCATCGGCCACCCCGCCGAAATAGCCCAGGCCATGCTCGCCCTGATGCACAACCCCTTCATCACCGGCACCGTCCTCCACGCCGACGGCGGCCACCGCCTCGTCTAGCCCCGAAGTCGCCACCACGGCGACAATCCCGAGCACCTGGGCATCCAGCCGCAGCCGTGCGAGCTCACCACCCGCAATCGGATCAATGGACCCACCTCCACATCCACCTGCCTCGCAACGGAATTCAGTCGCACTCGAGCAAGCCATGACGGCACCAAACCGCGTGTGCCCCCGGCGACGTCCCACCCAGCGCCAGAAGAACTCTGAACGGGACGTGGTGGCGGCGAAGTGCGAGTGGCTCCGCTGATGTGTCCCGTTCGATGGAGCGGTGGACGTCGATGGGGATATTGGTGGAGGGGGGTGAAATGTCCAGCGTCGGTGTGCCTTGCGTGAATGGTGACGTGCAACGGCAGAAGAATGGCTAGGGAGTCGCGAGCGGAGGCCGCCGTCGTGCCCCGCTCGGCGGTGGGGAGGCCCG
>NZ_JBHTUR010000022.1:12993-157896 GCF_042793755.1 Nocardia sp. NPDC056564
TGAGCGGGACGTGGTGGCGGCAAAGTGCGAGTGGTTCCGCTGCCGTGTCCCGTTCGATGGATCGGTGAACGTCGAAGGGGATATTGGTGGAGGGGAGTGAAGTATCCGGCGTCGGTGTGCCTTGCGCGAATGGTGACGTGCAACGGCAGAAGAATGGCTAGGGAGTCGCGAGCGGAGGCCGCCGTCGTGCCCCGCTCGGCGGTGAGGAGGCTCTGAGCGGGACGTGGTGGCGGCAAAGTGCGAGTGGTTCCGCTGCCGTGTCCCGTTCGATGGATCGGTGAACGTCGAAGGGGATATTGGTGGAGGGGGTGAAATGTCCAGCGTCGGTGTGCCTTGCGCGAATGGTGACGTGCAACGGCAGAAGTATCGCTAGGGAGTGACGGGCGGAGGCCGCCGTCGTGCCCCGCTCGGCGGTGAGGAGGCCCTGAGCGGGACATGGCAGCGGCAAAGTACTAGTAGCCGCACCGCCACGTCCCGTTCGGCGGTCAAGGGGGTGTGGGGTGGGACATGGCAGCGGCTAAGTGAGAGTGGGTGCGCCGTCATGTCCCGTTCGGTGGTCAGGGGGGTGTGGGGTGGGACATGGCTGCGGCTAAGTGAGAGTGGGTGCGCCGTCATGTCCCGTTCGGTGGTCAGGGGGGTGTGGGGTGGGACATGGCTGCGGCTAAGTGCGAGTGGGTGCTCTGCGATGGCTCGCTCGGTTGGGAGGTGAAGGGGGCGGGACGGGGTGGGTCGGGGTGGGCGGCTTATGGGGTGGGGAAGTGGGTGGATAGGCGGGCGCACAAGGTTTTCAGGGCGGTAGGGGTGATTCGGGGGGAGTCGGGCCAGGAGCCGACGTCGGTCCAGGGGGTGGTCGGTGGGGTGCCGTGCGGGCGGGCGAAGACGTGTTGGTGGAAGTGGGGGACCGAGCGGCCGGTGATGGCGGAGAAGACATGCTCGGGGGTCAGCTCTTGTTGCAGGGCTCGGGCTGCGCGAGTCACCGCCATGCCGACGGCGGCGGCTTCGGGGTCGGTCAGGGTGGCGACGGTGGGGGTGTGGCGGCGGGTTTCCACGAACAGGTAGCCCGGGATGGGGGTGGCCTGATCGAGGGGGCGGTGGGTGACCACGATCAGATCGTTTTCGAAGATCACCGGCCCGACAAGTGGCCCAACCCCTTGATGTTTGGCGCAGATAGCGCATTCACTCCCCATCCGACCACACTAACGACGGTCAGCGGGACATGTCTCTGTCCACGTACGAGAACCCCCGCCGCCACTTCCCGTTCGGTGGGGTGGGTGGTTCTGAACGGGACATGGTTGCGGCAATGTGTGAGTGGTGCTGCTGTTGTGTCCCGTTCGGTGGGGGGTGGTTCTGAACGGGGCATGGTTGCGGCAATGTGTGAGTGGTGCTGCTGTTGTGTCCCGTTCGGTGGGGTGGGTGGTTCTGAATGGGGCATGGTTGCGGCAATGTGTGAGTGGTGCTGCTGTTGTGTCCCGTTCGGTGGGGTGGGTGGTTCTGAACGGGGCATGGTTGCGGCAAAGTGCGGGTGGTGCTGGGGCCGTGGGGCGTTCGCCGGGATGGTGTTGGGCTGGTGGGTGTAGCTGGGAATCGTGAGCGGAGGGGTGGCCGTGTGTTGAGTTTGATGCATTTGGTTACGTGGATATGCGCATCTATCTATTTGGACTGCCGAGCGGGATCGTGGGAGGCCGTGGGACAAAAAGCAAGGAGGGGAGGGGAGACTCCGGGGATTCTGGTGGGTTCACGGAGGGGGCTAGTCGGGGAGGCGGAGGGCTGGGCGGTCCGGGTGGTCCCAGCGGGCGAACAGGGTTGGGGTGGGGGAGGTTTGGCGTAGGGCGGGGATGGTCCAGTGGTCTTCGGGTGGGGTGGTTCGGCGGAGGGCCTGTTCGGACATGTCGAGGTGGAGGGTCAGGTCGAAGTCGAGGTGGTGGTCCAGCAGCATGGGGCCGGCGACGAGGAGGACGGTGCCGGGGGCGGCGGGGCGGATGGTCGCGCGGGCCGAGCGGTCGGTGGGTTCGTCCCAGAGGGCGGGTAGCCAGCGGCCCTCCCTGTGCAGCGCGTCGATGACCTCGCGGCGGAGCGCTTCGTAGTCGAACCAGGTGGTGCGGTAGGAGAGATCGTCGCGGCCGAACTCCGCGCGCAGCGATGCCGGACGGACGTAATCGTGCAGCGAGACCACCTCGGCGGGCCTGCCGGTGTCGCGCAGTGCGGCGGCGGTTCGCTGGGCGAGGTCGACGGGCCGGGCCGCGTCGGCGCCGTCGATGGCGATCACCCGATGGCCGGGCAGGGCGCGAACGCGCTCGACGAGACGTTCGATGAGCGCGTCCTGGGTGATCGGAACGAACTGGGGCACCGGTCAATCAGAGCAAACCATGGGGACGTCCCCTGTCGGCGGCATCCGTGAAGGTAGTCGGAGCCGAGCACACACCGACCGGGACCGGAACCTCATTGCTGGCCGATCACCCGACGGCCGAAGACGACTCGAACCGCGTGGCGAGTTAATCTCAGCCCATGGCGACAATCGAAGAGGCGCTGGAGATCGAGCGGCTCGAGCGCGACATCTTCCGTGGGGCGTCCACGAAGACTCAGCTTCCGCGCACCTTCGGCGGACAGGTTGCCGGCCAGGCGCTGGTGTCGGCGGTGCGCACGGTCGAGGAGCGGTATCAGGTGCATTCGCTGCACGGATACTTCCTGCGTCCGGGCAATCCGGACCAGCCGACGGTGTATCTCGTCGAACGGATCAGGGACGGCCGCTCGTTCTGCACCCGCCGGGTCACCGGTGTGCAGGACGGCCAGGCGATCTTCACGATGTCCGCGTCGTTCCACACCGGCGACCAGGGGCCGGAGCATCAGGACGAGATGCCGCCGGTCCAGCCGCCGGACGAGCTCCCGGACGCGAGCACCACGATGAGCCCGGAACGCCTGTGGGCGATGCGCGAGTGGGAGCACTGGGACATCCGCACGGTCCCGCAGGATCAGGTGGCCCGCCGCGACGGCGTGGTCTCCCAGCAGCAGGTGTGGTTCCGCTACCGGCACCCGCTGCCCGACGACCCGCTGTTCCACGTCTGCACCCTGGCCTACATGAGCGATATGACGTTGCTCGGTTCGTCGAAGGTGATCCACCCCGACGAGCAGACCCAGAACGCGTCCCTCGATCACGCGATGTGGTTCCTGCGCCCGTTCCGCGCCGACGACTGGCTGCTCTACGACCAGGCGTCGCCGTCGGCGGGCTTCGGCCGCGCGCTGACCGGCGGCAAGATCTTCAACCGCGAAGGTCAACTCGTCGCGGCGGTAGTCCAGGAAGGCCTCATCCGCAACCTCCGCGAGTGACCGCCGGTCGCCGAGCGTCATGGCGCGCGGCAGCCGGAATCGCCGGCAAACAGATGCGCGGCAGGAGAATTGGTGCGCACCGGCCTGGCCGTTGGCGGGCCGGAAATCTCGGCGCGACGAACCGTGCGTGATTTGTCGACCGCAGTGGTGTGCGTGTGGCCGACGCACACCACCGCGGCCGCCTGAATTCGCTCAGGCTCTATCCCACCTGGACGCGCAGGTGGCAGACCACTGTGTCGGTCATCCGGCGCAGCACGCGTTCGAGTTCGTCGCTGCGATGGCTGGGTAGCACGCGATTCCAGCCGACCGGCGGGTCGACCTCGGCGATGACGACGACCTTGCGCCGCCCCTCGAAGTTGTCCCGCACGTAGCGCGCGACCGGCCCGCCGACGGTGGCGTCGCTGTCTTCGAGCAGCACCAGCCGCACCTCGGGATGCCACGCCTCCCACGCCTTGGTGAACGCCTTGATCGACTCGCCGGGCAGGCAAACATGCACCGCGACAACGTCTTTGCCGATCGAGAGCGCCGCCGACAGTGCCTCACAGCTCAGGTCGGACACCTCGGACACCGGCACTACGATGACGGCGTCGCGCGGTCGCGGCGGCGGCGGTACCTCGTCGGAGCGCCGGAACGCGCCGATCTTGCCGTAGGTGTCGCGAATGCGCTCCATCCCGACCACCAGCACGGGCAGGATCACCACGATCAACCACGCGCCCTCGGCGAATTTCATCGCGGTGGTGACGAGCGCGGCGACGAAGGTGAGCACCGCCCCGAATCCGTTGAGCGCCAACCGCCATCGCCACCCCGAGGTCCGGTGCAGCAGCCAATGCCGCACCATGCCGACCTGCGCGATGGTGAATCCGACGAACACCCCGATCGCGAACAGCGGAACCAGCGCGTTCATGTTGCCGTTCGCGCCGATCAGCAGCACGCCCGCGGCGATGGCGAGGGTCAGCACGCCGTATCGGTACACCTGCCGCGGCGAGCTGACCGCGAACCGATGCGGCAGGCAGTTGTCGTCAGCCAGAATCTTGGTCAGCGTCGGCAGCCCGCCATAGGAGGTGTTGGCGGCCAGCGCCAGCAGCACGACGGTCGCGAACTGCACCACGTAGTAACCGATTCCGTGCCCGAGCGCGGCCTCGGTCAACTGCGACAACACCGTGGTGCCATCGATCGGATGCACCTGGAACTTCTCGATCAGCAAGGCGAGCCCGATCAGCATGACCCCGAGCAGCGCGCCAAGCGCCACCTCGGCCCGTTGCGCGCGAACGACTTTCGGCGCCTCGAAGCTCGGCACCGCGTTCGCGATCGCCTCCACGCCGGTCAACGCGGCGCACCCACTGGAGAAAGCCTTGAGCAGCAACAGAACTCCGACGGTGTGCGCATCCAGCACGGTCGCCGCCCCCTGGCTGACGCTCGCGGGCTCGGACCGCAGCAACCCCGCGACGATCACCGTGCAGATCCCCGCGACGAACACGACGGTCGGCACCATGAACGCCCGGGCGCTCTCGGTGATCCCGAGCAGATTCAACGCCGTGATGCCCACCAGAATGGCCACGCACAACCACACGGTGTACGGCAGCAGCGCCGGAAACGCCGAGGTCAGCGCGGCAACCCCGGCCGCGATCGACACCGCGACGTTGAGCACGTAGTCGATGATCAACGCGGCGGCGGCGGTCAAGCTGGTCCGATGCCCGAGGTGCGCCTTGGCCACCGCGTAGGCCCCGCCGCCATCCGGGAACGCCGCGATGACCTGCCGGTACGAGGCGACCAGCACCGCGAGCAGGGCCGCGATCGCCAGCGTCACGGGCAGCGTCAGCCCGAGCCCGGCCCCGCCCGCGGTGGCGAGCACCAGCACGATCGCCTCGGGACCGTAGGACACCGACGCCATCGCGTCGAGGGAAAGTCCCGCCAATCCGGTCGGCACGGTGAGCCCCCTACGGGCACGGACACCATTCACCCCTCCGCGCGGCGCGGAGACCTTGCGCGGCAACACAGCTATCACCCTCAGAGTGTCGACCCGTTGCGCGCGGATCGACCCCGCCGTTGACGGAACCCTGACGGAGACCGTGAGCAGCCCCACATCGCGACGACTCGTAAACTTTCCGTCGTGAACGCATCCCCGGTCGCCGCACCCGCCGCCGCCGACCTCGCGCAGGCCCCCACCATCGGCGTGCTGGCCCTGCAGGGTGACGTGCGCGAGCACATCGCCGCCCTCGCGCACTGCGGCGCCGAACCCGTGCTGGTCCGGCGCGCCGCCGAGCTGGCCGCGGTCGACGCGCTGGTGCTGCCCGGCGGTGAATCGACCGCCATCAGCAAGCTGCTGGAGGTCTTCGAACTGCTCGAGCCGCTGCGCGCGCGACTGCGAGAAGGCATGCCCGCCTTCGGTTCCTGCGCGGGCATGATCCTGCTGGCCGACGAGGTGCTCGACACCCGGCCGGACGCGCAACACCTGTCCGGCATCGATATGACGGTGCGCCGCAACGCCTTCGGCCGTCAGGTCGACTCCTTCGAGGTCGACCTGGACTTCACCGGCCTCGACGACGGTCCGGTGCGTGCGGTGTTCATCCGGGCGCCCTGGGTGGAGCGGGCAGGCGACGGCGTCGAGGTGCTCGCGACCGTGCCCGACGGACCGTTCGCCGGCCGCATTGTGGCAGTGCGGCAAGGCAACGTGCTGGCGACGTCGTTCCACCCGGAGGTCACCGGCGATCTGCGCGTGCACCGGATGTTCGTGGACCTGGTCCGGGACGCGTAGTTCACGCGCCGTTCAGGCCGCCGCGACCGGCCGAGTAGGCTGGAGAAGTTGTTCGTCCGGCCGGGCCGGTACGGTACACACCACCAAACGTGCCATCGACCTGAAGGAAGTAGGGAATGAGCGGCCACTCCAAATGGGCCACCACCAAGCACAAGAAGGCGGGGATCGACGCCAAGCGGGGCAAGCTCTTCGCCAAGTTGATCAAGAACATCGAGGTGGCGGCCCGCACGGGTGGCAGTGACCCCGGCGGCAACCCGACGCTCTACGACGCCATCCAGAAGGCGAAGAAGTCGTCGGTGCCCAACGACAACATCGAGCGGGCCCGCAAGCGCGGCGGTGGTGAAGAGGCCGGCGGCGCCGACTGGCAGACCATCATGTACGAGGGCTACGGCCCCAACGGTGTCGCGGTGCTGATCGAGTGCTTGACCGACAACCGCAACCGCGCCGCCGGCGAGGTCCGGGTCGCGATGACCCGCAACGGCGGCAACATGGCCGACCCGGGTTCGGTGTCGTACCTGTTCCACCGCAAGGGCGTCGTGACGCTGGAGAAGAACGGCCTGTCCGAGGACGACGTCCTGATGGCCGTGCTCGACGCGGGCGCCGAGGAGGTCAACGACCTCGGTGATTCGTTCGAGATCATCAGCGAGCCGGGCGATCTGATCCCGGTGCGCAAGGCGTTGCAGGCCGCCGAAATCGATTACGACTCCGCCGAATCCGGCTTCCAGCCGTCGGTGTCGGTCGAGGTCGACGCCGACGGCGCGCGCAAGGTGATCAAGTTGGTCGACGCGCTCGAGGACAGCGACGACGTGCAGAACGTGTACACCAACGTCGACATCTCCGACGAGATCCTGGCGCAGCTGGACGACTAGTCCGGCAGCGATTCGTAGTACTCCTGCATGAAGGGGTAGTAGTCGTCGAATTCGGGGCGGTCCGTGCCTGCGCGGGCCGCCCCGAGTGCGTCCAGGTAGTACTCCCAGCCGGGGCCGACCTCGGCGATCTTCGCCTCGGGCTCGAGGTGGTGGGTGAAGACGAGTTCGGTGACGCCGTCGGTTTCGGTGAGCACCGCCTCGAGGTGCCAGCTGCCGTAGCTGTCGGTGGTGGTGATCGCGAGCCGGTGCGGTGGTTCGCACGCGTCGATGTGGGCGTCGCACCAGGGCGCGCCCTCCTCGTGCACCATCTGCACCTTGATGTTCTGGCCGGTGCCCGGCTCGCCCTCCCACGGGCCGAACCAGCGTGCGGTGCGGTCGGATTCGGTGACGCTGGCCCACACGTCCGCGATCGGCGCGCGGTAGGTCCGGGTCAGGATCAGGTCGCGCTTGCCGTCGGTGCGGTCCAGGCGTCCGGTGGGTCGCAGGGTCATCCCGTGTTCTCCTTGGGGTTCCGGTCGGCCGGCGCGGCGCGGTGCTCGCGGCGCGTCCGGTAGACCTCGGTGTCGAGTGCGTCGAGCCGGTGCGCCCACGCAGTGCTGGTGTCGAAGTGCGCGATCCAGTCGGCGAGTTGGTGCAACGGTTCCGGGTCGAGCACGTAGTACCGCTGCCTGCCGATGAGTTCGTCACGGACCAGCCCGCTTTCGCGCAGCACCCGCAGGTGCCTGCTGATCGCGGGCCTGCTGATCTCGAACTGCCCCGCGATCTCCCCCGCGGTGAGCCGGGTCCCGTGCAGCAGCGTCAGGATCTCCCGCCGTACCGGATCGGCGATCGCGCCGGCCACTTCGTCCACCCAGAAAGCGTAACCAAGTGGTTACGCTTTTGTCCATGGGTTGCCCCGGATTCCCTGGGTGACCCGGGAGAAGGCGGCCGGTCGATGATCCGACCGGCCGCACAGGACGATTATTCGCGCGTCACTTCGGGAGTTCGGTCCGGCTGGACCACTCGTACACACGCAACCGCCCCTCCGGGGTGTCCTTCTCCTTGCGGGTCACCTTGAAGTGCTCGTAACCACCCTTGAACGGGACTTTCAGCTCGATCCCCGGCGGGGTGATGGGGACGATACGCGCGGGCATGTCTTTCGGCCCGCCCTCGAGGACAGCCTTCACAACAGTGCTCATCATCGGATGGTAGAAGCGTGACCGTCCCGATTTCGTGGATTCACCGAAGCGCCGCGCGGAAAAAATTTCGGTGTCAGGGCACGGTGACAACTAGTTTGCCGACGGTACGGCCGGTCTCGCCCAACGCGTGCGCCTTGGCGGCGTCGGTCAGCGGGAACGTGCCCGCGATCGTCGGGCGCAACTGGCCGGCGTCCACCAGCCCGGCCAGCGCGACCATGCCCGCGTGGTCGTCCTCCACCAGCATGCGCTGCGCGCGCACGCCGAGTTTGCTCGCCTCGGCCGCGAGATCGACCTCGCCGATCGGACGCAGCGTGACCAGCAGGCCGCCCGGACGCAACGTGCGCAGCGAACGGACGCTGTTGTCGTCGGTGACCGAATCCAGCACCACGTCCACGTCGCGGACCGCCTCGGCGACATCGGTCGTGCGGTAGTCGATCGCCTCGTCCGCGCCGATGCCGCGCAGGAATTCGTGATTGGGCGCGCTGGCCGTGCCGATCACGTACGCGCCGCGGGCCTTGGCGATCTGGACGGCGAAGTGCCCGACGCCGCCTGCCGCCGCGTGGATCAAGACCCGCTGTCCGGCTTGCAATTCGGCCGTGTCGACCAGCGCCTGCCAGGCGGTCAGCGCGGCCAGCGGAATCGCGGCGGCCTGCGCGTGATCCAGGCTCGCGGGTTTGCGGGCGAAGGCGCGGGCCGGGCCGACGACGTATTCGGCCAGTGCGCCATGGCCGTACGGGTAGGGCAGCATGCCGAAGACCTCGTCGCCCGGCTGGAACAGGGTCACGCCGACGCCGGTCGCGGCGACCTCGCCGGAGGCGTCCCAGCCGAGGACGAACGGCGGCGCCGGGAGGAATCCACCGTTGGCCCGGTGCTTCCAGTCGGTCGGGTTGAGGCCGGCCGCGCGCACCCGGACCAGGATCTCGCCCGGACCGGGAACGGGGCGGGGGAGTCGCACCTCGGTGAGCACCTCCGGGCCGCCGAGGGTGTTCTGACTGATCGCACGCATGGTTTCGTTCATGGCGTCGAGTCTTCCCCGGAGAACACGGCAGGAAAATGGCACGATTGCCATTCTTCGATATGATCGTGCCATGAGGTCTTCGGTGCACCGGATCGTCGTGCTGGCGTTGGACGGGGTCTATCCGTTCGAACTCGGCATCCCCACCCGGGTGTTCGGCAGTGCGGACGGGCGGTACGAGATCCGCACCTGCTCGCTCGACGGTCAGCCGGTGCGGACGGTCGCGGATTACTCGATCGCCGTCGCGCACGACAGCGGCATTCTCGACACCGCCGACACCGTGATCCTGCCCGCCTGCGATATCCGGATGACCCTCGGCGGCGAGCTGCCTCAACCGGTGCGCGACGCGCTCGCCCGGATCCGGCCCGACGCGCGGCTCGTGGCCATCTGCACCGGGTCGTTCGTGGCGGCGGCCGCGGGTCTGCTCGACGGTCGTCCCGCGACCACCCACTGGCGGGAGGCCGATCTGTTCCGGCGCACGTTCCCGCTTGTCCGGCTCGATCCGGACGTGCTCTACGTCGACGACGATGACGTGCTCACCTCCGCGGGCGCGGCGGCGGGCATCGACGTGTGCCTGCATATCGTGCGCCGCGACCACGGCAGTGCGGTGGCCAACGCGGTCGCCCGGCGCTGCGTCATGCCGCCCTGGCGCGATGGCGGCCAGGCCCAATACATCGAGCAGCCCGTTCCGCCGTCCACCTCGGCGGGCACCGCCGCCGCCCGGCAATGGGCACTGGAAAACCTGCACCTACCGCTCACCGTCGACGAACTCGCCGCCGCCGCGCGCATGAGCAAGCGCACCTTCGCCCGCCGGTTCAGCGAGGAGGTCGGCATGAGCCCAGGCCGCTGGCTCATCCAGCAGCGTCTGTTCCGCGCCCGCCACCTGCTCGAATCGACCGACATGACGGTCGATCGCATCGCCGGCGAGGTCGGCTTCGCCACCGGCACCTCCCTCCGCCAGCACCTGCACGAGGCCATCGGCGTCTCCCCCCAGACCTACCGCCGCACCTTCGCCCCCGCCTGAAGTCGATTCCCCCTGACGATCTGCCGACGGCGCGCATACCAGCTCACATGATCACCGGGACATGACGGCGGCAAAGTGCGAGTGGACTCACCGTGGTGTCCCGTTGGTCATGAACTGGCGTCGGGTTGGCATGGGTCCGGTGTGCGGCGGGCCGCGCGGAACGGGACATGGTGGTGGCGAAGTGCGAGTGGACTCACCGTGGTGTCCCGTTGATCATGAACTGGCGTCGGGTCGGCGTGGGCCGATGTGCGGCGGGCCGCGCGGAACGGGACATGGTGGTGGCGAAGTGCGAGTGGACTCCCCGTGGTGTCCCGTTGGTCATGAAGTGGTGTCGGGTTGGCGTAGGCCAGGTGCGCGCGGGCTGCGCTGAACGGGACATGGCGGCGGCAAAGTGCGAGTGGGAGCTCCGTGGTGTCCCGTTGGCGGGTTAGGGGGTGTTGGGGACTGGGAGGCCTAGGCGGGCGGTGATCCAGGGGAGGGAGGAGGTGAAGGCTGCGGCGGCGAATTGCCAGGTGTGGCCGCCCTGGGTGGTGTGGATGGTGCAGTCGATGCCCAGCTCGCGGCCCTGGTCGCAGAGCTTTTCGGCGGCGCCGACCTCGCCGGTGTCCATGATGCCGTCGTGGCCGCCCATGCCCGCGGTGTCGTCGTCCTCGACGGGGGGACGGTGGGCGCGGGGTGCGGCGTTGCCGTTCGGGTGGCGCTGGGGTGGGGTGAGATCGTCGAAAAGGCCTGCGGTTCCGGTGTATCGGCCGTGCTCGGCCATGACCGTCATCGGGTCGAACGCGGCCCACTGGTCGGCGTTGCCGCCGAAGAGGCGGGCGATGGTCTGGTCCTTGGTGCCGGAGACCGGGCCGATGTCGCCGGCGATGTCGACGAAGGTGCGGATCAGCTCGGGGTGCATGACGGCCAGGTCGACGGCGCAGGTGCCGCCCATGGACCAGCCGACCACCGCCCACTGCGCGGGATCGGCGGACGCGCCGAACTCGGATTCGAGGTAGCTCGGCACATCTCGGGTCAGGTGGTCGGCGGCGTCGCCGCGCGGGCCGTTCACGCATTCGGTGTCGTTGTTGAAACTGCCGCTGGCATCGACGAAGACGAGGATCGGCGCGCGACCGCCGTTGGCGGCGGTGAACTGGTCGACGGCGGGCATGATCTGGCCGCTGCGCATCCAGTCGGCGGGAGTGTTGAACTCGCCGCCGATCATCATCACCACCGGCAGCGTGGGCGGTTTCGGCCCGGCGAACCAGGCGGGCGGCAGATACACGTACTCGGTGCGATGCGGAAAACCGCTGCCCGAGTCCGGAATTCGGACCGGCACCACCCGGCCCGTCCGAACGTCGGTGTCGCGCAGGCCGTCCAGCGCGTCGAGATCGGTCTGATGCGGCAGCGGACCGGCGGTGACCGCACCCCACGCGGCCTGCACGGTGGGGTAGTAGCCGACCCACTGATTGAGCACGATTCCGGTACTGAGCAGCGCCAGCGGAATCGCGAGCAGGGCCACCGCGCGTCGCCACCACCGGGCGCCGCGCCAGCCGAGCACCGCGACGGCCAGCGCGGCGGCCGTCGCGCCGACGCACGCCCACAGCACCGCGGGCGCGGGATCGGACGCCAGCCCCTGATTCGATACATACCACCGCGCGACCAGCGCACCGGCCACGCCGATCAGCACGCACACCGGCACCTGGATCACCCACCACCGCCGCGTTCTCCGCGCGACGGCGAGCAGCAGCAGCGCCACTCCGACGAGTTCGACGGTCAACGGCAACCATCCGTGCAGCAGCGAGATGCCGTGATGAAAAGTGTTCTGGTAATTCGGATTCAGATCCGCCGACGGCAACTGCGGGGCCGGCGGTGGGGCCGGGATCGCGGGCGCGGCAAACGGCACTCCAGGGGCAGACACGTACGGCATTGTCGACACCGTTCCTCGAGCGATCCTGTGAATCGGCTCCAGGCAACCTGGGTGCCGGAACCTGTCGGTGGGTGCTGGCATAGTCGGCCCGGTGCCCTTCAGTACGCGTATCGAAGTTCGTGTGTCCGACCTGGATCCGCAGTTGCATGTCACCGGCGCTGCGTATCACCAGTTCGCCGACCACTCCCGTTTCGCCTGCGTGCAGGCGGCGGGTATCTCGGTCGACGAGTTGATCGCGGACGGATTCGGCCCGGTGAACCTCGAGACGACGATCAAATTCCACAAGGAACTACGCGGCGGCGACGCGGTCGACGTGTCCTGCGATTGGCTGTGGGGGACCGGCAAGACCTACCGCGTCGAACAGACCCTCACCCGGGCGGACGGCGAGGTGGCCGCCACCGTCACCAACGTCAGCGGTCTCCTCGACCTGCGGGCGCGACGCCTCGTCACCGATCCGGCGCGCGAGTGGGCGGCACGCGCCAAAATCCCGGAGCTACTCGGGTTCCCCGGGCCGGCCTGACACCGGCGGGCGCCCCGCCCGACCGATGGGCGACCGTGTCGCTGGACCGCGAGACCCCCACCCTCGGCTAAACTCTCGAACAGTTGTTCGTGTCTGCGAGAGGGGATTTCGTGCGGGTGATGGGTGTCGACCCCGGTCTCACCCGGTGCGGCCTCAGCATCGTCGAGGGCGGTATCGGCCGGAAGGTGACCGCCATCGCCGTCGATGTCGTTCGCACCCCGCCCGACATGGACCTCGCGCGGCGATTGCTCCAGGTTTCCGATGCCGCCGAATTGTGGCTGGACACGCACAAACCGGGGGCCGTCGCGATCGAACGCGTCTTCGCCCAGCACAATGTGCGTACCGCCATGGGCACCGCGCAGGCCGGCGGGGTGATCGCGCTGGCGGCCGCGCGCCGCGGCATACCGGTCGCGTTTCACACGCCCAGCGAGGTGAAGGCCGCGGTCACCGGCAACGGCACCGCGGACAAGGCACAGGTCACGGCCATGGTGACCCGAATACTGGGACTACAGGTCGCGCCGAAACCGGCCGACGCGGCGGATGCGCTCGCACTGGCCATCTGCCATTGTTGGCGGGCGCCGTTGATCGAGCGGATGGCCAAGGCCGAAGCCCAGGCGGCCGAGGCACAACGCAAGTACGCGGAACGGCTTGCCGAACAACGGAAGGCGGTAAAGAGGTGATCGCGTCGGTTCGCGGTGAGGTGCTGGAAATCGCCCTCGACCACACGGTGATCGAGGCGGCCGGCATCGGTTACCGGCTCAATGTCACCCCCGCGACGCTGTCCACGCTGACCCGCGGCGAGGAAACCAGGCTCTACACGGCGATGATCGTCCGCGAGGACTCGATGACGCTGTTCGGCTTCGCCGACACCGAGGCGCGCGACCTGTTCGGTCTGCTGCAAACGGTGTCCGGTGTCGGCCCGCGCCTGGCCATGGCGGTGCTCGCGGTGCTCGAACCCGAGGCGCTGCGCAAGGCGCTCGCCGAAAGCAATGTCGCCGCGCTCACCCGGGTGCCCGGCATCGGCAAGCGCGGCGCCGAGCGCATGGTGGTCGAGCTGCGGGACAAGGTGAATCTCGTTCCGGTGCAATCCGGTCCGCCCGGCAGCACGCCCACCCCGGTCATCACTCCGGTGCGCGAGCAGGTGGTCGAGGCGCTCACCGGCCTCGGCTTCCCGGTCAAACAGGCCGAGCAGGCCATCGACTCCGTCCTGGCCGAACAGCCCGCCGCCGACACCTCCGTCGGGTTGCGCGCCGCGCTCAACCTGCTCGGCCGGAATCGGTAGTTCGGCATGGACTACGCGGAACCGGACGAATCCCAGGTCACGCCAAGCCTGTTGAAGTCGGACGGCGAGATCGAGGCCAGCCTGCGGCCGAAGTCGCTGGACGACTTCATCGGCCAGCCGCGGGTGCGCGAACAGCTGGCGCTGGTGCTGCGCGGCGCCAAACAGCGCGGCGGCACCCCGGATCACGTGCTGCTGTCCGGCCCGCCCGGCCTCGGCAAGACCAGCATGGCGATGATCATCGCGGGCGAACTGGGTACCGCGCTGCGCATCACCTCCGGCCCCGCGCTGGAACGCGCCGGCGATCTGGCGGCCATGCTCAGCAACCTGGTCGACGGCGACGTGCTGTTCATCGATGAGATCCACCGCATCGCGCGGCCCGCCGAGGAGATGCTCTACCTGGCGATGGAGGACTTCCGCGTCGACGTGGTCGTCGGCAAAGGTCCGGGCGCGACCTCGATTCCGCTCGATATCGCGCCGTTCACCCTGGTCGGCGCGACGACCAGGTCCGGCGCGCTCACCGGCCCGCTGCGCGACCGCTTCGGCTTCACCGGCCACATGGACTTCTACGATCCCGCGGAACTGCTGCTGATCATTCTGCGCTCGGCTCAGATCCTGGGCGTGCAGATCGATCGCGAAGCCGCCGCCGAGATCGCCGGTCGCTCGCGGGGCACGCCGCGTATCGCGAACCGGCTGCTGCGCCGCGTCCGCGACTACGCCGAGGTCCGCGCCGACGGCCTGATCACCCGGCCCATCGCGCAGGCCGCGCTCGAGGTGTACGACGTCGACGTGCTCGGCCTTGACCGCCTCGACCGCTCCGTGCTGGCCGCGCTGGTCCGCAGTTTCGGCGGCGGCCCCGTCGGCGTCTCCACCCTCGCGGTAGCCGTGGGGGAGGAGGCCGCCACCGTCGAAGAGGTGTGCGAACCATTCCTCGTCCGCGCCGGCATGGTCGCCCGCACCCCCCGCGGCCGCGTAGCCACCGCCGCCGCCTGGGAACACCTGGGCCTGGTCCCCCCACCCGACCTGGTCTTCGGCTCCATCGAAGTCCGCAGCCACAACCCCCAACCCACCCTCGACCTATTCGAGTAACCCATCGAACCGAGTCAAAAGGTCGCTGTCGAAGATCATCCAGCGACCTTTCGACTCGACTCGATCGAGCTGCCGTTGCGCCGCAGACCTTTTGGCGTACGCACGCGTGTTGGTGTGCGGGGCATCAGAAGGTGTGCGGGTGTTGGTGTCGCACATCTTCGGGCGGTCGGCTCCGTACCGATGGGTGCGAATTGCCCAGTAGTGCGGCGTTATTCGCCCGCGTCTCGGTGCAGTGTCCAGCGGTGGTGTTGGTGCTCGGCGTGTTGTAATGCCGCGACCACCAGGTCCATGAAGGCGTCTACCTCGTCGCCCTGGTAGCCGCGGGTGCCGAGGCGGGCTCCGCTGAAGCGTACGGAGCGCACGTCCGCGACGGTCAGGCTGCCTGGCCCGCCGTGGGCCAGGGTCGCCGCGACCAGGTCGAGGAACGCGTCTACCTCGTCCTCGTGGTATCCGCGGCGACCGACCGGCGCATAGGTGAAGCGCATGCGCTGCACATCATCCGGGGTCAGGATCGAATGCCCGTTGCCTGCGGGGGCAGGCCGCGCCCCGCGCTGCCGGATCTCCAGTTCGACCCGCACCTGGTCCAGGTACTCGTCGACCTGATCCGCCCGATATCCCCGCGCCCCGGGCCGCGGCGCGTCGAAGGTGACATGCCGCAAATCGTCGGCCGCGAGCGACCCTCGCCCGGCCATCGTCGCGGCGACGAGGTCGAGGAACGCGTCCACCTCGTCGGCGTGATAACCACGCTGCCCGAATGGTGGTGTCGCGAAACTGATTCGGCTCACATCCTCGGGGGTCACGGGCGACATTCTGTCAGGCCCCACGCGCCGGGCCGGCGGAATGTGCGTTTTTCGTACTCCCTGGTCTCTAGCGACCACGAGCGCCCCCTGGCGGACTCGTCGGAACTGTTCCCCCACCTTAACGCCGCCGACGCCGTCAGGGGGCCTATCGATTTGCTCAATCCTTGCGGACACCGTCGATCAGCAGCCGTCGAATGGCCTCGTTGAGCCCCTGGATGGCCCCTTCGTCGGTATCGCGCAGGCCGTGCACGATGCCGGCCAGCAGCATGCCGGTGACCGCCCGCGCGGTGTTGACCGTGTCCAGATCCGCTCGCAGATAACCGAGTTCGACGCCGTGGTCGAGATACCCGGCGGTGAGCGCGTCGGCCATGTCGAGCAGCCCGTAGAGGCGCGCGGTGAGTTCGTCGTCGATGCCGGGCGCGTGCACCAGCAGCAGCTGTGCGACCCGGCGGTCGTCCATCAGGATGTGGGTCAGCGCCTGGCCGATCCGGTCGGTCTGCGCCCGGTATTCGTCCAGCGTGGTGGCCGCGTCGGGCGCGTTCTCGGTGCCGAGGGTGTCGATGATCTTGGCGGACAGGTCGTCGATGACGTGGTCGATGATGTCGCGCTTGTTGCTGAAGTACCGGTAGAAGGTGCCGTGCCCGATGCCGAGGTGACCGGCGATATCGGCGATGCCGGTGCCGTGATAGCCCTTCTCCGAAAAGCAGACGAAGGCGGTGTCGATGATTTCCTGCCGGAGCTCGGCTTTGCGCCGCTCGGCACGCGTCAATGGCTTCGTCACGCCCCCGATGATACAGTCGTCACAAACGGAATGATGTGTCATTCTGTGATAAACGGTTCACATACCTGGAGGTTCGGAGTGGCGCCTCAGTACGACGCGGTCGTGGTCGGTGCGGGATTCGGTGGCATGGGGGCGGGCATCGAGCTCGATCGGCTCGGCCTGAGCAACTACGTCATCCTCGATCGCGAGAATGATCTCGGCGGCACCTGGCACGTCAACCATTACCCGGGCCTCGCGGTCGACATCGCCTCGGTCACGTACTCGTATTCCTTCGAGCCCAACCCGTACTGGACGCGCCTGTTCGCGCCGGGCGCGGAGCTGAAGAAGTACGCCGGGCACGTCGCGGACAAGTACGGCCTGCGCCGCCGCATGCGCTTCGGCACCGTGGTCGACGGCGCCCGCTGGGACGAGGAGCACCAGCACTGGGTGGTCTCGATCGCGGGCGGTGAAACCCTCACGGGCCGTTACCTGCTCACCGCGACCGGCTTCCTGTCCCAGCCCTACACCCCGCCGTTCCCCGGCATCGATTCGTTCGCCGGCAAGATCATCCACACCACCGCGTGGGAGGACGATTTCGACCTGACCGGTCGCAAGGCGGCGATCATCGGCACCGGCGCCACCGCCGTGCAGCTGGTGCCCGAGGTGGCCAAGCAGGCGCAGGCGCTCACCGTCTTCCAGCGCACCCCGATCTGGGTGGTGCCGAAGATCGACACCGCCATCCCGAAGCCGGTGCAGAAGCTGTTCGATCGGGTGCCCGCCACCCAGAAGGCCGCGCGGCTGTTCAACACCAGCCTGCTCGAGGCGCTCATGGTGGTCGGCGTGCTGCACTACACCCAGGCCAAGCCGCTGAACAAGGCCGCGGGCCTGCTCGCCAAGGCACACCTGCGGACCTCGGTCCGGGACAAGGAAACGCGCAAGCAGCTCACTCCGCACTACGACTTCGGCTGCAAGCGCCCCACCTTCTCCAACACCTACTTCCGCTCGTTCAACCAGCCGAACGTGCGGCTGGAGACGAACTCGATCGACCACATCGAGGCCGACGGCATCGTCACCGCCGACGGGCACAAGACCGAGATCGACACGCTGATCCTGGCCACCGGCTTCAACCTGTGGGACGTGAACTTCCCGGCCATCGAGATCATCGGCCGGGACGGGGTCGACCTCGGAAAGTTCTGGCGGGACAACCGTTTCCAGGCCTACGAGGGCATCACCGTGCCGAAGTTCCCGAACTTCCTCAGCCTCAACAGCCCGTACTCCTACAGCGGCCTGTCCTACTTCACCACCATCGAGGCGCAGATGAAGCACATGGGCCGGCTGTTCACCGAGTTGTTCCGCCGCGGCGAGCACACGTTCGAGGTGACCGAGCAGGCCAACGCGGGCTTCCTCGACCGGGTCACCGACAAGCTGGGCACCTCCGTCTTCTACGGCGGCAACTGCGCCACCGCGCGCAGCTACTACTTCAACCCGCACGGCGAGGCCGCGCTGCTACGCCCGACCAGCACGCTCAACGCGCACCGCGAGGCGGTCAGCTTCCCGCTCGACGACTACGTCTACGGAAAGTCCGCCTGACCCTGGGCATTTCCGTTGCGCCAGCCCCGCCGGATCGATCCGGCGGGGCTCGCGTTCGTTACTTGGCAATCTTGCGCAGCACCCATTCCGCGAGCATCGGCGTCACCACCGAGTGTTCGGTATTGGTTGCGTTGCAACAGAATTCGGTGAGCGCCGTGTGCTCGGCGGTCACCTTGCGCAGATCCTTGTCCAGCTCGACCTCCCAGGTCATCGGGTCGAAGTCCAGCGCGATCGCGCTGACCGACGGGACGAAGCAGCTCCAGCGCTTCGCCTCCTCCAGGTCGATCCCGAGCGTGGTCGCGACCTGCCCGAACGAATCCAGCAGGCCGCCGGGCGCGCCGTCGAACGGCGCCACCGCGGTGGTCGTCGAGGTGCGCGCGGTCAGCCCGAGATGCATGCCGCCGATCGGCTGCTTGTCCCCGAACGCAGGCTGATAGCGCGCGGTGGCGCTGCCGACCAGGCCGCCGAGGAACTTCTTGTCGAACACGACCTCCCCGGCGGGGAGCTCGGGCCCCTGCCCGTCACCGCGCCCGTTCGCCACGCCGAGCCGCACCGGACGCTGCGGGAAGCCGCCGAGATCGGCCAGCTCCTGGACGAATTGGGCGCGCAACGGCGACGCGGTCGCGACCGGACCCGAATACCGCGCGTCCTCCACCCAGGCCCACAGCAACTGCTGCGCCGCAGGGCTGCGAATCAGACTGGCCTTGCTCGCTTTACCGGGCGTGAGCGTCTCGAAGAACTCGAAGAAGTAGGCCATCTGTTGCAGGATCAGCGGAATCCACGCCCCGTTGTGCGGGGAATCCCAGGACAGATAGGTCCCGGTCCGATGGTCCTCGTCGGCCTTCTCCATCGCGGCGAGCGCGTACCTGGTGATCAGGCCGCCCATGCTCACCCCGCCGGTGATCAGCGGCGTCGTGCCCTGCTGCTCGGCCATCACCTTGCCGATGCAGGCGCGCGCCACCCCCGCGTTGACCTGGACGTAGTCGTGGCGCGCGTCGAAGCCGAGCAGCACGATGTCGATGCCGGCCGCGAGCAACTGGTCGAACAGGCGCTCACCCGCGTCGGAATAGGGGTGGTTGAACCACTGCCACAGGCCGTCCAGGTCGCTGGGGCCGTAGTTGAACCCGTCGGCGAAGATCATCGGATTCATCAGCCGCTCGTGCCCGTTCCCCAGATGCACCGCTGCCGTGCCTCTGCCATATTTACCCAGGTAGGCATGCTCGGATACGAGCGGCCACTCATAGTCCGGACGCCGCGCGGTCTCACCGTTACGGGCGATCGGGGTGCCGAACCACGGCCCCGATTCGGCGCTGCGCGCCAGGTCGTACAGCTCCGGCGCGGAAAGATCGCCCGCCGCCTGCTGCATGAGCGTTTTGACGTCGATTCTGGCTTCCTTGGCCATCATCGTCCCCTTTGTGAAGGCACAGAAGGTCCCGAGACACGGCTCGAAGATCGATGAGTTCGTGCGTAGATCAGGCTCCCCGGCCACGCCGTCGGGACGTCCTGCGCTGATGAATTCCCTGCGATTTCTACTGTAAGGCAACAGAATTCGTTACGGACCGGTTTCCCGCCGGAGAATTTCCGGGCAAACCGACCGGGCACTTCGGACTCCGGTGACCCCGCCGGATTCGTCATGGGATATGTCAGATCGGCACATCGGTGCTCCCCAGCAGGTGTGCCGGTGTGGCGGCGGAGACATGAACTGGCAGACTGTCGGGGTACATACCCATCCCACCCACAAGACTAGGGACTGACTTCGACGATGGAACTTCTGTTTCCGCTGCTGCTGGTAGCCCTGCTCGTGCCGATGTTCCTCGGCGTCCGCCGCCAGAAGCGGGAAGCCGCCAAGGTCACGGAGATGCAGGACACCCTCAAGGCGGGCGATCAGGTCATCACCACGTCGGGGCTGTACGGCACCGTCGTCGATCTCGACGACACCACGGTTGACCTCGAGATCGCCGAGGAGGTCGTCACGACGTGGCTGCGCGCGGCCATCCGCGAGGTGCGCACCGACACCGAGACGATCGCCGACGATGCCGACACGATCGACGCCGACGCCGACACGGTCGCCGTCGAGCCGGCCGCCGCCGACGCCAACGGCGCGCACGTGACCGACGCGGTCGAGGAATCCGCCGCGCAGACCGAGACCCGGCTCACCAAGGACTGACCGTCCCCGGTGCGCCCGCGCGCCGGATGCCGCCGCGACCACGGCCTCGGCCGACGCGCGGCGGCGTCCGATCCGCGGGCCCCGTGGCTCGCGCCACTACCGCCTGCACCGGCGTCGCCGGTGCGTGCCTGCCTGTTCCATGTTCGACTTCCCGCCTAGGAGATGACGTACTGTGCCACCTTCCCAGGGATCGGCGCATCCGCTCCGGCTGCTCGGCGTCTACGCCGCGCTGCTGGCCGTGATCTATGCGCTGGTGTTCTTCACCGGTGACAAATCCTCGACCCCACGGCTCGGCATCGACCTCCAGGGTGGTACCCGGGTCACGCTGACCGCCCGAACGCCGGACGGCGGCAAGCCGAACCAGGACAGCCTGAAGAAGGCGCAGGACATCATCGAGAACCGGGTCAACGGTCTCGGCGTGGCCGGGTCCGAGGTCATCATCGACGGTGACAACCTGGTGATCACGGTGCCCGGTGACGACGGGCAGCAGGCGCGCGCGCTGGCGACCACCGCCAAGCTGTACATCCGTCCGGTGCTCAATGCCGTGCCCGCCGCCCAGCGCGGTCAGCAGCCCGCGCCGGGTGCGACGCCGCCGGGTGCGGTGCCGCCCGCGCCGCCGGGCGAGGCACCACCGGCCCCGAATGGCGAGCCGTCGGTGGGTGCCCCCGCCTCGGGTGGCGCGACCGTCGATCCGGTGCCGCAGCAGCGCGTGTTCCCCGCGCAGGGGCCGACGCAGCCGCCCGCGGACCCGAACCTCACGCCGCAGGAACAGGCGACCAAGGACATCCAGGACGCCAAGGCCATCCGGCAGAGCACCGATCCGAGCATCCAGCAGGCCGCGATGGCCACGCTGGACTGCAACAAGCCCGACCCGTTGCAGGGCAACGACGATCCGAACCTGCCGCTGGTCGCCTGCTCCACCGACGGCCAGGAGATCCTGCTGCTGGACAAGAGCCGCATCGACGGCCAGGAGATCAAGTCCGCCAGCTCGGGCCTGAACACCCAGCAGGCGCGGCACGAGGTCTACCTCGAGTTCAAGTCCGGCGGTAGCGACGCGTGGGCCCAGCTCACCGGCGAATACGTGTACAAGCGGGTCGCCTTCGTGCTCGACACCAAGGTGGTCAGCGCGCCGACCGTGCAGCAGGGCCCGCAGCAGGGCGGCCGCACCCAGATCTCCGGCAACTTCACCGCCGCCTCGGCGAAGGAACTGGCGAACACGCTGAAGTACGGTTCGCTGCCGCTGTCGTTCCAGACCTCCGAGGCCGAGACGGTGTCGGCGACGCTGGGGCTGTCCTCGCTGAAGGCGGGTCTGCTCGCCGGCGCGGTCGGCCTGGCCGTGGTCCTGCTCTACTGCCTCGCCTACTACCGGATGCTCGGTTTCGTCACCGGATTGTCTTTGGTGGCTTCGGGTTTCGCGGTCTACGGGATCATGGTGCTGCTCGGCAGATGGATCGGGTTCACCCTCGACCTGGCCGGCATCGCCGGTCTGATCATCGGTATCGGCATGACCGCCGACTCGTTCGTGGTGTTCTTCGAACGGATCAAGGACGAGATGCGCGAGGGCCGCAGCTTCCGTTCCGCCGCCCCGCGCGGCTGGCAGCGGGCCCGCCGGACGATTCTGTCCGGCAACGCGGTCAGCTTCATCGCCGCCGCGGTGCTCTACATCCTCGCGGTCGGCCAGGTGAAGGGCTTCGCGTTCACCCTCGGCCTCACCACCATCCTCGACGTCGTCGTGGTGTTCCTGGTGACCTCGCCGCTGGTGTTGCTCGCCTCGCGCACGAACTACTGGGCCAAGCCGTCGGTCAACGGGCTCGGTGCGATCCAGCAGGTCGCGCGCGAGCGTAAGGCGGCCGAGGCCGCACTCGGGAAGGCGTGAACGAGATGACCAACCACACCAGCACGTCGCGCACCCCGAACCCGGCCGAGACCACGGACGTGTTCGCCGCGGTGACCGAGCAGCCCAAGCACGGCTTCTTCAACCGCCTCTACACCGGCACCGGCGCCATCGACGTCATCGGCAAGCGCCGGATGTGGTACCTGATCACCGCCGCGATCATCCTGATCTCGCTGGGCAGCATCCTGTTCCGCGGCTTCAACTTCGGCATCGACTTCGAGGGCGGTTCGCGGATCCAGTTCCCGGCACAGGGGGCGAGCACCAGCCAGGTCGAGGAGGTCTACCGGTCCGCTATCGGCTCCGATCCGGTCTCGGTGCAGACCGTCGGCAGCGGCGGCAACGCCACCATCCTCATCCGTTCCGAGGCATTGAGCCGGGAACAGGTGGACGCGCTGAACAACGCGCTGTTCACCAAGTTCCAGCCCAAGGGCAAGGACGGCAACCCGAGCCGGGCCGCGATCAGCGCCTCGGACGTCAGCGAGACCTGGGGCAGCCAGATCACCCGCAAGGCGCTCATCGCGCTGGCGGTGTTCCTGGTCCTGGTCGCGGTCTACATCGCCGTGCGCTTCGAACCGCACATGGCGATCGCCGCGCTGGCCGCCCTGGTCTTCGACGTCACCGTGACGGCGGGCGTGTACTCGCTCGTCGGCTTCGAGGTGAGCCCGGCGACCGTGATCGGCATCCTGACCATCCTCGGCTTCTCGCTCTACGACTCGGTGGTCGTGTTCGACAAGGTCGAGGAAAACACCAGGGGCATCCTGCATTTGAATCGCCGCACCTACGGCGAGCAGGCCAACCTCGCGGTGAACCAGACCCTGATGCGCTCGATCAACACCGCCCTCATCGGCATCCTGCCGATCGTCGGACTGATGGTGATCGCGGTCTGGATGCTCGGCGTCGGCACGCTCAAGGACCTGGCGCTGGTGCAGCTGGTCGGCCTGCTGGTCGGCACCTACTCCTCGATCTTCTTCGCGACGCCGCTGCTGGTGTCGATCAAGGAGCGGTGGGGGCCGGTGGCCCGGCACACCGACAAGGTCAAGGCCAAGCGCGCCGGCGTGGCCAGCGCGCGGGCGGGAGTCGAGGCCGAGCGCCGCGCGACCGCCGCGACCGGTCGCGGCTACGGTGACGAACCGCGCCGGTCGCGGGAACCGGGGCAGGCGCCCCGGCCGGGCGCGCGCCCCAGCGGAAAACGGCAGAAGCGGCGGAACTGACACACAGGCAAGGGGTTTCATGCGCAAGCCGGATAGCCGAGCGGTACGTCTGATCGGAGTGCTGGCCGCGAGCACCCTGGCCGCCGGGTTGGTGGTCGGGTGCTCGAGCAAGAACCAGGTGCCGTCCATCGGTTACGCCGTCGATGCCACCATCGCCAGCTACAACGGCGGCAGCACGCTCGGCGCGAGCACCGGATCGAACGCGGTGTTCAGCCGGGTGGTCACCGGGTTCTACTACACCGGGCCGGATGGTCAGCAGGTCGCCGACACCGACTTCGGCACCGCCAAAGAGGTTCCCGGCGAGGTGCAGACCATCCAGTACCGGCTCAACCCGGACGGTGTGTACTCCGACGGGGTGCCGACCTCGTGTGACGATCTGGTGCTCGCCTGGGCCGCGCGCAGCGGCCGGTTCACCAAACCCGGTGACCGCGGCCAGGTTCCGCTGTTCGACGCGGCCAGTACGGCGGGCTACGCCGATATCGAGCGGGTGGACTGCCAGCCCGGTTCGCGCGACGCCACCGTGGTGTTCCGGCCGGACCGGCACTACACGCCGTGGCGCAACCTGTTCACCGCGGGCGAGCTGATGCCCGCGCATGTGGTCGCGCGGGTGGCGAACGTGCCGAATGTGGTGTCCGCCTTGCAGACCGGCGATCCGAGCGGACTGGGCCGGATCGCCGACTTCTGGAACACCGGCTGGAACTTCGCCGGCGGCAATCTCGACCTGACCAAGTTCCCGTCGTCCGGGCCGTACCGGATCGAATCCTTCAGCGACAAGGACGGTTTGGTCCTGGTCGCGAACGAGCGGTGGTGGGGGAACAAGCCCGCGACCGGCCGGATCATGGTGTGGCCCAAGAACGTCGATCTCGCGTCCAAGGTCAGGGACAGCGCCGCGGGTGTCGTCGACCTCGGCACCGGATCGGTGAAAGACCTGAACCTGGACGGATTTCAGGTGCGCACCGTGGCGGGGCGGGGCGTCGAGCAGCTGGTGCTGGCCACCGGGGGAGTGTTCGGCTCGGTGGACATGCGCCGGGCGCTCGCGCTGTGCGTGCCGCGGCAGGCGCTGTTCGACAAGCTCGGCAAGGTGCCGGACGCGCCGAAGGAGGGGCTCGGTTCGGGTCCGTTGAACGCGCATATCGTGCAACAGGATTCGCTCTACTACCCGTCGGTGACCGGTGCGGCGGGCAAGTTCAAGGGCGGGGACACCGGCGGCGCCACCCAGGCGGTCGCCGCGGCGCGGGCGAACAATCCGACCGTGCGGATCGGCTATCTGCGCCCTGATGACCGGCGTGCGCAGACCGTGGCGATGATCACCGAGGCCTGTAAACCCGCGGGCATCAACATCGTTGACGCCGGGGCCGCGGATTTCACGCCGTCGCAGCTCACCGAGGGCAAAGTGGACGCCATCCTGGGCAGCACCGCGTCCGCGCCGGGTCCGGCCGGGTCGCTGTCCGGTGTCGCGGCGATGAGTGCGTTGCGCGGTAGTAGCGGGCTCAATTTCGGCCGATTCGGTAACGGCCGCTACGATGCGATCACCGATCAGCTTGCGGCCGACGACAACTCGACCACGCAGCTGAATCTGCTCACCGAGGCCGAAAACCTGCTGTGGGCGGAGTTGCCGAGCATCCCCCTGTTCGCCTCGCCGCGCACCATCGCGTTCGGCGCCGGTCTGCAGAACGGGATAGCTGCGCCGAACCAGGCTGGGTCAGGGTGGAACATGGACCGCTGGGTGTTGAAGCGGTGACAGGTGCTTGTGGTGTTGTGATGATGGAGAGGTGTCGATGAGTAAGCACGCGGCGATCGAATCCGACGAGCTAGCCGCCGATCGGACCGGCCGGGCCGCCGAAGCGGTCGAGCGTTTGACCCGCTGGCGTGACGACTTCCCCACCCCCGGGGTCCGGTTCGCCGACCTCACGCCCGTCTTCGCCGATGCCGAAGGCTTCCGCACCGTCGTCGACTGCCTGGCCTCCTGCGGTCCCGACGCCGACCTGGTCGCCGGCGTGGACGCCCGCGGCTTCCTGATCGGCGCCGCGGTTGCCGCCAGTCTCGGCACCGGCGTGCTCGCGGTCCGCAAGGCGGGCAAGCTGCCCCCGCCCGTCATCACCCGCGAATACCAGCTCGAATACGGCACCGCGGCCCTGGAGATCCCCGCCGACGGAGTGCCGCTTGCCGGCAAACGCATCCTCCTGCTCGACGACGTCCTCGCCACCGGCGGCACCCTGGCCGCAGCCGCCGACCTCTTCACCCAGGCCGGCGCCGAAGTCATCGCCGCCGCCGTAGTCCTCGAACTCACCTTCCTGAACGGCCGCGACCACCAGGGCAACTACCCCCTGACCTCCATCGTCAAGGTCTGATCGTTCGCGGTTCGTCCGCCGTGGCCGAGGTCCACACCGAGGCCGGGTGCCTCGGGTCGGCGAGGGCTTATCGCCGCCACCGAGGCTCAGGCTGTCGCCTCCGACCGAAGGTGAACCGCCGTAGTCAGTGGTCGTGCCAGCGTTCGACTACTTGGACCATTTGGTTGCCGAGGTAGTCGAGGTATTGGGCGATTTCGTGGAGGCGGGCGCCGGCGGGGGTGGTGCGGCCGAGGAGGTCGGCGCCGTGGCGGGCGGCCTCGACTTTTGCCTGGGCGGCGTGGGCGAGGTTGAGGGTGGTGCGGTGCCAGGTGTTGTTGTCGATGTAGTAGTGGTCGCGGCGGTGGGTGGTGCGGTCGCGCCGGATGAGGTCTCGTTTCTCCAGGGCGTTGACGGCGGTGGAGATGGAGGCGGGGCTGACCGCCAGCTGACGGACCAGGTCGGCGGCGGTGAGGCTGCCGGAGTCGGTGAGATGTAGTGCGGCCATGACGCGGGCTTGCATTCGGGGCATGCCGTCGTAGACGAGCAGGTCGGTGAAGCGGGTGGCGAAATCGCGGAGGGCTTCGTTGTCGACCGGGAGGTCCGCCGAGGCCGTCGGCGGGGTGGCGGCCTTACTGCGGCGTGCGCGGGCGGCGGTCGCGCGGTGGGCTCGGTCGGCGCGATACCGGCCTGGGCCGCCGTTTCGGGTCACCTCGCGGCTGATCGTCGAGGCGGGGCGGTCGAGTTGGCCGGCGATCTGGGTGTAGCCGAGTCCTTCGGCCAGTGCGGCGGCGATGCATTCTCGCTCGCCCAGGGTGAGTCGGCCTCCCGGCATCGCGCGGTTCTCCTCGGTATGCGTTCAGTGGCAGCTCATTGCCTGCCGGGTGTCGTGCGCGTGCGTTCGACGGCAAGGTCATTGCACGGATGAAATCGAATCTACCTGGGGTGAAAGAATATAGTCGGGCAATCTCTGTTGAGTGATCACTGAACGCAACCTAGCGTTCGGCTCCTACTGAAACTCGCGCGTCAGAAGGATCACCATGACCGAGCCGCAGACCCCGCTCTTGTCGCTGCCCGCCACCCGTCCCGCGGGTTGCCCGTTCGATCCGCCGACCGAATACGCGCGGATCCGCGAGCGAAACCCACTGACCCGCATGGTGTTTCCGGACGGCCAGCACGGCTGGCTGGCGACCGGGCATGCCGTGGTGCGCGCGATCCTGGCCGACCCCCGCTTCAGTGCGCGCGCGGAACTCCTGCATTCCCCGCTGGTAGATCTCGGCCCGCTCCCACCGGCCCCGCCCGGCAACTTCCTCAACCTCGACGCGCCCGAGCACACCCGCTATCGAAAGCTGTTGGCGGGCAAGTTCACTGCCCGGCGGATGCGACTGCTCACCGAGCGGGTGGCGGAGATCAGCACCGACCTTCTCGACGCGCTCGAACGGGCCGGTGGTCCAGTGGATTTGGTGACGACGTTCGCGTATCCGGTTCCGGCGCTGACGATGTGCGAGCTGCTCGGCGTGCCCGGAACCGACCGGGAGCTATTCGGGCGGCTGATCGCCGACCTGGTCACCAAGTTCAACGATCCCGCACTTGCGCCGGATGAGCGTCTCGAACAGGGCCTCGGCGCCTTCGAAGCGGCGCAAGAATACCTGCGCGACCTGGTCGCCGCCAAACGCGCCGCGCCGGCCGACGACCTGCTCAGCGACTTGACCGGCACTGATCTCACCGATCTCGAACTGGCAGGCGTGGGTGTGCTGCTGCTGATCGCCGGCTTCGACACCACCGCGAACATGCTCGCCCTCGGCGCTTTCGCGCTCCTGAGCCACCCGGAACAGCTGGCCGCGTGGCGCGCCGACCCGGACCGGGCAATCGAGGAGCTGCTCCGCTACCTGACCATCGCCCACACCGCGACCCGCTCCGCGCTGACGGATGTCGAACTGGCCGGCCAGCAGATCGAAGCCGGTGCGCCGGTGGCGCTCGCGCTGCAGGCCGCCGATCGCGACCCCGCCGTGTTCGATCACCCGGACCTTCTCGACCTGCGACGTAATGCGTTGGGCCACCTGGCTTTCGGGTACGGCCCGCACCGCTGCCTCGGCCAGCAGCTGGCCCGGGTCGAAATGCGCACGGCGCTGACCGCGTTGACGACCCGGTTCCCCACCGTGCGCCTCGCGGTACCGGTGGACGAGATCCGCCCCCGCGTGAACACCATCGGTGTCTACGGCGTACCGCGTCTTCCCGTCACCTGGTGACTGAATAGCCGCCCTACCTGCGTCGATGGGTAGACCACGGCGAGCGTCGCGGTAAATCGAGTAGTCCGCTACGTATGACCACTTCCGTTTCCGGCGGCACGCGTACCGAGTCATCGGTAAACAGAAACGAGGTGGAGTTGATGGACGGACAAGCGCTACGCATCGCCGCCCGCGGTCGAGTCGACGCTGGTGGTGGCGCTGTACGAGCCGAGGACCGGCCAGATCCGGCACCTGCATTCGGTCACCGTCTTCCGTGGCGCGCAACGCGCCGATGAAGCCGAAGCCATCGAAGCGGCCAAGCAGAGTGCCGCGAAGTACCACGATGACGTGCCGAATCTCGCGGTCGCGACTTCCGGCGATCCGCGCTGTCTGTCGCCGCACAGAATAGATCCGTCCACCGGACAGTTCGTCCCGCTGACCCGTCCCGCGACCATGGCGGGGCGCCACCGGCGGTAGCGGTCAGGCGTCGGGCCGCGCGGAGCCCGGCCCGCGCTGGCGTTCGCCATCCGTGATGGTCGTCTTGGGCGGCACCCGGCGGGCCAGCGTCGGGTAAACCAGGACCAGGCCGTCCTCGTCGATGTGCAGGTCGCTGGTGAAACTGCCGGAGGCGTAACGGATATCGGACCCGTCCTCGGCCAGGCTGAGATGGGTGTAGGTCTGGCGGGACGGGACCACGCGCAAGGTCGGCACCTCGACGAACGCCATCAGGAACTCGGCGGTACCCGGATGCCGGTGCAGTCCGGTGCGGATGATGGGCATGGTGTTGGTCAGCGGCGAGCAGGCTAGGTCACAGTCGCGTGCGTCGGCGAGGTCCGGTCGCGGCTCCCCGTCGACCGTCCAGACGCCGTCCGCGCGCCGCAGATCCAGCTGACGGTGTTCGGTCGCGGTGACACAGGTGACCTGTAGTCGCTCGGTGACGGCGTCCGCGTCGGTGTCGAGGGTGTAGGTCAACCAATACGGTTCCGGGAGCTGACCGACGGCCCGGCCCGTACCCTGTAGTCGCAACCCGTCCAGCGCGATCCAGGACGATTCGAATCCCGCGGTCTCCTGGACCTGCCAGAGCACCTGGCGTCCGGTCAGCACTTCCGTCTTTTCGATCATGCGACAGCATCGTATTGCCCGCGCGCCGATTAGGTGTCACTAGTTTCCGTGCAGCCAGTCCATGGCGTCCGGGCACGCGCGCAGGACGGAGACATGTCCGTCGTCCGGCCGACTCCACAACTGCCCCTTGGGAAGTCGTTGCCGCAGCCAGTCGGCGTGCGCGGGCGGGACGACGCGGTCCTGCCCGCCGTGAACCAGCAGCGCCGGCGCGGTGATCGCGCTCAGTTCGATGCCCCAGGGGTTGACGAACGCGAGGTCGTCATCGACCAGCCCGGCACTGCCCGCCTCCCCGGCGCGCCGCGCGTCCGCACCGAGGCTCGCCCACGCGCCGGCCAGCGCGTCGAAATCCGCGGAAGTGAAACTGTCCCTGTCGAATTCGTCGATCTCCGCGAATTCCGTCCTGGCCGCTGCCCCGTTCATCGCGGCGCGCAGCCCGCCCGGCGCGACCATGCCCGCGAACCAGTCGAAGTCCTCGGTGAACGGCGCGATTCCGGCCAGGCAGACCAGCCCGGTGACCCGGTTCGGTAGCCCGGCCGCACACGCGAGGGCGTGCGGTCCGCCACCGGATGCACCCATCACCGCGAATCGCTCGATGCCCAGCGCATCGGCGATCCGCTCGACGTCGTGCGCCGCCGCCGCGACATCGCGCCCTGGCAGCCGGGTGGAACCCCCGTAACCGGGTCGCCCATAGGAGACCAGCCGGATTCCGCGCGCGTTCGCCGCGGCCAGCAGCGGGTCGAGCAGCACGCCGGTCTGCGGCGAACCATGGTGCCACACAAGCACTCCCGCGTCGCCACCGTGCTCGCTGTCGTATGCGCGCACGATCCGCCCGTCACCCGTCCGAATGTCCCGCGATGCGACCATGCCGCCACGCTATCCGCACCCACCGACACATTCCCCGGTCCGAGTGCCATCCGATAGCTACAAGATCATCGCTTGACATGGAGTGCGCTCCAACTCCTAGCGTTGTGCGTAGCAAGTTCGGATCTCAGGAGGCACAACATGATCAACGTCCCCACCCGGCACCTCGGTGAGCTAGCGGTTTCCGCACAGGGGCTGGGCTGCATGGGCATGAGTCACGGGTACGGGGACGCGGACGACGCGCAGTCGATCGAGACGCTGCGGCACGCCCTGGACCTCGGCGTGAGTTTGCTGGACACGGCCGACTTCTACGGTTCCGGGCACAACGAGGAGCTGCTCGGCAAGGCGATCGCCGGCCGGCGTGACGAGGTCGTGCTGGCCACGAAGTTCGGCTTCGCCAACAAGCTGGGGGAGCCGACGCGCATCCGCGGCGACGCCGCCTACGTGCGCCAGGCCTGCGACGCGTCCCTGCGCCGTCTCGGCGTCGACCACATCGACCTCTACTACCAGCACCGAGTCGACCCGCAGGTGCCGATCGAGGAGACCGTCGGCGCGATGGCCGAGCTGGTGCGGGCGGGCAAGGTCCGCCACCTCGGACTGTCCGAGGCCGGCGCGCACACCATCCGCCGCGCGCACGCCGTGCACCCGATCGCCGCGTTGCAGAGCGAGTGGTCGCTGTGGACCCGCGACCTGGAGGCCGAGATCGCTCCGGCCTGCCGTGAACTCGGCATCGGCATCGTCCCGTTCTCCCCGCTCGGTCGCGGTTTCCTGACCGGCAAATACAACTCGGTCGACGGCCTGGCGGACAACGACGTGCGGCGCACCCAGCCGCGGTTCGCCGACGGCAATCTCGAACGCAACCTGGCGATCGTCGCGCAGCTGAACGAGCTGGCCGAGGCCAAGGGCGTCACCGCGGGGCAGCTCGCCCTGGCCTGGGTCCAGCACCGCGGCGACAACGTCGTGCCGATCCCCGGCACCCGCCGCACGCAGTACCTGGCGGAAAACCTCGCGGCCCTCGCCATCGAGCTGTCCGCCGACGACCTCGCCGCCATCGAGGCCGCCGCCCCGCGCGAGCAGATCGCCGGCACCCGCTACGACGCCACCAGCCTCACCTTCACCAACGGCTGAGCCGGACGTTTTCCGGAGCGTCGTCCGGATAGCGCGAATCCCGTTGGCAGCCGGCGATCGGACTGCAAGGATCTGCGCGTGAGTGTTGCGCCGCCCCTGCGGCAGGTCAGAGCTGACTACGACACGGCGACCGTGGTTGTCTATCAGGCATATCCGGCGGAGATCGCCGAAGCGGCCGTTGCCGCAGGAACTTTCGTCGACCCGTTCAAACGGGACCGGATGACGTGGATCAAGCCTTCGTTCCTCTGGATGATGTATCGCTGCGGGTGGGCGACGAAACCGGGGCAGGAGCGGGTGCTCGCGGTGTCGATCACGCGCAGCGGATTCGAGTGGGCGCTGTGGCAGTCCTGTCTGAGTCACTATGTGCCGGAAATGTATTCGGATCGGCAGGCGTGGATGGACCGACTGCGGGTGAGTCCGGTCCGGATTCAGTGGGATCCGGAGCGCGACCTGCATCACCGGCCGCTGGCGCATCGATCGCTCCAGGTCGGGCTCGGTGGTCCGGCGGTGGGGTTGTACGTCGACCGCTGGGTCACCGGCATCCGCGATATCACCGCCGAGGCGCAGCGGATCGGGCGGCTGGTGGCCGAGGGCAAACTCGACGCCGCCGCCCGCGCGCTGCCGGTGGAGCGGCCCTACCCGCTGACCACGGAGATCGCGGGCGTGATCGGGGCCGGGTAGCCGGAAAACGGTTGTGAGCTGGTGTGATCCAAATATCACTGGCGACTTCGGCGCGGGTGTGGTTAATCTGGACAGGTCTTGTTCCCGTTGATCGGAGCCCTAACGTTGATTTCCTGAGGTAGCCACTCGGGCGGCCCGCTGTCACGCGCCGCGTTTTCTGAGCGACCTCTGGAGTCATCATGGCAAATCTGTCATTTTCCGATCTCACCTTCGCCTGGCCGGACGGCACACCGGTGTTCGACGGGCTCGACGGCGTCCTCGGTCCCGGGCATGTCGGCTTGGTCGGCAGCAACGGTGCGGGCAAATCCACCCTGTTGCGGCTGATCGCCGGTGAGCTCACCCCCGCCCTCGGGTCGGTCACGGTCACCGGCCATCTCGGCTACCTGCGCCAAGACCTCGGCCTCGCCGCCGGGCAGCGGGTCGATGCCGTGCTCGGCATCGCCGAGGTTCGGAAAGCCTTGCACCGCATCGAATCCGGGGGTGCCGACGAGTCCGATTTCGATCTCGTCGGTCACCGCTGGGACGTCGAGGAACGGGCCATCGCCCTGCTGGCCCGGCTCGGCCTGCACTATGTCGCCGACTCGGCCGACCAGCTGGATCGCCGCCTGGAGACCCTCTCCGGCGGCGAGACCACGCTGCTCGGGCTGGTCGCCGAACTGCTGGCCGAACCGGACATCCTGCTGCTGGACGAGCCGACGAACAACCTGGATCGGCTTGCCCGCGAACGGCTTTACGAGGTGGTCGCACAATTCTCCGGCACCGTGCTCACGGTCAGCCACGACCGCGAGCTGCTGGAGCGGATGGGCGCCATCGCGGAGCTGCGCCAGGGCGAACTGCGCATGTTCGGCGGCAATTTCAGCGAGTACGAGCGGATCATCGAGGCCGAGCAGGCGGCGGCCAAGGCGGCCATCCGCGACGCGCGCGGCGACGTGCGCAAGCAGGCGCGCGAACTCGTCGAGACGCGGATCAAGCTGGACCGCAGGCAGCGCTACGGGCAGAAGATGTGGGATACCAAGCGGGAACCGAAAATCATTATGGCCCAGCGCAAGCGGCAAGCTCAGGTGGCCGCGGGCAAGTTGCGCAACAACCACATCGGCAAGCTGGAGACGGCCAAGGACCAGCTCCAGCAGGCCCAGGAACTGTTGCGCGACGACCGGGAGATCCGCGTCGATCTGCCCGCCACCCGGCTCTATCCCGGACAGGACGTCATCGACCTGGACGAGGTCGAGCTGGCCTGCGGGCCAACGGTTTCGCTGCGGATCAGCGGACCGGAACGGATCGCCCTGACCGGACGCAACGGCATCGGTAAAACGACGCTGCTGCGACGGATCTCGGCGGCGGGTCCGAAGGTGCCGTGGCGGATGCTGCCGCAGCGCCTCGATATCTTCGACGAGCAGCGGTCGGTGTTCGAGAACGTGGCGTCGACGGCGCCGCACGCGTCGCCGGAACAGATCCGGGCGCAGTTGGCTCGCTTCCTGTTTCGGGGCGGCGACGCCGACGTGGCGGTCGCGGCGCTGTCCGGCGGTGAACGCCTGCGGGCCGCCCTGGCCATGCTGCTGCTGGCCGATCCGGCGCCGAGGTTGTTGCTGCTCGACGAGCCGACCAACAACCTCGACCTACCGAGTCTCGAGCACCTCACGCAGGCGCTGGCCGGCTTCGAGGGGGCGTTGGTCGTGGTGAGCCACGATCCGCGCTTCCTCGACGACATCGGTCTGACCCGGCGGGTCGAGCTGACCGCCGACGGGCTGATCGAGTAGCAAGCCGCATACCCCTCGACCTCCCGCACACGTATTCGCCTGCGATTCGATGTGCGGCCGGTCAGAGGGTGTGCGGCTGTCATCAATCGAGTTCGGCGACAAGCTTTTTCGGCGCGACCCTGCGGTAGGCGTCGTGGATGATCTCGGCGAACTCGGTCCAGTCCGGGTCGGCGTCCAAGCGGACGCCGATCCACCCGCTGTGGCCGACGTAGGGCGGGACGAAGAAACGGTCGGGTTCGGCGTCGACCAGTTCGGCCTGCACGCCGTCGGGTGCGGGGCACCAGATGGTCGGGCCGGGTTCGTTGTATCCGCCGGGGATGTATTTGACGAACGAGGTCTTCCCGCGCACGAAGAAGGTCGGGCAGCCGTGGCTGAGCCGTTCGCTGCACTCCGGTAGCTCCAGGCAGATCGCGCGGATCCGCGTCAACGGGTCTATGGGCGCAGTTTACGGCGCGGCGGCTCCGCGCATCGCCCTTCGGAGCACGCCGGGGTGCCTGAGCAGCCCCGGAGCGAGCCAGACCGCGAGCGCGGTGAGGGTGAGCCACGGGCGCAGGTGCGGGTTCATCGCCCGGATCCGGCCGTCTTCGGCGAGTTCGAGGACGAGCGCCTCGGTCAGGCGGAACGGTCCGACGGTCGCCTCGGCGAGCAGTACCCGGCGCCGGCCGTCGCCGATCTGTTCGGTCCATCGCAGGTCGGAGAGTCCGCCGTAGGCGGCGGTGAGCAGGATGCGCAGGTCGTCCTTGCCGCGGAAGACCAAGCGACCGGACAGCGGTGAGGCCAATGTGGCGTCGGGGGTGAGGGTGTCCATCAGTGCGTCGAAGTCGGCGGCCGTGGTCGCCGCGCAGAACTCGGCTACCGAGTCGGTGGTTGCTTCTCCTAGTGGCATAGCTTGAACCCTGCCGGAGTCGCTTGCAAAAAGCAATGGACTACGATGGCGGGGTGCCCAAAGCTGCCCTGTCCGATATCGTCTGCTCGATCGCGCGCACGCTGGACGCGGTCGGTGAGCGGTGGACGCCGCTCATCCTGCGCGACCTGTTCGTCGGGTTGACCCGGTTCGAGGACCTTCGGCGCGATCTCGGTATCGCCTCGAATGTGCTCACCGCCCGGTTGGCCGCGTTGCAGGCGCACGGCATCGTGGAAACCCGCGTGTACCAGTCGAATCCGGTGCGGCACGAGTATCTGCTCACGGCCAAGGGGCGCGACCTGTATCCGGTTCTGACCATGCTCGCCGCCTGGGGCGACACCTGGCTCGCCGGGCCGGAGGGGCCGCCCGCGTTGGTCGTGCACGCGGACTGCGGGAAGGTCACCGCCGGCGTGGTGGTGTGCCGGGAGTGCGGGTCCCCGCTGACCGCGGACAACGTGCGGTTTCACCAGGGGCCGGGAGGGCAGCGCGGGCCGGGGACGATGCTCGTCGGCGACCACATGGTGGCGCCGAGCTGACGGTGGTCAGTTGACCGCTACCGGCTCCGCTCCGGTCGCCGCGACCAGCTCCTGGAAGGTGGTCGGGAAGACGGTGTGCGGATGTCCGGCCGCGGCCCAGATCTCCGGCTGATCGGCCAGCGTCTCGTCGATCAGCGTCCGGAGCGGCGCGGGATGTCCGAGCGGGGCGACGCCGCCGATGGCCTGACCGGTGTGCGTGCGGACGAACTCGGCGCTCGCGCGGGACAGCTCGGCGATGCCGAGGTGCGCGGCGACCTTGCCGGTGTCCACCCGGTGCGCACCGCTGGTGAGGACCAGCAGCGGCGCGCCCTCGGCGTCGAAGACGAGGCTGTTGGCGATCGCGGCCACCGGGCAGCCGAGCTGTTCGGCCGCGGCGGCCGCGGTCGGCGCGGTCTCCGGGAGCACCCGGACCCGCGGGGTGACTCCGGCGGCGCGCAGGGCGGCCTCGACGGCGAGCACGGTCGGCTTCCGGGAGATTTCGTCCATGGCCGCGATCCTAAACCGCGGCCCCGGTTGCGGGCCCGCAATTTTCCCGGGCTAGCGCTCGTCGATCTCGAGGCGATCGATATGCACGGGGAGCAGGGCGCGCAGCAACTCGCCCGGCGCCCCGATCTGCCCCGCGGTGCGCAGTCCGGTGTAGGTCCCGGAGGTGATGTGCGCCAACGCCTCCACCACGATCGGTGCGCTGACCGCGTAGATGTCGCGGCCGGCGACGACCGCGCGGCGTTCGGTGGCGCCGGATCTGATCACCGCCTCGATCAGGAATCGCTGGGGCGAGCGGCCGAGCTCGTCCGCGGGTTGCGCCGCGAGGTCGGCGGTGGAGGCGAGATCGGCCAGCGGGGCCGTGGTCATATAGGTATGCAGGGCAGCGGTTTTCACGTGGCGGGGGATGGTGACGCTGTCCGCGGTGGTGAAATCGCCCACGACGGTTTGCTTTCCGAACGGAGCCGGGAAGGTCCAGTCGGTGATCGGCGCCTCGTCGTCGCGCAGGGTGAGTTCGCCGTCGGTGTAGACGAGGCGTTTTCCGTTGCGGCGGCCGCGGGACGCGCGGCCCGCCGCCCGGGTGCCCTCGGTGGGGATCCAGCTGTCCAGCGCGAAGGCGAGGCGGATCTCGTCCGCCGCCGGGAGGTCGCCCAGCGCGGCGGTGGCCAGCAGATCGCCGAGTCCGCCGTAGAACGCGACGGCCGGCGCGACGACCACTCCCGTGGCCGCCGCTCGATCTTGGTAGGTGGCAACGGTTTTCGCGACCACCTCGACCTCGGCGGAGACGTCCGCATAGTGGATGCGCGCGCGCAGGGCCGCTTCGACGAGCGGAGGCGCGGTGTCACCGAACGGTCCTGCCGCGTTGATCACCGCGACGCTGTCCGCGACCGCGCGATCCAGGGCCGCGGGATCATCGACCGCCGCCGGACGCACCGCCGTGCCCGGGTAGTCGGCGGCAACCTCGTGCAGCCGAGATTCGTTGCGGCCGGACAGGATCGGCGTCCAGCCGCGCCGGGCCAGCTCGGCCACGATGAAGCGGCCGGTGTGGCCGTAGGCGCCGTAGACGGTCACGATCGGCGACATGCAATTCCCCTCGACGTTCGATGATGTCGAGTCGAACCAACGTCGGCGGTCCGCGCCGCATTCCCGGTTCAGCCTGCGGCGACGACCTCGATCTCGACCAGCCAGTCGTTGTCCAGGGTCTGCACCACGATCGCGGTGGTCGGCACGGCCCGCCCGCCCAGCGCCGCCACCCTGGCCGCGGCGTTCGCCTCGGCGTCGGAGGCGTCGCGCAGGTAGCTGGTGAGCCGGACGATGTTGTCGACGGTCATGTTCGCCGACGCGAGGATGGTGCGCAGGTTCGACCAGATCAGGTCGAGTTGTTCGGTCAGGGTCGCGGCCGGCTTGCCGTCCGGATCGAGACCCATTGTGCCCGAGACGAATAGCAGCCGCTCGGCGCCTCGGACCTCCATCGCGTGCACATAGTCGTCGGTGGCGGCGTAGACGCCTTCGGTCGGATTGCGCTGTAGGAGCTCCACCGCTCCGATCTTGCCAGGGAAGCGGATTCGCCGAGGGAGTTCCTTGACGGTCAGAGTTTTAGTCACATACACTAAAACAGGATCCACGAGAGGAAGTGATCACATGGGATACGGAAATTGGGACGACACCGCCTATCGGGCGGCGAAGACCTTCCGCGCCAGCCGTGGCCTCGACGACTTCGGCTACACCGCCGAGCTGCAGGCCGTGCCGTACGAGGACTGGCAGGCGCACCCGACCCTCGATCCGCTGGGTGTCGACGTGCGCGAATGCCGGGACTCGGCCGATCACGGCAATTCGCTGCCCATCGCGGTGTTGTTCGATGTCACCGGCTCGATGGGCCGGGTGCCGCGGATCATGCAGCAGAAGCTGGGCAGGCTGCACGGGCTGTTGCAGCGCAAGGGATACGCGGAGGACCCGCAGATCCTGTTCGGCGCCGTCGGGGATGCCGACACCGACCGGGTTCCGTTGCAGGTCGGGCAATTCGAGTCGGACAACCGGATGGACGAGCAGCTGCGCGCCATCCTGCTCGAAGGCGGCGGGGGCGGGCAGAAGTCCGAAAGCTATGAACTGGCCGCCTATTTCATGGCCACCCACATCGTCACCGACGCCTGGGAGAAGCGGAACAAGAAGGGCTACCTGTTCCTGATCGGCGACGAGTTGAACAAGCCGAAGCTCGCCGCACGGCATATCCGCAGCGTGATCGGTGATCCGGTGCGGCGCGACGTTTCGGTGGCATCGATCTACCGCGAACTCACCGAACGCTGGCACGTTCACTACATCCTGCCGAACCAGTCGAGCTACTACGACGATCCGGAGATCGCCGATCACTGGCGCGAGCTGCTCGGGCAGAGCTTCCTCAGGCTCGACGATCCGGCTGCGGTCTGCGAACTCATCGCGCTGACCGTCGGTTTGGCGGAGGGGCGGGTGGACATGGATGCCGGGCTCGCGGATCTGCGTGATGTCGGGTCGGCCGCTGAGGCGAAGTCCGTCGGCAAGGCGCTGGGGGTCACGAGCCGGCGGATGCGGGCGCTGTCCAGCGGTCGCAGCTGACCGTGCGCCGGTCCGCCGGTCTCGGGCAGGCGGCCACGTCGGGAGGGGAGCTGCCGGCCGCCTTGGCGTGCGGTGGTCGGGTGGATCGAGATAGGAGGGAGCGCACTGTGTTTCAGTCGCACATCGTGGTGGTCGACCTCGGTTTCGGGGATGCCGGGAAGGGAGCCACGGTCGATTGGCTCTGCTCCGCGGCGGCGGGGTTGGGTGTCTCGGCCGTGGTGCGGTTCAACGGCGGCGCGCAGGCGGCGCACAACGTGATCGCCGACGGCAAGCATCACACCTTCGCGCAGTTCGGGTCGGGGACCTTTTCCGGTGTGCCGACCCTGCTTTCGCGGCACGTGCTGGTCGAGCCGATCGCGCTGGCGGGGGAGGCGCGGCAGCTGGCCGTGCTCGGGGTGCGGGATCCGTTGGCGCTGCTGCACATCGACGGCCGGGCGCTGCTCACCACGCCGATCCACATCGCCGCGAACCGTGCCCGCGAGGACGCGAGGGGTTCCTCGCGGCACGGTTCCTGTGGGCGCGGGATCGGCGAGACGGCCTGGTACGCGCTGGAGCACGACGCGCCCACCGTGTCGGACTGCCTGCGCCCCAACGTTCTTCGGGACAAGCTCCAGGCGCTTGCCGCGCACTACGGTGCGCTGATCGCTCCGAGCGAGCACCGCTACGAGCCGATCGACGTCCTGATCGACATGTACCGTGAGTTCGCCGCCGCCGTCCGCATCGTCGGCGGCGAACAGCTCGCCCGGTTCGCCCGGCGTGGCCGCCTGGTCTTCGAGGGCGCCCAGGGCGTCCTGCTCGACGAATGGCGCGGCTTCCATCCGCACACCACCTGGTCCACCGTGGAACCGCGCAACGCCCGCGCCCTGCTCGCCGAAATCGACGCGCCCGGTTACGTTCTCGGCGTCACCCGCACCTACATGACCCGACACGGCGCCGGCCCGCTCCCTACCGAGGACCCCACCCTCACCCATCCGGAGCCGCACAATGCCACCGGCCGCTACCAAGGCGAGTTCCGCCGAGGCCACCTGGACCCGATCCTGCTCCACTACGCCATCGCGGTATCCGGAGGCATCGACGGCCTGGCCCTGACCCACCTGGACGCTCATGGCACCCACTACGCGGCAACGGGATACGCCACCGACGAAGGCGTGATCGACTGCCTGACGCCAGGCGCTTGGCAGGACCTGGACCACCAGCAACGCCTCACCGACCTTCTGACCGCCGCCCGCCCGATCCTCACCGAAATGCCGGACGACGTGCCCCCATGGCTCGCCCAGACCCTCGACACACCGGTGGTCCTGACCTCGAACGGCCCCACCCGAACCCACCGCACCCCAACCTCGACAACCATCGCCGCCGCGTGAACCAGCGGCACCCGCCCTACCGGCTACTCGAACCAGCGGGGGTTCGTCAGGATTCGGTGGGTGCCGGTGGGCGGGAGGGGTGGTCGGGTGCGGCAGGATTGGGACGCGTGGAGCAATCCGTTGTGTCGGTGGATGTGGTGGCGTTGCGGTTCTGGGCGGACGACGCCGGGGTGAGCGTGGGGATCGCGCCGCGGGCGATGGCGCCGTTCACCGGGCAGTTGGCGCTGCCGGGTGTGCTGCTCGGGCGCGGGGAACGGCTGGTGGGGGCGGCGCGGCGGGCGGTGCATACGAAACTCGGGGTGCCCGAGGCGGCGATCGGTGCGGTGGGGCAGCTGGTGACCTTCGACGAGCCCAATCGCGATCCGCGCGGGCCGACGCTGTCGATCGCCATGTGGGCGGTGGTCGGCCCGCACGCGGGACCCGCGCACTGGGTGGGCTTCGACGAGGTCCCCGAGCTGGCGTTCGACCACAATCGCATCGTCGACGCGTCCCGCGGCCTGCTCGCCGGACTGCTCTGGAAGGATCTCGCCTTCACCCGAGCCCTGCTCGGCGACGAATTCCCCGCCACCAGAGCGGTGGCGGCCACCACCACCCTCGCGGGCGCCCGCCCCGACCCCGCCAATCTCAACCGCACCCTCGCCGCCCTCCCCGGCCTGACCCGCACCACCGAACGCCGCCGGGTCAAGGCCACCGGCAGACCCGCCGCAGTGTGGGCCTTCGGCGCGAACGCCTAGCCGAAAAGTACTGCGCGACAGCAGATACCCGAAGGCGCGGCCTCGGCGCCCAGGGTCAGCGGGTGAGCAGGGATTGGATAGTGCCGAAGTCGAGGGCGGATTCCAGGGACGTGTAGGTGCCGTGTTCGAGGAGTTCGGCGGTCGCGGTTTCGGCGAGTTTGTAGGCGGCCTGGGCGACGGCGGAGCCGACGGTGACGCGGCGGACGCCGGTGGCGGCGAGGTCGGCGACGGAGGGCGCGCCCGCGCCGGCCATGACGTTGATCGGCAGCGGGGATTTGCCGGTCAGGTCGGTGAGGGTGGGGAGGTCGAGGAGGCCGGGGACGAACAGGCTGTCGGCGCCGGCTTCGGCGTAGGCGGCGGCCCGGGCGAGGACGTCGTCGAAACGGTCTTCCGGTGCGCCGATGCCGAACAGGTAGACGTCGGTGCGGGCGTTGATCACCAGTTCCGGCAGGCCGGCCGCCCGCGCGGCGGCGCGGGCCGCGCGCAGCCGCTCGGCCTGGGCGCTGACCTCGAACAACGGCCCGCCCGGCGCGGTCGAGTCCTCCAGGTTGATCCCGATCGCCCCGGCGGCGACCACGGCGCGGACAGTGGTCGCGACGTCCTCGGGCGCGGCCCCGTACCCACCCTCGATGTCCGCCGTCACCGGCACCTCGACGGCGGCGACGATCCTGCGGATGACGCCGATCGCGTCCGCCCTGGTGAGCCGCTCGCCGTCGCCGGTGCCGAGCGACCAGGCCACGGCCGCGCTGGTCGTCGCGATCGCCGGAGCGCCCGCCGCCGCGATCACCGCCGCGCTGGCCGCGTCCCACGCGTTCGGCAGCACGAAGATGCCTTGTTCGTGCAGCGCCCGGAAGGCGGCTGCCGCGGCCCGCTGGGTGTCGGTGATGGGCTGGCTGTCCTGTGCCACGATGGCTCCTCGCGAGATCGTTTCGATGACGGTAGTGCTGAAGGTAACGCCGGGAACCTCCGCGGCCATCCCGATTTCCGGTCCCGAATCCCGATGCGGGAGAACGCTATCGCGGCGCGTACATGATGATGGCGACTCCGGCGAGGCATACGCCCGCGCCGAGATAGTCCCAGCGATCGGGGTGGAACCCGTCGACGAGCATTCCCCAGGCGAGCGAACCCGCGACGAACACACCCCCGTAGGCGGCGAGGATGCGCCCGAAGTTCGGGTCCGGCTGGAACGTGGCGACGAATCCGTAGGCCCCGAGCGCCACGATGCCCGCCGCGATCCACAGGATGCCGCGATGCTCCCGCCAGCCCTGCCACACCAGCCAGGCCCCGCCGATCTCGGCGACGGCGGCCAAGGCGAACAGCAGCAGGGAGCGGGCGACGGTCATGGAGTGAAAGTACCGGCCCGGTGCGCCCCGGCAGACTTTCGCCGCGCGCCGCCGGTGCGGGCCGGCCGGCCACGAGCTAACAGTCTGCTACCCATCGCCCCCGCAGGACGACCGCACCGGAATGAGGTCGTAGACCGCGTACGGCCGCCCGATCACCGGGTACGAAACGTTGCGCACCGGCACTCCACCTGCGGTACCACCGATTTCGGTTCCGCCGTGCGCATGCCCGTGCACCGCGAGCGACGCCCGCCCGGCATCGATGGCCTCACCGAGCGCATGGCAACCGAGCCCCGGATAGATCTTCGGCGGCTCACCGGCCAGGGTGTCGACGACGGGGGAGAAGTGCGTCAGCGCGACCCGGACCTCGGTGTCCAAGGTGTCCAGGGCCTGACGCAGCAGCAGCGCGTCCAGCGGCCCCCGCCGCATCCGCTCCCGATGCTCCTCGGTCCCTTCGTCGGGAGTCCCCGGATAGCCGGGAAACCCACCGCTGCCGCCCATCACCCCGGCGATACCGAGCTGAATCCCGTTCAGCTCCAGCGTGATCGCCGTCCCTTCGAGCATGTGCACCCCGATATCGCTGAGCTGAGCGGAGATTCGGAACCCCTGCTTGCGATCGTGATCGTGATTCCCCAGCACCGCCACGACCGGCACTGGCAGACCGGCGATTTCGGCGCAGAGCAGGTCCGCCTCGGCCGACCCGCCGCCCTCGGTGAGATCACCCGCCAGCAGCAGCACATCGGCATACTCGTCCACCCGCAGGAACTCGGGCCGGAACCGTCCCGCGACGGCGCCGCGCATGTGCAGATCGGCGACGGCGGCGATCCGGATGCTCGGCTGCGCTGGCTCGGCTGGCATGGCGTCAGCCAGCCACATCGGCGGCGACGTGTCAACCGCAAGCTGCCGTTCATCCGCCCGCCACCCCGTCGTGAGCTGCCGACATAGCTTCCGGCTATCGAGAGTTCAGCCCGCGTTCAGCGAGGCGACCGGCGATGGCTCGACCGATGAAACGTCCATGAACAGTGCCGCGGCAGGCTTCCGCCGGGTCGCCCCGCCCCGCATGGTTCGGACTATGAGCGAGCGTAGGAGTCGGCTCCGGTTCTTCTCGAAAGCAGTTGCGGTCATGGCTGTTGCCCTCCTCCCGCTGACCGGCGCGGCGGGCATCGCACAGGCCGACGACCGCGTCGACAAGGTGGTCCTGATCGGTCTCGACGGCCTCATGTACGACAAGGTCCTCCAGGTCGAGGCGCCGAACCTGATCCGGCTCGCCGCCGAGGGCCTGCTCAGCCGCTCCTCGATCGCCCCGCACATCACCATCTCCGGTCCGTCCTGGGCGACCGTGCTGACCGGCGTCTGGGACCGCAAGCACGGGATCGAGGACAACACCTTCACCGCCGCCCCGTTCGCGAAGTATCCGACGGTCTTCACCCGGATCGAGCGCGCCGACCCGGCCCGCAAGACCCACTCCATCGCCACCTGGGACCAGATCGCCACCATGTCCGGCAGCGGCGATCCCCGCGCCGACGTGGTCGTCTCCACCCCACCGGTCCCCGACGACCCGGATGAGGCCGAGACCGACGCGGCCACGGCCACCGCGGTGACCGCCGCGATCGGCAAGTTCGCCCCCGACTTCCTCTTCACCCATCTCGACCAGGTCGACCACGCCGGTCACCGGGACGGCGCCGCCTCCGGCGAGTACCTCGACGCGGTCCGCCGGATCGACGAACAGGTCGGCCGCATCGCCGCCGCCGTGGACGCCAGGGCGACGGCCAACCCCGCCGAACGCTGGACCATCCTGGTCACCGCGGACCACGGCCACCGGCCCAGGGGCGGTCACGGCGGCCAATCCCCGGACGAGACAACCAATTTCGTCATCGCCCGCGGGCCCGGCTTCCGCGCGGGCGACACCACCTCCCGCTACACCCTGGTCGATATCACCCCGACCATCGTCGACCTGCTGCACGTCCCGGCGAGCCCCGACTTCGACGGCCGGTCGATGCTCGACCGCGAGCCCGCCGCGCCCGCCACCATTCGCTAGACCATCCGTTCGGTCACAACGCCGCCAGATCGCCGCGTGATCTGTCACGCTGTCCCCTACGCCTCGCACAGCCCCCAGCGAACCCAGCGCCATCCCGGCCGCGGAACCCGCAGGACGCCCGCCGCAACCGCGTGCCGGACGCCGGCGGGCGGCCGGGACTAAAGTTGGTGGCCTGGGCGGTTGCAGCGGTCGGATAGGGTGGTTCGATCGAGGCACGCGGCGTGAACGACAGGCCCGGAGGCGGTTGCCTGCGTACCCACGACAGGGACCGGGAGCGCCGGAATCGGGCACTGAGAGGTGGTGGCATGACTCAGCACTTGGGCGAGGCGAATGTCGAGCAATCGGACGACGCCCCGCAGTCGAACGGTGCCGCCACCGGAGGAGAACAGTCGAAGCAGAGCAAGCCGGCGGGCAATGGCGCGCAGCCGCGTCAGCCGGGCACCTCCGCCGCCGTACCGACCTCCGCGTCCCGCCGCGTCCGTGCCCGCCTCGCCCGCCGGATGACCGGTCAGCGCGGCATCGCCGCGGTCAAGCCGGTGCTCGAGCCGCTGGCCAGCGTGCACCGCGAGCTGTACCCGAAGGCGAACCTGACGCTGTTGCAGCGCGCGTTCGACGTGGCCGACGAACGGCACAAGCACCAGTTCCGCAAGTCCGGCGACCCGTACATCACGCACCCGCTGGCGGTGGCCAACATCCTGGCCGAGCTCGGCATGGACACCACCACGCTGGTCGCGGCGCTGCTGCACGACACCGTCGAGGACACCGGCTACTCGCTCGAGCAGCTCACCCTGGACTTCGGCGCCGAGGTCGCGCACCTGGTCGACGGCGTGACCAAGCTGGACAAGGTCAACCTCGGCGCGGCCGCCGAGGCCGAGACCATCCGCAAGATGATCATCGCGATGGCGCGCGACCCGCGGGTGCTGGTGATCAAGGTCGCCGACCGCCTGCACAACATGCGCACCATGCGCTTCCTGCCGCCGGAGAAGCAGGCGAAGAAGGCGAAGGAAACGCTCGAAGTCATTGCGCCGCTTGCCCACCGGCTCGGCATGGCGACGGTCAAGTGGGAGCTCGAGGACCTCGCGTTCGCGATCCTGCATCCGAAGAAGTACGACGAGATCGTGCGCCTGGTCGCCGACCGGGCGCCGTCACGCGACACATACCTGGCCAAGGTGCGCGCCGAGATCGTGAATACCCTTGCGGCATCCCGGATCAACGCGATCGTCGAGGGCCGTCCGAAGCACTACTGGTCGATCTACCAGAAGATGATCGTCAAGGGTAAGGACTTCGACGACATCCACGACCTGGTCGGCATTCGCATCCTCTGCGACGAGGTGCGCGACTGCTACGCCGCGGTCGGCGTGGTGCATTCGCTGTGGCAGCCGATGGCGGGCCGGTTCAAGGACTACATCGCCCAGCCGCGCTACGGCGTGTACCAATCGCTGCACACGACCGTCGTCGGTCCGGACGGCAAGCCGCTCGAGGTGCAGATCCGCACCCAGGACATGCACCGCACCGCCGAGTTCGGCATCGCCGCGCACTGGCGCTACAAGGAAACCCGCGGCAAGCACTCCAACGACTCCACCGAGGTCGACGACATGGCGTGGATGCGCCAGCTGCTCGACTGGCAGCGGGAGGCGGCCGACCCGGCCGAGTTCCTGGAGTCGCTGCGCTTCGACCTGAAGTCGCCGGAGATCTTCGTGTTCACCCCGAAGGGTGACGTGATCACGCTGCCGCAGAAGTCGACTCCGGTGGACTTCGCCTACGCGGTGCACACCGAGGTCGGGCACAAGTGCATCGGCGCTCGGGTGAACGGGCGACTGGTCGCGCTGGAACGACAGCTGGAGAACGGTGAGGTCGTCGAGGTGTTCACCTCGAAGGCGCAGAACGCCGGACCCAGCCGGGACTGGCAGAACTTCGTCGTCTCGCCGCGCGCCAAGGCCAAGATCCGGCAGTGGTTCGCCAAGGAGCGCCGCGAGGAGGCGCTCGAAAACGGCAAGGAGCAGATCTCCAAGGAGGTCCGCCGGGTCGGGCTGCCGTTGCAGCGGTTGATGAGCGTGGACGCGATGACCGCGGTCGCGCACGAACTGCACTACACCGACATCTCCACCCTGTACACCGCGGTCGGTGAGCATCAGGTCTCCGCGCACCACGTGGTGCAGCGACTGATGGCGCAACTCGGCGGCATCGGTGACGTGGAGAACGAGCTGGCCGAGCGGTCGACCCCGTCCACCACGCCGAACCGGCAGCGCACCACCGGCGACGCCGGCGTGCTGATCCCCGGCGCCTCCGGCACCGTGGCCAAGCTGGCCAAGTGCTGCACCCCGGTGCCCGGCGACGAGATCATGGGCTTCGTGACCCGTGGCGGCGCGGTCAGCGTGCACCGCACCGACTGCACCAACGCAGGCTCGCTGCGGGATCAGGCCGAACGCATCATCGAGGTGTCCTGGGCTCCGTCACCGTCGTCGGTGTTCCTGGTGGCCATCCAGATCGAGGCGCTCGATCGCACCCGCCTGCTGTCCGATGTGACGAAGGTGCTGGCCGACGAGAAGGTGAACATCCTGTCCGCGTCCGTCGCCACGCACGGTGACCGGGTCGCGATCAGCAAGTTCACCTTCGAGATGGGCGACCCGAAGCACCTCGGGCATCTGCTCAATGTGGTCCGGAATGTGGAGGGCGTCTACGACGTCTACCGCGTCACTTCCGCGGCGTAGCAGACGAATGTTCCGGGCCCGCCTGAAATAGTCCGGCAGGGTCAGCTCCCCTTGACGTGTCAATTGTCCTGCGTGTAGCAACCTCTCGGCGAACCATTCGCGCAGACCGGGATATCTGCATGAATGCCGAAGCCTTCGGGCGAACGGAAGCTGGAGTCCCGGTAGGGATTTGGCGTTACGGGTGGGTCGCCGAGCGGTTGCTCTCGTTTTCGGACCGCCGGAAACTTGCCGGGTAGGTTTGCTCGGCACGCGGGAATGTGTGAAACCCGTTTCGGCAGTTCATGGAAAGTTTTCGGCGACGCCCCGGCAATAGTCGGAATCTGTTACGGTCTATTGCGTTTCATGGCGTTGAGGGTAACTGCGGCAACACGGATTGATTGCGGATCGCTATGACTGATTATGCGGCAAGAGTCACGGGGGTGCTGACAGCACTCGCCGTGACGGTGGCTACGGCGGGTACCGCCGTGGCCGGTCCGTCGAATCCCGCAGGCCCCTCGACCGATATCGCGCTCAGCGCGTGTCCGGCATTGTACGCCTTGGGGATTCAGGGCACCGGCGAATCGTCACCGGATGCCGCACCGTCCACCGACACCGGCATGCTGTCCACCGTCTTCCGGCCGATGCTGGCCAAGGCCACCGATCCCGGACTGGTCGATCGGGCCTACGTGCCTTACGAATCCGGCTTCGGCGGGGCCACCGCGGGCGGCGCCGCGCCGTACGCCGAATCGGTGACCGGCGGGCTGGCCCGGCTGCGCACGATGGCCAAGACCGTCGCCGATCGCTGCGTGGACACCAGGTTCGCGGTGGTCGGCTATTCGCAGGGCGCGCACGTGGCCTCGATGTTCGCCCAGGAGGTCGGGCAGGGCCAAGGCGTGCTGCCGGCCGAAAAGGTCGCGGCGGTCGCATTGTTCGCCGATCCGACCCGCAACCCGGGCGCGCCGCTGTTCCCCGGCTCGCCGGGCAAGGCATCACCGGATCCGGCGCCCGGCACCGCGGGCGATCAACTCGCCGCGATCGCCGCGCTGCCGCAGATCCCCGCCGACGGCGGCGGCATCGGCCCGGATCGGGACCGGGCGGCCAACTTCGGCGCGCTCACCGGCCGGGTGGCCAGTTTCTGCGCGGCCGGCGATCTCGCCTGTGACGCACCGTCGGGCGCGCCGATCCTCAAGGCGGTCACCAATGTCGTCGGCCAGTCCAAGCTGAGCGGCGGCGACCCGATCGCCTCGCTGGTCTCGATCGCGCAGGCGCTGGCGTACACCTCGATCAAAACCGCGACCAAGGTCGCCAACGAGGACATCCAGGGCAACTCGCTCGCGACGCTGGCCATCTCGCCCAAGAAGTCGATCTCGCAGCGCCTCGCCGACGCCGCCGACCCCCGCACCCCGCTCGACCTCCCCGCCGCGCTACAGGCGCTGCTGAAGGTCGGCATGATCGGCCTGAACGCGGTCGTCACCGTGGTCAAGGCGGTGATCAACCCGTCGACCATCGCCGAACTCGCCACCGCTGGCCTGTCGAACCCGCCCGCCGCGCTGCTGTCGCTCGGCACCAAGCTGGTCGGCGCGGTCGCCCAGCTGGTCCCGCCGACCACCGGAGTCCGCCTGGTCACCCAGGCGTTCGACGCGGTGGTGCAGAACATCACCGACAACAGCCAATTGCTGAACACCGCCACCTGGGTGCGGTACTGGGACACCATCCAGCGGCACGGCGCGTACAACACCGCGACGGTCGCCGCGAACGGCGACACGCCGACCGCCTTCGTCGCCGACTGGTTCGCCGCGATCGCCCGCGACATCGCCGGTGCGTTCGGCGCGAACAGCAGGCCGGCGGGCGGCGCGGACAAGCCGCCGACGGGATTCTTCGGCGAGCGATCCGGCGCGTCGACTACGCCTAATTCATCCGGTACGGGACAATTTCCGTTCGGGACAGGAGCCGAAGGCGCCTCATCCGGCGGCGCGACGTCGATTCCGCCCACCGATCGACCCGGCACACCCAACACCTACCCGTTCTCCACGAACTGATCGCCGAGAGGGTCCGACGATGAGCTATGTGCCTCGCGCAGCGGGAATGGGGGAATGTTGAAGTCGTACAAAGAACTGTCCCGGTGGTATGCCGCGTTGGAGCCGGAGACCGCGCCGGTGCCGCCGAGCGCCGCGGGGGTGCCGCTCGACGACGACGGACCGGCTCGGTATCCGCACTACATTCGCGACGAACCGCAGCCCGAGGTCCCCGCCGATCTGCCGCAGCGCAGCGAGTTCACCGGCGGCTGGTCGGACTGGGTCGGCCGGGCGCCCGGCCCCGACGACGACTACGTCCCGCGGGACGCGGACCTGGTGCGTTTCCCCTGGCCCGACGACGAGGATTACGACGACCCGCTGGACGAGCCGCGACCGCGCTCGTCCAGCGCCTTGCGACTGGAGGCGCGCGCCAGGTACGCACGGCGCGGACGCGTGTTCGTCGTCCTCGTCATCGCCGTGCTGCTGCTCGGCGCGGCGGCCGCGGGTGTGCTGTTCCTGCTGCACACCTCGAACTCGCGCGCCGCGGCCCCGCGGCCCCCGGTCAGCTGGGCCTCGATGCAGTTGCCCGCGAACAATGCCCAGGCCGGCGTGAGCACCGACAGCCTGCGCGGCAAGTCGCAGGCCGGCGTGACCACCTACCGCGCGACCGGTCCCTGCCCGACCGAGCGCACCGCGACGATCGTGCGCGGCGCCGAAACCGGCGGCACCGCAACGGGTCCCGACGCTATCCTGGCGTTCCAGTACGCGTACTACGTCGAGCGCTCCGGCGAACAGGTCCGTCAGGTCGTCGCGCCGGACGCCAATGTCTCACCCGCGCAGACGATTCAGCGCGGCATCGATACCATCCCCGTCGGCACCACGCACTGCGTACGGATCGTCACCATCTCGGACAATCGGTACTCGGTGGAGGTCACCGAGTACCGCCCCGGCGGCGTGCCCGCCACGTACAACAAGCAGACGGTCACCACCGCGGTGATCGACGGCCGCACCCTGATCACGGGCATCGCGGCCGGATAGAGGAGAGCAGGAAGCGATGGGAGAGGACTGGAGCCGCTGGCTCGACGAGGCGCCCGAGCCGGGTGAACCGTCGAGCCGGCCTGCGCGCTCCAAGGCTCCGGTGGTGCGATTGCGGCGCGGCAAGGGCAGCGGTTCCGGCGCGGAACAACCCTTGCAGCGGCCCATCCTGGTGGTCGGCGGCTGCGGTGGTGCGGGCACCACTACGACGGCGCTGGGGATCGCGGGCGAGCTCGGCATGGCGGGTACCCCGACCGTCGCGGTGGACGCGACGGCCGCGGGCAGCGACCTCGCGCTGCGCGGCGCGGACGAACACCTGCACCCGATCAGCCTGCAATCGTGGCTGTACGGGCGCGGTGACGACGAACCGGCACCGCTGAAGGAGTGCCTGTCCCGGGCTACCTCCGGAATCGGTTTACTGTGGCGCGATTCCGCGCCGCTGCGCAGGCGGGCGACCTATCTCACGGTGGCGCGCGCGGTGTACGACTCCGGCTTCACCGCGGTCTACGACGGCGGCAACCCGATTGCCGGACGGCAGCTGCGCCCGCTGCTCGACGACGCGGATGTTGCTCTGGTGCTTGCCATTCCGGCGCGCGCCGACGCCGCGAACCGGCTCCGGGTCACCCTGGAATGGCTCGACGACCAGTTCGGCGACTCCGCGGAGGGGCAGGGCGGCGGCATCGTCGGCGACACGACAATCGTTGTCTCACACCAGCATCCGGGTACCGAGTCCGGCGTAGCCGAGCATTTGCGCGAACATCTGTCCGGCTGGGTCCGCGATATCAGGGAGATCCCCTACGACCCGCACCTCGCCAGGGGTGAGCTGGTCCGGCACGCGTCGCTGGCTCTCGATACGCGCCGGGCGTATGGGCGGCTGCTGGCCGGGGTGGCATCATGACGGCCGCCATGAAGTTTCGCCGTCAGACCGAATCCGCGCCCGCGGGCGTCGTCGCCCCGCCGGAGTCGCGCCGCGCGCCGATCTGGGACCGTCCGGTGCCCGGGGTCGGCCGCGCGCCGCTGGTGTGGGTGATGGGTGTGCACGGCGGCGCCGGAGCCAGTAGCCTCGCGCATGTGCTTGCGCCGGCGGCGGATTCGAGCCGCCGCTGGCCCGGCGTCTACGACCGCGAATCCCCGTTCGTCGTGCTGGTGGCGCGCGAGACCATCGCGGGTCTCACCCGGGCGCATGACTTACTGCGCCAACATCATTCGGGGTTCGCCGGCTCCTGCGAGGTGCTCGGCCTGATCACCGTCGCCGCGCGCCCCGGCCGGTTGCCCGCGGAGATCCGGCGCTACCGCGACGTGGTCGGCTCGCTGGCCGGGCAGCTGTGGCAGGTCCCGTGGTACGAGGAATGGACGCTGGTGGAACCGGAGAAGCTGCCGGTGTGGGCGCCCGGTGACCCGCTGCCATCGAAGAAACGCAAGATCGACCCCTTGGAAGAGGTACCGCTCGATGTCCGGGAGCTCGGCGCCGACATCGTGGCGGCGGCTCGAACGGCACTGGAGGAGGCGCAACTCGGCGATCCGGCGCAGGACCGGGCAAGCAGAAAGCCACCCGATCAGTGAACGTACGCATCGAATCGGCGACGACTCAACTACTTTCGAGAAAGGCACCCGATGAGCACGATTCTCCTCGCCGTGCAGGACACGTACGGCACCGTACTCGCGCAGGTCGGTAATCCGACGCCCGAGGCACCTCCGGGCTCGGAGAAGATCCTGCAGCTGGTGCGCTACCTGACCTGGTTCGTGCTGCTGTCCGGAATCTGCGGAATCACCTACGCGGGCGGCAAGTTCGCGTGGGAGAAGTGGACGGGCGGCGGGCTCGAATCGCCGAAGATGGTGGCCGGCGCCATGATCGGCGGCGTCGTCGCGACCAGCGCCGGCACCATCATGAACGCCGTTATTGGAACCTGATGTCCGACATATCTACCGTGCGCGCGTCGGCAGCCGAGCTGCTGGCCTACAAACAGATGCCCGCCGAGGTGCTGGAACCGCTGATGCAGCTGCTGAACTGGCTGCTGTGGTTCGTGCTGCTGGTGTGTCTGGCCTGGATGATCCTCTCCGCGGGCAAGCTGTGGATCGCGTTCCGCAGCGACCTCGCGATGAACGACGCCTCGCACGGGGTGCTGATGAGCCTGCTCGGGGCGATCGTGGCGAGCACAGCGTCGGGAATCGCGCTGGCTTTCCTGCCGACATGACCGAACATCGGGGGACCGCGGGGGCGTTCGGCGCGATCGTGCTGATCGCCGCGGTCGGCTGCGGCGGTGGCGACGGCCGCTCCGGGCCCGACCTGTCCGCAGCGCCGACCGGGGTGCGGTGGCAGCCGTTCCAGGGTGTGCCGCTGCCGCAGACCGACCAGGGGCCGAAGTCGACAGCCGACGGCGCCGCGACCGGTTTCGAGCATTCGCCGCGCGGAGCCGGCGTCGCGGCGATCACCCACGCGGTGCGGTTGGCCGTGGCCGCGGACAGTCAGTGGGCGAAAGTGGCCGCGCGGGAGGTGGTTCCGGGCGCCGCGAAGGACGAGTGGGCGGTGAACCGGATCCAGCTGTCGATCAGCGGGCCGGCCAGCCCCGACTACGCGCCGCGGGTGCTCGGCTACAAGGTCACCGGCTACACCGACCAGCGCAGCACCGTGGACGTGCACACCGAGTACTCGGACAACTCCAAGGCGGTGAACCACACCACCGTCGAATGGTTCGGCCAGGACTGGCGCTTACGCCTGCCCGATCCGGGCGCCACCGAGAGACCTATCGACGCGATCGACGTAATACCTGATGACTCAGTGAAATTGGAGGCACCGAAGTGACCGAGAAGGGGTCGTACGCGCGTGATCGCGTCTCCTTCGGTGCTGTCGCGTCCGCAGCCGTGCTGGCGCTCATCGTGATCGTGGGAATCGTCGTCTACATCAGCCGGGACGACAGCAGCCCGGCGGTCAGCGGGCCCGCGCCCGCCGAGTCGGCCGGCGGCACCGGCTTCGCCGCCCCCGAGGTCGACATCCTCGGCCGGCGCGTCGACGTGCCGAACAATGCTGCCGGACAACCGCTTCCGCAGGACCCGACCCGGCAGCGCAAGCCCTCGGACGGCGACTGGCTGACCGCGGCGCCGGCGGGCACCACCGCGGCGCACGGCTGGCAGCGGGTGTACGGCGCGTCCGTGCCGTTCTCCACCTCCGACGGGCCCACGCGCATCGAAGACGGCCTGGCCGTTGGCTATTCGCACACGCCGCAGGGCGCGGTGCTGGCCGCGGCGCAGATCACCTACCGGCTCAACGCCCGCCCGGCCGACCGCGATCTGTACGTGACGCAGGTGCGCGTCTCGGCTCAGCAGATCGCCGCCTACGACAAGGCGCTCGGCAGCAACAAGCTGCCCGAGCAGCAGCCGGAGCGGGTCACCAAGTACTTCGTCGCCTCCGACGCGTTCAAGGTCGACGACTACGCCGACGACCTGGCCATCATCCGGCTCGCCTCGCGCGGCCCGGTGGTCGACGGCAAACAGTTATGGGCGGCGATCCGCCTGGTGATGGTCTGGGATGCCGGCGACTGGCGACTCAAGCCATCGACGTCCAATACCGCACAAACCGAGTACGTCGAATCGCTGAGCGGGTGGACGAAATGGTGAGCACGATGGGCAGGACACGACGAGAACACGATGGCCGACCTGCGGAGCAGCGAGGGGTGCAGACAATGGTGAGGCGACTACTCACGATCTTCGCGGTCATCTTCACGGTGATGATGGCGACGCCGACCGTGGCCTACGGACAGCAGTACGGCTTCGACGAGACGTGCAACGAGATCCACGACACGCTCGACAACGTCGGCCTGCCCGGCATCTCCCTGGGCGATGCCGCCTCCGCCGCGTGCAAGGCGGGCAATGCCGCCTCGCATCCGGGCCAGGCGGCCACCGCGGTCAAGGACAAGGCGTGGGACTCCACCTTCGGCAAGGTGGTCGACTCGCTGATGAACGGCCTCGGCGAGGCCATCATCCTGGCGCTGACCTTCTGGATGAAGGTGCCCAACGAGGCGGCCAGCGACGGCGGTTCGTTGTTCACCAAGATCAACGAATACACCTATCAGGCGCAGATATTGCTCTTGATCGCCTCGGTGATCCTTTCCGGCGCGCGCTTGGCCGAGGCCAGACGCGGGGCCACGATGAACGAGGCCGCCGAATCGTTCCGGATGTTCGCCAGGGTGGTGTTCAGTTCCTGGATGCTCGGCGCGGTGATCGTCGCGGGCACCCAGGCCTCGGATCGGTTCGCCGAGTGGATCATCAACGACTCGACCAACGGCAACGCCAAGGACCTGGCCGAGCTGATGGTCAAAACCAGTAAGCTGCAGGCGTTTTCGCCGGGCCTGGTGCTGATCATCGCGATCGTCGGGTTGCTCGGCGCGCTCGCGCAGATCGTGCTGGCCATCGTCCGGCAGGGGTTGCTGATCATCGCGGCCGGTGTGCTGCCGCTGGCCGCGGCCGCGTCCGGGATGAACGTCGGAAAACAGTCCTACCAGAAGCTGATCGGCTGGATCATCGCGTTCATGCTGTGGAAACCGGTGGCCGCGATCGTCTACATGATCGCGTTCACCACCGCGGGCCACGTGGATTCGCTGACCGGCACCAACGGTTTGCCGGATGGTGAACAGGCGCAACGGATGCTGGTCGCGATCGTGCTGCTGTGCAGCGTCGCGTTCGTGCTGCCCGCGCTGATGCGGCTGGTCACGCCCGCGGTCGCGATCGTCGGCAGCGGCGGTTCCGGTTTGACCGCGACCGGCGGCACCTTGCTCGCCGTCGCCGGTCTGGGTGCCATGGGCACCAAGGCCGTTGGCGTGAAAGGCACCGCGGCCTCGGGCGCGCCGGGGTACGTCGGCGGCAGCGGCGCGGGTCCGCGCCCGCCGGGCGGCGCGGGCGGACGCGGCAGCGGCGCCCCGCGCCCGACGCCGCCGCGCGGTGGCGGCGGTCCGGCCGGTGGTGCGGCACCGCGCGCCTCCGGGCCCCAGGGCGCGGCGGGAGTACCGTCCGGTGCGACCAGGGCGGCGGGGCGGATCGGTGCGGCGCGGGCCGCGACGAGCAGCCTGAACCGTGCCGACCAGGCAATGGGTGATGTGGCCGGTGACCGTTGGGCGAATCGCTCGCCCGACCTCGGGAGGAGCACCATTCCGCGATGACGATGACGACGAACGATACCTACGAGCGTCGCTCGTACGGGCTGTGGCAGAAGCCCCGCAGCGCAGGACTTTTCGGCCTGCGCTGGGAAGAGACCGTGATCGGCTTCGTGGTGGTGATCACGGCGTTGATCACCGCGATGGTCGGCGGCTTCAAATGGGGTTTGATCGTCGGAGTCACCGGCGTCGTGATCATGGTTCCACTGGTGTGGCGGACCGGGGGCCGCTCGGGCTACGAGACGGGATTGATGATGTTCAACTGGATGCGCTCGCGCAAGAACGGCGAGCACGTGTACCGGGGTGGCCGGTTCTCCCGGATCCCGGGCGGCGTCACCCGGCTGCCGGGCCTGCTCGCGCCGTCGAAGCTCTACGAGGGCATCGACGCGGGCGGTTACAGCTTCGGCATGATCCACCTGCCGCAGTTCGCCCAGTACACGGTCGTGCTGCGGGCCTGGCCGCAAGGCCACGAGGCGGTGGATCAGCCGGTGATCGACCGCTGGGTGTCGGCCTGGGGCACGTTCCTCGCCTCGGTCGGCCAGACCAGTGACATCGTCGCGGTCGTGCCGGTGATCGACACCGTGCCGGAGACCGGAAACCGTTTGCTCACCGAGGTTTCCACGATCACCCGGCCGGAGGCGCCGGAGCTGGCGCAGCAGGTGATGTACGAGCTCGCCACCGAGCTGCCGCAGGAGCGGGTGCAACTGCTGCCGCGCGTGGCGATCACGTTCAAGGCCACCACCGCCGAGCGGCGCAAGAACCCGGCGGAGGAAGCGGTCGAGATCGGCCGCAGGCTGCCCGGCATCTGCGCGGCGCTGGCCGAGGCGGGCGTGCGCGCCCAGCCGATGTCGGCGGACGAGGTCATCGCGTTCATCCGGCGCAGCTACGACCCGGCCTCGCAGGCGGACCTGGAGGTCGCGTCGAGCGAACCCGAGGGCCACGGCCTGGACTGGGCCGACGCGGGCCCGGTGTCGCACGACGAGAAGTGGGACCACTTCGTGCACGACGGCGGCCGCTCGGTCACCTGGGAGATGGACGCCGCCCCCGAGGGCGCGGTGGACGAGCGGGTGCTGCAACGGCTGCTCGCGCCCAATCCCGAAGTGCCGCGCAAGCGCATCGCCATCGTGTACCGGCCGCACTCGGCCGCCGACGCCGCCGAGATCGTCGACGACGACTTCAAGAACGCGCTGGTGGCCCAGCAGAGCGAACGCGGTGTGGTGTCCGCGGCGGCGACCCTGCGGGTGGGCGCCACCCAGCAGGCTCGCGAGGAGCAAGCCCGGGGTCACGGTGTGACCCGCTTCGGGGCGTTGGTGACCATCACCGAGCCCCTGCGCGGTGATCTGCCGCGTATCGAAGCCATCACGCGCGACCTGTCCACGCAGGCGCGGTTGAAGATCCGGCGGTGCTACCGCTACCAGGCGGCGGCCTTCGCGGCCTCGCTCGGTTGCGGGGTGATCCTGCCGGAGCACGCGACAATTCCGAAGGCACTGGCGGGGTGAGTAATACATGGCACGTGACTTCGAGCCACCCGTACGCGACCGCGACGAGCCAACGGCCCGGCGCGACCGGTGGCGCGACGAGGACGAGTGGGGCGAGCGCCCCGGGCGCGCACGGCGATTCGGCAGGGGCGCGGCGCGGGTGACGGGCGACGACCGGTCGGGATTGGACGAGATGTCCGAGCGGGAACGCGCGCGGGCGGCGGCCGAACGCCGGGCCCGGGCGGAGAGCGCCCGTGCCGACGGGTCGCGCCCTGATCGGTCACGTGCCGAAAACGGCCGGGGCGAACGCAGTTCGGACCGGGCGCGCGGCGACGCGGCGCGCAACGCGCGCGCGCGCGACGGCGAGCGTCCGGCGCGCGGCGACCGGTCCCGCTCGGGCCAGCCGGATCCACGCGGCGGGCGGGCCACCCGCAACGGCAGGCCGGAGCGCGGCGTGCAGGACCGCAACGGTTCGCGGGCGGGCCGTAATCCGCAGCGTCCCAGCAAGACCGACTACACCGCCGACCGGGCCATGGGCACGCCGGTGATGGACAAGGCGGCCTTGCGCGCCAAGGCGAAGGCCGACCGGCGCAAGAACTCGGGGCCGCCGCTGCTCGACGAGGTGACCAGGGCCAAGCTGGAGATGATCGTCCGCGAGCAGACCGGCCTGCGGGCGGCGTTCGCGCAGTTCCGGATTCGCACCGACGACATCCGCAGGCGCAACTACGCCGCGCGCGCCGAGCAGGTGTTCGAGGACGGATTCGACCGCAGCACAGCCCAGCTCACCGATCGCGGATACGCGGGGGAGGGCGGCGGCCGGATGAACGTGGTCGGCCGTCCGGTCGAATACCGGGCCACCACAGCGCAGGTCGCCGGTCTGTGGCCGTGGTCGGTCGGCGCGGGCGCGCCGCTGATCGGCACCCCGCTCGGCTCGCATCTGCACACCGGCGCGCCGGTCTGCTTCGACCCGATGAACTGGTTCATGCGCGGCAGCTTCATCACCGCGCCGAGCCTGTTCGTGCTCGGCCTCAACGGTTTCGGCAAGTCGTCGCTGGTGCGCCGGATCGTGCTCGGCGGCATCGCGCAGGGCATCACGCCGCTGATCCTGGCCGACGTGAAGCCGGACTACCGCAAGCTGGTCGAGCTGGTCGGCGGCCAGGTGATCGACCTCGGTTACGGCCACGGCAAGCTCAACCCGCTCGCCGCCGGGGTGCTCGGCGCGGTGGTGCCGCGGCTGGATGACCATCCGGCACTACAGATTCAGGTGCTGCAGGATCTGCGGGCGCGGCAGGTGACGCTGATCGCCGGCCTGGTCGAGCTGGTCCGCGGCGCGCGGGTGCGCGACTACGAGGAGACGCTCATCGCGACCGCGCTGCGCATCCTCTACCAGCCGGGCAGCGGCTACACGCCGGACCAGCCGCCGATCATGGAGCACCTGCTGGAGGTGATCGTCGCCGGCGGTGAGGAATTGATGCTCGACGCGGGCGCCGACGATCCCGAGGAATACAACAACGCGATCAAGAACCTGCGCCGGTCGCTGCGCGCGCTCACCCAGGGCCCGTTCGGCGCGATCTTCAACGGCCAGACCTCGGTGCCGATCGACACCGGCGCGGTCGCGGTCTGCATCGACGTCTCGCACATCCCGACCGGGGACAAGAAGCTCAAAGCCGCGGTGATGCTGGCCTGCTGGGCCGACGGGTTCGCCTCGGTCGAGGCCGCGCACGTGCTGTCCGACGCCGACCTCGGCCCGCAGCGCTACTTCCAGGTGGTGATGGACGAGCTGTGGCAGGTACTCGGCCTCGGCGATTTCATGGTCGACCGCGTGGACGAGCTGACCCGATTGCAGCGCGGCATCGCCACCTCGCTGATCATGATCAGCCACACCATCAAGGACCTGCAGGCGCTCGGTTCCGAGGCCGCCATCGCGAAGGCGCTCGGCTTCCTGGAACGCGCGCGCGCCAAGATCTTCGGCGCGCTGCCCGGTGAGGAGGTCAAGCGGCTCGACAGCATCGTGCCGTTCACCTCCGCCGAGGAGCAGATGGTCACCGGCTGGTCGGCGCCCCAGGCACTGACCGGTGAGGCGCTCAAACCGGGCCAGCAACGCCCGTCGCCGCCGGGTACCGGCAAGTTCCTGCTGAAGATCGGCGAGGATCGCCGGCCGGGCATTCCGTTCCACATGGAATTCACGCTCTCGGAGAAGGAGAGCGGCATCCACGACACCAACCAGCGGTTCAGCGAGTTCACCGAATCGACCGCCCGAGGAACGGATTCGCCGAGCGGGAGTGCCGCATGAGAGATCAGCCGAGAAGCGGGTTATCGATGCACCGCCGCGCGGGGAGGTGGATCGGATGATGCCGCACCGCTCCTACCGCCGGGTGTCGCCGGAGGTGCGCCAGGCCGCCGTCCAGCAGGTCGTCGCGCTCACCGCGCAGATGAGCAGCGAGTCGGAGGCCTGCCGGGTGGTCGCCGAACAGATCGGCGTGCACACCAACTCGGTGCGCAACTGGGTGCGCGCCGCCGAGGGCCCCAGCCTGGAGCGAATGGACGCCACCGCACTGCGCCGCAAAGTCGCTCTGCTTCAGCAACAGCTGGCCGCCGCCGCCGAGATGAACCGCACCCTGGCCGACACGCTCAACGAATCCCGGCGCGGCCAGTGAATCCTGGCCAGACCCGAGACGCCGTTCACCCGGTCCACCGGACCCGGGGTGCCCTTCGGTCGCCCCGGGCTGTCCGGGTGCCGGACGCCCCCGGCCGGTCCGACCGGCTGAAGGGCGCCCGCGGCCGGGTGGCGGGTGCGGGGCTGCGGTGACCGGAAAGGCGCTGCTGTGGGGAGCGCTCGGTGCGGTGCTCGCGTTGATGACCCTGGTGGTGGTTATCGTGTTGCCCTCGGTCGACGATCCGTGTGAGGGAGCGGGGCTGCTCGGCACCCAATCGAATCTGCCGCCGCTGGGCGGTTATCCGCCGGGGGATCCGCGCGCGAATCCGTCCGGGACGTCTACCGCGCCGCCGACCGAGTTCCCGTTCGGCACCAAGGCGAGTCCGGCGGCGGGAGCGGCACCGGTTGGGCCGCAGGCGAATCCGACCAGCGCCGGCACGCCGTCGCTCGCCGTCGGCGCAGGCCCGATCCGTCGCACGTTGCCGCTGGCGGTCGGAACCTTCACGGTGTCCGACGTTTTCGGCGCGCGCGGCGGCACCCACCTCGGGGTCGACCTCGCCGCCACCGACGGCACCACCATCTACTCGGTCTCCGACGGGCGCGTCGTAGCCGCCGGTCCCGCATCGGGTTTCGGCAACTGGGTGGTCGTCGACTCGGTGGACACCAACGGCCGCGCCTACTCCGCCGTCTACGGCCACATGTGGGACTCCGGGGTGCACGTGCGGGTCGGCGATTCCGTGACCGCGGGACAGCCGATCGCGCAGGTCGGCTCCGCGGGCGAATCCAGTGGCCCGCACCTGCATTTCGAGATCGTGCCCGGCGGCCGGTTCACCGGCGGCCGCCAGATCGACCCGGTGCCTTGGCTGGACGGCGCGCCGACCCCCGATGTCGGTGGCGCGCAGGCGTTTTCCAACGACCCGCGCTGCAGCCGCGGTTTCGGCAGCGCGGGTGGCGCGCTGGCCGCGGGCAAGGTGCCGCCGGAACTGGAAATCTGGTACCGCCGTGCGGGTTCCCTGTGCCCGCAGATCACCCCCTCGCTGCTCGCCGCGCAGGGCAAGCAGGAGTCCGGCTTCCGCCGCGGCGCCACCTCGCCCGCGGGCGCGCAGGGCCTGGCGCAGTTCCTGCCCAGTACCGCGGTCAGTGTGAACCCGGATGACGGGCAGCCCTACGTGATCGATGCCGACGGCAACGGCACCGCGAGCCTGTGGGACGACGGCGACGCGATCATCGGACAGGGCCGCTATATGTGCGCCATCGCGCACAAGATCATGCAGTGGGAGGCCGAGGGCAAGGTACGGGGCGACGTCACCGCGCTGACCCTGGCCGCGTACAACGCGGGCGAGGGCGCGGTGCTCGCGTCCGGCGGCATGCCGAATCAGGTTGCCGCGCATCTGTCCGAGACCCAGCCCTACGTGGCGAACATCCTCGCGATGGAGGCGCAGTACCGCGCGCCCGGCGCGCTCGGACGGTTCGACCCGAAGCAGGGCGGCGGCGGAAGCCAGATCGTCGAGGCCGCGCACGACTGGCTCGGGCAGCCGTACGTGTGGGGTGGCGGCGGACCGCAGGGGCCCAGCGGCGGCGGCATGGACGGTCCCGGCCTGACCTCCGCCGCGGTCTTCGCCGCCTCGTCCGGCTCGGTGACGTTGCCGCGCACCGCCGAACAGCAGTGGGAGGCAGGCGTCGAGGTGCCGATGGGCAAGATTCAGGAGGGGGACTTGGTGTTCAGCGCCTTCGGTCCGCGCGGGCCCGCGCAGGTCGGCATCTACTCCGGCAACGGGCGGATGATCCAGGCGGTGCCCGGCACGCGTGGCGGCGGCGGTGTCGGTGAGGTGCAGGTGCCCGGCGACGCGCGCGCGAGGAGGGTTCTGTGAGTACCCGTTCCGAACACGCGACACAGAGACTCCCGATGTGTCGGTCCGTGCGGCTAGCCTGGAATAACGGCGGTGCGAACGGGCCAGGAGGCGGTAGCTTGCGTGCCCAAGCGGGACCCCGCGAGCGTCGCACCTCGAATGCGGTACAGGTACGCGTGAAACTGGTGGTGATGCTGGTGGTGAGCGTCGCGATGCTGGGCGCGGCCTGCGGTCGCGGAGACCGCGCGGACGCGGGATCCGGTGGGGCGCACCCGGCCACGTCAACGACCCGGTTGCTGGAGGGGGTGCCCGCACCCGATCCGATCACGCCCGACGGCGTCGCGGTGGCCGCGCTGAAGGAGATCTACACCTGGCAGCCGGCCACCGAAACCCAGGGCGCGTCGCTGGCACGTGCCCGGAAATGGCTGGGCCCCAGCCTGATCCGCATGCTGGACGCCGCACCGACCGGGCTGGAGACGCCGAAGGCGACGTTGCAGTGGTCGGACTGGGCCACCGCCAAGGCGAACGTCCAGGCGTTCACCTTCGCCTCCGGCGAGCAGGCGCCCGCCGGCGGCGATCCGAACCTGCAGCAGTTCAAGATCGGGATCGAGCAGACCGTGGTCTATCCGAACGGCCGCAAGGAACCGTTGCCGCCGGCCACGGTGATCGCCACCGTGGTGCGCACGCCCGACGGCTGGCGGCTCGACGCGTTCCGCTGAACACCGAGACATTTCCCGTACCGAAAGTAGGAGGCAGACATGGCGAAGAAGCCGGTGAAGGATCCGGCCGCGGTCGGGCCGGACACGACCATGATCCTGCTGTACGCCGGAATCGCGGTCGTGGCGACGCTGTGGATCGCGCTGCACCTGGGCAACATGCTGGCGGTGACCCCGCAGTCCATCCCGATCAATCCGATCGCCATCGTCGCGGATCTGGTCCGGGGCAAACTGCATTGGCCGCGCGCGTCCACGGTGATCGTGCTGCTGGTGATCCTGGCGCTGGTGGCCTGGGTGGTCGTGCGCAAGCGGCTGGCCAAGCGCAAGACGATGGGCAGGCTGCCGGTCGATGACAAGGCCGATGTCATGGGCCAGGGCGGTGCCATCGCGCACCTCACCGCGAAGGGCGTGCGGGAGAAGGCGCAGCAGCTCGGGGTGCGGCTCGGCAGCGAGGACGTGCCCGGCGTGCCGATCGGCATCGGCATCGCCGACGGCGAGATGCTGTACGGCTCCTACGAGGATCTGCACCTGGACATCTGGGGCCCCCGGCAGGGCAAATCGACCTCGCGGGTGATCCCGGCGATCCTCACCGCGATCGGCCCGGTGCTGGCCACCTCCAACAAGCGCGACGTGGTCGACGCGACCCGAGATGTGCGCGAGGCCAAGGGCAGTCCCACCTTCGTCTTCGACCCGCAGGGCGTCGCGGGTGAGGAGGCGACCTGGTTCTGGGATCCGCTGGCCTGGGTCAACGCGCGGGTCGAGGGCTGTGAGATGCGGGCCGCCCGGCTGGCCGGGCACTTCGCCGACGGCGACGACGGCTCCGATGCCAAGACCGACGCGTTCTTCGATCCGGAAGCCGAGGATCTGCTCGCCGGGCTGTTCCTGGCCGCGGCCGTCGGCGATCGCAACGGCAGCCGGCCGATCGTGCAGGTGTGGGAATGGGTGACCAACCCCGGTGACACCGAGCCCATCGAGCTGCTGCGCGCGGCGCGCCACCACTACACCGCCTCCGGTCTGGCCTCCCAGTACAACGCCGACTTGCGTACCCGCAGTGGCATTTTCGGCACCGCCAAGAAGATGATCCGCTGCCTGAAGCTGTCCAACGTGCACCCGTGGATCACCCGCGGCGGGGATCGCCGGGAGTTCGACGAGCTGGAGTTCATCGAACGCAACGGCACCCTGTACAGCCTGTCGCTGGAGGGTCGCGGGTCGGCCGCGCCGCTGGTCAGCGCGCTCACCGAGGCCGTGATCGACGTGGCCATGCGCAAGGCCTCGCAGTCGCTGGGCGGCAGGCTGCCCATCCCGCTGCTCGCCGTGCTGGACGAGGCCGCGAACGTGGTGCGCTGGAAGGATCTGCCCAAGCAGTACAGCCACTTCGGCTCGCGCGGCATCGTGGTGATGACCGTGCTGCAATCCTGGGCGCAGGGCGTGCGCTGCTGGGGCGAGCCCGGCATGAACGCGCTGTGGGCCGCCGCGAACATCAAGGTGCTCGGCAGCGGCGTGGACGACACGAACTTCCTGCGCGAGCGTTCCGAGGCGATCGGCGACTACGAGGTGGTGTCCGCCTCGGTGTCGGAATCCTCAGGCGGAAAGAGCTATTCGCGTTCGCTCGGGTCGTCGAAGACGTTCAGCGTGCAGGCGCTGGCCCAGTTGCCGCGCGGACGGGTGATCGTCTTCCCGTCCGGCGCGCCGCCGGTGCTGGTTCGCACGGTTCCCTGGTGGGAGGGCGAGTACGCTGCCGAGGTGACGAAGTCCATCTCGCACCACGATCCGCAGCGCAAGACGGAGATCGGTGACCTGATGCCGGGCACGCCCTCGCTGAGCAAGGGCGCCCCGCCGCCGGAGTACGGGACGATCGAGGAGGTCAGGCCACTGTGAGTGGGCGCAGCGAGCGAGCTTCGGACGCAACGCTTTTGGTCGTTGTGCGGCTGAGTGAGGTGGGTTCATGACCGAGCAGCAGCAGCAACCGATGATCTACGCGAGCGTGGTGGAGTTCGTCGAGAACTACCTGAGCCTGGTGTATCGGCGGCAGGTCACCGATCTCAGCGACACGGTGTGGTGCCCGGAGTGGTGGCAGCACGCCGAGGCGATCGCCCGGCTGGACGCGATGTGGCGGGCCTGGGAGCACTTCCGGCTCGATGGGGCAACGGGATTGAGCGTGTGGTTCCTCGATCACGCGGATCCGCACATGGCCAAGCTGTTCGATCCCAAGGGGCCGTTCAAGTACTGCAGCGTGCGCAACGGGCACAAGGACATGCTCAGCCCGCTGCCGTTGAAGTCGCCGCAGCACGGGATGTTCGGCGACCCGACCATCGGCGACTTCCGGATGTAGCGCACAGCGCGAAAAGTAAACGCCCGCTTGATAAGCGGGCGTTTCTTCGGGCTGCGGCTAGCGGGTGCGTTCCAGGCCGCGAGACTCTTGTTCGCGGGCCCTGGTGACGGCCGGCGCCTCCTCGGGGCGGGTACGAACCGCCTCGATCGGGGGTTGCGCCTGGCCGACCTCGATCAACATGCGCACTGCGGCGAGTTCGGGCGCGACGCCCATCTTCGCCAGGTGCGCGGCGATCGCCATGCGACGTTCGGGGGAGTCGTATTGCAGCACCGGCGGTTTGGCGTGCGCGGCGGCGGCGATGCCCGCCATGCGGGTCGCCTCGGCCTGGGCGCTGAAGCGGTCCTTCTCCAGCGACACACCGCGTTCCGGGATCGGCTTCTCGATCATCCGGGCCAGCTCGGTGTTGCGCGGGTCCTTGGCCTTGGCGTCGCGGGCCTCGCGGATCTGCATCTCGCGGGCCTCTTTCATCCTGGCCTCGGTGACCTTGACGCGCGCCTCGGCTTCCTTTTGACCACGCTCGCGGGTCCGCAGCGCGACCAGGGTCGCAAGCTGCAACATTGTCCTCATCATGGCCGCTGTCTCGCGGCCGATGTCGTCCAGTTCCTCGGACATGGCTGCTCCCCGATGCTGCAGTGATCACTATGGATGTTGTGGTGCTTCGTCTGGACACCGCCAGGGGACTGTAGTCCGTCCGACGATGCCCCGGCTGCAAACGTGGACACCGGGAGAACTCGTGTCGTCGTATCCCCTTGCTCGGGGGTCGCCCGTCAGAGGGGTTGCCACGCTACGCGAACTCCGTGTTTCGAGGTTACCCGAGAAAGCACCGCCGCAACCGTACGGCTGTGCCGCTTATCAGCATATATCGCACAATTCCGACAGGCTCGGTAACTCGCCGGAGGATATCCGGTGTGAGCCAACCCTTACCGGACGATTAGGGTGCCCTTCGTCGCCGCGACACGTGTCGGGCCCCGCACCGGCGATCGATGCGGGGCCCGAACGGTTTTCGCGGTCTCAGTCGATCCGGACCGACTGGATGTCGACCGGCTGGCTCGGCTTGCCGTCGCCGGGGCCGTTCGAGTTGTCCTGGCCGTTCTTCGCGATCTTGTCCAGGGTGCTCATGCTGTTGTCGTCGACCGTGCCGAAGATGGTGTAGTTCGGCGGCAGCTGCGAATCGCCGTAGACGATGAAGAACTGGCTGCCGTTGGTGCCCGGTCCCGCGTTCGCCATGGCCAGCGTGCCGCGTTTGTACGCGATCGGCTTCTGCGCCGCCATCGGATCGTTGGCGTCGAGCTGATCGGTCGGGTATTCGTTGTCGAACTCGTAGCCCGGTCCGCCCATGCCGCTCGCGGTCGGGTCACCGCACTGCAGCACCTTCAGGCCGTCGCTGGCGGTCATCCGGTGGCAGCTGGTGCCGTCGAAGAACTTCTGCGACGCCAGGCTGACGAAACTGTTCACCGTGCACGGCGACTCGGCGTTGTTCAGGGTCAAGCCGATCGGGCCCTGATTGGTCTCCATGCTGACGCTGACCTTCGCGTCGTTGCCGGTGGTCGGGATGCCGTCGGCCTTGGCCGGCTTGGTCGCCGGCTTGTCGGCCGGCTTCTGGCCGTCCTTGTAGACGCAGTTGACCAGCGCGGGCTTGGCCACTGCCGCGGGCGGGGCCGCCGCGGACGGTGCGCTGCTCGAGTTCGTCGCGTCCTTGGTGTCGGAGCCGCTGTCGTCGCCCTTGGTCAGGAAGTAGACCCCGGATATCGCCGCGACCAAAACGACAACACCGAGCACCGACCCGGCGATCGTGAGTTGCTTGCGCCTGCGTGCGCGCTCGGCCCGGTTGGCGAGCTGGCGCTCCAACTTGCGTTTCGCCGCTGCTCGCCGCTGTTCGTTGCTCGGCACTACCACGTTCCTCCCGTGTCCGGTTGTTACGGCATGAGAGTCTGCCATTTATTCCTGAGACTGCCCTGCACTTCCTGAGAGCGGTGCGCCTCACAGCTGGCCGGAATCGCGCATAACGGGCAGGAACGGCCCCGTCTGGGGAGCGCGGCGTAACCGGTTGGACTTGCGGGGGCGTAGTGGGGAAAACTGGACCACCGTGACCAAGACCAGCAGCTTTTCCGCCCCGAAGGGGGTTCCGGACTACGTCCCGCCCGGCTCGGCCGAATTCGTCGCGGTGCGTGACGGACTCATCCGCGCCGCCAGACTGGCCGGATACGGACATATCGAGCTGCCGGTCTTCGAGGACACCGGGCTGTTCGCCCGCGGCGTCGGCGAGTCGACCGACGTGGTGAGCAAGGAGATGTACACCTTCCCCGATCGCGGCGACCGCAGCGTCACGCTGCGCCCCGAGGGGACCGCGGGGGTGATGCGGGCCGTCATCGAGCACGGGCTCGATCGCGGGCAGCTTCCGGTGAAGTTGGTCTACAACGGGCCGTTCTTCCGTTACGAGCGGCCTCAGGCCGGTCGGTACCGGCAGCTACAGCAGGTCGGCATCGAGGCGATCGGCGTGGACGACCCCGCGCTGGACGCCGAGGTGATCGCGATCGCCGACGCCGGGTTCCGCGGGCTCGGGCTGGACGGTTTCCGGCTGGAGCTGACCTCGCTCGGCGACGACACCTGCCGCCCGCAGTACCGGGAACTGTTGCAGGAGTTCCTGTTCAAGCTGCCGCTCGACGAGGAGACCAAGCGGCGCGCGCAGATCAATCCGCTGCGTGTGCTCGACGACAAGCGGGCCGAGGTGCGCGAACTGACCGCGGACGCGCCGCTGATGATCGATCACCTCTCCGAATCGGCCAAGACGCACTTCGAGCAGGTGCTCGGCTACCTGGACGCGCTCGGCGTGCCGTACGTGGTGAACCCGCGGATGGTGCGCGGGCTCGACTACTACACCAAGACCACGTTCGAGTTCGTGCACGACGGGCTCGGCGCGCAATCCGGCATCGGCGGCGGTGGGCGTTACGACGGGCTGATGGCGCAGCTCGGCGGACAACCGTTGTCCGGCATCGGATTCGGGCTCGGCGTCGACCGCACGGTGCTGGCGTTGCAGGCCGAAGGCAAGACCGCGGGCGAGGCCGCGCGCTGCGAGGTGTTCGGCGTACCGCTGGGCGACGCGGCCAAGCAGCGGCTCGTCCTGCTCGCCGCGCAGCTGCGCGCGGCCGGTATCAGCGTCGATCTGGCCTACGGCGGGCGCGGCGTGAAGGGCGCGATGAAGGCGGCCGACCGCTCCGGCGCGAAGTTCACCCTGGTGCTCGGGGATCGCGACCTCACCGAGGAGACCATCGGTGTGAAGGAAATGGCAACCGGGGAACAGCGCCAGATCCCGATCGCCGAAGCGGTAGATGCGATTCGCGAGGCACTCGGGGTCTAGCGGTTGGGCGTCGGGCTGGATCGTTGGCGACTGCCCGGTGGTAGCTCCGATGGCGACCGGTCCAGCCGCCGGGCTGCATTGCCGACGGTGACCGACGCTGTATCGCTTTGAGCGGCAAGCCAATTGGGCCCGGCTGGCCCCTGGTCACGGTCGACGGGACCTGACGGTGGCGTTACTCGGCGTGTCGCTCGGTGGTGTCCCGTTGGTAGTCGTTGGTGGTGGTGGGATCTACTGGTGGCGCTTTGGGGCGTTGCTCGGTGAGGTCCCGTTGGTGGCTGTTGGTCGTGATCGGCGGGGTCTGGTGGTGGCGCTACCCCGGGGCGTCGCTCGGTGGTGTCCCGTTGGTGGTGCTCAACGGGACTTGATGGTGGCGTTGCTCGGTGTGTGGCTCGGTGGGGTCCCGTTGCTGGTTGTTGGTGGTGCTCAACGGGACTTGATGGTGGCGTTATTCGGGGTGTCGCTCGGTGAGGTCCCGTTGGTGGTGGTCAATGGGATCTGCTGGTGGCGCTTTGGGGTGTTGCTCGGTGAGGTCCCGTTGGTGGTTGTTGGTCGTGATCGGTGAGGTCTGGTGGTGGCGCTACCCGGGGTGTCGCTTAGTGGTGTCCCGTTGGTGGTTGTTGGTGGTGCTCAACGGGACTTGATGGTGGCGTTATTCGGGGTGTCGCTTAGTGGTGTCCCGTTGGTAGTCGTTGGTGGTGGTCAATGGGACCTGCTGGTGGCGCTTTGGGGTGTTGCTCGGTGGTGTCCCGTTGGTGGTTGTTGGTCGTGATCGGTGGGGTCTGATGGTGGCGCTACCCCGGGGCGTCGCTCGGTGGTGTCCCGTTGGTGGTGCTCAACGGGACTTGATGGTGGCGTTGCTCGGTGTGTGGCTCGGTGGTGTCCCGTTGGTAGTCGTTGGTGGTGGTCAATGGGACCTGCTGGTGGCGCATTGGGGTGTTGCTCGGTGAGGTTTCGTTGGTGGTTGTTGGTCGTGATCGGTGAGGTCTGGTGGTGGCGCTACCCGGGGTGTCGCTTAGTGGGGTCTCGTTGGTGGTTGTTGGTGGTGCTCAACGGGACTTGATGGTGGCGTTATTCGGGGTGCCGCTCGGTGGTGTCCCGTTGGTGGCCTGTTGGTGGTGCACGGTGGGACTTGATGGTGGCGTTGCTCGGTGGGGTCCCGTTGGTGGTTGTTGGGTGTTGGTCAACCGGCTTGGTGGTGGGGATTGCGTGGTGACGTCCCGTGGGCGGCCGTTGGTTGTGATTTACGGGGTGTGATGGGGTGCTACTCGGTGAATTGGTCGGTGGGGTCCCGTTGATGGTCGTTGGTTGGGGTCAGTGGGGAGTGCTGGGGCGCTACTCGGGTGTCGGTCGGCCGAGGTCGGTGGGGCGCGGTGGTGAGACGGAACGGCGCAACGTTTCCGAAGGGGGTACCGGAGTGGGGGTGTGGGGGTAACGTGACTGCGCGCACGGCGTGGCGCTGGTGTCGCGGAGAGGTGGGCCTGTGTCGAATTCTGGTGAGCAGCACATGGATCCGCCCGTCGGACTGGATCTGGTCGCGCCCGAGATGTACGCGCCGATGCTGCGCAGGCTGGCGCTGGCCGCGGCCGGGATCGGGATCGGCTCGGCGCTGCTCGCCGCCACCGTGGTCAGCTGGCCGATCGCGGTGGCCATCGGCGTGGTCGTCGGCGCGCCGACCGTCGGCTACGCGTTCGCCCTGCGCCGTCGGCGAATGTGGATGGCGGGCACCATGATCCACGCGCGCCGCCTGTTCGGTGAACGGCAGGTGGAGGTGTCCGCGGCGACCGGCGTCGAAGTCCTGATCTTCCCCGCGCGGCTCAGCCGAATCGTCCTGCGCGTCACCGCGGGCGAGATCTCCCAGATCATCCCGCTCGCCATGTACACCGACGCGGGCAGCGGCCGCGAAATGCACCTACTCGGCCTCCGCCGCCTGGCCGACGCCCTCGCTACCAGCCAACTGGCCGCCGCGGTCGCGGTCTCCGCCCTCCTCGTCCAGCAACTCCGCGCCGAGGCCCGTGACGCCGGCCTCCCCGACCGACCCCTCTACCGCGCCGTCCAAATGGCCCGCACCAAAGACGCCGTCTCCCCGGTAGTCCTCACCGACCGAGAAGTAGCCGCCCTCACCTGACCCCACTATCCGGCCCCGCACCCGCTCCGGCGCGTCCGCTCTCACTTCAGACCTCGCGCACGCCGTACGCCGCCCGCCGCAAGCTGGGCGCTGGGTGCCGCGCGCCGCGCGCCGCAAGCTGGGTGCTGGGTGCCGCAAGCTGGGCGCTGGGTGCCGCACGACGCACGCCGCGCGCCGCAAGCTGGGTGCTGGGTGCCGCAAGCTGGGTGCTGGGTGCTGGGTGCTGGGTGCCGCACGACGCACGCCGGGTGCCGGATGTCGTGCGCCGCACGCCGGGCGCCGCAAGCTGGGTGCTGTACGCCGGGCGCGCGCAGCACGCTCTCACCGGTCGTGCGTGCAATCGGGCGAAGTCCCTGTGCAAGGCGAATGCGCTGGCTTTCGTGTTTGGTTGTGGATGGTGGTGGGCTCCTTGTTCGAGGTCGCGGGTGCTGAGGGTTGTGTGGGAGGTCGCGGGGTGAGGGCGATCGGTGGTGGTTCTCGGGGTGAGGTGGGTTCGCTGGTTTCGTGTTTGGTTGTGGATGATGGTGGCGAGCTCCCTGTTCGAGATCGTGAGTGCCTACGGGTTACCCAGGTAGTCGCTGCACGGGTAATCGGCGGCAGTTCCCTTGCGCGCGAGGCGCATTGGTGCGCGGCGACTTGAAGGTTCGGGCGATCGCTGTCCGCGCGTGGTGTGGGCTGTCGCCGCACTCTCGCTACTTGCCCCATTGCCCGGTCGCGCACGGTTGCTGGCCGCACAGGGAGGTGCGGTGATGTCGTGCACGGGTGGAGGGGTGTACGCGACCGGGCGGGTGGGGGGTGACTGTCGTGTTGCTCACCGTGTGGATTCGGGGGCGGGGGGAGTCGTTAGGGTGAAGTTCGAGAGCCCGTCTACTGCTGAGGAGTTAGTCGTGAGCACCGCTCGGACCGCGCCCGTGACCGTTGCCGTGACCGGAGGGGCCGGGCAGATCGCCTACGGGCTGCTGTTCCGGATCGCGTCCGGGGCGATGCTCGGGGCGGATACGCCGGTGCGATTGCGGTTGCTGGAGATTCCGGCGGCGGTGGCCTCGCTGGAGGGCGTGGCGATGGAACTGGAGGACGGGGCGTTTCCGCTGCTGGAGTCCATCGACATCAGTGCTGATCCGTGGGAAGGGTTTTCGGGGGCGAACGTCGCGGTGCTGGTCGGCGCGCGGCCGCGCACGGCGGGGATGGAACGGTCGGATCTGCTGGCCGCCAACGGCACCATCTTCACCGAGCAGGGCGCCGCGATCAACGCGAGTGCCGCCGATGACGTGAAGGTGCTCGTGGTCGGCAATCCGGCCAACACGAACGCGTTCATCGCGATGAGCAACGCGCCCGACGTTCCGGCCGAACGGTTCACCGCGATGACCCGCCTCGACCACAATCGCGCGATCGCGCAGCTGGCCAAGAAGACCGGCGCGCCCGCCGCCGACATCGCCCGAGTCGCCATCTGGGGCAACCACTCCGCGACCCAGTACCCGGACCTCGCGCACGCGACCATCGCCGGCCGCCCGGCTCTCGACCGCATCGATGATCCGGCGTGGCTGACCGACGACTTCATCCCCACCGTCCAGCAGCGCGGCACCGCTATCATCCAGGCCCGCGGCGCCTCCTCCGCCGCCAGCGCGGCCAGCGCCGCCCTCGACCACATCCACGACTGGGTCCGCGGCACCGCCCCCGGCGACTGGGTCTCCATGGCCGTTCCGTCCGACGGCTCCTACGGCGTCCCCGAGGGCCTGATCAGCTCCTTCCCCGTCACCTGCGCGAACGGCACCTACACCATCGTCCCCGACCTCTCCATCGACGACTTCGCCCGCACCCGCATCGACGCCACCGTCACCGAACTGACCCAAGAGCGCGACGCTGTAATAGATCTCGGCTTCGCCAAGCGCCCCTGACCCGTCGCCGCCCCGCAGACGACGCCGCCACGCCACGCACTCCGCCTTCACCGAACTGGCCCAAGAGCGCGACGCTGTAGTAGATCTTGGCTTCGCCAAGCGCCCCTGCCCCGTCGCCGCCTCGCAGACGCCGCCACGCCACGCACTCCGCCTTCACCGAACTGACCCAAGAACGCGACGCCGTAGTAGATCTTGGCTTCGCCAAGCGCCCCTGACCCGTCGCCGCCTGGCAGACGACGCCGCCTCCCACGCACTCCACCAAGTCCGGCTCGACATCCACGTCTACGTCGAACGGGACCTAACAGCGGCAAAGTACGAGTAGCGCCACCGTCATGTCCCGCTAGGCGTCAACGCGATCGCCGAGTGGGACATGGTGGTGGGTCTTCTCGCACTTCGTCGCCATCAGGTCCCGTTCGACGTAGACCTTCGCGCCGAGCGGGGCGTGGCTGGGCACTGCTCGCTTGTCGCCCTGGTGTTCCGGCTTGTGGTCGGGGCGGTTGTATCGAAGGGACCGGGTCTAGCTGACGGTCCAGGTTTCTTGGCCGGTGAGCAGGGATTGGAGGGAGTCCTGGGTGACCGGTTTGCGTTCGCGGGCCGTTGTGGTTTGGTCGCGGACGCCGTCGTCGTAGGTCGGGCGGGTGACGCTGCGGAAGATGCCGGTGACCACGTGGTCCAGGGCTTGGTCGGACAGGCGGGAGAGGGCGTAGGCGTATTCGGGGTTGTCGGTGTGGGCGTCGTGGGTGACTATGGCGGACTCGGGGACGGTGTCGGCGCCGACCACCTCGAGCCCGAAACCGCTTTGGACGACGGCGAATTCGTTGTCGGCGCCGAAGCGGATGGGCTGGCCGTGATGCAGCGGGACGAGATGGGCGGCGGCGTTGTCGCGGCGCAGGGCGTCGAACGAACCGTCGTTGAAGATCGGGCAGTCCTGCAGGATTTCGACGAACGAGGTGCCGCGGTGTTCGGCGGCGGCGCGCAGCACCTCGGTCAGGCCGGGCCGGTCGGAGTCCAACGCGCGGGCGGCGAAGGTGGCTTCGGCGCCGAGCGCGATGGACAGCGTGTTGAACGGGTGGTCCACCGAGCCCATCGGGGTCGACTTGGTGACCTTGCCCTCCTCCGAGGTCGGCGAGTACTGCCCCTTGGTGAGCCCGTAGATCCGGTTGTTGAACAGCAGGATCGTCATGTTCACGTTGCGCCGCAGCGCGTGGATCAGGTGGTTGCCGCCGATGGACAGCGCGTCACCGTCGCCGGTCACCACCCAGACGGACAGGTCGGGGCGGGTCACGGCGAGCCCGGTGGCGATGGCGGGCGCGCGCCCGTGAATGGAGTGGATGCCGTACGCCTCGAGGTAGTACGGGAACCGGCTCGAGCAGCCGATCCCGGAGACGAACATCAGGTTCTCCCTGCGCAATCCGAGCTCGGCGAGGAAGCCGCGCACGGTCGCCAGGATCACGTAGTCACCGCAGCCGGGGCACCAGCGCACCTCCTGATCGGAGGTGAAGTCCTTCACCTTCTGCGGCCCGGTCGCGGCCGGTACTCCGGACAGCCCGGTCAGGCCGAGATCGGCGCCGACGAGCGAGGTTTCCACGATGGTCATTCGTTACCCCCAGTGGTGACGTACGTGGCCCGCGCTCGGGCGGCGAAGGCCTTGTCCTGTTCCATCTCCTCGATCGAGCCGTCCAGCGCGGCGTCGATCACCCCGACGAGTTCCTGCGCGGAGAACGCGGTGCCCGCGATCTTCGTCCACGGCCGCACATCGACCAGATACTTCCCGCGCAACAGCAGCGCGAGCTGGCCGCCGTTCATCTCCGGCGCGACCACCGTGCGGTAGCGGCGCAACACCGCACCGAGGTTGGCGGGCAACGGATTCAGGTGCCGCAGGTGCGCCTGCGCGACCGGCACCCCGCGGCGGCGCGCACGCCGGCACGCCTCCCCGATCGGCCCGTACGAGCTGCCCCAGCCGATGATCAGCAGCTCGGCCCGGCCGTCCGGATCGTCGACCTCGAGGTCGGGCACGCTGATTCCGTCGATCTTGGCCTGCCGCAGCCGGACCATCAGCTCGTGATTTGCCGGGTCATAGGAGATGTTGCCGCTGCCGTCGGCCTTTTCCAGCCCGCCGATGCGGTGCGCGCGCCCCTCGGTGCCCGGCACGGCCAGCGGTCTGGCCAGGGTTTCCGGGTCGCGGGCATACGGTTGGAACGGGTCGGTGTCCGCGCCGCCGGGTTCGAACGCGGGCTCGATCGGCGCGAGGTCGGCGACCTGCGGAATCGACCACGGCTCCGAACCATTCGCGATCGAGCCATCGGACAGCAGCAGCACCGGCGTGCGATAGGTGAGCGCGATCCTGGCCGCCTCGACCGCGGTGGCGAAGCAGTCGGCGGGGGAGCGCGGCGCGAGCACGGCGACCGGCGACTCGCCGTTGCGCCCGTACAGCGCCTGCAACAGATCGGCCTGCTCGGTCTTGGTCGGCAGCCCGGTGGACGGCCCGCCGCGCTGCACGTCGATCACCAGCAGCGGCAGTTCGGTCATCACCGCGAGCCCGATGGTCTCGCTCTTCAGCGCGAGACCGGGCCCGGAGGTGCTGGTGACACCGAGCGCGCCGCCGAGCGAAGCGCCGAGCGCCGCACCGATTCCGGCGATCTCGTCCTCGGCCTGGAACGTGGTGACGCCGAAGTTCTTGTGCTTGCTCAGCTCGTGCAGGATGTCCGAGGCCGGGGTGATCGGATAGGTGCCGAGGAACACCGGCAGGCCGGCGAGCTGACCCGCGGCGACCAGCCCGTAGGCGAGCGCGGTGTTCCCGGTGATCTGCCGATAGGTGCCCGGCGGGAGTTTCGCCGGCGCGATTTCATAAGTGGTGGCGAAACTTTCGGTGGTCTCGCCGTAGTTCCAGCCCGCGCGGAACGCGAGCACATTGGCCTCGGCGATGTCCGGCTTGGCCGCGAACTTCTCCCGCATGAACTTCTCGGTGCCGCCGATCGGCCGCCCGTACATCCAGGACAGCAGGCCGAGCGCGAACATGTTCTTCGCCCGCTGGCCGTCCTTCTTGCCGACGCCGGTGGATTCGGTCGCCCCCATGGTGAGCGAGGTCATCGGGACCCGGTGCAGCACGAAGTCCGACAGCGTGCCGTCGTCGAGCGGGTCGGCCGGGTAGCCCACCTTGGTCAGATTGCGCTTGGTGAACTCGTCGGTGTTCACGATGATCGTGGCGCCGCGCGGCAGATCCTCCAGATTCGCCTTGAGGGCGGCCGGATTCATCGCGACGAGCACGTCCGGCTGATCGCCCGCGGTGAGGATGTCGTAGTCGGCGATCTGGATCTGGAACGACGAAACACCAGGCAGCGTGCCCTGTGGCGCCCGGATCTCGGCGGGGAAGTTGGGCTGGGTGGCCAGGTCGTTGCCGAACGCGGCCGCTTCGTGGGTGAAGCGATCACCGGTCAGCTGCATGCCGTCCCCGGAGTCTCCGGCGAACCGGATGACTACCTTTTCCAATTTCGCTGCGTCGGTGCCGTTTTGGGCGGGACCGGCATCGTTGTGGTGCGAGACCATCTGCGTGCTTCACTTCCTCGTCGATGAGAGGGGTGCCATTCGCCAACCTACTCCGCACCGCGGGGTGCGTCCGCCCGATATGCGAGGTTTACCGGTACTGCATGCAGTTTCAACCGAGGCTCTAGGCGTCAGCCGAACAATGCCAGCTGAGGGTCGGTCGCGTGGGGACTTTCCGGTGGTGATTCCGGTTCGGCCGGTTTTTCCCGCTTCAGCGCGTGTCGCTCGAGCAACGGGTCGACGCGGCCGCGTAGCCACGTCGAGTACTCCGGCGTCACATAAGCGCCACGGCCGTAGAGCTGGCGATAACGCCGGACCAGCGCCGGATGCTGCTCGGCCAGCCAGTCGAGGAACCAGCCGCGGGTGCTGCCGCGCAGGTGCATCGGGAAGGCGACGGCCGAGCGCGCGCCGGCGTCGGCGATCGCGCCGAACAGCTCGTCCAGGTGGGCCTTGCTGTCGGTGAGATACGGAATCACCGGCGCCACCATGACATTCACGTCGAAGCCCGCGTCGGTGAGCGCGCGCACCAGGTCCAGCCTGGCCCGCGGGGACGGGGTGCCGGTTTCGAGGCTGCGATGCAGATCTATATCGAAGATCGCGATCGACACGGCGATGCTCACCCGCACTTCGCGCGCGGCCAGGGTGAGCAGCGGCAGGTCCCGGCGCAGCAGGGTGCCTTTGGTCAGGATGGAGAACGGGGTGCCCGAATCGGCCAGCGCGCGAATGATCCCCGGCATCAACCGGTATCGCCCCTCCGCGCGCTGATAGGGGTCGGTGTTGGTGCCGAGTGCGACCGGTTCCCGATGCCAGGAGCGCCGGTGCAGTTCCTTGCGCAGCACCGCGGCGATGTTCGTCTTGACCACGATCTGCGAATCGAAGTCCTTGCCCGCGTCCAGATCCAGGTACTCGTGGGTCGGTCGGGCGAAGCAGTAGCGGCAGGCATGCGAACAGCCGCGCATCGGATTGATCGTCCAACCGAACGGCAGGGCGGAGCTCTCCGGGACCTTGTTCAGCGCACTCTTGCACAGCACCTCGTGAAAGGTGATGCCTTCGAACTCCGGCGTCTGCACGGTGCGCGTCAAACCCGCCCGGGTGAGCCCGGGCAGCGCGCCGTCGTCGGCGTCCAAGGTCTGGGTTTGCCACCGCACCCAATCAGTCGAACATATGTTCGCCTGGTTGGCAATCTCTGCGTCGATGAGTGGCAGGACGATCGCTCCCGGCGTTATGAACCACGCCGGGAGCGATCCGCCTATGAGCCGGCGAAGGCTTGAGCCTGTATCGGCGCGCTGCACGCGCCTCGCTGGAACAACGTGGCCGCCCTGCTTCGGAAATACCTGCCGGAGCAGGGCGAGAACGCAACCTTGTTCAGCCTGCAAACCGTGGTAATCGCCGGCGCGCCGGAATTCGTGAACTGCGAAAACCCATCACATAGTCGGCTCTGTCTCATTGCGAACGTGATCTATGCGTCGGCCCTCACTGAACTCGACGGTGAAGCCGTCTGGATCCCGTACCTGCATCTGCCGCTCCCAGGGCAGATTCTTCGGTGGACGCACCGGCAGCCCGCGAGTGAGCAGATCCTGGTAGAGCCCGTCCAGATCGTCGGTGGAAAGCTCGAGTTGCACAAGGGCACGCTGTTTGAACTGAACCGGCTGTTCACCGGTCTCGATCGGACGGGTTCGAAGGAGGCCGATCGTGCCGCCGCCCTGCCGCAGCAGCGCGAACTTGTTCGAGCGGCCTTCGAGCGTGAATCCCAGTGATTCATAGAAATTGATCGAGCGGTCCAAGTCGGCGACAGGCAGGCTCATGCCGTCAAACCACACAGTCATGGCGGAATTCTCCCGACAGCGCTTGGCTGTCCGCCCAGGATGGCAGTGGGCTACGCCGAGGGGATGTTTGATCGACCCCTTGCCCGAGATGCTAACACCAACGGGGCAAGTTCCCTTGTCGCAAAAGGCAATTGGCGTCAAGCAGTGACCCGGCACTGGTGGCCACCTCGACACATCTACACGCTAGCGGCCCAAGAACTCTGCGCGGCTCCTCCGCGCAACGATGGCAGTCCTGAGCGCCGCGGCGCAGGGCCGCGACGTCCTCTTACCGGGTACCCGGTAATCGGCCGGAACGTCCGCTGACCGGCTTGCCCTTTTGCGCGCGTTCCCAACGCCTGCGCGCACTTGGTGGTCGATGTTGGCTCAGGCGATCTGCCGGGCGTCCGGGGTGGACGGGGTTGGGTCGGCGAAGAAGGCGACCAGGTCGCGGACGGTTTCGTCGGTGGGGCGCGGATGGTATCCGAGTTCGGTTTCGGCCTTGCCGTGATCCACGACCGGAGCCGAGATCAGCGCGCCCAGTGCGGCTTTGGAGACGATGTCGGACTTGAGCAGCTTGCCGATCGGCGCGAGGACCGGAATGACGCCGGCCACGAGCTTGGGGGAGATGGAGAATCGCGGGCCGCGCTTGCCGCCGTGATTGGCAGCGAGTCGGCAGAGATCGAGCATCGAGATCATCTCGCCGCCGAGCAGATAGTTCTCGCCGGTGCGGCCGCGCTCGGCGGCCAGGATCAGGCCCTGGGCGACGTCGCGCACGTCGACCAGGTCGAAACCGCCGCCGATCATCGCCGGGATGCGACCCTGCGCGGCGTCTTTCAGCGTGCGGTTGATCCGGGACAGCGGCCTGCTGTAGTCGAGGGGGCCGAACACGCCGGTGGGGTTGCACAGCACCGCGTCCAGGCCCTGGTCGATCACCTTGCGCAGCTCGATCTCGCCCGCCCACTTGGAGCGGTCGTAGACGGGAAGTGCGGAATCGGTCGAACGCGGAGCGCTCTCATCGATGTTCCCACCGCAGGTGTACTGGTTGAACGCGTGGATCGAGCTGGCGTGCACCATGCGCCGGGCGCCGACCGCGAGCGCGGCCTCGGCCACCACCCGGACGCCTTCGGTGTTCACCTTCCAGGCCAGGTCGTGCTTTTCGGCGAGGGTGATCAGCGCGACCAGGTGATAGACGACCTCGGCGCCGTCGAGCGCCGCGCGCATCGACGCCGGATCGAGCACGTTTCCGCTCACCCAGGTGACATTCGGCTCGGCGACCGTCTGTGGCGCCACCCGATCGATGGCGGTGACTTCGTAGCCGCGCGCGACGAGCAGGCGGAGCAGATTCGTGCCAAGGTAGCCGGCTGCGCCGGTCACTGCGACCTTCATGGCATCGAGAATATAGAACTTGTTCTAATTTGCAACACGTTCCAGTTCCTTTCCATTCCCCCTGCCAACCTCGGGTATTCCCTCTGTGAACGTTGCGCTGGGCTCGAAAGTTGCCGGTGCGGTCCGCTATATTGAGCCCATCCGTAGCGGTCATGCCGTTCGGCAATGGGCAGACGGTGACGACGAAGAAGTTCACGACACTGATGTGCACGACGATTTGGGGGGCAACTCGATGAGTGATCTCTCGGTAGAGACCGACGCGGTCCGGGCGTTCGCCGCCACGAACGCGGGCATCGCCGGTGATCTTGCGGGGGCAGGCAATTTCGACGCGGTCAAGAACGTCTCGGCCCTGGTGCCGGTGTTCGGTTTGATCGGTGCCGATTACCTGGCGATGTTCGCCGCGGCACAGGTGCTGCAGGCCAAGGACATCAACGATCTATCGGCCAAGTACAACAAGCTCTCCGAGTCGGCGTTCAGCGCCGCCGCTGCCTACGACGCGGCCGACTGGTCCGGCGCAGGCGCGCTCAATGCCATCGGCAACCAGATCGGCGGCGCCGTATGAAGCCACTCGATACCGGGGTGATCGCGCCCGAAGAACTCGCCATGGCGCACTCCGCCGATCAGAACGTGGCGATCGGCCAGCAGGCCGTGCTCGACGCGACGCAGCACGCGGCGGTGCTCGACGTGCCGCTCGGACAGGTGCCCGATGATCTGCCGCCGATCGAGCCGCCGGAGTTCGTGTTGTCCAAGCGGCTCAGCGAGGATCAGCACAATGCGATGGGTGTGCCGGGGGGCCTGCCCGGCCTGAACGGCAATCCGTCGCCGGACGCGCAGAGCATCTCCGGAGTCCCGTCCGATGTTTCGGCGCTGCTGGGGGATACGCACTCCGCGCTGCAACACGTCGCGGCGCCGGTGAACCAGGCGCTGGACCAGGCAACCGGGGTGCTGAACGGTGCCGTCGGCTCGGCGCCGAGTTCGGTCGCCGCCGCGGTGAGCCAGGCCCAAGCGGCCATCCCGACCTCGTTGCCCGCGCTGCCCGCCGATCCGGTCGCGGCGCTCATGCAGGGCATTTCGGTGCCCGCGCTGCCCGGCGTCGACCTGCTGATGAAGCCGATCCTCGATCTGCTCAGCAGCTTCGGCACCGGCGTCATCGGCGCCCTCGACCCGACCGCCATCCTGAGTCAGTCCTCCAAGGTCATCGACATGGCCATGCAGGTGGGCAAGGGCAGCATGACCACCGTCGAGCAGCTGTGGCAGAGCCAGGCCGCGCGCAACGCGCAGGCGACCAGCCAGCAGAACAATGTCGAAGGCCAGGAAACCAGCAAGCGCGGCATCGACATCTCCGAACTCACCCAGAAGGCCGCTGCCGTGGTGCAGCAGGGCAACGCGCAATTGCTCACTGTCGCTTCGTCGTTCGCCACCCAGGCCACCGCGATGGCGCCGGTGATCCTGACTCCGCCCGCCCAGGCCACGCTGATGGCCTCGGCGACCGAGCACCTCGGTCAGGCGGTCGGCATCGTCAACGCCACCCGCGGTGATCTGGCGGGCAAGACCGGCGAGCTGAGCGGCATGGTGCAGCAGTTGGTGGCGCCCGGTGGCGGACCCGCGCCGCAGGAGGTCGCGCAGGCGCTGGCGCAGAACGTCGGTCAGCCGATCCTGGAGCAGGCCCAGTCGACCGCGCAGGACACCGCGACCCAGGCCGCGGGCCTCAACTCGTCGACCACCGCCTCGCCGAACTCGACCACCACGGCGTCGGCGCACAACACCGGCAGCCCGAGCACGACCAATCATGGCAGTCCCGTCGGCGTGCCCGGCAGCCCGAGCCGGACCGGCAGCGGCACCCCGAGCCGCACCGGCACGGGCACCCCGAGCATTCCCTCGGTGCCCAAGACGACCGCCCTGCCCGGCACCAGCATGCCGGTCCGCCCGATCAGCGGCGTCCCGGGCACCACCGGTTTCGGTCCCGGCACCACCGGTGCACCCGGCACCACCACCGCCGGCGCGGGCAACAGCTTCATGGGCGGCGGCGCGGGTGCCGCGGCCGGCCAAGGCCGCAACGAAGACGAACACTCCCGCACCGTGCAGCCCTACCAAAGCGCCACCGGTAACGACGACCTCACCGGCCCCCTCGGTGAATCCACCCCCGACGTCATCGGCGCAACCCACTCCGACGAAATCCTCACCTCCGACTACGAACAGGACCAGTTCTAGGGATCGTCCGGCCCGGCCTGAGCAACAACGTTCGCTCGGGCCGGGCCGTCTGCTATTCGCAGCCGGGTACGGGGCGGGGTCAGATGTCCTGGATGAAGGCGTCGAGGAGTTTGCGGTAGAGGTCGGTGAAGCGTTTGCGGGCGGCTAGTTGTTCGGGGGCGAGGCCCTCGGTGGACTCGGGGGCGTAGACGATCAGGTGGGCGTCCTCTTCGGCGGATTGGGGCATGAGGTCGATGATCTGGCTGCCCTGGTCGGTGATGGCGGGCATGCCGAAGTCGACGGTGGTGAGGGCCCTGGTTTCGGTCAGCGCGGCGGCCAGCACCTCGGGTGGGATGTGGCCGTTGATCCGTTTCGGCAGATTCTCCGGATTCCGTTCCGCGGCAACCGCATCGGGAAGCTTCACCGCGTGCCCGTCACCGGACACCTCCAGCTGCGGGCGCAGATCCACCCGAGTCTGCCAGCCGTTCGGAATCGTGGTCAGCGTCAGCAACGCCATGGGCGAGGAGACCGGCCCGTGCGCGGCCGGCTGGTCGGCCGGATCGGCACCCGCGATCCCTCCGCCGACCATCACCGCCAGAATGGCAACCAGCAGTGCCGTTTTCGTTCGCCGCATGAATCGCAACCTCCCTGTCGAATGAAACGCTCCGCTGACATCGCACAGTGATGTCAGCGGAGCGTCAAGTCCGCGCGTGGCGAATGCCGACCGAGTCGGGGTCAGTTCGTTCGCCTTGTGCGCCAACTGGATCGACGAGCGACCGGTGCGTCGTAGACGCCCTTGGTGGCGAAGCGTCCCGTAGCAGCCCGGGATTCGTCGCGGGTGGGTTCAGCGCCGCAGGGCGGGTGGGGCGTCCAGATTCGAGGCGGAGTAGGTGTCGCAGGCCTTGACCTGGCCGGTCTGGTAGCCCGTGAGGAACCACTTCTGTCGCTGTTCGGAGGAGCCGTGGGTCCAGGCTTCCCGGTTGACCCGGCCTTGCGACGCCTTTTGGATGCGGTCGTCGCCGACCGCGGACGCGGCGGACAGGGCGTCGCGGATGTCGTTCTCGGACAGCGGCTTCAGAAACGGCGGGCCGCCGCCGGGAGAAGGCGTTTTGTCCGCGAAGTGGGCCCAGATGCCGGCGTAGCAGTCTGCCTGCAGTTCGGTGCGCACGGCGCCCGACTCGGGTCCGCGCGGATCACGTTGCGCGCGACCGATATCGCCGAGCAGGTTCTGGACGTGGTGGCCGATCTCATGGGCGACCACGTATTCCTGTGCCAGCGGGCCACCGCTGGAACCGAATCGGTCCACCAGCTCCTGGAAGAACGTGACGTCGAAGTAGGCCGTTCGATCGGGAGGGCAGTAGAACGGCCCGACGTCACTGGTCGCGTTACCACACCCGGTGGCGATGGCGCCGGAGAACAAATTCACCTTGGGCTTGGCGTACTGGCGACCGGTCTGCTTGTTGAACTCGGTTCCCCAGACCGAGTTGAGGCTTTGCGTGGTGAGCGCCACACGGCAGTCGGCGTACTTGTTGGCGTCCGCGCCGGTCTTGCAGTGGGCGGGCGTGCCCTCCGCGGGCTGGGACTGCTGATTGTCGGAGCCGGTGAGATCACCGATCAGGGAACCGGGGTCGCCGCCGAGCAGTAAGGCCAGCACCAGCACGATGAGTCCGCCCGCTCCGCCGCCCAACGCGATCTTTCCACCCCTGCCGGGACCGCCACCGGAACTGACCGCATCCGGGTCGATCTGCATGCCCTCGTTGAAGGTCATCGTCGTCGCTTTCTGATTGTCGCTACGGCTCGGACATACCCCGCCGCTACAGCTTCGCACGGGTGTGGCGACATCGGTTTCCACTCGACGGATGTGTCTCACTACGATGGGACCGCACCTGGTCATATCGCGCCGGTGCCGGAGTCGTCGAAAGGAACCTTGTGCTGCGCACCCACTTGGCTGGTTCGCTGCGAAGCGAGCATGCCGGTCAGACCGTGACCCTCACCGGATGGGTGGCCAGGCGGCGTGACCACGGTGGCGTGATCTTCATCGATCTGCGCGACGCGTCGGGGGTGTCGCAGGCGGTGTTCCGTGAGGGCGAGCCGGCCGAGCAGGCGCACCGGCTGCGCGCGGAGTACTGCGTGCGGGTGACCGGCGTGGTGGAGCTGCGACCGGACGGCAACGAGAACCCGGACCTGCCGACCGGCACCATCGAGGTGAACGTCACCGAGCTCGAGGTGCTGAACGAGAGCGCGCCGCTGCCGTTCCAGCTGGACGAGCAGCCCGGCGAAGAAGCCCGGCTGAAGTATCGCTACCTGGACCTGCGCCGCGAAGGCCCGGCGCACGCGATCCGGCTGCGGTCGAAGGCGAACGCCGCGGCCCGCGCGGTGCTGGCGAATCACGAGTTCGTCGAGGTGGAGACGCCGACGCTGACCCGCTCGACCCCGGAGGGCGCCCGCGACTTCCTGGTGCCCGCCCGCTTGCAGCCCGGCAGCTTCTACGCGCTGCCGCAGAGCCCGCAGCTGTTCAAGCAGCTGCTGATGGTCGGCGGCATCGAGCGCTACTACCAGATCGCGCGCTGCTACCGCGACGAGGACTTCCGCGCCGACCGTCAGCCCGAGTTCACTCAGCTCGACATCGAGATGAGCTTCGTCCGCCAGGACGATGTGATCCTGCTCGCGGAGCAGATCCTCACCGGGCTGTGGAAGCTGATCGGCTACGACATCCCGACCCCGATCCCGCACATGACCTACGCGGAAGCCATGCGCCGCTTCGGTTCCGACAAGCCGGACCTGCGCTTCGGCGTCGAGATCACCGAGTGCGCGGAGTACTTCAAGGACACCCCGTTCCGGGTGTTCCAGGCCGAGTACGTCGGCGCGGTCGTCATGCCGGGTGGCGCGAGCCAGCCGCGGCGGCAGCTCGACGCCTGGCAGGAGTGGGCCAAGCAGCGCGGCGCCAAGGGGCTGGCCTACGTGCTGATCAACGAGGACGGCACGCTGGGCGGTCCGGTCGCCAAGAACCTGAGCGACGCCGAGCGCGACGGGCTGGCCAAGCACGTCGGCGCGGTGCCGGGCGACTGCGTGTTCTTCGCGGCCGGTCCGGCGAAGGCGCAGCGCGGGTTGCTCGGGGCCGCACGCGCCGAGATCGCCCGCAAGGTCGGCCTGATCGACGAGAACGCGTGGTCGTTCGTGTGGATCGTGGACGCACCGATGTTCGAGCCCGCCGCCGAGGCGACCGCGAGCGGCGATGTGGCGCTTGGTCATTCGGCGTGGACGGCGGTGCATCACGCGTTCACCTCGCCGAAGCCGGAGTCGGTCGACACGTTCGACACCGACCCGGGTTCCGCGCTCGCCTACGCCTACGACATCGTCTGCAACGGCAACGAGATCGGCGGCGGCAGCATCCGTATCCACCGCCGCGACGTGCAGGAACGCGTGTTCAAGGTGATGGGGATCAGCCAGGAGGAGGCGCAGGAGAAGTTCGGATTCCTGTTGGACGCCTTCGCTTTCGGCGCTCCGCCGCACGGCGGCATCGCGTTCGGCTGGGACCGGATCGTCGCGCTGCTGGCCGGGCTGGACTCGATCCGCGAGGTGATCGCGTTCCCCAAGACCGGCGGCGGCGTCGACCCGCTGACCGACGCGCCCGCGCCGATCACCGAGCAGCAGCGCAAGGAAGCAGGCCTGTACCCGAAGCCGGCGGCCAAGGACGACAAGGGCGAGGCGAAGCCGGCCGAATAGCCGGACGAACGGTACCTTTCGGACAGTTCCGATCCGTCGACCCGCGCCGGGCGGCACTGACCACGAGGGGATCCGTTGCTGCATCTACGCCTGATCAGCCCGCCGGACACGACCGGCGCGGTGCTGGCCGTGCTCGCCGCGAACCCGGGGGCCACGCATGTGACCCTGGCTCGCGGCGTCGCGCTGGCGCCCGCCGGCGATCTGATCCAGGCCGACGTCGCGCGCGAGGCGGCCAACGAGGTGCTCGAGCAGCTGACCGCGCTCGGCATCTGCAAGACCGGCGGCATCACGCTCGGTCCGGTCGAGACCGTGCTGTCCGAGGCGGGGGACCGGGCGGTCGAGGCGGCGCCCGGCGATCCGACCGACGCGGTGGTGTGGGACGAACTGCTCGCGCAGGTGCACGAGGAGTCGACGCTCAATTCGACGTTCCTGGCGTTCCTCGCGATCGCCTGTCTGCTGGCCGCGATCGGGGTTGCCACCGATTCGCCGGTGACCATCGTCGGCGCGATGGTGGTCGGCCCGGAGTTCGGTCCGCTGGCGGCGTTCGCGGTTGGGTTGGTGCGCCGCGACTTTCGGCTCGCGCGGCGGTCGGCGATCGCGCTGGCGGTGGGGTTCCCGGTGGCCATGCTGGTCACGCTGGCCGCGACGTTGGTGTGGGAGCAGTTGGGCTGGATCACGCTGAACGGCGTGGAGAGCGTCAAGAATGTCGACTTCATTTACGAGGTCGGGCCGTTCTCGCTGGTCGTCGCGCTGCTGGCGGGCGCGGCGGGCATGCTCTCGCTGGTCACGGCGAAGTCGGCGGCGTTGATCGGGGTGTTCATCTCGGTGACGACCGTGCCCGCGGCCGGGTTCGCCGTTGTCGCGGCCACCTTGGGGCAGTGGCATATCGCGTTCATGTCCGTGGGTCAGCTCGCGGTGAACCTGGCCGGGATCATCGTGGCCGGGGTGATCGTGCTCGAACTCCGGCCTCGCGCGGGCAGCGAGGCCGGGCCGGTGGCGCGGTTCAAGCGGTGGGTCGGAATGCGTTCGCTCGCGGGCGAATAGGACCGTCAGATCGGCGAGACGGGGCCTCCGGTCAGCGTGCGGTACGCGTAGGTGACTGCCATGACCGCGACCGGCCCGGCGACCAGCAGTCCGAGTCCGCACAGCAGCGCTCCGACCACAGTGACGAAAAGGACGGAGAGCGCGAGCAGCAGGACCGGCCACACATTGGTGACCACCAGGGTGGCGCTGGATTTGAGCGCTTCGAACGGACCCTCGTTCTGATCGACCACGAAGTGCAGCGAGAACATGCACAGCACGCCGATGACCAGTCCGGGCACGATGCAGACCGCCGACCCGAGGAAGGTCAGGACGAACGCCAGCAGGGCGGTGATCAGCACGTTGCCCGCGTTCACGAAACGGAAGTACGAGCCGAAATGCGGTTTGTTGCCGTCGGTTTCGTACAGCGCGCCGCGGACCATCGCGGCCTGTAGCAACCAGACGGCGGCCAGTACGGCGAGGAAGATCAGCAGCAGCGGGAGCATGGTCGTCGGGTCGGTGAGTTGCACGACGAGGACGAAGCCGAGATAGATGACCAGACCGGCGGCGATCACGCCCATCCACGGTCCGGGGTTGCGGCGGAACTTCTCCCAGCCGTAGCTGAGCGCTTGACCGACATCGAGGGTGCCGGGGGCGGTGGCGGCCTGCTGGTAGCCGTAGGTCGGTTGACCGGGGTCGGGGTACTGCGGTGGGGGCATCGTGCCCGGTGGGGGAACCGAACCGTACGGCATGTTTCCTTGTGGGGGCAGCGATCCCGGTGTTCCCGGGCCGGTGCCCGGCGGACCGTAGCTGGGGGGAGCCGAGTATCCGGGCTGGCCGGCAGCGTCGGGCTGATCGGTGTATCCGGGCTGCGGGGCGGTACCTGGCTGGGCTGGGTAACCAGGCTGCGCGGAGGGGCCGGGCTGCGGCGTGGAACCTGGTGGAGGCGAGTATCCAGGCTGTGCCGTTCCTGCCTGAGGCTGGTATTCAGGCTGGGGCGCGGTGCCCGGCTGCGGCGCGTATCCCGGCTGTGCCGCGGTACCGGGCTGTGCCGCGTAACCCGGCTGCGGTGAAGAGCCGGGCTGGGCCGGCGAACCCGGCTGCGGCGAATTGCCGGGCTGTGCCGCGTAACCCGGCTGCGCCGATTGCTGCGCGGGTGCTACCGGCGGCGGAGGCTCGATCGGTTCGTCGCCGTACCGCGCCGCGCCCGTGCCCTCGGACTGCGCGGATCCGGCCGAGGCGGCCGGCTCGCGGCGACCCTGTCCGGTGCTTGTGTCCGGTGCTTGTGGAGGGTGACTCTCGTGCTGGCCCGGCCGCGCCGGGTGGCGTTCGTCGGCTCCGCGGTCGGGAGCGTCGCCAGCTGATTCGTGGGGCGGGGGAGGCGGTGTGCCGGTCATGCCATAGACCTTTCCACTCAACTGGTTTGCGGTGTGGCGCAGAGCAGTTGACGATGAGAAAACCTGACGGGTGCAATCGTGTCAAGCAACGGCCGTCCGTCCCGTAACCTCGAGGGAGACACGCCGAACGACGCGGAAAGGTTGTGTATCCGCTCGCTAGAAGTGACCTGATGCGAGTAACTTGAAGGGCGATGACCGCACTATTGGCCGAACGCGCCGCCGAAGTCGTGTCCGCAGCGCAACAGTTGCTCACAAAGCGAATGGGTGCTCCGGTAAAGCTGAGCGATCCGATCGAACTCAGCGGTAGTGGTAGAACGACGGTTCTCCGTGTGCGTGTTGCGGAAAACGCCTTCTCGTTGCCGCGGACCCTGATCGTGAAACAAGTTCGCGGACACTCGCATGACCGCACCACGGGCGGTCTCGCACCCGGAGTCGCCAGCATCGACTCCGCGTTCCTTCGTGAAGCGGTGTCGTATCAGTTCACCACCGCGTTGAGCCGCGAACAGCGGCCCGGTGCGTATCTGATCGCGCACAGTCTGCCTGAGCGCCTGCTCATCCTCAGCGACCTCGGCGAGAACTCGCTGCTCACCCAGATGTTGCAGTCCGGCGCCGAGCCGGCCACCCGCAACGGCATGATGGCGTTCGCCCAGGCGCTGGGCCGGATGCATGCCGCGACCGTCGGCCGCGAGGCGGATTTCGTTGCGCTGCTGCGGCGCGTCGATGTGGTGCATCGGGTGGACGGCATCGCTCAGCAGGCCGAATCGGCGATCGCCGAGGTGCCCGGACTGTTGCAGCGGGAGCTCGGCATCGAGGTGCCCGGCGAGATCGCCGAACGGATCGTCCGGGGTAACCGGCTGTTCTCCGCCGGACGGTTCCGGGCGTTCAGCCCGTCGGATCTGTGCCCCGACAACGTCATTCTCAACGAGGAGGGCGCGCGGTTCCTCGACTACGAGTGGGGTGGGTTCCGCGACGCCACCCTGGACATCGCGTACGCGCTGGTGTCGTTCCCCGGATGCCTGTGCGACTTCGAGCTGTCCAGGGAACGGGCCAGGCAGATGGTCGAGGCGTGGCGCTCCGAGGTCGTGGGCGTGTGGCCGGCGCTGGCCGATGACGAGGTGCTGTCCGAGCGGATCCTCGAGGCCCGGCTGATCTGGGTCTGGTTGTCGACGTACTGGTTCCTGCCCGCGGATCACGCGCGCATCGCCGCGGCGCGGGAGCACGGGTTGTCGGTGCCTCGGTCGGAGGCGCTGATCAATCGGTGGGCGGCGTTGGCCGAGGATGCTCGGTGCACCGGGGACGACATCGTCGGGGACTTCGCCGAGGATGTGTCCGCCATGCTGGAAGAGCGCTGGTCGGAATAGAATTCGCCGGTGGGTCGAATTCGTTCTCTTGAAGTTTCCTGAAAGTTTTTGTCTGTCGCGGTGTTCGCGGTGGGTGGAAATGCGGCGGCGGGTTTTCAGGTGGGCCGAAGGTATTTCAGTTCGGCTGACAGTCGGCGGTGATGGTTTTGCGTTCAACTAGGTTGCTGCCGCACATCTTTTGATTCCCCGCACAGGGGCTGGCCGCGCTGACCCGCGTGCGTATGTCAGGAGATGTGCGGGTGCGCCGGAAAATCAACGGGACCCTGTAATCGGGGGCAGTGGTCGGCGTTGGTCGCCAGTACGCTGGAGGGTTCAGACCACGGGGCTGGAGAGGGGTGGTCACGATGAGCGTTGTGCTATCGGTAATCATCGGGGTCGTTGTCGTCGCTGCGGTGCTGGCGGCGTTCGTCCTGCATCGGCGGACGCTGCGTAAGGACGTCGATCGGATGACTCGTGCTCGGCAGTCCGGCGGCGTGCTGACCGCGCAGATCAGCAGTCCGCGAAACCGCAAGAAGCGCAGCTCGAGCGGAAGCGGCGGCTGGGCCTTGGGCAGCATCGGGATATTCGGCGGCGGCGGAGATGGCGGCCACGGCCACGGAGGTCATGGTCACGGCTGCGGAGGTGGCGGCTGTAGCGGTGGCGGGGGCTGCGGTGGTGGGGGTGGCGGCTGCGGGGGCGGGTCGTAGCGAACTGCTCGTCGGTTGACGGGAGCTGGGCGAGGCTCGACGTGCCCGGCTCCCGAGAACGCCGCGTCCATCGACTGGCGCTTGCGGGGCACCCCGGACGCTGCGTCAGTTTGTGGATGCTGAGCGTGCGTCGAGAGTGCCGGCACCCGCCGACCCCGCCCGTCAGCTCACCGGCGCCGGGCGCGGTTCGAGGCGGCCGCCGGATCGGACGGCGAGTGAAGTGGCGTGGCGGACACCGGAATTCGGGTCGGTCACGTCGATCAGGTAGAACCAGTCCATCTGGGTTTGTTCCGGGGTGACCTCGAGTACGCCGTAGCCGTGTGAATCGAGTTCGACGTAGCGGAAGTGGCGGTTGACGCCCTTGATCGACTCCGCGATCGGTGCGGAGTTCAGCTTCAGCAGGTCGCCGATGCTGGTCGAGGTGATCGACGGGACGACGAACTCGGCGCCCGCGGTGACGCCGGCCGGATAGTCGGCGGCGTCGACGGGCAGGTCGGCGGCCCACGAGGAGTGGATGTCGCCGGTGAGGAACACCACGTCGGAGACCTCCTGCTCGGTGATCGCGCGGAACAGGCGCTGCCGGTCGGCGGTGTAGCCGTCCCACTGGTCGCCATTGACGGTCAGGCCGGATTGCGGGACGCCGAGGGCGGTGGTGATCGCCGCGGTGGTGGCCGGTTCGAGCGGCGGGAAGACCAGCGGCGCGATCATCACCGAGTTGCCGACCAGTTTCCAGCGCACCGGCGCCGACGCCAATCCGGCGGTGAGCCAATCCATTTGAGCCTTGCCGGTGATGGTGCGCGCCGGATTGTCCGCGTCGCGCCAGCCGGTGCCTGGCTTCGCCTCCTGATCGCGGTAGCTGCGCAGATCCAGCATGGACAGTTCGGCGAGGGTGCCGAAGCGAAGCCGGCGATAGATCTGCACCTCCGCGCCGGATCCTTTCGCGCGCACCGGCATCCACTCCAGGTACGCCTGCGCGGAGGCGGCCCGGCGATCCTGCCAGTCGCCCTCGGTGGCCGGGTCGTGATTGTTCGCGCCGCCGGACCAGGAGTTGTCGGCGGATTCGTGGTCGTCCCAGGTGCAGATGAACGGCTGGCGGGCATGCAGATCCAGCAGATCCGGGTCGGTCTTGTACTGCGCGTGGCGAATTCGGTAATCGGCCAGGGTGACCGTCTCGTTCGCCGGCTCGTGCGGCCGGACCGTTCCGTTGCGCCCGCCGTACTTGCCGCGGCCGTACTCGTAGATGTAGTCGCCCAGGTGCACGATGGCATCGAGGTCGGTGCGCGCGGCCAGATGGCGGTACGCGCCGAAGTAGCCCGCTTCCCAGTTCGCGCAGGACACGATGCCGAACCGGAGCCGCTCCGGTGAGTCGGAGATCGCCGGCGCGGTCCGGGTCCGCGCAGTCGCGGACGTCTCGCCGAGCGCGGTGAACCGATAGAAGTAGACGGTCGCCGGTGCGAGCCCGGTCACGTCCACCTTCACGGTGTGATCGGAAGCCGCTGTCGCCGCGACGTTTCCGGCAGCCACCACCGAACCGAAGCTCTCGTCTTCGGCGACTTCCCACCGCACACTTGCTGATTCGCCAGCACCCGACCCCGGCGCAGCCTCCTCGGACACCGTGACCCGAGTCCACAGAATCACCCGTCCGGCAGCGGGTCCCCCGACGCAACCCCATGCCGGAACACCCCGCCCGCCGCCCGCGCAGGACCCGCCGTCAGCAATGCCGTCGCCGTCGCAACCGCCCCGCCCTTCAGCAGCGTCCGCCGCGCAAAGGACCCGAACGAAGAATCTGAAACGACCACGTTTTCAGTCACGACTACTGATCCCATCCGATCCACCCGCCACGCGCAAATCGGCTCGCCGAACTCCGCCCAACCGGCCCCACAACTACCAACCGGCCAACTCCGAGGACCGGGCGGGTATGGGGTGCGGGGTGTAGGGGAGCGGGGGTTGTCGGTGGGGCTGGGTAACGTTGGCGGGTGTGAGCGATGGCTTGTTCGATGTGCCCGGAGACTCCGTGCCTGCGGAGCACAGCATCGATACGGTGGTGCGCAGGGACGCGGGGGCGCCGTTGGCGGTCCGGATGCGGCCCGCTTCGTTGGATGAGGTGGTGGGGCAGCAGCATTTGCTGGGGGCGGGGGCGCCGTTGCGACGCTTGGTCGAGGGGGCGGGGGCGGCTTCGGTCCTGCTGTACGGGCCGCCGGGGACGGGGAAGACGACGCTCGCCTCGTTGATCTCGCACTCGACGGGACGGCGGTTCGAGGCGCTGTCGGCGTTGTCGGCGGGGGTCAAAGAGGTGCGCGCGGTCATCGATGTGGCGCGGCGCAGGTTGTCGGCCGGTGAGCAGACGGTGCTGTTCATCGATGAGGTGCATCGGTTTTCCAAGACGCAACAGGACGCGTTGCTCGCCGCGGTGGAGAACCGGATCGTGCTGCTGGTCGGGGCGACCACCGAGAATCCGTCGTTTTCCGTGGTGTCGCCGCTGCTGTCGCGGTCGCTGGTGCTGCAACTGCAATCGCTGACCGAGGACGACATCCGGCAGGTGCTGTTGCGCGCGATCCACGACAAACGTGGATTGGACGACCAGTACACGGTCTCGGACGAGGCGCTGGATCACATCATCCGGATCGCGGGTGGCGACGCCCGGCGCGCGCTCACCGCGTTGGAGGCCTCGGCCGAATCGTCGCTGGACGGGACGGTCGGCGTCGAACTGGTCGAGGCCAGCGTGGACAAGGCCGCGGTCCGCTACGACCGGGCCGGGGACCAGCACTACGACGTGATCAGCGCGTTCATCAAATCCATCCGCGGCTCCGACGTCGACGCCGCGCTGCACTACCTGGCCAGGATGCTCACCGCGGGAGAGGACCCGCGGTTCATCGCCCGCAGGCTGATGATCCACGCGAGCGAAGACATCGGCATGGCCGACCCCACGGCGCTGCAAACCGCCACCGCCGCCGCGCAGGTGGTCCAACTGGTCGGCCTCCCGGAAGCCAGGCTCGCCCTGGCCCAGGCCACGATTCATCTCGCGAGCGCCCCGAAGTCGGGTGCCGTGATCGCCGCGCTCGGTGCCGCCATGGCCGACGTCGCGGCAGGCAAGGCCGGGGCCGTCCCGCCCCATCTGCGCGACGGCCACTACGCGGGCGCGGCCAAACTCGGCAACGCCCAGGGCTACAAGTACCCGCACGACAACCGGGACGGGGTCCTGGCCCAGCAGTACCCGCCGGACGAACTGGTCGGCGTGAACTACTACCAGCCGACCGACCACGGCAACGAACGCGAAGTCGGCCCGCGAGTCGACAAACTGCGCCGGATCATCCGCGGCAAGTAGCTCACCCCCGCACCACCGCCTGCTGGACAATCGATCGACTCGGCGCGGCATCCCCCCGTGTCCCACACCACCCGACTCGATGAAAAACCATGTGCACCGCACCGGTAGGCTGGATATCTGTGCAGACCCACGAGATTCGACGGCGCTTCCTGGACCATTTCGTCCGTGCCGGCCATACCGAGGTACCGAGTGCCTCGTTGATCCTGGCCGACCCGAACCTGCTGTTCGTCAACGCAGGCATGGTCCAGTTCGTCCCGTTCTTCCTCGGTCAGCAGACGCCTCCGTATGCGACCGCGACGAGTGTGCAGAAGTGTGTGCGCACGGGTGACATCGAGAATGTCGGCATCACCACCCGGCACAACACCTTCTTCCAGATGGCAGGCAACTTCAGCTTCGGCGACTACTTCAAGCGCGAGGCGATCACCTTCGCCTGGTCGCTGCTGACCAGCAGCGTCGAGGACGGCGGCTACGGCTTCGACCCGGAAAGGCTGTGGGCCACCGTCTACCTCGACGACGACGAGGCCGAGCAGATCTGGCTGTCGATGGGCGTGCCCGCCGAGCGGATCCAGCGCCGCGGCATGGCCGACAACTACTGGTCGATGGGCATCCCCGGCCCGTGCGGCCCGTGCTCGGAGATCTACTACGACCGCGGACCCGAATACGGCGTCGAGGGCGGCCCGGAGGCCGACGAGGATCGCTACATCGAGATCTGGAATCTCGTGTTCATGCAGAACGAGCGTGGCGCGGGCACCAGCAAGGACGACTTCGAGATCCTCGGCCCGCTGCCGAAGAAGAACATCGACACCGGCATGGGCGTCGAGCGCGTCGCGTTCCTGTTGCAGGGCGTCGACAACGTCTACGAGACCGACCTGCTGCGCCCGATCATCGACAAGGCCGAGGAGCTGACCGGCCGGTCCTACGGCGTCACGCACGAGGACGACGTGCGGTTCCGGGTGATCGCCGACCACGCGCGCACCGGCGCCATGCTGATCGCCGACGGCGTCAACCCGGGCAACGACGGCCGGGGCTATGTGCTGCGCCGCCTGCTGCGCCGGATCGTGCGTTCGGCCCGCCTGCTCGGCGCGGAGAAGCCGGTGATGGGCGAGTTCATGAAGGTGGTCAGCGATCTCATGTCGCCGTCCTATCCGGAACTCGCCACCGACTTCCGGCGCATCGAGACGGTCGCGGTGGGCGAGGAGACGGCGTTCCTGAAGACGCTGAACACCGGATCCACCCTGTTCGACAACACCGCCGCCGCGGTGAAGGCCAAGGGCAGCAACACGATTGCCGGCACCGACGCGTTCACCCTGCACGACACCTACGGCTTCCCGATCGACCTCACCCTGGAGATGGCCGCCGAGGCGGGCCTCTCGGTGGACGAGGACGGCTTCCGCGCGCTCATGGCCGAGCAGCGCAAGCGGGCCAAGGACGACGCGCAGGCGCGCAAGCACGCGCACGCCGACCTGACCGTCTACAAGGAGCTGGTCGACCGCGGCGCCACCGAGTTCACCGGTTTCGACGAGCTGACCTCCGAGGCGCACGTGCTCGCCCTGATCGCCGACGGCGTCCGGGTGCCGGTCGCCACGGTCGGTCAGGACGTCGAGGTGATCCTGGATCGCAGCCCGCTCTACGCCGAGTCCGGCGGTCAGATCGCCGACCGCGGTTCGATCACCGCGAACGGGCTGAAGCTGCGGGTCAACGACGTGCAGAAGATCGCCAAGAAGGTGTGGGTGCACAAGTCCACGGTCGAGCAGGGCCAGGTCACCGAGGGCGATGTCGTTCTCGCGCAAGCGGATCCGGCCTGGCGCCGGGGCGCCACCCAGGGGCACTCCGGCACGCACATGGTGCACGCCGCGCTGCGCCAGATCCTCGGCCCGAACGCGGTGCAGGCGGGTTCGATGAACAAGCCGGGCTACCTGCGCTTCGACTTCAACTGGCAGGGCCAGCTCTCCGAGCAGCAGAAGTCCGAGATCGAGGCCGTGTCCAACGACGCGGTCGGCGCGGACTTCCCGGTGAACACCTTCGTCACCGACCTGACCAAGGCCAAGGAAATGGGCGCGATGGCGCTGTTCGGCGAGAACTACGGCGACGAGGTGCGCGTGGTGGAGATCGGCGGACCGTTCTCGATGGAGCTGTGCGGTGGTACGCACGTGCAGCATTCCTCGCAGATCGGCCCGATCACCGTGCTCGGCGAGTCGTCGGTCGGGTCCGGCATCCGGCGCGTGGAGGCGTTCGTCGGCCTCGACTCGTACAAGTACCTGGCCAAGGAGCGTGCGCTGCTGGCCGGCCTGGCGTCCTCGCTGAAGGTGCCCTCGGACGAGGTGCCCGCGCGGGTCGAGCAGCTGGTCGACCGGTTGAAGGTGGCGGAGAAGGAACTCGAGCGCACCAAGATGGCCGCGGTGCTGTCCTCGGCGGGCAAGTTCGTCGAGGAGGCGGAGCGGATCGGCAGCGTGCTGCTGGTCGCCGTGGCCGCGCCCGAGGGCGTGCCCGCCGGTGATCTGCGCACGCTGGCCACCGATATCCGCGGCCGGTTCGGCACGCTGCCCGCCGTGGTGGTGCTGCTCGGCAATGCCGACGGCAAGGTGCCGTTCGTGGTGACTGTGAACAAGGGTGCGCAGGAACTCGGTTTCAAGGCCGGCGATCTGGTCGGCGCGTTCGGTCCGAGCATCGCGGGTCGCGGTGGCGGTAAGCCGGAGATGGCGCAGGGCGCGGGATCCGATCCGTCGGGCATTCCTACCGGCCTTGCCGCAGTCCGTGCTCGGGTGGCCGAACTGGCGAAGTGATGGCATCGCGAAGCGATTCCGATAGTTCCGAGAGGTCGGCGTCGCAGGGCGCCGACCGGCCCCACCCTGACACAGATCCCGGCCGCGGCAGGCGAATCGCCGTCGATGTCGGCAGCGTCCGTATCGGCGTTGCCTCCAGCGACCCCGACGGTGTCCTCGCCACGCCCGTAGAGACCGTGCCGCGCGCGAAGCCGAACAAGCGCTCGGTCGGTCCGGCACCCGATATCGCCAGAATTGCTGAAATTGTGCGGGAGTACGAGGCAGTCGAGGTGATCGTGGGCCTACCCCGAACATTGCGCGGGGAGAAGGGCACTGCCGCTACCATTGCCACCGCATTCGCCGACGAGTTGCGGGCCGCCGTGTCGCCGGTACCTATACGACTTTCCGACGAACGTTTGACTACGGTGTCAGCTGCACGTGCATTGCGGGACAGTGGAGTTCGCGCGCGTGGCCAGCGGCAAGTGATCGATCAGGCGGCGGCCGTCTCGATCCTGCAAGGATGGTTGGACGAACGGAGTGCGGTGTTGAGGTCGGTTGAAGCGGTGCGTCATGCGTCGTCCGAGGACGACGCATGACGGATCGATGGGCGCGGGCCGAGGAGCGGTTCCGACAGCGGGAAGCTGATCGGCGTTACCGGCGTGACGACCGAGCCTGGGGTGGGCAGAACAGCAGAGACAACCGGGGCAAGACGAACCGCGTGGTCGGCCGGGAGCAGGACGACTGGGACGACTACGAGGACGACACCACGGTCATCCCGCGCTACACCGACGACATGGACGACCAGCCGCCGCCCGCTCCGGCGCCGCGGTCCAGGGAGCGGCGCGACGTACCGCGCCCGCGGGTCGGCCGCCGGGAGCCGGTCGACGACGACGAGCCCGAGCGGCGGCGCCGGTCGAAGAGCCCGCAGCGCAGCAGGCGCTCCAGGGCCGCCTCGCGCAAGGCCAAGGAGCGCAAGCGTCGCCGGCGCACCCTGTGGCTCGTCGCCGGTGTCTTCGTGCTGCTGTTCGCGGGCGCCGCGGTGTTCGCGGGCATGAAGCTGATCAAGTCGCTCGGCAGCCCCGAGGACTACGCGGCCGGCCAGCCCGGACCGCTGGTCGTGGTCCAGGTGCACGACGGGGACACCTCGCAGCAGATCGCCGCGACCATGAAGGACCGTGGCGTGGTCGCCAGCACGGGCGCGTTCTTCGAAGCGGCCGTGCGGAATTCGAACATGAACTCGGTGCAGCCGGGCTTCTACGCGATCCCCAGCAAGATCCCCGCCGCGCAAGCGGTCACCCAGTTGCTCGGTAAGCAGGCGCGCGTCGGCAACCTGGTCATCCCCGAGGGACGGCTGCTGCACGACCAGTACGAGGTCGGCGGTTCCGGTCGGCGCACCGACGGCATCTACCGCATGATGGCCGCGGCCAGCTGCATCGGCACCGGCCCGACCCAGAAGTGCGTCACCTACGAACAACTCGACGCCGCGGGCGCGAACGTCGACCTGGCCGCGCTCGGCGTGCCCGCCTGGGCCGCGCAGGGCGTCAAGGACTGCCCGGACCGGACCAGGCAGCTCGAGGGCCTGATCGCCGCGGGCACGTTGGATTTCGACCCGAGCGGCACGCCGGAGCAGATGCTGCGCCAGGTCGTGACGGCCAGCGCCAAGAGCTATGAATCCACCGGGTTGTTGCAGTCCGGCGGCGAGACCAAGCTGACCCCGTACCAGACGCTGATCGCCGCGTCGCTGGTCGAGCGCGAGGCCAAGCCGCAGGACATGGGCAAGGTCGCGCGGGTGATCGTGAACCGGCTCCGGGTCCCGCAGATGCTGCAATTCGACTCGACGGTGAACTACGCGCTGGACCGCACCGAGGTGCAGACCACCGACGCCGACCGCGCCGCGGAGACCCCGTGGAACACCTACGCGAAGACCGGCCTGCCCGCCACGCCGATCTCCGCGCCGTCGCTGAACGCGTTGCGCGCCATGGAGAATCCGGAACCCGGGTCGTGGCTGTACTTCGTGACCGTCGACAAGCAGGGCACCACCCTGTTCACCGACGACTACAAGCAGCACCAGCGCTACATCCAGCAGGCCCAGGCGAGCGGAATCCTGGACAGTGGCCGCTGAACGCAAGGCAGCGGTGCTGGGTAAGCCCATCGCGCACTCCCGCTCGCCGCAGTTGCATCTGGCCGCGTATCGCGCGCTCGGGCTGGAGTGGAGCTACGAGCGGATCGAATGCACGGCGGAGCAGCTGCCCGGGCTGGTCGACGGCCTCGGGCCGGAATGGGTCGGGCTGTCGGTGACCATGCCGGGCAAGGAGGCCGCGCTGGCGTACGCCGACGAACGGACCGAGCGGGCGGTGCTGGTCGGTTCGGCCAACACGCTCGTCCGGCGCGACGGTGGGTGGCGGGCCGACTGCACCGATGTGGACGGTGTGCTCGGTGCGTTGCGCGGTGGCGGGGTGACCGATGTGGCCGAAGCGGTGGTGCTGGGTGCCGGTGGGACCGCGCGCCCCGCGCTGCTCGCGTTGTCCGAGCTCGGGGCCAAGACGGTGACCGTGATCGCGCGCGATGCCGGGCGGGCGAGTAGCGCGCTGGATCTCGCGGAGCGGCTCGGCATGAACGCGGCGGTGACCAGTTTCGATCCGGCCGCGATCGCCGGACTGTGCGAACGGGCCGGTGCCGTGGTCAGCACGATTCCGGCGGAGGCGGCCGCGGTCGTCGCCGACGCGGTCGCGACGGCGCCCGTGGTGCTCGATGCCATCTATAACCCGTGGCCGACGCCGCTGGCCGAGGCGGTGTCGCGGGCCGGGCACACGGTGGTCAGTGGGTTGCAGATGTTGCTCAATCAGGCGTACGGGCAAGTGGAGCAGTTCACCGGCCGTCCGGCTCCGCGTGCGGAAATGGCGGCGGCGCTGGCGGATTCGGACTGAGCGTGCTGCCCGCGCCGGTCCGGTGGACTGCGCGACCGGGTCGGCGGATTCGACCTCCTGGGTGGCGTGCGGTTCGGTCAGGGGCGGTGGGGGAACCTTGTCGGCCGGAAACTGATACCGGTTCTAGTTTTGTTCGGCGATGCGCAGGGTTATGGTGGTCCGCATGAATGCTTGGGTGTTGCGGGCCGTCGTGCTCGGTGCGCTGGTCGTCCTGCTGCGTGCCGTGCTCGGGTTCGCGATGGTGAACTGGCCGACCCACGGGGTCTGGATGCGGGCGTTCTGCCTCGTCCTGATCGTGGCCGCCGTCCTGTACTGGGGTGTGCTGGACGGACGCAGGGACCGCTCGGCCCAGCCCGACCCGGAGCGCGGCACCGACCTGACCCTGCTGTGGCTCAGGGCCGCGGCGGCCGGCGGGCTCGGCAGCGGGCTCGCCGCCTGGATCATCGACTGGTTGCCCAAGTTCGACCTCGGCGACAACGGGATTCTCTTCGAACTCACCGCGGGTGCGGCGTTCATCGTGCTGCTGATCTTCGTTCCGGCGCTGATCGGGGTGGGGCTCGGGCGGATCCTGGCCGATCGCTCGAACGACAAGCAGTCGACGCCGGTGCACACGCCCGCCTGATATTCGCGAAACGGCGCACTCCGATCGTTGGGGTGCGTCGTTTCTGCTGTCCGCGCCCCTATTGCCCGGCGGAGAACTAGATTACGCGGCGAACTCGGGCTGCCATTGTTGATGACTTTCTGCCAACTCGTGATCCGCCCTGCCAACCTGCGCCTGCTCGCTCGGTTGCACGCCGTCTCATCGATATTCTGTTGCTGTCCAATGTATTTCAACGGGAGGGGGCATTGTGATGATGATTCGAATCGGTGTGGCCGCCGCGATGGCGGTTGCCGCGTCCGCGGTCGTGTTCGGCGGACAGGCGGTCGCGCAGGACAACGGCTGCGCGTCGAACCAGCCGCACTGGAACTACGTCTGCCTGCCCTCGGTGTCGAACGTTTCGCTCGGATACTGCCAGAAGGAAGGGCCGAACTGGAACAGGGACGGGGTGTGCGTCGCGCGTTGGGACAACGACCGGTACGACTACTGGATTCCGCAGCCCTGACCTCGCGGCGATAGTTCGGCGCGGCACGAGAAGCCTCCGGACTTTGTCCGTGCCTGAACCCGCTGACCAACCGACAGTGCGCAAGTCGGCCAGGGCGGTGTACTGGCCGAACCCTGCGCACAAGAAGCGGCGCGCCCAGCCCAGGGCGCGCCGCTTCCGTTGTTCGCGTCCTAGAGCAGGATGCCGGTGCTGGGGGTGCCTTCGCGGAGGATGGCGGAGTAGGCGGCGGCGAGGAGGGTGGGGTCGGGGCCTTCGAGGCGGCCGGGCTTGGCCAGGCCGTCGAGGATGACGAAGCGCAGGACGCCGGAGCGGGTCTTCTTGTCCGTCTGCATGGTGTCGAGGAGCTGGGGGAGGGCGTCGGCGTCGTAGGTCGTCGGCAGGCCGACGCTCTCCAGGATCGAACGGTGCCGGTCGGCGGTGGCGTCGTCCAGGCGGCCGGCCAGACGGCCCAGTTCGGCGGCGAAGACCAGGCCGACGGAGACGGCGGCGCCGTGCCGCCAGCGGTAGCGCTCCCGGCGCTCGATGGCGTGGCCGAGGGTGTGGCCGTAGTTGAGGATCTCGCGCAGGCTGGCCTCTTTGAGGTCGGCGGCGACGACGTCGGCCTTCACCTGGATCGCGCGCCGGATCAGCTCGGGCAGCACGTCGCCGGTGGGGTCGACGGCGGCCTGCGGGTCGCGTTCCACCAGGTCGAGGATGACCGGGTCGGCGATGAAACCGGCCTTGATGATCTCGGCCATGCCGGCCACGATCTCGTTGCGCGGCACGGTTTCCAGCGTGGCCAGGTCGACCAGCACGGCGGCCGGCTCGTGGAAGCAGCCGACCAGGTTCTTGCCCGCCTCGGTGTTGATGCCGGTCTTGCCGCCGACCGCCGCGTCGACCATGGCCAGCAGCGTGGTGGGCACGTGCACGATCCGCACGCCGCGCATCCAGGTGGCGGCCACGAAACCGGCCAGGTCGGTGGCGGCGCCGCCACCGAGGCTCACCACGACATCGTTGCGGGTCAGGCCGATTCGACCGAGCACCTCCCAGCAGAAGCCGGCGACCGCGAGTTCCTTGCCCGCCTCGGCGTCCGGGATCTCGATGCGGTGCGCGTCGATGCCGGTGTCGGCCAGCGCCTTCCGCACCACCTCGGCGGTCTCGGCGAGCGGCGGCTGATGGAAGATCGCCACCGTCCGCACGCCGCTCGTCGCGCCGCTGACCGCCTCGACGAGCTCACCGAGCAGTCCGCGGCCGATGATCACCGGGTACGGATCGGCGGTACGAACTTCGAGACGATAGGGCTCTGTCACGACTGCTGCTCCGATTCTGTTTGTGCTTCTTGGTTTTTGCGGGCGCGCACGCGGGCCCGCCGTGCACGGGCGCGCCGGGCCCGTCCGCTGGATCGCGGCCCCTGACCGGCCTCTTCGGGGCTGTCCGATGGTGGCGGCGGGTCGGTCTCGTCGTGGGCGGCCGCCCGACGAGTGCGCCAGCGGCCGGTGTGAGTGCCGCTATCGGCGGGCGGCGTCGCCGCGGCATCGCCGGTCACGGCCGCGTCACCCGCCGTGTCCTTCGCCGCATGGTTCTCCTCGGCGTGCGCCTCGGCCCGGCGCATACGCCAGCTTCGGCCACCCGCGTTCGCGGCGGACTTCCCCATCGGAGCCGACGGGGTCTGCTGCCCGGCCGCTTCGGCCGCTTCTCGCCGGCGCGCGGCGGCCCGCGCTCGCGCCCGGCGGCGGGCCCGAGATCGGCTGCTGCCCTGCGGAGTTCCGGTGTTCTCACCGGACGGCGTGGTCGGCGTGTTCGGGGTCGCGGGCAGATCCGGGCAGCCGGCATCTTTCCCGGTGTCCGGATTGGCCGGCTCGACCCCGAGTTTGGCGAGCACCATCTTCACCACCCGGCCCGGGCTGCGCCCGTCGGTGCGCACCCGTACCGTGGCGACCTCGCGATACAGCGGCCGCCGCTTGCGCATCAGCTCGCGATACTTGGTCGCCGGGTCGGCCCCGTTGAGCAACGGCCGATTGGTACTCGCCCCGGTCCGCCGAAGCCCCTCGCCCACACTGATTTCCAGATAGACGACGGTACGGCCGCGCAACAGCGCCCTGGTGTCCTTGGACAGCACCGCCCCGCCGCCGAGCGAGACGACGCCGCGCTCGGCCAGGATCGCGCGGCGCACCACCCGCTCCTCGATCTTGCGGAATTCGGGTTCGCCGTCGGCGGCGAAGATCTCCGGGATGGTGCGACCGGTCTCGCGCTCGATGCCCGCGTCGGTGTCGTACAGCTCGACACCGAGTTCCTTGGCGAGCTTGCGGCCGATCGTCGTCTTCCCCGCGCCCGGCGGGCCGACCAGCACCACGCGCGGCGCGCGCGGATCGGTCTGCACGATCATGGCGTGCTTGGGTCAGCGGGCGCGTTGTGCGGGCGGGCGCTGATCCGCTTGACGTAGCTGGTGATGTTCTCCAGGGTCTCGCCGAGCGAGTCGCCACCGAACTTCTCCAGCGCGGCCTGCGCGACCACCAGGGCCACCATCGATTCGGCGACCACGCCCGCGGCGGGCACGGCACACACGTCGGAACGCTGGTGGATGGCGACGGCCTCTTCGCCGGTGGTCATGTCGACGGTCGCGAGCGCGCGCGGCACCGTCGAGATCGGCTTCATCGCGGCGCGCACGCGCAGCGCCTCGCCGTTGGTCATGCCACCCTCCAGGCCGCCGGCCCGGTTGGTGGAGCGCAGCACGCCGTCGGCGCCGGGCCGCATCTCGTCGTGCGCCTGGCTGCCGCGCCGGCGCGCGGTCTCGAACCCGTCGCCGACCTCGACGCCCTTGATCGCCTGAATGCCCATGAGCGCGCCCGCGAGCCGCGAGTCGAGGCGGTTCTCGCCGCTGGTGAACGAGCCGAGCCCGACCGGAAGTCCCTCGATGACCACCTCGACGACGCCGCCTAGCGTGTCGCCGTCCTTCTTGGCCGCCTCGATCTCGGCGATCATCGCCGCCTCGGCGTCCTTGTCGAACGAGCGCACCGGGCTCTCGTCGATGGCGGCGAGGTCGCCGGCGGACGGCACGACACCGGTGGTGTTCTGCGCGGTGCCGATCGAGACGACGTGCGAGATCACCTCGACGCCGAACGCCTGCCGCAGGAAGTTGCGTGCCACGGTGCCCGCGGCGACGCGCGCCGCGGTCTCCCTGGCGCTGGCCCGCTCGAGCACGTTGCGGGCGTCGTCGAAGTCGTACTTGAGCATGCCGGAGTAGTCGGCGTGCCCGGGGCGCGGCCGGGTGAGCGGGGCGTTGCGGGCCAGCTCGGCGAGCTCGTTCGGGTCGACCGGGTCGGCGGCCATGACCGTCGTCCACTTCGGCCACTCGGAGTTGGCGATCTCGATGGCGACCGGGCCGCCCATGGTGCGGCCGTGCCGGACACCACCGACGACGGTCACCTTGTCGGCCTCGAACTTCATCCTGGCACCGCGGCCATACCCGAGCCTGCGGCGCGCCAACTGCGCGGAGATCTCGTCGGACGTGACCTCGACACCGGCCACCATCCCCTCGAGGATGGTGACGAGAGCGGGACCGTGGGATTCTCCGGCAGTTATCCAGCGCAACACGTCGTCCATCTTCCCATGTCGGCACGGCTGCTCAGGCACGCGGCCCGCAGTGATGGCCAGCACGTTCGGCCCACCGCCGCTCGCGCGCGCGGTGCACGCCGCCGCCCGTGAACCGCGGCCGGGCCGGTGTCGAGGGCGGAACCCGCACCTCATCAGGCAAACGATGACCAGCGCGCATACCGTCGCAGCCGCTCGCCGGTGCACGAGATTCGACGGGCGCGTTGACCGCTGCCGGGGTTCGATGCGGTCCGGCCATCCAGCTGCCGTGACGGCCGGCGTGCCGGCCGTCACGGCGGGATGCGGACCATGCGGTACGCAGATTCGCCGGGTCGGGTGGGCGATCATCCTCCGGCACCTCCTGCGACAAGCGCACACACCGTCGCCAGGCACATGGCCGGGCCGTGCGGTATCGAGATTCCGCGGGGCGTTTCGGGAGCGGCCCGGGTTCGATGTAGCCAGATCACCGCGACTCCGGCGCAGGCGGTGAGCAAAGGTGCGGCCAGCGCGGACCACACCCAGACCGGTGCGCCGCCGAGCGCGGCGGCCGCGCCCAACCCGACCGCGAGCTTCACGTCGCCGGCACCGAACGCCGCGGGTAGCGCCAGATGTACCAGCAGATACGGCGCCGCGAGCAGCACCGCACCGAGCACGGCGGCTGTGCATCGACCTGTGGACAGCGCATAGCCGAACACCGCGACCGCACCCCACCCGGTCAGCGGATTGGGCAACCGCCGCTGTCGAAAATCGATGACGCTCAACACAACACACCACGCGAGGAGGGCGGCGAAGGCGATGATCGGCATGCCGTCCACTCTCGTCCGATCGGGACGAGGCACAACCCCGCTCCGCCGGAATGTGGACAGCTTTCCGACATGTGAACAACCGATCTCCGCATGCCGTCCGGTACGGAAATCGATGAGCGCCAACGGCATTCCGCGATCCACGCCGAGATCGCGCGCAGCGCCTCGGCGCGCCCGCGGCCGCGGATGCACGTGTTGTATGCGGCTATACGGCGTGTCGGCGGTAGCTTTGAACCATGTGTGCTGATCACGCGGGCCAAGCCCCCGACTACGCCGCGCGGCGTGGCGCGCTGCGGAGCCTGCTGGTGGAAAACGGGGTGGACGCCCTGCTGGTCACCGACCTGGTGAATCTCCGATACCTCACCGGGTTCACCGGATCCAACGCGGCGCTACTGGTGCACTCCTGGGACATGCGCAATGCCGAGGAGCGCACGGTGATCGGCACCGACGGCCGATACCTGACCCAGGTCGCCGAGCAGGTCCCTGACCTGCGCGCCGAGATCGCCAAGGCCACCGCCCGCCGGATCATCGAGCTGGCCGGCGAATGGCAGCTCGGCCGGGTCGGCTACGAGAGCCACATCGTCACCGTCGACCAGCACCGCGGCTTCCTCGACCAACGGACCGGCCTGGAGTTCGTCGCCACCCCGGGCCTGGTCGAACAGCTGCGCATGGTCAAGGACGCCTACGAGGTGGCTCAGCTCCGGGCGGCCTGCACAGCGGGCGACGACGGCCTCGCCACCCTGCTCGAACGCGGCCTGCTGCGCCCGGGCCGCACCGAGAAGCAGGTCGCCCGCGACCTGGAATGGGCCATGTTCGAACACGGCGCCGACGCGGTGTCGTTCGAGACCATCGTCGCCGCGGGCGTGAATTCGGCTGTCCCGCATCACCGGCCGACCGACGCGGTGCTCGCCGCCGGCGACTTCGTCAAACTCGACTTCGGCGCGACGATCGGCGGCTACCACTCGGACATGACCCGCACCTTCGTCCTCGGGCGGCCGAGCGACTGGCAGCGAGAGGTGTACGCGCTGGTCGAAGCCGCGCAGCGGGCCGGGCGGGAAGCCCTGCGGCCGGGCGTCAAGGTCGACGAGGTGGACGCCGCCGCGCGCTCGGTCATCGAGGCGGCCGGCCACGGCAAACTCTTCGTGCACGGCCTCGGCCACGGGGTCGGATTGCAGATCCACGAAGCGCCGGGCATCGCCAAAAACGGAACCGGTACACTTCTTGCTGGCGTGGCGGTGACCGTCGAACCCGGTGTGTACTTTCCCGGCCGCGGCGGGGTCCGGATCGAGGACACGCTCGTGGTGCGCGAAGGGGGCCCGGAGTTGCTCACCAACACCAGCAAAGACCTGACCGTCGTCGAATGACGTCGGTTGACCAACATGTTGTTTACGAACTAGGAGATCCGAGGACAGTGGCGGACACCAGCGACTTCAAGAACGGCCTTGTGCTGAAGATCGACGGTCAGCTCCAGCAGATCGTCGAATTCCAGCACGTCAAGCCGGGCAAGGGTCCCGCGTTCGTGCGGACCAAGCTGAAGAACGTGCTGTCCGGCAAGGTCGTCGACAAGACGTTCAACGCGGGCGTCAAGGTGGAGACCGCGACGGTCGACCGCCGCGACATGACCTACCTGTACCACGACGGTTCGGACTTCGTCTTCATGGACGGCGACACCTTCGACCAGATCTCCATCTCCGAGTCGACCATCGGCCCGGGCGCGCGCTTCCTGCTGGAGAACATGACCGTGCAGGTCGCCACGCACGAGGGCGCGCCGCTCTACGTCGAGCTCCCGGTCACCGTCGAGCTGGAGGTCCAGCACACCGACATCGGCCTGCAGGGCGACCGCTCCACCGGCGGCACCAAGCCGGCCACCCTGGAGACCGGCGCCGAGGTGCAGGTCCCGCTGTTCATCAACACCGGCGACAAGCTGCGCATCGATTCGCGTGACGGCAGCTACCTCGGCCGCGTCAACGCCTGATCGTTGCCCCGTGGCGTGACCGCGTAGGGCCGGCTCCTGCCGCCCGGAGGTGGGCCAGGCAGGGCCGGCTCATGCCGCCGATGGGCACTGTATGAGGGGTCGGAGGGCGGTAGTGCAGCGTGACCACGTCAGGGCCTGCCCCTGCCGCAAACAGAGACAGCGACTGGGATAATGGTGACTGTGGCTGAACAGCCGTTAGACAAGAAGTCCTTCAAGAAGCTCGGCACGCGGCACAAAGCCCGCCGCCGGGCGGTCGACCTGCTCTTCGAGGCAGAGGCCCGCGACGTGGACCCGGCCGACCTGCTCGACGAGCGGGTCGAACTGGCCGCCCGCGATCAGGCGGTCGCGCCGGTGCACGCCTACACGCACACGCTGGTCGAGGGCGTCGCCGACGACCTGGACCGGGTGGACGGCACCATCGAGTCCTACCTCAAGGACTGGGAGCTGTCCCGGCTGCCCGCGGTCGACCGCGCCATCCTGCGGATCGCGGTGTGGGAGTTGTTCCACGCCAACGACGTTCCGCCGGTCGTCGCGGTGGACGAGGCGGTCGAACTGGCCAAGGAGCTGTCCACCGACGACTCGCCGTCGTTCGTGAACGGCGTCCTCGGCCAGGTCGTGCTGGTCGCCCCGCAGGTCAGGGCCGCCGCGGCCGCGACCAGGGCGGCGCGCCCGGAGGCCGACGCGTGAAGAAGTTCCTGGTGCTGGCGATGCGCACGCCGAACTTCGACACCGCCGTACTCCAGCCGCACAAGGACTTCTTGCAGCAGCTGAACCAGCGCGGCCAACTGGTCGAAAGCGCGCGCTTCGCCGACGGCACCGGTGGCGCGTACTTCATCGCCGCCGAAAACCTCGACGCCGCAAAAGAACTCGCCTTCGCCGACCCGGTGCACACCACCGGCTCCTCGGACGTCACGGTCTACGAGTGGGAACCCACCACCCCCAACTGACCGCACCATAGCCGCACACCTTCGTGCGGCGGGAGTCCTTGCGCTCCCGCCGGGGGTGTACGGGAACCGGCGGGAGCGCAAGGGTTGCTGCCGTCGAGTGGGTTGGTCGACGGCCGGTTTCCATCGTGGTTCCTCAACCGCGCTCGAGGTCAAGGCGCGCGGGTGTGGGCTGGGCCACCGTCCTGAACTGTGCCCGGTGCGCAGGAGTTCGGTTTTCCTTCGCTTCGGCCGTCCGGCTGCCTCTATCCTGGGGGGAACAGAGGGGAGGGCCGCATGGCGCGGTTGCTGATCTGGTTGCGTAACAACGTCGATGGTGTGGTCGCGTTGGTACTCGCCGTGGTGGTCGGCTTGCTCGCGGTCCTGGACGTGATCAGCGTCGACAACGTGAACGCGGCGGTGCTGCTGGTCCTCGCGTTGCTCGCCACGACGCTGCTGCGCGATCGGCACCTGTCGTCCAAGGCCATGCGCGACGCGAATTCGGTGCAGCTGCTCTACGGCCCGGAGATCGGGCACGCGCACACCCTCGCCCGGCGCGGCACCGAGCAGTGGATCTTCAAGGGCGGCACCGGAACCTACATCCGCGCGGTGACGCTGCGCGAGTGCGTGGAGAACGCGCGGCGCGAACAACGCCCGCTGCGTATCCAATTGGAGATCCTCGACCCGACCAACGAGACGCTGTGCAAGACCTACGCCCAGTTCCGGTCCTCGCTCTCGCCCGAGGCCGATCGCACCGGTGAGATGTGGACCACCGAGCGCACCCGCAAGGAGGCGTTCGCGACGGTGCTGGCCGCCTGCTGGTATCGGCAGCGGTTCACCTTCCTGACCATCGACGTGGGCCTGTCGACGGTGATGACCACGTTCCGCTGGGACCTGTCGTCGAGTTGCGTCATTGTCACCCAGGACAATCCGAACACCCCGGCGCTGATGTTCGAGCGGGACAAGCCCTACTACCGCGATTTCAATCGCGAACTCGTCGCCAGTTTCAAGCAGACCCGGCAGGTTCCGTTGAGCCGCAGCGAAGAACTGCCGCTGTCCGACGAACCGAGCGTCGATCAGGTGCGCGGCCTGTTCCAGGCCCTGTCGCTGGACCTACCGGCCGCGTTCACCGACCGCGACGTCGCCGACATCGTGCGGCGCGCGCTACAACCGAGGAACCCGTATTAGTGAACGAATACGCCCGCCTGCGCACGCTGATCGGCTCCGACCACACCGGAGCCGCGGTGCGTGGCTGGGCCCGCGGCGTCCTCGCCGACGTCGTCGACGGTGGTTCCGACCTGCTCGCGGTGCGACATCCGCTGGGCTTCTTGTGTTTTCCCGCTTGGCGCGGTAGCGGCCTCGGCATCTGCGTGCATGTGTGGACCGACGGTGTGCGCGCCGACCCGACCACCTCGAAGGTGCACGCGCACAGCTGGGACCTGCTCAGCACCGTGCTGTACGGCACGGTCGGCAACGAGATCGTCGAAATCCTCGGCGCCCCTGCGACTCCCACGCATCGCGTATTCGAGGTCCAGAGTGCGGCGAACGGCGATCTGGTGCGCGCGACGCAACGACTGGTGACCTACCGGACCCGCTCGCGCGAGAACTTCCACACCGGCGAGGTATACACCCTGCCGCACGGCGCTTTTCACGTGTCCGACGTGCGCGGCGAGGCGGCCACCGTGGTCCTCGGCGAGGACCACCTCGGCCGCCCCGACCTGTCCCTCGGCACGCCGGCCACCACCGACCACTGGGTGCACCGAACCCGCTGCACCCCCGACGAAACCCGGCGCGCGGCGCACACCGTGCTCGCGCAGCTGCGGAATCTATCCCTGCCGAAGCAACTGGAGAACCGATGCGAGCGGGCGACGTAATGCACCAGGTATTGCCGGACACACTGCTCGACCGCGCGGCCGGGGTGGCGGTCGCGGCGGCGGTCGAGGCGGGCCGCGCGATCCGCGCGGGGCTACTCGGGGCGCTGAGCGTGCGCGCCAAGGACGCGAGCGGGGACGTGGTCACCGACCTGGACTTCCTGGCCGAGGGCATCATCCTGCGGCACATCCGCGCAGCCTTCCCCGGCCATCGGATTCTGGCAGAGGAATCCGGTGTCCTGGACAGCACCGACGACACCTGGTGCTGGGTCATCGATCCGCTCGACGGCACCAACAACGTCGCCATCGGCCTGCCGGTGTGCACGGTCGGTATCGCGCTGTGCCACAACGGAACCCCCGTCATCGGGGTGGTACACGAGCCGATCGCCGACCGCACCTGGACCGCCGTCCGCGGCCGCGGCGCGCGCGGTCCGGACGGCCCGCTGTGGCACCCGGGGCACCGTCCCGCCGCTTCCGCACCGGTCCTCGCGTGGCTCCAGGGCTACCCGGTCACCCGCGCCGACCCCACCGCCCGCGCCCTGCGCCTCACCCTGGAATCGGCCTCCCGCCGCCTGATCCAGCTCTGGTCGCCCCTGCTGTGCTGGGTCATGCTGAGCAACGGTGACATCGACGGCTTCATCGGCTACCGCGCCGGTCTCGTCGACCTCCCCGCCGGCGCGTTGCTCGCCCGCGAATCGGGCATGCACATCACGGATTTCGACGGCACCGCACTGACTGAACGGCTCGAATTGCCCGTCGGCGAAGTCGATTTCATCGCCGGTAGCGCCGAAATGATGTCCGACCTGACGCTATTGGTGAAATCCGCGGCCGGCGTCACCGTTACCGGTCTACCCGGCTGACGCGGGCGGCTCGGTGCGCCCGGCCATTCCGTTCACGTATTCCTTCAACGTCTCGGCGATGTTATCCGGGTCGAGACCCAGCTTGCGCAGATGCTGGGTCGGAACGGCGTGCGGGTCGGCCAGGATGGCGAGCATCAGGTGTTCGGCGCCGACATAGTCGTGGCCCTGGGCTTTGGCTATGTCGGGTGCGTCGTCCAGAATGCGCCGCAGGCGCGGGGTTCTGGTCAGGCCGTCATCGGGTCGTTCGCTGGTCAGGCATTGATCGATGCGGACCCGGCCGGCTTCGTTCGCGGGCACGACGAGCACGTGTTCATCGAGTTTGCGGCCGCCGTGGAATTCCAACCCCGCCACGGTCACTCGCTCGCCGGTGACCGAGTCGTAGAGGACATCGCCTGCCTCGATGACACCGGAGGTCAGCGTGCCCGCCACCATCACGACGCCCCGCCCGCTGATATCGAACACATTCGTGACGGTGAATTCGACCTTGTTCATTTGTTGTTCCCCTCCCGCACGGCCTTATCCGATGATAAGCAGCGCCGCGACCGCGCCGGTAGTGCCGATCACGGCGAGTCCGAGACCGGTCGACACGAAGCGGAGCATCGGCACGCGCACGCCGTGCGTGCGGCAGAACTCCAGGCAGAGCAGGGTCGCGAGGGAGGCCCACGGGGTGACGATCGGGGCGATGTTGGTACCGATGAGCAAGGCCAGGAGTTGGTTGTGGTTCTCCGGCGGCACCACCGTCTCGCCCGCGGTGTAGGCGGGCAGATTGTTGGCGATGTTCGAGAGCGTGGCGCCCGCGCCCGCCGCCCGGAACGCGCCTGCCGCATCGGAATCGGAGCCGATCAGCGTGTGCATCAGATCGGAGAGGCCGAGCCGGCCGAGCGTGGGCACCACCAGGAACAGGCCGACGACGAAAACCAGCAGCCGCCAGGGGATCAGCGAGAACCGCAGCGACGACCGGTCGAACACGGCGAACGCGAGCACCGCGATGACGGCGGCGACCGTCGCGGCGATGCCGATGCGGTTGCCGACGAACGGAATAGCCACGATGAACAGCAGGCAGGCGGCCGCGGTGGTGTACAGCAGGACCCGCTCCTTCGCGTTCTCCGGCCGGACCGGCGCAGGCGGCAGGTAGCGATCGGTGTCGCGCCGTCCGCGCCGCCAATACCAGACCCAGAGGCACAGCATCGTCGCCACGAGTGAAACCAGCTGAGGCGCCCACATTTTCGCCGCGAACCCGGTCGCGGTCAGTGCGACCCGGTCGGCGGCGAGCAGGTTGGTCAGGTTCGACACCGGCAGCAGCAGGCTGGCTGTATTGGCGAGCCAGACGGTGGTCATGGCCAACGGCAGCGGCGGAATCCGGGCCGGCACCGCCAGCGCGAGCATGACCGGGGTGATCAGCACGGCCGTTGTGTCGAGGTTCAACAGGATCGTGGTCGCCGAGGCGAACGCCACGCACAGCACGAACAGCGCCGGATAATAACCCCGTCCGAGAATCGCCAGCCGGTGCGCGATCACGTCGAACACCTTGGCCTGCCGGGTCAGCTCGGCCAGCACGATCACGCTGCCGAGGAACAGCAGCAGCGGGCCGATCCGGCGCATGTTATCGGCCGCCTCTTCGCGCGGCAGCAGCCCCGTGAGCACGCACAGCAGTCCGGCGAGCAGCAGCCCGATGCGGACCCAGTCCAGCACACTCAACCCCCAGCGGGGTGCGGTGGCACTCGGCGGGGAGTGTCGTTCGGCGGAGTCGACCTGTTCGGGCACGCCTGCCATGCTATTGGCCTAGGCCATACTGGGGGCGTGACACAGCAGGGCGGGCAGGCACGGGACTTCTTCATCAGCTATTCCCCGGCGGACGAGCGGTGGGCGACCTGGCTGGCCTGGCAGCTGGAGAGCGCGGGCTACCGCACCCTGATCCAGGCCTGGGACTTCGTGCCGGGCACCAACTTCATCGACTTCATGGATCGCGGCGTGCGCGATTCGGCCGTGGTGCTCGCGGTGCTCTCCGACAACTACCTCCAATCGCGTTACGGGACAATGGAATGGCAGGCCGCGTTCCGCACCGATCCCGGCAAGCTGCTGCCGATCCGGATCGCCGACTGCGCGCTGGAGGGGCTGCTCGCCACCCTCACCTATATCGATCTGGTGGACGTGCCGACCGATGAGCAGGCGCGGCGCATCCTCATGGAACGGGTGCGGCACCTCCTCGCGGGCCGCGGGAAACCGCAGCAGGAACCGCGATTCCCGAACGAACTCGGGACCGGTGCGCTACCGGACCGCTACGGCGACGAGGAGGCGGCGGGGCCCGTCGCGTCTCCGCTGAACCGCCGCACTCCGGTTGCGGCTCCGGCCTTTCCGGGCGGCACGCAGCGGGACGAGCGGCGGTCGGGGGTCAGCGTGCTGCACGTGGCCGGGCCGCGGTTCGGCCGCGGCCTGTTCGCCGCCGACGAGCCGAGCACCGCGCGCGAGTTGCAGGCGCGGATCTACGCGAACGTCACCCAGCTGGTCGGGCAGGGCGTGCCGAAACCCGACCTGATCGTGGTGACCGGCGATCTGACCGAATCCGGTCGCCCGCGGGAGGTGGACGAGGCGCTGACCTTCCTGACCGGGTTGCGGGTGCTGCTCGGACTCGAACCCGACCGGCTGATCGTGGTGCCGGGCAACCACGACGTGTCCAAGGTCGCCTGCCATGCCTACTTCCTGAATTGTGAAGCGCGCGAACGGAAACCGCAGCCACCGTACTTCCCGAAGCTCGAGCAGTACGCGCGGCTGTTCGCCGAGCTGTATCAGGGCCTCGACCATCTGGTGTTCGATGTCGGCCAGCCGTGGACGCTGTTCCCGATTCCCGAATTGCGGGTGGTGGTCGCGGGTTTGAACTCGACCATGGCCGCGACCCACCTGCCGGACGACGATTACGGGCAGCTCGGCGAGCCGCAGGCCGCCTGGTTCGCCGAGCGGCTGCGTCCGTTCGAGGAGAACGGGTGGCTGCGGCTCGGTGTGGTCCGGCACGATCCGCTGCCCGGCCCGGCCGCTTCGCCGCGGGATCCGGCCCTGTTGCGGGACGCGGACACGCTGTCGCGGCTGCTCGGCGGCCGGCTGAATCTGCTGCTGCACGGGCCGGGTCCCGGTGGGCCGCACCTGGATCGGCTCGACGGCAGGCTGCCGGTCGTTCCCGCGGGCGCCGCGGGTCGCGACGAGATCATCCACCTGACCACCGAGGGACTGTCCCGATACTCCGCCACCGCGGCACAATCCGCCGAACCCACCGCGCGGCTGACCGCGCCGTGGGCGAATGCGGTTGCGGCACTGGCGGCTACCGCGGTGCCCGAGCTGACCGGCCCCGACGAGCCCGATGATCCGGTGACCGAGACCCCGGCCATCGTCGACCCGCACGGCCGCCTGCTGGAACGGGTGGCCGAGGTGTGCGAGACCCGGTACCCGGAGGCCAGGATTCGCCGCGTCGAGTCCGATCCGCCGCACCTGTTCATCACCCATCAGCGCGACGACGTGACCGCGCAGTGGCGGATCGGCGTGCACGTCGGCGACATGACCAGGCGGGTGGTCGAGGAATTCCTCGGCCTCGACCCGGAATACGGCTCCGAGCTCGTCTATCGCGGTGCGCCGCCGCCGCGTTCGCTGCGCGACGAGGCCGCGAGCCATGGCCTGCGGGTGCGCAGCTTCACCGAATTCCAGGGCCTGCTCGACCTGGCGGACTATCTCGCCAAGCAGGTCGAGCGGTTGCGCACGGACCGCCGCTATCCGCCGGATCTATATGTGCCGCAGCGGTTCCGGGCGATCGAGCACGGCGACCAAGCGGTGCACGACGATCTGGTCGCCGAACTGCTGCGCCTGGTCGCCACCGATCACGGCCGATTCGTCCTGGTGCTCGGTGATTTCGGGCGCGGCAAGACCTTCGCGCTGCACGAGCTGGCCCGGCGCATCACCGAGACCATGCCCGTGCTGATCCCGATCCTGATCGACCTGCGCACGCTGGACAAGACCCATTCGGTGGACGCCCTGGTCGCCGCGCACCTGGCCAATCACGGTGAGGACCGGATCGACCTGAAGGCGTTGCGCTACATGCTCCGGGAGGGCCGGGTGGTGCTGCTGTTCGACGGCTTCGACGAACTCGTCACCCGGATCAGCTACGAGTTCGCCGCCGACCATCTGGAAACGCTGCTGCAGGCATCGGTCGGCAAGGCGAAGATCGTCGTGGCCAGCCGCACCCAGCATTTCGAGTCACGGGCGCAGGTCCTGACCGCGCTGGGGGAGCGGGTCGGGCTGCTGCAGGACCGGCAGATCCTCACCATCGAGGACTTCGCGCCCGCGCAGGTGCATGCCTTCCTGACCAACCGATACGGCGGCGACACGCACCGCGCCGACGCCAGGATGCGGCTGATCACCGGCATCGAGGATCTGCTCGGGCTGGCCCAGAATCCGCGCATGCTCAGCTTCATCGCCGACCTGGACGAGCGGCGGTTGCGCGCCGCGGCGGGCGCGCAGCAGGCCGTCGGCGCGGCCGGACTGTATCGGGAGATCCTTGAATCCTGGCTGTCCTACGAGACGGATCGCACCGCGGCGACCGCCGGGTCGCTGCCCGGACTCGGGCTGCACGAATTGTGGCTCGCGGTCACCGAATTCGCGTTGCGCATCTGGGAGACCGGCGAGCCGTACCTGCGGTTGGCCGAATTGACCGAGGTGGCACAGAGTCTGGTGGAGATGACCGGGGCCAACCGGATGTCGGTGCAGCAGTCCGCGCACGCCATCGGCTCCGGCAGCCTGCTGGTGCGGACCGAGGACAATCTGTTCGGGTTCATCCACTCGTCGGTGCCGGAATGGCTGGTGGCGAACCACATCGCCGAACAGTTCGCCGCGGGCGTCACCGCGCCGCCGCAACTCGCGCACGCGCCGCTGTCTCAGCTGTCCATCGACTTCCTGTGCGATCTCGCCGATATCCGGCTCGCGCGCGCCTGGGCGGCGGGTGTGCTGGACGACCCGGCCGCCGACGAGGTCTCGCGCACCAACGCGATCCGGCTGACCACCCGGCTGCGGACCGCGCCGACCGCCGATCTGCGCGGGGTGATTCTGGTCGGCGAGGACCTGTCCTATCGCGATATGCAGCAGGTCGATCTGACCGGCGCGGATCTGAGCGGCGCGCGGCTGGTGGGGGTGAACCTGGACCGTGCGGTGCTGCGCGGCGCGCGGCTGGTCGGTGCGCGGCTGGACGAGGCGAGCCTGGTCGGCGCGGACCTGACCGACGCCGATTTCACCAGGGCGCGGCTGGCCCGCGCGGATCTGACCGGGACGCGCGCGACCGGTAGCCGCTGGGATCGCGCGGCTCTGCTCGACGTCACCGGTACCCCGGCGGGCACCGATCTGCGTGGTGCGGCGTGCGTGCCCGGCTCGGTGGCGCGAACCGAATTCGCCCCCGCCTCGATCGGCGTCAGGCACGGGTTCCATGCCAGGCACGGCAGGCTGCCGCAACCGCTGGCCTACAGCCCGGACGGCGGCACCCTGGCCATCGGCAGCGACGACGGCGGGGTGTTGATCTGCGACACCGAGACCGGGCTGCCGCTGCGCACATTGCAGGGGCATCGCAATCGGTCGTTCGCGGTCGCCTATACCGATACCGTGCTGGTCAGCGGTTCCAGCGACGGCACCGTCGGCATCTGGGACGTGGGCAGCGGTGAACTGCGCCGAATCCTGCACGGGCACAGCCAATGGCCGTGGCCGGTCACGCTGAACCGTGCGGGTGATCTGCTGGCCACCGGCGACGCCGACGGGATGCTGCGGCTGTGGTCCCTGCCGAGCGGTGATCTGCTGCACGAGTGCGCGCCCGCCGGCGGTAGCCGAGAACTGATCTTCAGCTTGGCGATGCACGAGGGCGTCGTCGCCGCGGCCTACCGGGACGGGGTGGTCCGGCTGTGGGAGGTCGAAACCGGCCGGGAGCGGGGCGAATTCGTCGGCGCGAGCGGGGCCGTGTTCCGGGTCATGTTCAACCCGGCGGGTGATCTGCTGGCGGTCGGCGATGTGCGCGGCATGGTGGCGCTGTGGGATCCGGAGCGGTGCGAGCTGGTCCGGCAGCTGCCCGGGCACACCGGCCGGGTGTACACGCTGGCCTTCCATCCTCGGCTGCCGCTGCTGGCCAGCGGGGATACCGATGGGGGACTGCGCATCTGGGATGTCGAGACCGGGGAGTCGAAGCACGCGCCTGCGGATCACAACGCCGCCCTCTACTGGGTGGTGTTCGATCCGAGCGGTGATCTGCTCGCCTCGGGCGACAGCGCCGGTCTGCTCTGCCTGCGCGACAGCGCGACCGGCGAACTGCGGCACCGGATCACCGCGCACACCGGATCGATCTGGCCGTTCGCGTTCCGGCCGGACGGCGGGCAGCTCGCCGTCACCGACGACCAATTCACCACGCGGCTCTGGGATCCCGTGTCGGGCGTGTGCCGGCACGTGCTCACCGGACACGGGCGCCAGGTCAGGTCGGTGACGTTCAACGCGGACGGGTCGCTGCTGGCCGCCGGTGCCAACGACGGGGTGGTCCGGCTGTGGGATCCGTTGACGGGCAGGCAGATTCGACGGCTGGTCGGCAGCGAGGATCGGCTGGTCACCTTCGAGTCGGCGCTGTTCAGCCGGAAGCAACCGCAGCAGCTCGCGGTGGTCGGCAACGACGGCCGGTTGAGCCTGCTCAACCTCGATACCGGAATGTTCCAGCGGCACATCAATGTCGAGGCCGCGCCCGTCTGGGCGATCGCCTTCGACCCGACCGACCAATACGTGGCCACGGCGAACGACGACGACACGGTCATCATCTGGTCGCGCACGACCGGCGCGCTGCACATGGTGTGCGCGGAGCATCACGGGCGGGTGCGGTCCATCCAGTTCAACGAGGACGGATCGTTGATGGCCACCGGCTGCGACGATTCCGTGGTGCGGCTGTGGGACGTCGAATCCGGCAGGCTGCTGCGCGAATTCGCCGGGCACGGCGATCGGGTGTACGCGGTGGTATTCAACGGTGACCGGCTGGCCAGCGTTTCCTGGGACATGACCGTGCGGATCTGGGAGGTCGAGTCCGGCGCGAGCCTGCACGAGCTGACCCGGCATACCGGTCGGCTGTGGGCGGCGGCCGTCGATCCGCAGAGCGGGATTCTCGCCACCGGCGGCGAGGACCTGGTGGTTCGCCTGTGGGACATGGCGACGGGTCGGCACCTGCACACCATGGAGGGCCACAAGCGGCAGATCTGGTCGCTGGCTTTCCATCCGTCCGGTCGGCTGCTCGCCAGCGGTGGCGACGACGGCAACACCATCCTGTGGTCGGTGCCCGGCGGCGACTACCCGGACGCGGAGACCGCGCCGACGATCCGCGCGGAGCTGCTCGGCCTGCCGGAAGGCTGGGCGGCCCTGGCGCCCGACGGTCGCTACAAGTTCGAAGGCAATACGGCGGGTCAGTTCTGGCAGGTGATCGGGATGTCCCGGTTCGAGTCCGGCGAGCTGGACCCGTACCTGGCCGAGGTCGCGCAACTGCCCCTGGACGCTCCGTTCTAGCGAATGCCGCGGCCCGGTGGCCGCCGATTCGGGTGGGCTGACAAGGGCGTTGAGATAGAGATAGTGTCGTTGTTGCATTGTTGCCTCAGCGAGGAGATCGAGCATGGCCGAGACGAAAGGAACGGGCGCGGCTGAACTGGCGGCGCTGCGGGCCCGGCGCTGCACCGCGGAACAGGCCATGGCGTTGTTCGACAGTCTGCCCGCGGTTCCGGTCGCCGAGATCACGACCGGGCGCTGGCGGGGCGACGAACTCGACACCGGGCATCCGTTCGCGGGGGTGTTGGTCGCGTCGGGGTGGTACGGCAAGCAATTCGACGACGCGGACACCGTGCATCCGCTGCTGTTCGCCGTCGACGGGGTGATCTTTCCGGTCGATCCGCGGCGAGTGCCGCTCGGGCTGGCCGGGCGGATTCCGCCGGCCGGTGTGCGGGCGAGTAAGAAGGCGCTCGGCTATCTGCGGTTCGCGTTCCAAACTCGCAGGCCGACAGCGCGTTTGCGGAACGTGGAGTATCGCGGGGTGGGCAGTGCCGCGATGATCTACGACCATCTGCCGATCATCGATCACTTCCGTCGGGTGGATGAGCGGACGCTGCTCGGGGTGATGGATATGCGCGGGTTGGCCGAGCCGTATTTCTTCATACTGCGGCAGGACACCGCTTCCTGATCGACGGCGGTTCGTGGGTTCCGGCTCGGGACAACCCATCTCGGCCCATGGCAGGCGCGGCGGGCGTAGAATTCATCATGCGTAGAATTCTTTGTACGGGCGAGACCTGCTGCGGCACCGCGACCGAGGAGGACAGTCGATGGAACAGACGACATGCCTGGTGGTCGGGGGTGGTCCGGCCGGAATGATCCTCGGGCTGCTGCTGGCGCGGGCCGGGGTCGACGTGACCGTGCTGGAGAAGCACAAGGACTTCCTGCGCGACTTCCGCGGCGACACCGTGCATCCCACCACCCTCGACCTGCTCGACGAGCTCGGGCTCGGGGCGGAGTTCGCGAAACTCGGTGCGCGCAAACTGGATCAGGTGCAGCTGGCGACCGCCAACGGGTTGCAGACCTTCGCCTCGTTGAAAGACCTTCCCGGCAAGCACAAGTACATCGCCATGGTGCCGCAGTGGGACCTGCTCGATCTGCTCGCGCGCGCCGGCGAGCAGGAGCCGAGCTTCCATCTGCGGATGAAAACCGAAGCGACCGACCTGGTTTGGTCCGATGGCAAGGTCGCCGGCGTCGGTTATCGGACCGCCGACGGCGCGACCGGCGAGATCCGCGCCGACCTCACCGTCGCCTGTGACGGGCGCGGGTCGGTGCTGCGCACAGCGGCGGGACTGGCTTCCCGGAGCTGGCCGACACCGATGGACGTGTGGTGGTTCCGCCTGCCGCGCACCGAGATCGACCCCGCGGGCGCGGTGCCGATCGTCGCCGCGCACCGGGCCGCGGTGCTGCTCGACCGCGGCGACTACTGGCAGTGCGCCACCCTCATCGCCAAGGGCACCGACGAGGTGGCGCGGCGCGGGCCGGTCGACGAGATCATGCGCACCATGTCCGACTCGGCGGCCTGGCTGAAGGACCGCGTCGACACCCTCACCAGCTGGGACGAGGTGAAGCTGCTCGACGTTCAGCTCGACCGCTTGACCACCTGGTACACCGGCGGGCTGCTCTGCATCGGCGACGCCGCGCACGCCATGTCCCCGGTCGGCGGGGTCGGCATCAACCTGGCCGTCCAAGACGCCGTCGCTGCCGCGAGAATCCTTGCCGCCCCGCTACTCTCGAACACCGTCAGCACCCGCGACCTGGCGAAGGTGCAACGCCGCCGCACCCTCCCCACCGTGGTGACCCAGGGCATGCAACGCATCCTGCACGCCCGGGTGATCCGCCCCGCCCTCGAAGGCGGCATCAACATCGCCAACTCCCCCCAGGCTCCCCTCCCGGTCCGCATCCTCCGCCGAATCCCCGTCCTCCGCAGCGTCCCCCCATTCCTGGTCGCCCGCGGCGTCCGTCCCGAACACGCCCCCGCCTTCGCCCGCCGCCCAGCCTGACGAACCCACCCGCACACCCTCTGACCTCCGGGACGCTCAAGGGTTGGGTTGGAGGATGAGTTTGCCCAGGGGACCGCGGGATTCGATCAGGTGGTGGGCGTGGGCTGCTCGGGCGAGGGGGAGGGTGGCTTCGATGAGCGGGGTGAGGGTGCCGGACGCGGCTCGGGTCAGGGTGGCGGGGCGGGCGGCGGCTACTCGGGCGAGCCAGGCGGGGCCGGCGCAGCCGGTGAGGGTGAGGCCGCGGGTGATGAGGTCGGCGGCGGAGAGCTGGGCGGGGGCGCCGGAAAGCCAGCCGTAGCTGAGCATTCGGCCGCGCAGGGGGGTCATGGTGTCGAGGAGGTCCAGGGCGGTGCGGCCGCCGATCGAGTCGAAGACCACGTCGAGGGTTGTGCCGCCGAGGGTTTCGCGGAGGTGGCCGACCCAGTCGGGGTCGTTGTGGTCGATGACCTCATCGGCGCCGAGTGTGCGGGCCTGTTCGATCTTCGCGGGGCCGCCCGCGGTGGCGATGACCCGGGCGGCGCCGTACTCCTTGGCGAGTTGGGTGAGGTAGCTGCCGATTCCGGTCGCGGCGGCCTCGATGAGGACCGTCTCGGTGCCGGTGAGCGCGGCGGTTTCCAGCAGGGGGAGGGCCACCGAGCCGCTCATCAGGACCGCGGCCGCGTCCGCCGAGGAGAGTCCGTCGGGGATCGGGCTTGCGGAATCGGCCGGCGCGCTGACGAATTCGGCGTAGGCGCCGAAACCCTTGGTGGCCACGGCGACTCGGCGGCCGAGCAGCGCCGGATCGACCTGCGCGCCCACCTCGGTCACCACCCCCACCGCCTGGAAACCGAAGACCAGCGGCGGCTCGACGCCGAGCGGGAACTCACCGGAGCGCAGCTTGGTCTCCGGAAACAGAACCGGGATCGCCTCGGCTCGGATCACCACCTCATCCGCGCCGGCCTGCGGCGCCGGGACCTCCTGGAGGACCAGCACCTCGGGCCCGCCGGTCGTCGTCATTACGATTGCCTTCATCATGAACTCCATAAGTTGACCGTCGGTCCAGTTGCGTTCGCAACGATATGGACCGCCGGTCAAGTTGTCAACGAAAGCGGGTGCGATGACCGACGGGCGGCCGAAGGAACGGGCCGATGCCGCGCGCAATCGGCGGGCGATTCTCGACGCGACGACCGCGCTGCTCGCCGAACACGGCGCCGAGGCGATCACCATGGACCGGGTCGCCGCCGCGGCCGGGGTCGGGAAGGGCACCATCTTTCACCGCTTCGGCAACCGGGCCGGGCTGCTGCACGAGATGGTCGCCGAGAGTGCGCTCACGCTGATGGACGCGATCAGCAGCGGGCCGCCACCGCTGGGTCCCGGCGCGCCGGCCGATGCGCGACTGCTCGCCTACTTCGATGCGATGACGCGGCTGGTGATCGCGAACTCGGAACTCATGGTCGCCTATCGCACGGAACCGCCGCACCCGCGCACCGCGGAGTTCCATGCGTTCTGGGACAACCACATCACCGCGCTACTGCGCGAAGCGCGGCCCGATCTCGATGCCGACGTGGTGGGCAGGCTGCTGCTCGGCGCGATCGGCGGTGAACTGGTGCAAACCATGGTCCGCTCCGGGGAGACCGATCGGCTGCTGGCAGCGGTGCGCCAACTGGTCGAGTCGGTACTGCGCACGTCCTGAAATCGCCTGACCCGTCACCACATCGCGGCGAGCATCGGAATCGGCGCGTTGATGATCCCGTGAACCAGGAAGAGCAGCCAGGGATTTCGATACCGCGACCACAGGTAGCCGAGGAAGATTCCGTAGCCGCCGATGTGCACGAGGGTGGCGGCGAGGTCGATGGCGAAACCGTTGCCGCCGTGGATCGTTACGTGCCATACCGCGAAGACCAGGGAGCTGAGCACGATGGCGGGCCAGCGGCCGTACAGCGCCTCCAGCCGGGTCTGTAGCCAGACCCGGTAGAAGATCTCCTCCAGCAGCGCGTTGAGCACGAACACCGCGACCAGCGCGATCGGGTCCGGTCGCGCGCCGGTGTAGTCGTGTCCGAACAGCGTGAACAAGGTCAGGAAGACGAGCACCGCGGGCAGGGGCCGCAGCCATCGGCCGCGGGTGTCCACCCGGTACCATTCGCGCCCCGAAACCAAGCGGAACAGCAGCGGAATGGCAAGCAGCAAGGCGAGTTTCAGTCCGAGGAACCAGAGGTCGCCGCCGGGGGAGAGGTAGAAGCCGATCGCGAAGAGCAGGCCGAGCGTGAACAGCCACCACGCCTGCCGCGGCGTGCGCGGATCGCTCGGCAACGGCTCGTCGTCCGGCTTCGGCGGCACCAGCCGGGCGAGCGCCGAACCGCCGAGCACCGTCAGGCAGATCACCCACAGCGGCACGGTGTCGTCGTTGTCGGCGGAGTAGCGCAGCGCGGTGTGACCCGTCCAGATCAGCGTCACCACCGCGGCGGCGAATATCAGGATTCCCGCTGCCAGCAGTATGTCGCCGGTCCGCCGTAGTCGCATGCGCACCACGATGCCATCGGCGCGCGCTCGTGCGGCCCCGCGGGCCGGGATGTCGATCGGATGTCATCCGAAAGGACGACCGCGGCTCATTCCTCGTCGAGGATGGCGTCGAATCGTTCGTCCGCACTGTCGAGTTGGGCGAGGATGTGCTGTTTGACGTCGTCGGCCAGTGGTGTGTCGGGACGGGTGACCAGGTCGCGGTAGATGGCGGTGAGCGGGCGGTACTTGGTGGCGAGCTTGTGCATGACCGGACCGGTCGCATACAGGATGCCGACGCCGTTGTCGGTGAAATCGGACAGCTTGATGATCCTGGCCCACGGGGCGTGCTCGAGGTCGGCGGCGACGTGCTCGCGGTATTGCAGGTGCCGGTCGATGGACGGGTCCGGTTCGGGGTTGGTGACGGCGGCGACCAGGTCGGACACGCGTTCGCCGAAACGGTCGGCGAGTTCGGCGAGGGCGGCCTCGGTGGGCGTTCCCGGCCGATCGCCCGCCAGTTCCGCCGGATGGTCCTCGACGGAATCGTGCAGCAGACCCGCGACGACCAGATCGCCGTCCGCCACTCGATAGTGGCTGATGATCCGGATCGCCACCCGCAGTAGATGATTGAGATACGGTTCGCGGCCGTAGCGATCGTCGCGGTGCAATCGCGTGGCCAGGTCGAGTGCCTCGGTGACCCGGGCGACGTCCGGCAGGTCCGCGATCTCCAGCAGTAATCGTTCGCGCAGACCGGCCTCGCCGTAGACCTCGCTGATCGTATGCAGCGGCATCACCGCCAGGACTCCCGCCCCAGGATTGCTCATGCTGTCAATCTAACGGCGGCACGCGGCCGCGTCGCCCGGAAAATCCGTTGCCCGGGATCGTGCGGCCGTGGTGTCCTGAATGCCACGCGAGGCAGGAATCGGAGGTGAACGTGGCCGCGCAAGGAAAACGGCCGCGACCCGGTTCGGCCACCGACGAGATGCTGAAACTGCATCGGCGCACCATGGTGCTCGACGGACGGGTGTACACCGTCGTCACCCTGCGGCCCGGCAGCGATTTCCGCTTCTCCACCAACCGGTTTCACGACACCTGGCATGTGCTGTCCGACTGGCGCGGGGCGCACGTGCTCGCGCGGTTGCTGTGGGGGCTGGCGTATCAGCGGCGGCCGGGGACGATCGTCGTGATCGATCCGGCGCACCTGGACTCGAATCCGTTCGACGGTGCGCCGTCCGACCCGATCGTGCTGGTCCCCTCCGAGCTGACGGTGCTCACCCGCGCGGCCGCGACGGCGCTGCGGCGTCGATTGCCGTTGCGCGATCGTCCCGCGGGCACCGTGCGCTGGCAGACGTTCGGGCTGAACCACGCGATCGACGAGCTCGCGGCGTGGCGCGCCAAGGACCTCGGCGAACGATCCACCGACTACGCGGCGCAGCCCGCCGGCTGGCTCCGCGTCGATCGAATCGGCGGCCTCATCACACTGTTCGGCGCCGCCGACCAACTCCGCGACCTGGCCCGAAGCCTCGCCGCCCTGGGCGCCTACGCCTACCACGGCATGGACTACCACTATCTCGACTACCCCGAGAACAACGGCGAAGTCCAGATCTTCCGCCACTACCGCGACCGGGTCACCACCACCCGCCGCGCCCGTACCGACCTTCTCGGCCCCAACCACCGCGCCCCGATCACCGAAGAAACCGAGCGCGCCATCTGGTCCCGGGCCGCCGCCATGCGCCGCAACAGACTCCCGCGCCTTCCCGAGCCGTCGCCGAGTTGACCCGACCGACGACCCAGCGCCGCACCCCTCGGCGACATTGCGGCGCTGGGTCGTCGGACGCGCGGTTATTCGGCTCGGGGGATCAAGGTGTTCTGCCTGGCCGCGGTCCACCAGCGGCCATCCTCCTTGACCAGGACGTAGAGCGCGATCATCGCGTGGTCGAGGTCGATCGGTTCGCCTTCGGCGGTGGTGGCGCGGGCGACCTTGTGGGCGAACGCGACGTCGGGGCGCAGGAAGGTGATGTCGGTGACCTCGTAGCGGACGTACTGGTCCTTCAAGAAGCCGGCCAGCCCACGGCGATTCGCGTCCAGCAGGGCGTCGCGACCGACCACAAGGGCGCCGGCGGCGTTGACCACGGCCGCGTTCGCGGTGAAGTCGGCGGTCATCAGTTCCGCGTCGTTGGTGTTGTAGGCGGTCTCGACATTGCCGATGATCCGCTCGATGGCCGCGACGTCCGCGGTGTGGTCGACCGACGAATCGCCGACCAACGGCGGCTGAAAAGTCTTTGCGCTCATGCCCTTCAGCATCCAACCTCAACAACGATTGGGGTCAAGGTCGAGGCGCGTTGCCCGGCTCACAGTTCGATTCGAGGATCGCCGGTCAGCGAACGCCGCGCGGACGGAACTGGATGCTGATCCGCGGCCCGGCCGGCTTGCGCGTCTTCGGCACGGCATGCTCCCAGGTGCGCTGGCACGACCCGCCCATCACCAGCAGATCACCATGGCCGACCTGGTACCGAATGCTTTCTCCGCCACCGCGCGGCCGCAGCAGCAGCGCGCGCGGCGCACCGATCGACACGATCGCGACCATCGTGTCCTGCGTCGCCCCGCGCCCGAAGGTGTCCCCGTGCCAGGCGACGCTGTCCTGTCCGTCGCGGTAGTAGCAGAGCCCGGCCGTCCGGAACGACTCCCCGAGCTCGCGCCGATAGTGCTCGCTCAACGCTTCGCGTGCGTCGGCCAGCACCGGATCGGGCAGCGGTTCGTGCTCCGCGTAGAACTTCAACAGCCGCGGCACGTCCACCACCCGGTCGTACATCGGCCGGCGCTCCGCTTTCCACGGCACGTCGTCGACCAGCCGCTCGAACAGCGCGTCGGCCCCGGAGAGCCAACCGGGCAGCACGTCCACCCAGGCCCCGTGGTCGAGGACCGTGCGGCGCGCGGCGCGCAGCGACCCGAATTCGGTATCACCGAACCCGTCGAGCAGTGAGCCCTGCAGCGGTGTCGACATGCCCGCGAATCTACCCGCAATCGAACGTATGTGCTAGCGGCAATCGGACGCGGCGGTCAGTTTCCGGCGAGAATGCCCCGCGCGATCTCGGCGGAGGCCGCGTAGCACTCGTCGTCGCTCAGCGGCAGATCGCCCATCATCGCCGTGCTCCAGCTGATCGTCAGCAGCGCTTGGCGCGCGTGGAACACTGCTCGCGGCGCACGGTCGGGCTCGGTCATCAGATCGGCGAGCACGGTGAACTGGTGCCGCAGTCCCACGTTGATCCCGAGCTCCCGGAACGCGGGCTGGTTCTCGGCCATGAAACGCACCATCGCGCGCCCGATGCCGTGGAGCAGCACGCCGTAGCGGTCGAGGATTTCCCGTGCCCGGTCCGGGCTCGGCGGCGTCGCCTCGGCCCAGGCGACGATGTCGTCGATGCCGCGCCGCAGGTCGTCGGACAGGCTGACGACGATGTCCTCTTTGGTGCGGAAGTGGTAGTAGAGCGCGGCCTTGGTCACGTCGAGCCGCTCGGCGATCTCGCGCAGCGACGTCTTCTCGTAGCCACGCTCGGAGAACAACTCCATCGCCACCGTGCGGATTCGTTCGCGCATATCGCTGCGACGGCGGTCCATGGCGCTCCTTTTTGCTTGACGACCGGCTAGTTGGAGCCTAGCGTCACTGCTGAACTCAATTAGCTAGCCGGGCGGCAAGTAAATGTGAAGAAGGGGCGGGGAGATGGCCGAAACGAAGCCGGAAGTGCCGATGGCCGGGGTCGCGATGACCGCGATCGGGGTCGCGATGGTCAGGGCGCTGGAATCGAATCGGCCGGATCGGCTGTACGACGACCCGCTGGCCCTGGTATTCACCGAAGCGGCCCGGCGCGGCTTCGCCGAAACCGACGACGGCGGCCGGCGATGGACGCGACTGGAAGAACTGGCGGCCGCCTTCTATCCGGGCCGAACGCTCTCGGTCAGACTGGTCGACGACCAGGTGACCGCGGCGGTGGAACAGGGCTGCCGGCAGATCGTGGTGCTCGGCGCGGGATTGGATACCCGAGCATTCCGCCTTGCCCTGCCGCCGGACATTCGATTCTTCGAACTCGATCTGCCGGAACTCTTCGCCTTCAAGGAGCCGATCCTGGCGAGCGCGCGCGCCGTGCCGACCTGCGCGCGGCACGTCGTTTGCAGCGATCTGCGCGACGACTGGGCAGAAGCGCTGCGCGTGAACGGGTTTCGGCCCGATCTCCCGACACACTGGGTCGACGAGGGCGTGCTCGGATACCTGACCCGCGCGGCGGCCGTGCGCGTCGCCGAGACGCTGACCGAACTCTCCAGTCCGGGAAGCCGTTTCGGCGTCGTCCGGTTCGCCGCCGACGAAAGACCCGTGCAGTACCGTGAACTCCGGCGACTGGTCCGCGCCGACGAAGCGGGGGAGCGCGAGCTCCGTGGCCTGGGTGGCGACGCGCGGCAGTGGCTCGACGATCACGGATGGCACACCACCTTCCGCGGCTGGGCCGAACTCGTCGCGCCGTTCGGCAGGCCGGTCGAGAACCATCCCGATGTCGGTTTCATCGACGCCGTGCGCGCGTGAGCGCAGCGCCGAAGTAACCCGCGTCACCGGTCGGCGAAGCGCGCACCCTCCCCGCCGCTCGTGGCCCGGCTCACACCCGGCAATACCTGCTGAAAACCCCGTCTCGACCGCTGTTACGCTGCTTGCCGTAAGACATCCTTTAACGGACCGTCCGGTGAGGCGGGGAAGGAGGTCGGCATGGCCGTGCCCGAACGGGCCGCCAAGTCCGGCGCTGCCGAAACATCGCAGCGACACACCCCGGAGGGGGTGGAGGCGGGGCGGGAGCTGTTGTCGGCTTCCGATGTCAGTCGGACCATCGCGCGCATCGCGCACCAGATCATCGAGAAGACCGCGCTGGACGCGGGCGAGCCGGGTAATCCGCGCGTCGTACTCATCGGCATCCCCACCCGCGGCACCTCGCTGGCCGCGCGGCTCGCGGACAAGATCGAGGAATTCTCCGGCGTCCGCCCGGCCCTCGGTTCGCTCGATATCACCCTCTACCGCGACGATCTGCGCACCCGGCCGCACCGGCCGCTGGAGCGCACCTCGGTCCCCGAAGGCGGCATCGAGGACGCGCTGGTCGTGCTGATCGACGACGTCCTGTTCTCCGGCCGCACCGTCCGCTCCGCGCTGGACGGCCTGCGCGACCTCGGTCGCCCGCGCGCCGTGCAGCTCGCGGTGCTGATCGACCGCGGTCACCGTGAACTCCCGATCCGGGCCGACTACGTGGGCAAGAACGTGCCCACCGCGCGCGCCGAGGACATCTCGGTCCTGCTCACCGAACACGACGGCCGCGACGGCGTTTACCTGCGTCAGGAGGGGGAGGCGTGAGCGAGCGAACCAACAACACGGCGGCCCGGTGCCGAACGACGGAGCCGAGCGCCGGCGAGGGGGAGCTGTGAGGCATCTGCTGACTGTCGGTGATTTGGACCGGGCGGCCGCGACGGAGTTGCTGGACGAAGCCGAGCGCTTCGAACAGGCGCTGCTCGGCCGCGAAGTGCACAAGCTGCCGACCCTGCGCGGCCGCACCGTGATGACCGTCTTCTACGAGAACTCCACCCGGACCAGGGTCTCGTTCGAGGTCGCGGGCAAGTGGATGAGCGCCGACGTGATCAACGTCAGCGCCAGCAGCTCCTCGGTCTCCAAGGGCGAATCGCTGCGCGACACCGCGCTCACCCTGCACGCCGCCGGCGCCGACGCGCTGATCGTGCGGCACCCGGCTTCCGGTGCGGCACACCAGATCGCGCGCTGGATGGACGCCTGGGCGGTCTCGTCCGGCCGCTCCGGCCCGGCCATCATCAACGCGGGCGACGGCACCCACGAGCACCCCACCCAGGCGCTGCTCGACGCGCTGACCCTGCGCCAGCGGCTCGGCGAGATCGAGGGCAAGCGGGTCGTCATCGTCGGCGACATCCTGCACAGCCGGGTCGCCCGCTCGAACGTCTTCCTGCTGAACACGCTCGGCGCCGAGGTGGTGCTGGTCTCCCCGCGCACCCTGCTGCCGATCGGCGTCGACGCCTGGCCGGCCCGGATCGCGCACTCGCTGGACGCCGAGTTGCCCGGCGCCGACGCGGTGATGATGCTGCGCGTGCAGGCCGAGCGGATGAACGGCGGCTTCTTCCCGTCGCCCCGCGAATACTCGATCAACTACGGACTGTCCGAACGCAGGCTCGCCCTGCTGTCCGAACACGCGGTGGTCCTGCACCCCGGCCCGATGCTGCGCGGCATGGAAATCGCCTCGCCGGTAGCCGATTCCGCGCAGGCCGCGATCTTGCAACAGGTGACGAACGGAGTACACATGCGCATGGCCGTCCTGTTCCGGCTGCTGGTCGGTACGCAGGAGGCGGTGGCATGACGGACATCCTGATCAAGGGCGCCCGGATCTACGGCGAGGGCGAACCGGTCGACGTGCTGATCGCCGACGGGGTGATCCGGGAGATCGGCGCCGGTCTCACCGCCGGCGCCGCGGAGATCATCGACGCGCGCGGCCAGATCCTGCTGCCCGGCTTCGTCGACCTGCACACGCACCTGCGCGAGCCCGGCCGGGAAGACACCGAGACCATCGAATCCGGCTCGGCCGCAGCCGCATTGGGCGGTTACACGGCGGTGTTCGCGATGGCCAACACCAGCCCGGTCGCCGACTCGGTGGTCGTCACCGACCACGTGTGGCGGCGCGGGCAGGAGGTCGGCCTGGTCGATGTCTACCCGGTCGGTGCGGTCACGGTCGGCCTGGAAGGCAAGCAGCTCGCCGAAATGGGCACCATGGCAACCGGTGTCGGCGCGGTGCGGATGTTCTCCGACGACGGCCACTGCGTCTACGACCCGCTGATCATGCGCCGTGCCCTGGAATACGCCAACACCCTCGGCGTGCTCATCGCCCAGCATGCCGAGGAACCGCGGCTGACCAAGGGCGCGGTCGCGCACGAGGGCCCGGCCGCGGCCCGGCTCGGCCTGGCCGGCTGGCCGCGGGCCGCCGAGGAGTCCATCGTCGCCCGCGACGCCCTGCTCGCCCGCGATGCCGGTGCGCGCGTGCACATCTGCCACGCCTCCACCGCGGGCACCGTCGAGCTGCTGCGATGGGCCAAGGCGCAAGGCATCTCGATCACCGCCGAGGTCACCCCGCATCACCTGCTGCTGGACGACTCGCGCCTGGAGACCTACGACGCGGTGAACAAGGTCAACCCGCCGCTGCGCGAGGCCTCCGACGCCGCCGCACTGCGCCAGGCACTGGCCGACGGCATCATCGACTGCGTCGCCACCGACCACGCCCCGCACGCCGAACAGGACAAGTGCTGCGAATTCGCCGCTGCTCGCCCTGGCATGCTCGGCCTGGAGACCGCGCTGTCCATCATCGTGCAGACCATGGTCGAACCCGGCCTGCTGGACTGGCGCGGCGTCGCCAGGGTGATGAGCGAGCAGCCCGCCGCGATCGTCGGCCTCGACGAGCACGGCAGGCCGATCGAGGTCGGCGAGCCGGCGAACCTGACGCTGATCGACCCCGAAGCCAGCTGGACGGTGCGCGCCAAGGAGCTCGCCAGCATCTCGAACAACACCCCGTTCGAGGACATGACGTTCCCGGCCCGAGTGACAACGACGTTGCTCAGGGGCCGGGTAACCGCCCGTGAGGGCAAGGCCGGTGGGTAACGCCGCGGTGGTGGCGACGGGCCCGGAGGCGGTGGCGAAGGGTGACCACGAAGGGCACCGGGAGCGCCGCCGATTGGACACAGGAGGTCCGTAGTGGAAAGAACACTTTGGGTGATCGGACTGGCCGCGCTGTTCGCCCTGTGCCTCTGGCTGATGTACCGGGGTTGGCAGAACCGGGCCGCGCGCCAGTCGGCCGACATCGGTGAGCTGCCGGTGGTACCCGCGGAACTCGGCGCCCAGGTGCTGGAGCCGACCACCGGACTGTATCTCGGCAGCACCATGGCGCCCAGCTGGCAGGACCGGATCGCGGTGGGCGACTTGGGTTTCCGGGCCACGGCGGAGCTCACGCGGTTCGAACGGGGAATCCTGCTCGAGCGCGACGGCGCGTCGGTGATCTGGATCCCGCAGGAATCCATCACCGCGGTGCGCACCGAGCGCGGGCATGCGGGCAAGGTAATGACAGAAGATGGTGTGCTGGTAGTTCGCTGGAAGCTGCCCACCGGAACCGAGATAGATACCGGTTTCCGGGGTGACGACAAGTCGGTGTACCCGGCTTGGACGCGGGGCCTCCAGGCCGAGCAGACCGGCACGACGACGGGAGACGACGAGCAATGACGGGACAAGAGGCGGCTCTGGTGCTGGAGGACGGCCGGGTATTCCGCGGCTCGGCCTACGGCGCCGTGGGCCAGACGCTCGGGGAGGCGGTGTTCTGCACCGCGATGACCGGATACCAGGAGACCCTCACCGACCCCAGCTACCACCGCCAGATCGTGGTCGCCGCGGCGCCGCAGATCGGCAACACCGGCTGGAACGACGAGGACGACGAGTCCGGCAAGATCTGGGTGGCCGGCTATGTGGTGCGCGACCCCGCGCGCCGCGCCTCCAACTGGCGCGCCACCGGCACGCTGCCCGAGGCCATGCAGCGCCAGGACATCGTCGGCATCGCGGGCATCGACACCCGCGCGCTGGTGCGCCACCTGCGCACCCGCGGCTCGATGAAGGCCGGCATCTTCTCCGGCGCCGCCCTCGCCGGCGCCGACGAGCTGATCGGCCGGGTCACCGGCCAGCCGTCCATGCTCGGCGCCGACCTGGCCGACGAGGTGAGCACCGACTCGGTCTACACCATCGAGCCGACCGGCGACCCCCGCTTCACCGTGGTCGCGGTCGATCTCGGCATCAAGACCAACACCCCGCGCATGTTCGCCGAGCGCGGCATGCGGGTGCACGTGGTCCCGTCGAACACCTCGATCGAGCAGATCCTGGAGCTGAACCCGGACGGGGTCTTCCTGTCCAACGGCCCCGGCGACCCGGCCACCCAGGACGGCGCGGTCGCGCTGACCCAGGGGGTGCTCGAGCGCGGGCTGCCGCTGTTCGGCATCTGCTTCGGCAACCAGATCCTCGGCCGCGCGCTCGGCCGTAAGACCTACAAGATGAAGTTCGGCCACCGCGGCATCAACATCCCGGTGATCGAGCACGGCACCGGCCGGATCGCGATCACCGCGCAGAACCACGGGTTCGCGCTGGAAGGCGAGCAGGGCGAGCAGTTCGACACCCCGTTCGGCAAGGCCGAGGTCAGCCACGTCTGCGCCAACGACGGCACGGTCGAGGGCGTGCGCCTGATCGACGGCCGCGCGTTCTCGGTGCAGTACCACCCGGAGGCCGCCGCCGGACCCCACGACGCTGCTTATCTCTTCGACCGTTTCGCCGGTCTCATGGAAGGAGCCTGATGCCTCGCCGCACCGATCTGAAGCACATCCTGGTGATCGGCTCGGGCCCGATCGTCATCGGACAGGCCTGCGAGTTCGATTACTCCGGTACCCAGGCGTGCCGGGTATTGCGGGCCGAGGGCCTGCGAGTTTCACTGGTGAACTCGAACCCGGCGACCATCATGACCGACCCCGAGTTCGCCGACTCCACCTATGTGGAGCCGATCACGGCGGAGTTCGTCGAGAAGGTCATCGCCAAGGAACGCCCCGACGCCGTCCTGGCCACCCTCGGCGGGCAGACCGCGCTGAACACCGCGGTCGCGCTGCACGAGAACGGGGTGCTGGAGAAGTACAACGTCGAGATGATCGGCGCCGACTTCGACGCCATCCAGCGCGGCGAGGACCGGCAGAAGTTCAAGGACATCGTCGCCAAGGTCGGCGGCGAAAGTGCCCGCTCCCGTGTCTGTTACACGATGGACGAGGTCCGGGACACGGTCCGTGAGCTGGGATTCCCCGTGGTGGTGCGGCCCTCGTTCACCATGGGCGGCCTCGGTTCCGGAATGGCCTACAACGACGAGGATCTCGATCGCATCGCCGGCGGCGGCCTGTCCGCCTCGCCGACCGCGAACGTGCTCATCGAGGAATCCATCCTGGGCTGGAAGGAATTCGAGCTCGAGCTGATGCGCGACCGCAACGACAACGTGGTCATCGTCTGCTCGATCGAGAACGTCGACCCGATGGGCGTGCACACCGGCGACTCGATGACCGTCGCCCCGGCGATGACGCTCACCGACCGCGAATACCAGAAGATGCGCGACCTCGGCATCGCCATCCTGCGCGAGGTCGGCGTCGACACCGGCGGCTGCAACATCCAGTTCGCGGTGGATCCGGCCGACGGCCGCCTGATCGTCATCGAGATGAACCCGCGCGTCTCGCGCTCGTCCGCATTGGCTTCCAAGGCAACGGGTTTCCCGATCGCCAAGATCGCCGCGAAGCTGGCCATCGGCTACACGCTGGACGAGATCGTCAACGACATCACCAAGGAGACGCCGGCCTGCTTCGAGCCGACGCTGGACTACGTGGTGGTCAAGGCGCCGCGGTTCGCGTTCGAGAAGTTCCCCGGCGCCGACCCGACGCTCACCACCACGATGAAGTCGGTCGGCGAGGCGATGTCGCTCGGCCGCAACTTCGCCGAGGCACTCGGCAAGGTGCTGCGGTCGCTGGAGACGAAGGCGGCGGGCTTCTGGACCCAGGCGGACGGCAAATGGACTGACGTGGAAGCGATCCTGGAAGATCTGCGCACCCCGATCGAGGGCCGCATCTATCAGGTCGAGCGCGCGCTGCGGCTCGGCGCGAGCATCGAGGACGTCGCCGCCGCCTCGGGCATCGACCCGTGGTTCGTCGCCGAGGTCGCCGGTCTGGTGGAGCTGCGCCAAGAGATCATGGACGCGCCCGTGCTGGACGAGACGCTGCTGCGCCGGTCCAAGCACTACGGCCTGTCCGACGGTCAGATCTCCGCGCTGCGCCCGGAGTTGGCCGGGGAGACCGGAGTTCGCGCGCTGCGGCACCGGCTCGGCGTTCGCCCGGTGTTCAAGACGGTGGACACCTGCGCCGCCGAGTTCGAGGCCAAGACGCCGTACCACTACTCCACCTACGAGCTCGATCCCGCCGCGGAATCCGAGGTCGCGCCGCAGCGGGAGCGGGACAAGGTGATCATCCTCGGCTCCGGCCCGAACCGGATCGGCCAGGGCATCGAGTTCGACTACTCGTGCGTACACGCGGCGCAGACGCTGTCGCAGGCCGGGTACGAGACGGTGATGGTCAACTGCAACCCGGAGACCGTCTCCACCGACTACGACACCGCCGACCGGCTCTACTTCGAGCCGCTCACCTTCGAGGACGTGCTCGAGGTGTTCCACGCGGAGAGCGAGTCCGGCAACGTCATCGGCGTGATCGTGCAGCTGGGCGGGCAGACCCCGCTCGGCCTGGCACAGCGGCTCACCGACGCGGGCGTCCCGGTGGTCGGCACCAGCGCCGCCGCCATCGACCTGGCCGAGGACCGTGGCGAGTTCGGCGACGTGCTGGTCGCGGCCGGACTGCCCGCGCCGAAGTACGGCACCGCGACCACCTTCGCGCAGGCGAAGAAGATCGCCGCCTCGATCGGCTACCCGGTGCTGGTCCGCCCGTCCTACGTGCTCGGCGGGCGCGGCATGGAGATCGTCTACGACGAGAGCTCGCTGGAGGGCTACATCTCCCGGGCCACCGAGCTCAGCCCCGAACACCCGGTGCTGGTCGACCGATTCCTGGAAGACGCCATCGAGATCGACGTCGACGCGCTGTGCGACGGCGACGAGGTCTACCTCGGCGGCGTGATGGAGCACATCGAAGAGGCGGGCATCCACTCCGGCGACTCGGCCTGCGCGCTGCCGCCGATCACCCTGGGCCGCAGCGACATCGAGGCAGTGCGCCGCTCGACCGTCGCGCTGGCCAAGGGCATCGGGGTCAAGGGCCTGCTCAACGTGCAGTACGCGCTCAAGGACGACGTGCTCTACGTGCTCGAGGCCAATCCGCGGGCCAGCCGGACGGTTCCGTTCGTGTCCAAGGCCACCGCGGTGCCGCTGGCCAAGGCGGCCGCGCGAATCATGCTCGGCGCCACCATCGCCGAACTGCGCAAGGAAGGCATGCTGCCGGGCGAGGGCGACGGCGGGCACGTGCCGCTCGACGCCCCGGTGGCGGTGAAGGAGGCCGTGCTGCCGTTCCACCGGTTCCGCAAGGCCGATGGCACCGGCGTGGATTCGCTGCTCTCCCCGGAGATGAAGTCCACCGGCGAGGTGATGGGCATCGACGCCGACTTCGGCACCGCCTTCGCCAAGAGCCAGACCGCCGCCTACGGTTCGCTGCCCACCGAGGGCACCGTGTTCGTCTCGATCGCGAACCGGGACAAGCGGGCCATGGTCTTCCCGGTCAAGCGCCTGCACGACCTGGGCTTCCGCATCCTGGCCACCGAGGGCACGGCGGAGATGCTGCGCCGCAACGGTATTCCGTGCGAGCGGGTGCGCAAGCACTCGGAGCCGGAGTCGGCGCAGGTCAATGGTGATGTGCCGCAGCCGACGATCGTCGAGCAGATCCGCGACGGCGAGATCGACATGGTGTTCAACACTCCGTACGGCAACTCGGGCCCGCGCGTGGACGGCTACGAGATCCGCAGCGCCGCGGTCGGTGTGAACATCCCGTGCATCACCACGGTGCAGGGCGCGGCCGCCGCGGTGCAGGGCATCGAGGCGAGCATCAACGGCGGGATCGGCGTGCGCTCGCTGCAAGAGCTGCACTCGGTGCTGCGTGGGTGAACCGGACGGAGGCAGCGGGATGAAGAGCTTCGGCGCTCGATTGCGGCACGCCATGGGGCATTTCGGCCCCATGTGCGTCGGCATCGATCCGCATCCGGGGCTGCTGGAGTCGTGGGGCCTGACCGCCGACGCGGACGGGTTGGAACAGTTCGCGGAGATCTGCGTCGAGGCCTTCGACGGCCGGGTCGCGCTGGTCAAGCCGCAGGTCGCGTTCTTCGAGACCTACGGCTCGGCCGGAATCGCGGTGCTGGAGCGCACGATCGAGGTGCTGCGCGCCTCGGGCACGCTGGTGCTCGCCGACGCCAAGCGCGGCGACATCGGCTCCACCATGGACGCGTACGCGCACGCCTGGCTCGGCGACGGGTCGCTCGGCTCGGACGCGGTGACGGTCTCGCCGTATCTCGGATTCGGCTCGCTGGCACCGGCTTTGGCGGTGGCCGAGGCCAACCGGCGCGGCGTGTTCGTACTCGCGGCGACCTCGAATCCCGAAGGGGCGCAACTGCAACGGGTGGTCACGGGGGACGGCCGCAGCATCGCGCAGACGATGGTCGACCAGGCCGCCGCGCGCAATGCGGGCGCGGAATTCGGGTCGGTCGGCGTGGTGATCGGCGCGACCCTGACCGAGGCGCCGGACCTGTCCGCGCTCAACGGGCCGATCCTGATGCCCGGCGTCGGCGCCCAGGGCGGGGGACCGGAAAACGTGCGTGACCTGGTGCCGGAGTCGATGCTGGCGGCCGCGATACCGACCGCCTCGCGGGAGGTGCTGCGCGCCGGACCGGAGGTTCCCGCGCTGCGCGACAGCCTGAACGCACTCCAGGAAACGTTCGCTTTCCTGCAGAAATAACGACCGGGACCGGCGCGATCGCGCCGGTCCCGCCGCGTTTCCGGCCGCGTGTGCGGTCATGCGCACGTATGCGTGCGGCCCGTAGCGGGTCCTGGGTGCCCTGCTACGCCCGTTTCCCGGTCCGGCGGTGTTCGGATGGGCCGGCGGGCCCGGATCGGCGCAGAATCGCGATTTCATCAGTGCAGGTCGACAAAGGTGGCCGTGCGGATCGACAATCGATCGCCGCCCGAGTCGACCCGAATCGGTCGTTCGACCTGTTTGTGGTCCACGACACGCTGAAAGACAACGCGACACGCGGGAAATTCCGAGAAACTTCCTGGTCGGGCGCGGGTGGGTTTGCTGGCGGCACTTGTCACGTCATAGCAACCCTCCCGCTAACCTGTGTCAATCGTGAAAACTCCCTGCTGAGGAGGCATTTCGCGATTTCGGCGGTACGATCTGCGCAGCGACAGAGGAGCAGTGCGGATCGCGCCGCTCTCGCGTCTACGGCATCCGGAATCATGCGCTGACCTGGGGGGTGGGTTCGCAATCTGCGGATGCCGTGGGTACGGTCGCTGAGACTGCCGGGTTACCGGCAGGAGTTGATGCAATGAACGATGAGACGGAGGAACCGTGGCCCTTCCCCAGCTGACTGACGAGCAGCGCGCCGCTGCTTTGGAGAAGGCGGCTGCCGCTCGCCGCGCTCGGGCGGAGCTCAAGGAGCGCCTGAAGCGAGGCGGCACCAACCTGAAGCAGGTCCTCACCGATGCCGAATCCGATGAGATTCTCGGCAAGATGAAGGTGTCGGCGCTGCTGGAGGCCCTGCCGAAGGTGGGCAAGGTCAAGGCAGCCGAAATCATGAGCGAACTGGAGATCGCCCCCACCCGGCGTCTGCGCGGACTCGGCGATCGGCAGCGCAAGGCGCTGCTCGCCCGGTTCGACTTCGACGCCTGATAACGAGGGTGGTCGAACATACGCGGAAGGGTCGGCTGGTAGTACTGGTCGGCCCCTCGGCCGTCGGAAAGTCGACCGTGGTCCGTTGTGTCCGCGAGCGACTGCCGCACCTGATCTTCAGTGTGTCGGCGACGACCCGGGCGCCTAGGCCCGGCGAAGTCGACGGTCTCGACTATCGATTCGTGTCCAGGGAAGAGTTCGACGCCATGATCACGGCGGGCGAACTACTCGAGTGGGCTGATATACACGGTGGTTTGCAACGTTCGGGCACCCCGGCCGCACCGGTACGGGCCGCCCTCGCAGAGGGTCTGCCCGTACTGGTCGAGGTCGATCTAGAAGGCGCGCGGTCGGTACGCAAGGCCATTCCGGAAGCGATCCTCGCCTTCCTCGCCCCGCCCAGCTGGGACGAACTGGTCTCCAGGCTCACCTCGCGCGGCACCGAATCACCGGAAGTGATCGAGCGCAGACTGGAAACCGCCAGGACCGAATTGGCGGCCTGTGACGAGTTCGACATCGTCATCGTGAACGACGAGGTGACTACTGCCTGTGAGCAGTTGGTATCGTTGTTCGTTAGCACAAATTCGAGTTCATAACCTTCCACGCGCAGGAGCCCCCTCAGTGAGCAGTGCAGACAGCAAAGTCGTTCCCGCATACGACACCCCGATCGGCCTCACCAACCCCCCGATCGATGAGCTGCTGGAGCGCACCTCGTCCAAGTACGCCCTGGTCATCTACGCGGCCAAGCGGGCGCGCCAGATCAACGACTACTACAACCAGCTCGGCGACGGCATCCTCGAGTACGTCGGCCCGCTGGTCGAGCCGGGCCTGCAGGAAAAGCCCCTCTCGGTCGCCATGCGCGAGATCCACTCCGACCTGCTCGAGCACGCCGAAGGCGAGTAGTCGCCCGGGGCGCGTGCTGTGACCACAACTAGGCCGGAGGCGTAGTGACCACACGGATCGTCGTCGGCGTCGGCGGAGGGATCGCCGCGTACAAGGCCTGCTCGTTGGTCCGGCGGTTCACCGAGACCGGACACCAGGTCAGGGTGATCCCCACCGAGTCGGCGCTGCAGTTCGTCGGTAAGGCAACCTTCGAGGCATTGTCCGGGAACCCGGTGCACACGGACGTGTTCACCGACGTGCCCGAGGTGCCGCATGTCCGGCTGGGCCAGGAGGCGGACCTCGTGGTCATCGCCCCGGCGACCGCCGACCTGATGGCGCGCGCGGCCCAGGGCCGCGCCGATGACCTGCTCACCGCCACCTTGCTGACGGCCCGATGTCCGATCCTGTTCGCGCCCGCGATGCACACCGAGATGTGGGAGCATCCGGCGACCGTCGCCAATGTCGCGACGCTGCGCGCGCACGGTGCGATCGTGATGGAACCCGCGTCGGGCCGGCTCACCGGCACCGACACCGGTCCCGGCCGGTTGCCCGAGCCCGAGGAGATCTTCGGCCTCGCCACGCTGCTGCTCGAACGCGCCGACGCCATCCCGCGTGACCTCGAGGGTCGCCGGGTGGTCATCACCGCGGGCGGCACCAGGGAACCGCTGGATCCGGTGCGTTTCCTCGGCAATCGCAGCTCCGGCAAACAGGGGTACGCACTGGCCAGGGTCGCGGCCCAGCGCGGTGCGCACGTCACGCTCATCGCGGGCAACACGATCGAGATGGCCGCGCCCGCCGCGGTCGACCTGGTGCACATCACCACCGCCGAGCAGCTCAAGACCGCGGTCGACAAGCACGCCGTCGGCGCGGACGCGGTGATCATGGCGGCGGCGGTGGCGGATTTCCGGCCCACCGACGTGGCCGCGGCCAAGATCAAGAAGGGCGCCGGCGAACCCGACGTCATCGCGCTGACCAAGACCACCGACATCCTGGCCGGTCTGGTGCAGCAGCGCCGCGACGGGCAGCTGCCCGGCACCGCGATCGTCGGCTTCGCCGCCGAGACCGGGGACGAGCACGGTGACGTGCTCACCTACGCGCGGGCCAAGCTGGCGCGCAAGGGATGCGACCTGCTCGTGGTCAACGCGGTCGGTGAGGGCAAGGCGTTCGAGGTCGACACCAACAACGGCTGGCTGCTCGGTGCGGACGGTACCGAACAGTCGCTCGATCATGGGTCGAAGGCGCTGCTCGCCAGCCGGGTGCTCGACGCGCTCGGGCCGCTCTTGAGCTGAAATATATTGCGAGACCGGGATAATGACCCGGTAATCAACCATCGGTTTCGCGGTGCCAGGGGGACTAGTCGGACGAACTGTCTGAGATAGTGATCTCTTGGTCCACGGGATGTCGGTGGTTTGCCATAGTCTGGAATGAAGGGTTGCGCGGTAACGGTCTCGCGTTACTGTCGCAAACCGAGACGAATACCCGTTGAGGGAGAGGGAACAACTGTGCGCACGTCCGGCAGCCGGCTATTCACCAGTGAGTCCGTGACCGAAGGTCACCCGGACAAGATCTGTGACGCCATCAGCGATTCCATCCTCGACGCGTTACTCACGGAAGACCCGCGCAGCCGCGTCGCGGTGGAAACCCTCGTGACGACCGGCCAGGTCCACGTCGCGGGCGAGGTCACCACCAGCGCTTACGCCGACATTCCCAAGATCGTCCGGGAAAAGGTCCTGGAGATCGGATACGACTCCTCGGCAAAGGGTTTCGACGGCAACTCCTGCGGCGTCAACATCGCGATCGGTGCGCAGTCGCCCGACATCGCGCAGGGCGTCGACACCTCGCACGAGGCGCGCGTCGGCGGGTCCGACGACGAGATCGAGAAGCAGGGCGCGGGCGACCAGGGCCTGATGTTCGGCTACGCGACCACCGACACCCCGGAACTCATGCCGCTGCCGATCGCGCTCGCGCACCGGCTCTCCCGCAGGCTCACCGAGGTGCGCAAGTCCGGCGTGCTGCCGTACCTGCGTCCCGACGGCAAGACCCAGGTCACCATCGAATACGAGGGCGACCGTCCGGTCCGGCTCGACACCGTGGTCATCTCCACCCAGCACGCCGCCGACATCGACCTGGACAACCTGCTCGCGCCGGACATCCGGGAAAAGGTCGTCGAGGCCGTCATCGCCGACCTCGAGCTGCCCACGCTGGACACCTCGAACATCCGGCTGCTGGTCAACCCGACCGGCAAGTTCGTGCTCGGCGGCCCGATGGGTGACGCGGGTCTGACCGGCCGCAAGATCATCGTCGACACCTACGGCGGCATGGCTCGCCACGGCGGCGGCGCGTTCTCCGGCAAGGATCCGTCGAAGGTGGACCGCTCGGCCGCGTACGCCATGCGCTGGGTGGCCAAGAACGTCGTCGCGGCGGGCCTGTCCGAGCGCGTCGAGGTTCAGGTCGCCTACGCGATCGGCAAGTCGGCGCCGGTCGGCCTGTTCGTGGAGACCTTCGGCACCGAGAAGGTCGACCCGGCGCGCATCTCCGCCGCCATCTCCGAGGTCTTCGACCTGCGTCCCGGCGCGATCATCCGCGACCTCGATCTGCTGCGCCCGATCTACGCACCGACCGCCGCGTACGGCCACTTCGGCCGCACCGACGTCGACCTGCCCTGGGAGCACACCGACCGGGCGGACAAGTTGCGCGCCGCGGTCGGCCTGTAGCCCCTACCGGACCGAGTGAAGAAACCCGCGGCGGGCACCCCCGCCATACCGGGGGTCCCGCCCGCGGGCCCCGCAGCCGTGGAGCACCCGATAGCTCGGGTGCTCCCGTTGCTGTCTCCGGCCCATCTGGATCGTGACTTCGATTACCTGGTGCCTGCCGAGTTGGACGCGATCGCGCAGCCGGGCGTGCGGGTGCGCGTGCGGTTCGCGGGTCGTCTGGTCGACGGATATCTGCTGGAGCGGCGCACGCACAGTGAGCACAGCGGCAAGCTGGTGAAGCTCGAGCGGGTCGTCTCCGCCGAGCGGGTGCTGACCCCGGAGATCGTGAAGCTCGCGACCGCGGTCGCCGCTCGATATGCCGGAACCCGCGCCGACGTGCTGCGCCTGGCTATTCCGCCGCGGCATGCGCGCACCGAGACCGGCGGGACGAAGAAGAAGTCCGCCGAAAGCGATGCCGAGGACGAGGACTCGACCGAGGAGACTTCGGCCGCGCCGAGTGCCGCCACCCGGAAAAAGGCCTCGACCCGCAGCGCACCGCTTCGGGTGAAACCCCTGTCCGAGGCCGATTCCGCTGGGATCGAAGGCGATGCGTCACCGTCCGATTCGGGTGCCGAAGCAGCGGCAACGAACTCCGCTGCGGCACAACATGTCTCAACCACGCCACCTGGCGTCGGTGCGCCGGTGAAGTCGGGGAAATCGGCATTCTCGGCCGCAGATTCCGCCGAATCCGACACTGACTCAGTCGGGCGCGATTCGACAATCGATGGAGAGTCGCCGAAGCGTGCCGCGGCGATAGCCCCGGATCCCGAAGTGCCCCAGTCGGTCTCGTCCGCCTCATCCGACACGAAACGTGCCGACCAGTCGGCCCTGCCTTCGGCGGCATTGCCTTCGAGTGTTGATTCCGTTGATATCGATACTGATTCAGTGCCACCGGGTCGTGCGCTTGACGAGCGTCACGCCACAGACACTGCACTTGACGCGGCAGATCGCACGGTGGCCCCCGGCAATTCCGCTGAAACACCAGCTGAGTCCGATGTCGACCGGACGACCCCTGCTCTTGCCACGTCGCCTTCAGATGTTGATTCCGTTGGTATCGATGCTGATTCGATGACGCCTGATCGCGCAGTTGATAACAAAATCGCCGCAGACACTACGTCAGAGACTTCGGCCAGAGCAGCGGGGCGAGGGAACACCTCCACGTCATCTTTCGATTCCACGGAGCATCAGCCCCCAGCCCTGCCGAATGCTGCGGCGCTCGAAACAGATTCGGCCCCCACCGGCTCGTCCGTCGCGGCGAGCGATGCGGCAGACGCGGACCAGGGGGCGCTCCTCGCCGAGTCCGCGAGGGAAGCTGGTCAGTCGGTGGCCGCGCAAGATGAGACGCCGAGCTCGGAATCTCTGCCGGACTCGAGCGGAGCGGCGGGGGTGGCCGATCGGGCGGGTGACGCGGAATCGTTGGCGGCGCCGGTCATTGGGCCGCCGGCCGGTGCTGTGGGCTCGGCGATGTCGCGGTCAGCCGTCGGCGCGGGTCAGATGGCTGCCGTGGCGGGGACGGCGCATGCCTCGGAGTCGGTTGCGAACAGCCGAGCCGCCGGAGCGGACAGCGATGCGCGCGCCGCGGCGTCCGCAGAGCACGCGAGCGGCGTGCGAGACGTGAACGCTGGACATGGCGCGTCGTCGGCAGGTGTTGGGGATGGCGGCGCGGCGGCTGCGTCGTCGGAGCCGGGCGGCGGCGAGGCTTTAGCTGTAGCGCCGGGTGGCAGTGAGGTGGCTTCGGCTGTAGCGCCGAGTGGCGGGGAGGCTGGTTCGGCGGCGAAGTCGGATCACGGTGCGGCGGCTTCGGCGGGGGAGTCGGGTGCGGGAGATCGGGTGGCCGTTGATCACGGTCCCTGGGGGCGGTACATCCACGGTGCGGCGTTTGTGGCGGCGCTGCGCGGGGGGAAAGGGCCGCGGGCGGCGTGGCAGGCGCTGCCGGGGGAGGACTGGCCTCGGCGGTTGGCGGAGTTAGCGGAGGCGGTGGTCGAGCGGGGGCAGAGTGCGATCCTGATGGTGCCGGATCAGCGGGATCTGGATCGGGTGCTGGCGGAATGTACTCGGCTGCTGGGGGATTCGGCGGTCGGGCTGGCCGCGGGGTTGGGGCCGGCGGCGCGATATCGGCGGTGGCTCGCGGTGCTGCGGGGGACGGCGAAAGTCGTGGTGGGGACGCGCAGTGCGGTGTTCGCACCGGCGAAAGACCTCGGGCTGATCGCGATTTGGGACGACGGGGACGACACCTACGCCGAGCCGCGGTCGCCGTATCCGCACGCGCGGGAGGTCGCGATGCTGCGCTCGCACGAGACGGGGGCGGCGTTCGTCGCGGCCGGTTTCGCGCGCACGGCGGAGGTCCAGGCGATCGTCGAAACCGGCTGGGCGCACGACCTGGTCGCCGATCGGGCGGTGGTGCGGGACGCGGCGCCCCGGATCAGCGTGCCCGGGGATACCGATCTCGCGATGGAACGGGACCCGGTCGCCAAGGCGGTCCGCATTCCCGGCGTGGCGTACGCGGCCGCGCGGGCCGCGCTGAAGGAGGGCGCCGGCGTGCTGGTGCAGGTACCGCGGCGCGGCTATGTCCCGTCGCTGGCCTGTGCGAAATGCCGGACGCCGGCCCGCTGCCGGCACTGCAACGGACCGCTCGCCTTGCCGGATGGCCGTGCGCGGCACAGTGATTCGCAGGGCGACGCCGCGCACAGCCCGAGCTGCCGCTGGTGCGGCATCACCGAGGCGGCGTTCCGTTGCACGTCCTGTGGGTCGCGTGCGCTGCGCGCCGTGGTGATCGGCGCGAGCCGCACCGCGGAGGAACTCGGCCGCGCGTTTCCCGGCGTGCCGATCCGCGGCTCGGGCGGCGGCGCGATGCTCGACACGGTGGAACCGGGCCCGCAGGTGGTGGTCGCCACCGTCGGCGCGGAGCCGGTTCTGCCCGGTGGCTACGGAGTCGCGCTGCTGCTCGACAGCTGGGCCCTGCTCGGCCGCGCCGACCTGCGCGCGTCCGAGGACGCGCTGCGTCGCTGGATGACCGCCGCGACCCTGGTGCGTTCGCGCGGCCAGGTGATCGTCATGGCCGAGGCCGCGATTCCCACCGTGCAGGCCATGCTCCGCTGGGACCCGGTCTGGCACGCCCGCAACGAACTCGCCGCCCGCGCCGAGGTCGGCTTCCCGCCCGCCGTCCGCATGGCCGCGGTCGACGGCACCTCCGACTCCATCGCCGAATTGCTCTCCGCCACAGACCTTCCCGCCGACGTCGAGGTGCTCGGCCCGGTACCCCTGCCCGACGGCGCCCGCAAACCCTTCTCCTCCGGCGACACCCCCGCCGAGGTCGAACGCATCCTGCTCCGCGTCGACCGCACATCCGGCGCCGCCCTGGCCCGCGCCCTCACCGCCGCTCAAGCCATTCGCAGCACCCACCGTTCCGACGCCCCTCTGCGCGTCCAAATCGACCCGGTCGACATCGGCTGACCCGGCCGCGTTCGCCGTCGGTTCGAGCATCAGGTTGTCGAGCAGTTCTTCCGAGCGAGAGCGTTCTTCGGATGTCCGTCACTGGCGGTCTGCGGCTGGCGCATCTCGATGGTCCATGCAGAAGGCAACGGGGGAATCCGCCGCCGGGATGCGGTGGCAGTGCGGGACACCGTCCACGCGCCTGGTTTCGGGCCGGAATCGTCCGTGCTGGGCGGGCGCGCCGGTCCGCACGGCGAGTTAGCCGGAAGTTATCGGAAACGTCCTTCGCGTCGTGATTGAGTGGTCGGATGACGACTTCTTCGCTCCGCCGGACCCTCGCGACCGCGTGCCTTGTGGTCGTCGCGCTCGGGGCGGTGGCCTGTTCGGATGACGACGCCGGGTCGCCGAAGACAAAGCTGACGTTGACCGTTACGCCGGCGGCGCCGGGGTCGGCCCCGACGCAGGTCACGCTGACCTGCGAGCCGACCGGTGGCGATCATCCCAAGGCCGAGGCCGCCTGCGCGGCGCTGGCGGCGGCGGGCGGTGACTTCGACAAGCTTCCCGGCGATCCCACCACCGCCTGCATCCAGGTCTTCGAGCCGGTCGACGCCTCGGTGACCGGCACCTGGCAGGGCAAGCAGGTCGACTGGCGAAAAGCCTTCGGCAACAAGTGCGAGCTGAGCGCGCGCACCACGCCGGTCTTCTAGTCGCCGGCGGTCGAGCGCAGCGCGTCGATCTCGCGCTCGACCGCCGCCAGCAGCTCCACCGGGCAACCCCAGTAGTCGTAAATCCCGCCGCGTTCCCGGTTGCTGCCGCAGACCACGAACACCCCGGTGCCGAGCGTGCGTTTGAGCTGACCCGCGAGCCAGCCGACGAACCCGCTGTTGTCCAGCCCGGTGGGGAAGTGGAAGGAGAACAGACCGAACTTCTCCACCTCGGCGCCGTCGGCCTCGGCGAACGGCACGAGCGCGCTCCACTTTTCCGCGTCCCGGACCACCGCGAGCGTGCGCGGGGTCAGTTGCGGCGGTTCGGCCAGGGGAGTCGTTGTGCCGTTTCGGTTTCGGTCTCGATGCTGATATCCACCACCGGGCAACCGTAGCAACCACCGCGTCGAAACAATTCTTTAACTGTCCGATCAGTTAATGATACGATCGGCGCATGGCCCGCACCGTCGATCCGAATCGTGTCGCCGAACGCCGCCGCGCCATCACCATGGCCGCCGCCGAGCAGTTCGCCACACACGGCTACGAACGCACCACGGCCACCCAGATCGCCCGCGCCGCCGGGCTCAGTTCGGGCAGCGTCTTCTACTACTTCAAGGACAAGGCCGCCGTCTTTCGTTCGATCTTCGAGCTGTCCATCCCCGAACACACCGAGCTCTTCGCCCGCCACGTCGACCGAACCGATTGTCTCGCCGCCATTCTCGACATCGTCGACGCGCTGGCCGGCGAGGCCTTGGATCCGTCCGCTCCCGGCCTGATGTTCGAGCTGCTGCGCCGCCTCGGCCACGACGCGGAACTGGCGACGATCGTCCTGGCGGACGCCCGGCTCAGCGCCGAGGCCCTCACCGCACTCCTCGAACGCGGCCTCCGCACCGGGCAATTCGACCCCGGATTCGAGCCGGGGGAAACCGCGCGCTGGATCCTCGCCGTCATCGACGGCGCCTTTCTCAACGCGGACCCGGACACCCCGCACGACCCGCGCCCGCTGGTGCGCGCGACCGTGTCCCGGCTGCTGCGACCGATCGAAGCGGAGCACTCATGACCACCGTCTCGGCACCCACCGTGCTGCGCATCTCCACGATCTGGGCCTGGCTGTTCGCGGCGGGCGGCCTCGTCATCGGCTGCGGCATCGGCTTCGCGGCGCATCCGGTCGGCCGCTGGATGACCGACACCTTCGACGCCGGCCCCGGTCCGCTGAAACTCGCGATGAGCGTGCCGACGGTGTGGCTGGTGCTCGCCACCACCATGATCGGAGCCCTTGCTGGTGCGGTGCTTTTCGAGATGGGCCGGGCGGAGAGCCTGACCCTCACGGTCGCCGACGACCACGTCGAACTGGTACAGCAGGCCCGCGCGCAGCACGTGCCGCGCAAGCGCGTCGCCGCCGTGTTCCGCGAGGACGCGGACCTGGTGCTCACCGACCGGAACAAGCGCCGCCTCGCCCGGTTCGGCGCCACCGACCTGAACCGCAACGACATCGAACGCGCATTCCGTGACCACGGCTACCCCTGGCTCGACCGGAACGACCCATTCGCCGCGGACTACTTCCGCTGGGCCGACGGCCGCCCCGAAACCGGGAAGGCCGTCGACGCTGTCCTGCGCGCCCGTCGCCGCGCCCTCGCCGACGAAAAGCCCCTGGACGTAGCGGAACTCGACGAGGAACTGCTCGAACTCGGCTTCGACGTCCGGGATCGCCAAGGGGAGCAGCACATTCGGATCTTCGACCACGCGGGGTGAGCGGGCGAACGCGGTCCGATTATGTTGTGCCCGTGGTGGACACCGTCGGCGGCGTTCGTTCACTCGCCGGGGTGCGGTAGATGTTCAAGCGAACACGGCTCGATTACGTTGCGCCCATTCGGCATAACTCGCGGGCCTGCGGCCCAGCACCCGCTCCACATCCGGACTGACCCGCTGCTCCGCGGCCGTCGGCTCGCCGAGGATGGACAGCGTGTGCTCGACCACGGACTCGGGCATGAACCGCGTCATCGCCGTATGTGCCTGCGCCCGAGTCAATTCCACGAACCGCACCGGCGCTTCCACGGCCGCGCCGATCGCCGCCGCCTGCTCCCGCGGCGTGCTCAGCGCCGGTCCGGTCAGGGTGTAGATCTGCCCGGCATGCCCGTCCTCGGACAACGCGGCGGCCGCGACCGCGGCGATATCGGCCGGGTCGATGGACGGCAGCCCGACCGCGCCGAAGGGCGCCGCGACCGTCCGTTCGGTGCGCACCGATTCCACCCACGCGTAGGTATTCGCGTAGAAACCCGCAGGCCGAAGGATGGTCCACGCCAGTCCTGACCGCCGGATCGCCGCCTCGAACGCGATCAGCCGCGCGTAACCCTCCGCATCGGCCCTGGTGACCACACCCTGCGAGGACACGAACACCACCCGCCGCACACCTGCGGCCCGCGCAACCTCCAGCACTCGCTCCGGATCCGGCCCGCTCACCAGTTGCGCACCGGTGATGAGCAGGAACAGTGCCTCGGCACCCGCGACGGCGGGGGCGAGGCTGTCCGGATCGCCCAGATC
>NZ_JBHTUR010000023.1:0-152813 GCF_042793755.1 Nocardia sp. NPDC056564
GTTGTAGACGGCGCCGAACGAAGGCACCGAGATCGTGCCGAGCTGGTACTGGTATCCGTCCGGGTTCGCATCGCTCACCGGTACCGACCAGCGGTGCCACAGGCTGCCGTACACCGCGGCCACGATCATGCCGCCGCCGGTGTCGAGCGGGCGGGTGCGGATCGTGGTGTCCACCGGAATGTCGACGTGCTCGTTGAGCACCTCGGTACCGCTGCGTCCATTGGAAAGATTGATCCACAGCACTTCCAGTTTCGCGCCACTCTGATTCGGCGCGATAGTGCCCGGCCCGCCGAAGAATCCGAACCGGAACCCGTCCAGGCCCAGTGCGATACCGGAGCCGTACACGCCCGGCCCGTCACCGCGTCCGATATCCGATTGCGCCGGAATCTGGAACGGCTGCGCGGGCAAAGCCACCCGTCCCGCCTTGATCACCTGCCCGGAGGTCATCAGCCGATCCACCGCCTGCTCGGCCGCCGGATTCCCCGCGGCCGCCGCCCGCAGCTTCTGCGCGGCCCCAGCCAAATCCACGGCCGCCGGTTCCGCACCGGCATTCCCCGCGAAAACACTCGCTACCACCGCGGTCGCGGCGAAAACGGTAGCCAGACGACGCGTCACACTCAGTCGTTCCATATCCAGTTGCTCCTCGAAGGTCTGGTATAGCTCGAAAGAATTTCGCAGGCCATTACGTTGCCAGCGTTTTCCTGCCCGGTCCACTATCCGCCCGAACGTGTCCCGTTCGGGCCAAGGGGATCTCGGAGAGTTGCGTGTCTTCGACGAAAGATTGGCAGTGACGTAACGGCCGACTATCGACCGGTGCACGAAAGGCCGAAAAGTGAAACACAGGCATTCGCACTAGTTTGCGAATCGCGCCGAAAGTTGTTGCTGGACCCAGGTATTGTGGTGCCACTTCCTCCCGAGGGGCGATGGACACGGTCCAAACATCGCGCCCAGGGAGGAGGTGGTGGGGGATGGCGAAACATCGCCGAAGGAAGAGCAAGGCCCCGGTCGATTACGGCATCACGCTTGCAGCTGCTGTCGTAATCGCCGGGGCGCTCATCCTGGTCCGCCGAGTTTGGCTGGCTAGATAACCCACCAGGTAGGGCCGCTGTTCGCGCAGCGGTCCTACCGCTCGGCATCACTCTCGTGATGAGCCGATCTTACCAAGCCTTCGCGCCTGTGTGCAGGTAGTTCCGGGCGTCCTGTGGTGTGTCTTCCTCGGCGAAAACGAGCCGTAGCGCTTAGCTTTCTAGGATGCTAGCATCCTAGCGTGGGCGACGAGGAGATCAAGCAGTTCAACGTGTACCTGCCGGTCGGGCTGATCAAGCAGGTCAAGCACCACTCCATCGAGTCGGGGCTCTCGCTGTCGGCGCTGGTCGCCGCGGCGCTGCGTGCCTACCTCGACGACGCCGACGAATAGCGGCACTCGACAGACAAGGAATCCTGATGACGACCAATGGCATTGAGGCCGTGTTCCTGGAGACGCACAACTGGGGCAAGGCGGCCAAGTTCTTCCAGGCGCTGGGCTACGAACTGGAATTCGAGACCGATCACAGTTCCGGCCAGCTCCGAAATGGCGACGGCCCATACATTTTCATCGCCGAGGTCCCCGAGGCCAAGGAGCCCGGAATGCAACTCGTGCTGAAGGCGGCCGATACGGACGCGCTTGCCTCCGACGCGGCCGTCGAGGTGGTCACGCCGCTGGCGGAAACTCACTACGGGACAAGGGAAATGACCGTCCGCGACCCGGATGGGCGGCTGTGGAGCGTGCAGGCCGGGAAGTGATCGGAAAGAGGGACATCTCATGACAGACGAGCGGGTGCCGGACAACACCGCGGTACGAGTCGCGCTGTGGCGGGCGATGCATGTCCGGGTCGACCCGCCGCCGCATGTTCTGGTGGACGAAATCGGCGTGCGACTCATCGCCCCCGAAGATGACTGGCGCAGCCGTCCGGACATGGATCCCGTTGGCACCAGCAGGTTTCGGGCGTCGATGGTCTCGCGCGCCCGTTTCGTCGAGGACCTGGTGGTCGAGCAGGTGGGCCACGGCGTCACCCAATACGTCATCTTGGGAGCGGGTTTGGATACCTTCGCTCAGCGCAGGCCCGAGATCGCCTCCCGCCTGACACTTTTCGAGATCGAACAGCCCGCCACCCAAGCCTGGAAGCGGCAGCGCCTGATCGAGCTCGGTTACGGAATCTCCGACCGGTTGCGTTTGGTGCCAGTCGATTTCGAAGCGAACCAATCCTGGTGGGAGCAATTGAGGGCGGCTGGTTTCGATCCCGACCGCCCCGCAGTCGTGGCCTCCACCGGCGTGACCATGTACCTCACCAAAGAAACCAACGCGTCCACCCTGCGTCAGCTGGCGCGGCTCGCCCCCGGATCAACAGTGGCAATGACCTTCCTGCTGCCACCCGACCACCTCGCCGAAGCAGACCGCGCCGGCCTCCAAATGTCCGAAAAGGGCGCCCGCGCCGCCGGCACCCCCTTCATCAGCTTCTACGCCCCACAGGAAATGCTGGACACCGCCAAGGAAGCCGGTTTCTCTGACGCGCACCATGTTTCAGGAACCGACCTGGCCGACCGCTACTTCGCGAACCGAACCGACGGCCTCCGCCCGTCGAGCGGCGAGGACTTCCTGCTCGCCACCACATAGGCCGGCCGCTACGCACACAGGCCTCCGGCCGTACGTCACTGTGGCGAAGGTACATCGGCGAAAAGAAAATCCGGTGCGAGTCGTGAACCTGACTCGCACCGGATTTCCGTTGTCTACCTTGCTACTTCAGCTCGGCACTGGTCTTGCCGAGGATCCGGCGGGCCACGATGAGCTGCTGGATCTGCTGGGTGCCTTCGAAGATGTCCAGGATCTTCCGGCCGGCATATGGCGTTATGGGGAAAGACCATGAAAACCGGTCCTGAGCTGCGGTCGGTCATCTCACCACTTCTCGGCGGTTCTGGCGTATTTCGGGCGTCCCACGGCCCAGAGACGGCCCAGCTCTTCTGCGGATAGGTTGTCTATCCGCCACCTAGATCACCCGCTTCCTCATACCGGCCATCCTGTGCTGAGGGAGGGATAGTCAAGGGTGCCGTAGGCATCGCGTAGCGACGCGAAGCGCCCTTTACTCTCCCGGTGCGAAGTCAGATCATGGGGCCATGAGGAGGCGGGCACCCAGCGCAACCACGTCGATCTGTAGACGTAACCGCGGCTTCCTCGGCTGGCAGATTCGGGGATCTTGAAGAAGTGAGCCGTTAGGCATCAGGTTGCGGATGGCCTGAAGGGCTGCCGCCGACGCGGTCGACGCTCCGGGTGCCGAGGAGGTACGACGAGGTGCCCGGCTGTGTGCGGCGCGAGCGCGGCGGCGGCGGCCCGTAGGGCCGCCGCTCTTGATCCTGTATGGCCAAATTCGGCAACAACCCGTGAACGGTATTGAGCGGATCGTTGCCGAATTACCTTGCGGCAGGGTACGGGCCGTTAGCCGCGACCATCGCTAGGAGCCCGTCCGCTCGCTCGTTGATCAGCGCCATGCGAGCATTCCATTCGTCTTGGTGCTGATGCTCCTGCTTGGCGGTCTCCTGACCTGGCCACTTCCGATAAAGGAGCCCGATCTCACTGTTGAAGAAGCCTGTTGCCAGAATGCTCGCTGCAATAAGCATGCCCGTGTCATCTGAGCCTGGGACACCCATCCAACCACCCAGTGCGACAACTAAGGGGCGGCGAATGCAGATCGTCGTTGGATGAACCGGGAGTCTGAAGTTGTGGCTGCGCCAATGCTCCAACACTGAGCCGGGAATTAGCTTGCCGTGCGGAGGGTCGTTGTCGAATCCGACGGTCGACCCGTCAGGAAGCAGGTCAAGCAATCGTGATGTGGTCCAGGCGATTTCGTCGTCGGATGTCAGAGTCTCGATGTCTCTCGTGAGGACCCCCGGTGTGAGAATATCGTCAGCATCAAGATTCTTGACGAGTTCACCGCCGGAGTTGGCGAGTGCCATATTCCTAGTGAGTGCGACTCCGCCCCGTCGACCCGTGTGCACTCGAATGCGGTTGTCGACGCCGCGCAGAAGTTCGCCTACAACACCGGAGTTGCCGTCTTCCTGGAGTACCCACTCCAGAGACCATCCGGGAGGAAGCTGCTGCGATAGGACGGAGTCACATGCTGCTTTCAAGTGGGCAGGGTCCGGATTGTAGACCGGTGTTATGACTGAAATCAGGCGTTCCATTTCAGCTCCATCGACTCAATTTGGTGGTGTACACGAGTTCGCTACGATCCCCGGGCAGGACGATGTCAGCCACCTCAACTACACGCCCGTTCACGTCGATCGCGATTCTACGTAGATCGAATATCGCGACACCGGTCGTCGGGATACCGAGCTCCTCGGCTTCAGCCTGAGTCGGCATCCGTGCGTGGACTTCTTCGGTAATGCTCGCAAGTTCGATGCCGATCGTGGACAACTGGTGTTGTGTACCGCCAGGCCAAGGCTCGTTGTCGCCATCGAGAAGATCTGGGTTCGCTTCAGCGACCTCGTAGATCAAGTACGAGCGAACCAAGCTGAAAGGTGAGTCTTCACTACGATATTGGGTTCGGTAGTCGCGTTGGAGAAGTTTGGTGCCGGCCGGTACGGCAAACGCATCGGCAAGATCATCAGTCGCTTCTGATGTCGAGTAGCGAGCACTGAAGCTTAGATCTGGCATCGATAGACCTGTGTCGTATTCGGTTGCGCCAGTCGACCTTCGGACCGATTCAGGCTCTCGCACGCGGTTCTTCTCCCACTGGTGCCTCTCGTCGGTGCGACGGACCTTGATGCGAGGCGCTCGCACGTAGGTTCCAACCCCATGCTTCGCCTCGATCAATCCTTCGTGACGCAGAACGGCCAGCGCCTGGCGAACGGTCGGCACGCTGACACGGTACTGCTCCGTCAGGGCCGCTTCCCCTGGAACGCGATCGCCAGGACTTAGCTCTCCCGCGTGGATCTGCTGACGCAGGGCGTCGGCAATTAGCTCGTATTTAGCTGGCATCGGATCTGCCTCCATGTTCATCCATCCCTCCATCTTAAGTCCTCATTAGGTCTTGACTTCATGCAGGTATGTCCTCATGATGTATTTAGATCAGTCCTATAGAGGACATGACGACACTAGGAGATGAGATGGCTTTGAAGGATGTGTGGTTCCGCCCCGATTTCAATGAGGCGTTCCCGTCGAAGTTGCTGTTCATGGGCACCGTGGAACCGATGACCGAGTTCAACCGGGACCGCAATGCGCGTAAGCGTCAGAAGGTCGATCTGGATGACGACGGCAACGGCACGGGCAAGCGGTTGTGGAAGGGGACGGTGGCCGATCCCTCGGGGATGGGTTCGAAGGACTCGTCGTTCGACGTGATCTTCCTGGCGGATGTGCAGCCGGTTCCGGTCGGTACACAGTTCTCGGAGAACGTGATGCTGGTCGAGCTGGAGGGCTTGCAGATCAAGCCGAAGATGGCCGGCTCGGGTGAGTTCAAGAGCATCGGCTGGTCGATCCGGGCGACCGGGTTCAAGGGCGATAACTCGGGAACTGTTGCGCCTGGCGATCATTCGGCGTCGGCTCCGCGTGACCGGAAGGCGGCTGCGTGATGACCTCGTTCGTCATGACCCCCGCGACGGTGGGCGGTGAGCTGCATGGGCTGCGGTACGAGCGGTCCCACGGTCGCAAGCTCGGGAGCCTTCCGCCTCAGGTGGTGTTCCAGCTCGGCTCGGTCCGGATCGTGCTCGATATCGCCGATGCGCACGATCTGGCGGAGGCGCTGCCGAACGTGCTGGCTCAGCACGACTACGCCGAGTACCTGTCCGAGGATGAGCCGAGGGCGGTGGCCTGATGTTCTACCGACCCAAGCCGGATCAGAATGGCAAGCCGGAGAAGCGAATTCGTTCGTGGCCCGTGCTGTTGCTGGCGCTTCCGGCGTTCGTTGCGATCTGGTCCGGCTGGGTCGGGCTCGGCACGATGACCGGTTTCGGTGAGGTACAACCGCTTCCGGGTATCGCCGACAACTTCACGATCAATACCGCGATCACGCTGCCGATCGGCATGGAAACCTACGCCTCCTACGCCCTGCACGTATGGCTGAACGGCACTATCGCCAATCCTGGCACTCGCGCTTACGCCAAGTGGAGTGCCCTGGGTGCGTTGATCCTCGGTGGCGTCGGTCAGGTCGCTTACCACTTGATGCAGGCTGCGCGCTGGGCTACGGCTCCGTGGCCGGTAGTCGTGCTGGTGGCGTGCGTCCCGCCGGCCGTTCTCGGCATGGGCGCAACCCTCGCTCACATGATCACCCGCGACAACGACCTCACCGAACCCGTTGCGGCCGAGGCGGTTCCGGCTACCGAGGTAGTCCCGGTGCCCGTGTCGCGACCGGTGCCAGCGAAGCGGCGAACCACTCGTCGCGATCCGGCGAAGGTCGCCCGCGCGGTCGAACTGCGTGCCGAGGGAGCCACCTACGCCGAAATCGGTGCGGCGCTAAGGATCTCGCCTGCTACTGCGGCGAAGTACGCACCGAAGCCTGTGGTGGAACAGACCGGGCAACCGCGCCCGTCGACACCCACACCTGTCCAATCTGCTCGACCTGAGCGTCCGGTGCAGCCGATGTTGCCGCTCGCGATTCCCGCCCTGGGGGGCAACCGATGATCACCTTCAACTTCTCTTCCAGCCCGTCATTCCTGGCCGTCGTGCTCGGGGTTCCGGCCACGGCCGCGCTGGCTACCGCGATCCTGCTGACCGCAGACCGGACCCCGCAGCCAGTGTCGTATCAGAGCGGTGCTCCTGGCGGGTGCGTGATGTTCTGCGAAGACGTCCCGAAGCCCTCGTTCAACGACGCGAACTGCGCCGAGCCGCCTCCCGGGATCAACATCCGACTCTGGAAGTGCGAGTCACCCCGTGCACCGCAGCCCAAGCCGAAGCCCATAGCCGTTGCGCGTGGCTGCGTGATGTTCTGCGATGAGCCTGCGTGGGGTGAACCGCAATGACTACTCCGATCAGTGGAGACCTGCGGAACGTGAAATACGTTGCAGCATCACCATTTCAGCCGGTCGAGTCGGCGGCGCGTATGTCGTTCCTCGTCGGCGGAACCGAAATCCAGCTCAGCCTCGAAGACGCCCGCACCCTGACCTACGTGCTGCCCAACGTCCTCGCTGAGCATTCGGTATCGCTGTCGTTCGAGCCGTTGCGGGGGCTGATGTGAGCACGATCCTGCCCCTGTTCCTCGCCACCGGTAGTGCGGTCGCCATCGGGACCTTCCTGCGGTCCTGCGTCACCATCCACGCACCGAAGCTGCTGACCCTGCAACAGATCATCGACAGCGCCCCGCCACCGTTGCGGCCGGCTGTGTCGGTGCTGGCTGATCCGCTGCAAACCAACCTGATGCTTCAAGCGCTCAAGCTCGGTTCGGTCGAGACGGGGTTTCCACCGTTGGAGCGCTACGACTACACCCGCCACGGCATCGACGCCGTGTTCGTGATGCTGGCCGGCCAGTCGCGCAAGAAGTGGTCGAACGAGGAGACCCGTGATGCGTTCGCTCAGGTGCTCGGTGTGGAGAAGGTGACAGTGTCGTTGCCTGCTCCGGGGGTGGTCCGTCTTCAGCTGCGGGTGTTCGACACGCTCGCGGCCCCGGCAGCGTTGCCGGGTTGGGTCTCCAACGACGTAGACCTGAAGGCGGTCCCCGCCGGCATCACCGAAGACGGTGAACGGGTCGGTATCCCGGTGCTCTACACCCACGGCATCGGTGCCGGGCTCACTGGCTCGGGCAAGGGCTCGATCATCTGGTCGCTGGTCGCCGGCCTGGCTCCCGCTATCCGTGCCGGGTTCGTGGACTTGTGGGGCATCGATCCCAAGGGCGGTGTCGAGTTCAGCCCCGGCAAGGAATTGTTCGTCCGCTTCGCCTACCAGAACGCCGAAGACATCCTCGCGTTGCTGGAAGAAGCCGTGGCGGTGATGCGGGAACGGCAAGCCAAGCTGATGAAAGCCAAACTGCGCAAACATATCCCGACCACCGATGAACCGTTGATCTTCCTGATCATCGATGAGTTCGCGGCCTTGTCGGCCTACGCCGATCCCAAAACCAAGACACGCTTGGATGAGCTGCTCGGGTTGCTGCTGACGCAGGCTCGCGCAACCGCGATTTCGGTGTTCGCGTTCATCCAGGACCCGTCCAAGGAGAACATGCCCCAACGGCAGCTGTTCCCGCTGCGGATGGGCCTGCGGCTGGCCGAACCCACCCAGATCGGCATGGTCTTCGGTGCTGGGGCTCGTGATCGTGGCGCGGAGTGCGACGAAATCTCCTCCTACACACCCGGTGTCGGCTACATCGAGCAAGACGGCTCGCGCGAGTTGACCCGTGTCCGGTTCTACCTGGTCACCGACGATGACATCGCCGCCATGGTCGACCAGTTCGCGCCCCGGCACGAAAACATCAGTGCCGCAGCCGAACCTGATGACGACTTCGATCCGTCGACCTTCGATCCCGATGACCTCGGAGATGGATCGGTGGCGGCATGACTACCACGCGTCCGATCCTGCTGGATCTGTTCTGCAAGCAGGGTGGTGCCGGCATGGGCTATCACCTGGCCGATTTCGACGTCGTAGGTGTCGATATCGAAGCACAGCCGCGGTACCCGTTCCGGTTCATCCAGGCCGACGCGGTGGACTACGCCGCACGCCATGGCTGGGCCTTCGATATCGTGCACGCGTCCCCGCCGTGCCAAGCACACAGCAAGGCCCAGCGGATCTACAACCGCACGCACCCGGACCTGATCACCCAGATCAGGGATGTGCTCGTCGCGAGTGGCCGGCCGTATGTGATCGAGAACGTCGAAGATGCGCCCCTGCTCAACCCGATCACCCTGTGCGGGGCCATGTTCGAAGGATTGCGCACCTACCGGCACCGGTTGTTCGAATCGAATGTCCAGCTGACGGTCCCGGCTCATCCCGCTCACGAGCTGCCGTTGACGAAGATGGGCCGCCCACCCCAACCCGGGGAGTTCATGCATGTCGTCGGGAACTTCTCCGGTGTCGCTCAAGCCCGCCAAGCCATGGGCGCATCGTGGATGAGCCGCGAGGGCCTGCGTGAAGCAATTCCGCCGGCCTACACCCGCTTCCTCGGCGCTCAGCTGCTGAGCCACCTGGACGCCGGGAAGGCGGTGGCGGCATGAAGCGCGGATTCGTGACCGAGAACCACACCGTCGTTCACTGCGACTTGTGCGGAGAGATCTACACCGAGAACGGTTCGGAATCAATCTGTTTCGACTCCGAACAGCAAGCAGCGTCGTACCTGATGACCGGTGCCGCTCGCCGGGTTGGCTGGGTCTATGACGGTGACCGGATCTGGTGCGACGGCTGCATCGCCGCGGACTTCTGCGACCGCAACGGACATCGCTTCCCCGAGGTTCGCCCGTCGCTGAAGCGGCTTCTCGACGGCTCGGCTCCGGCTCGGGCTTGCAGCCGTTGCGGTGTCCTGGATAGCGAGGTTCCGTCATGACCGTTACCGCACCTGAACCGATGTTCTTCTACGTGCTCACCGCCGGGCGTGTGCAGCCCGGTGATGTCCTCTACGAGATCAACGACCGGCCCGTACGTGGTGGGCCGATGGCAATCCGGCAGGTCCGTCACACGCCGGCCGATGCCAGGACCCGCACTCGCGAGGGCTGGGAACTGGTACCGACCTCGTCCCGGTTCTCCCGCTTCGTCGACGCCGACACCCGGCTCAGGATCGGCCGGACCGCATCAGCTCGCCGGATCAATCCGATAGTCGCTGCCGCCGCGGCCAAGCCACGGCGAACACCCAAGCGGCCCAAGCCCGTTGACGCTGATCAACTGTCGCTGTTCGACACACCCAGGGGGAACCGATGACCACACTCACCACGCGTCCACAAGACTGGTTGCTGGGCTGGTGGCGCTACGGCCGTTGCTGGGCACGTGAACTCACCGCCTGCCACCTTGTCACCCGCACCGCCGACGTGATCGCCATTCCGGAGCGGTTACGCGTCGATGTCGGCACCGATATCGATTCCGTGCTGGCGCGGATGCTGCCTGGTCAGTGTCCCGCCGACTGGCACTGCCGCACCCTCGACCTCGCCGCGGCATTCGGTGCCGATCACTGCCGGGCTGAACTGGTCGGACCCGCCACCGTCGAACTGCTCTTCTACCACGCTGATTCACTCCAGAAAGGACTAGAGCTATGGTGACCGACACCAACACCGAGCAAGCCGCTCCGGTCCGGGAGACGGCTGCTCAACGGCGCGCGAAACCGTCGTTCCTGGAGGTCGCTCAAGCCACCGCCGAGAACTTCGGGGTGTGCAAGCGGCCGATCCCGATGCGGGTGGAAGATCCACGTACGTGGACGGTGTCTTACATCGCCGCTCCGTGCAAATCGACGGTGGAGTCGGTGTGCCCGGCGTGTGCGAAACAGGCTCGCCACTTGCGCATGGCACAGTGCCGCGAGGGTTGGCACCTCGATCACGAACCGGTCGATGAACGACGCGAAACCACCGACTGGCAGCGCAAAATTCTTGCCGCGCGAGCAGATCTGTTCAACGACTATCAGGCGGCCAAGGCTGACGGTGACGAAGAACGGATGGCTGATATCGCCGCTGCCGTGGCTGTCGTGGATAGCGATCTGCGTGATACCGGGTTGCGTGGCCCGTTGCCTGCGCTGGAACCTCAGCTGCGTAAACGTCGGACGCGCTCGACTCGCCGGTTGCATGATGCGCCGAGTCTTCCCCGGAAAAAGGTGTCGCGCAACACGATTCGTGATGCCTACGCGGGCAAGCATCGACCTGGCATGCTGATCACCCTCACTCTGCCCTCCTACGGTGCGATCAACCGCGAGGGTGCCAAGGACGTGGCCGGCAAGACCTGCTCGGATGGTTCACCGCGCCGACCCGATGACTACGACTACACCCGCGCCGCCCGCGACATCGTGCACTTCGGCAAGCTGTTCGACCGCTGGGTACAGAACATGCGCCGCGCCGTCGGTAGGGACTTGCAGTACTTCACCGTGGTCGAACCCCAGAAACGCGGCGCACCACACGTACACGTTCTCGTGCGCACCGACCTGCCGCGTGAGCTGGTCATCAAAGTCACTGAAGCCACCTACCACCAAGTGTGGTGGCCGCACTTCGACCACGAGGTCTACACGGGCGACAGCATGCCTGTCTGGGACCAGGACAAAGCCACCTTCCTCGATCCGCGTACCCGACGGCCGTTGACCAGCTGGGATCAGGCACTCGACACCATGGATGCTGTCGATGACCTCGCGCCGGCACACACGATGCGCTTCGGCGTGCAGGTCGACCCTCGGCACATCCAAGGACTTGTTCCCGGCGAGAAGGCCGACCGCACCATCGCCTACGTCACCAAGTACCTGACCAAGTCCATCGCCGAAATCGTTGAACCCCAATCGGTTCGCGCTGCCGTCCATTACGACCGGCTCCATGCCGAACTCCGCCATACCCCGTGCTCGCCCCGGTGCCCGGTGTGGCTGCGATACGGCATCATCCCCAAAGGCGCCACCGCCAAGACGATTCCGGGTCGCTGTCGAGGCAAAGCCCACCGCCGAGACACCCTCGGACTTCCCGGTCGGCGCGTACTGGTCTCACGTCGCTGGACCGGCAAGACCCTGCCCGACCACAAAGCCGACCGTGCCGAATTCGTTCGGCAACTGCTCGCCGATGTCGGCATCGAGAAGCCTGACACCTCCCACCTGCGCGTCACGCCGGTCGAACCCGGAGACCAGCAAGTACCGCCACGTGAACACCTGATCCTCGCCGCCATCGGGCAACGCACTACCTGGCGCGCCGAATACACCATGGCCCTGCTTGCTGCCAATCCGCCAGGACCGCAAGAACCGTCGCCAAATCAGCAAGCAGCATGAGAGGGGGGAGTAATGGAGCTGCCAGAGAATCGGCTGTGGACGGTTGAGGAGGTGTCGTATTTCCTCGGGGTGCCGGTGAAGACGCTGTACCAATGGAAATGGACGGGGGAGGGGCCGCCGGTCCGCAAGGTTGGCCGGCATCTGCGCTACAACCCTGCACGATTGCGTGCCTGGGCCGACCTGGAAGAGGCTGCCTGATGGGGCACGTAGATGACCGCTGGTGGCAACCTAAACGTGACGAGAAAGGCCAGGTGATCGTGAATGGTCGTGGCAAGCCCGTCATGGAGAAGACCGAGCGATTCGGGCGTGGCCTGCGGTACCGGGTTCGCTACATCGATCCGGATGGCGTAGAGCGCTCGAAGTCATTCCCGGACCGGCAAAAAGCGAAGGCCGACAACTTCATTATCGAAGTTGAATCCGACAAGCTCGACGGCAAGTACATCGACCCACGGGCCTCGCGGAAGACCTTTCGGCAACAAGCGGAGAGCTGGTACAAGGCACAATCACCCGACCCGGCAACACGGGAGACACTGCGAAGTCGCCTGGAATCTCGCATCTACCCGACGTTCGGCAACAAGCCGGTAGGCCGGATATCTCCGTCGACCATCCGCGATTGGGTAGCTGAACTGGAGGAAAAGAAGTACGCGGACAACTACATGTACGTGTTGTTCGGCATGGTGTCCGGCGTCCTGGATTCGGCAGTTGATGACAAGCTCATCCGGGTAAATCCGTGCCAGGCCAAAACCGTTCGTAGGCCGGTGGCACGAAGCCCGAAAGTTGTTATCTGGCCCGATGATCGTGTGGCGTCGGTCCGGCAGGGTCTGACCAAAATAGGCGACCGGTACTCGATCGTCGTTCCCGTCGGCGCCGGCCTCGGTCCGCGACAAGGTGAGCTGCTCGCGTTCTCTCCCGACGACATCGATCGGGAGGCGATGACGATACATATTCAGCGACAGGTGAAATACGTCAAAGGTGCGCTCATGTTCGCACTGCCCAAGCGGGAGAAGACACGCTATGTTCCGCTGTCGCAATCGGTCTTGGACTCCATCGATCAGCACATGGAAGAATTTCCGCCTATGCCCGTCACACTGCCATGGGCGACTGCGGATGGTGAACTGGTCACGGTGCCGCTGCTGATCACCAACGATGCCGGCGGAACCATGAGCGGCGACCTGTTCAACAAGGTGGTGTGGAAACCGGCGTTCGCCAAGGCAGGCTTGACCTATCGAACCCGCGCTGACGGCATGCACACCGGCCTGCGCCACTACTACGCATCGAAGCTCCTCGAACGCGGTGTGTCGGTCACCGAGTTGGCCGAGTACCTCGGACATGAAGACCCAGGGTTCACACTGCGCGTCTACACGCACTTGCTCCCGAGCAGCAATGAGCGTGCCCGCCAAGCCGTCGACGCAGCATCGGCCCAGTGGTCGCTTCGAACTGATGACGGCCCAGTGACGGCCCAGCAAGAGATGATCTAGATGCAAACCACGGCGGAGAACAGAAAACCGGTGCCAGACCTTAAACGGTCCGACACCGGTTTTCCGTTGTCTACCAGACTATTTCAGCTCGGCGCTGGTCTTGCCGAGGATCCGGCGAGCGACGATGAGCTGCTGGATCTGCTGGGTGCCTTCGAAGATGTCCAGGATCTTCGAGTCGCGGCCCCACTTCTCCAGCAGGGTGCGCTGCGAGTAGCCGATGGTGCCGGCCAGTTCGACGGCCTTGAGCGAGACGTCGGTGCCGGTGCGGCCGGCCTTGGCCTTGGACATCGATGCCTCGAGCGAGTTCGGCTTCTTGTTGTCGGCCATCCACGCGGCGCGCAGCGACAGCAGGTAGGCGGCCTCGTAATCGGCTTCCATGCGCAGGAATTCGGCGGCCGCGGCGTGCTGGTTGTTCGGCGGGGTGTCGTAGGAGATCTCCACACCGGCGTCGGTCAGGATGGCGCGCAGCTCCTCGAGCGCGGCGCGGGCCACGCCGACCGCCATCGCGGCCACCAGCGGACGGGTGTTGTCGAAGGTCTGCATGACCCCGGCAAAACCCTTCTCCACGTTGACTTCCGGGCTGCCGAGGATGTTGTCCTTCGGGATCCGGCAGTCCTGCAGCAGCAGCACGGCGGTGTCGGAGGCCTTGATGCCGAGCTTGTGCTCGAGCCGGGCCACCGACAGACCCGGAGCGTCGCGCGGCACGACGAACGACTTGATCGCCGCGCGGCCGAGGCTCTTGTCCACCGACGCCCACACCACGATGTGGGTGGACCGCTGACCGGCGGTGACGAAGATCTTCTCGCCGTTGAGCACCCACTCGTCGCCGTCCAGCACGGCGGTGGTGGAGACGGCGGCGGAGTCGGAACCGAACGACGGCTCGGTGATCGCCATCGAGGCCCACACCTTGCCGAACCGCTTCAGCTGCTCGTCGGTGGCGACGGCCGCGATGGCCGCGTTGCCCAGGCCCTGGTAGGGGATGGACAGCATCAGGCCGACGTCGCCCCAGGACGTCTCCAGGGCGTTCAGCAGCGCGGACATGTTGCCGCCGTTGCTGTTTCCGAGCAGCTCGGTGGCGTGCGCGTCCGACTCGCTGTCGTCCTCGCGGCCGCCGGCCGCGCCGCCGATCTTCTGAGTGCCGGAGTCGGCGAGGCCCTCCACCATGGCGGCCATGGTGTCCAGCTCGACCGGGTACTCGTGCTCGGCGAGGTCGTACTTGCGCGAGATCGGCCGGAAGATCTCGGTCGCGACCTGATGGGCCTGGTTTGCGCTGGCCCGCAGCTTCTTGGGGAGTTCGAGATTGATCATGGGGGTCTCCTGCGTGGAATGGCGGTGCTCGCTGGCCCTACGTGGTTATGCTGCGCGGCCTCCTCCGGGCCTGACGCTCACACCGCGGAAAGTAAGGAACAGGCCGGTTAGATGAGCACGACACCCTCGGCGACGCCGATGCTCCGCAGATCGCGGTACCAGCGCTCGACCGGGTGTTCCTTGGTGAAGCCGTGGCCGCCGAGCAGCTGCACGCCGTCCAGGCCGATCTGCATCCCCTTGTCCGTGGCCAGCTTCCGGGCCAGCGAGGCCTCCCTGGCGAAGGACAGACCCTGCTCCGCGCGCGAGGCGCCGCGCAGCGTGACCAGCCGCAGGCCGTCGAGCTCGATCGCGATGTTGGCGACCATGAAGGCGACCGCCTGCCGGTGCGAGATCGGCTCGCCGAACGCTTCGCGCTCGTTCACGTACGGAATCACGTAGTCCAGCACGGCCTGACCGGTGCCGACGGCGAGCGAGGCCCAGCCGAGGCGGGCCAGCCGCACGGCGTCGGCGTAGTCCTCGGCGCGCTGCTTGGCGTCACCGTCGCCCAGGATCGCCTCGGCGCCGACCGCGACGTTGTCGAGCAGCAGCCGGCCGAGACCGGCGGCGCGCAGGCCCATGCTCGGGTCGGCCTCGACCACCAGCCCGGGGGTGTCCGACGGAACGATGAAAAGCGAAGGGCGGCCGTCGAGTTCGGCGGCGATCAGGAACAGCTCGGCATCCGCGGCGGCGGGCACCAGGCTCTTCACACCGGAGATCCGGTAGCCGCTGGGCGAGCGAACGGCCTTGGTCTGCAACGCGAACGGATCGAACAGCGCGCGCGGCTCGCTGATCACCACGGAGGCCTGCGGCACGTTCTCGCCGGTGAAGGCGGGCAGGTAGGTCTTCTGCTGGGCGTCGGTGCCCCACTGCGACAGCGCGACCGCGACCCCGCTCGGCGCGAGGATCGGCAGCGCCAGGCCCATGTCACCGTGCGCAAGCGCCTCGGCCACAAGCGAGTTGGTGACCGCGCCGCGCTCGGCGGCCGCGCCTTCCAGCTCCTCGGGGACGTTGATCAGCGTGATGCCGAGCTGGGCGGCGCGCTCGAGCAGGTCGCGCGGGGCCTTCGCGGCGGCATCGGCGTCGTAGGCGGCCGGGCGCAGGATCTCCTCGGAGAACTCCCGCACCGTCTCGACGATCATCTGCTGCTCGTCGCTCGGCGTGAGGTCGAAGAAGTCCTTCGTCTTCGACTCGTTCGGCGCGAGCCGCTTCGGCTGACCGTTTCCGGTGACCTTGGCGAAGGCCCGGGTCGCGGCGCCGAGCGTGCGGAAACCGGTCTTGGTGCCTTCGTAGGTGACTCGCTCGATCGGCTTGCGCAGGTTGTACTTCTCGGCGAGCTCCGACCCGGTAATGGTCGTCATCACCCGCATGGCCGCGCCCATCCAGTCCCGCTTGGGGTGGCTGAGGCCGACTGCGGACGTGTCTGGACTTCGCTTCGTTGCGCTGTCTCGAGTGCTCATCATCACCTGTTTTCTCGGGTGGGTGGGGTGAGGTCTTGGCCCCGGCTATCTTACTCCTGAGTAAGACTATCTTACTCCAGAGTAAGAACCGCGTCGAGGTGCAGCATACGCCGCGTATCCGCGCCAGGCTGGACGGGTGCCCATTGTCGCGGTGCTCTTTGCCGTTGCCCTGGTCGCCTGTGCGCCCCGCTATGGGTATCACCGCGACGAGTTGTACTTCCTGGCGGCCGGTCGCCACCTCTCGTGGGGGTACCCGGATCAGCCCCCACTAACGCCGCTCGTCGCCGAGGCGATGGCGATGATCGATCCCGATTCGTTATTCCTGCTGCGACTGCCCGCGGTGCTCGCGGCCACCCTGGTGGTGGTGTGCGCGGAGCTGATGGCGCGGGAGTTCGGCGGCGGTCGGGGCGCGCAGGCACTGGCCGCCGCCGCGACGGCGAGTGCGGCGGTGCTCATGGGACCGGCCACCTGTTGAGCACCGCGGTGTTCGATCTGGCCGCGTGGTCTGTGCTGTCGCTGGTTGTGTTGAAGCTGATCCGGGCGATCGGCACATCCGACGAGGCCGACCGGCACCGGGATCCTGGTGCCGTATCTGATGTGGCAGGCGCGCAACGGATGGCCGCAGTGGCAGATGAGCCGCGCGATCGCGGGCGGTTCCTCGGGTACCCCGGATTCGCCGATCATGTTCGTGCTCTTGCAGTTCGGGCTGATCGGACCGCTGTTGGCGCTCGCCTGCCACAGACCAAACACCTAGGCTGAACCCCCCCCGCCTAAACCCGCCATCGAACGGGACATGGCTGAGCATCCACTCGACGAATGCCGCCACCATGTCCCGTTCGTCGATGCGTCGAGGTCAGAGCTGATGGCGGGTGAGGAATTCTTCGACGGTCTTTCGCCACTGGTCGGGCTGTTCCAGCATGAGGACGTGCCCGGCGGGGATCTCCGCGTACTCCGCACCGGGGATGGACTCGGCGAGGAACCTCGAGTTCGCCGGGTCGATCAGCAGATCCTCGGTCGCGTTGACGACCAGGGTCGGCACGGCGACGCGAGCCAGATCGGCGGTGGTGTCCACGATGTCGACCAGGGCGGCCTGCTGCCGCGTGCCGCCGGGAATGGATGTCGCACCGGCGCGGACGAGTTCGTCGACGAGTTCGGCGGGCAGACTGTTCAGATAGCCGGTACTGAACGCCAGCGAAAGGCCGAGGCGCGCGAAGCCTGCGGTGTCCCCCCGATCGATCAGGGCCTGCCAGTTCTGCACGGCGAGCCGAGCTCGATTGTCCGGCTTGGCGAATCCCGCCGCCAGCAGCAAACCGCCGACGCGCTCCGGATGCCGCACCGCGGCACGGACCGCGACCGCCGAGCCGAGTGAGTAGCCGAGCATGGTGAAGGTCTCGACCCCGGCCGCGACCGCCGCCGCGACCAGCGCGTCGGCCAGACCATCGAGGGTGAGCGGGTGGTCGTTGTCCGGATAGTCGGAGGCGACCACGGTGTGCGTCGCGGCGAGCTCCGGGATAAGGGCGCCGAAGTTGGTCTCGATGGTGCCGCTCGCACCGTGAGCGAGGACGAGACCGGGGCCGGTGCCGTGCACGGTGGTCCGCAGGGGAATTGCTGTCATGCCCGCCAAGTTAGGAATTCACATGAGTGTGAAGGCAAGGCGAGGGTGAGGCAGGTCATATGCTGATCGGCGAACTGGCCCGCCGCACGTCGGTGAGCACCCGGCTGCTCAGGTACTACGAGGAGCAGGGGCTGCTGCAACCGCAGCGCGATTCGCTCGGCTATCGCTCGTATGCCGAGGACGCACCGGAACGGGTGGGCCGCATCCGCGACATGCTGGCCGCGGGCCTGTCCACCGAAGACATCCGCAGCTTGCTGCCCTGTGCGATCGACCACGCCGACAAGTGGATTCAGGCCTGCGACAAGTCCGTGGGCGTGGTCGAGAGCCGGCAGAGCGACCTGGACCACCGGATCGCCGCACTCGAACGCCAGCGCGAATTGCTTGCCGTGCAGCGCGCTTCGATCAGAGCGGTAGAGCCGGCCGCCCGGTGACCGGCCCTGCCGGACAATCTCCGGTGCCGAGCAGCGGAATCGTGCTCGACGGCGCGGACATTGTCCGGACAGGCCGACCACCACCGCGCCTATTCGCGCACGTAGTACCGCAATGTCCCATACGCGGTCAGCGCGGCGAACACGATGCCGACGGGCGCGATCACCAACGCGACCATCGCGATATCGTCCCCGGTAATCCGCGGAAAGACCTTGCTGGCGAACAGATCCCCGAGCGCCCGGTCGATCACCAATGGCCGCGCGAGCAACAACCCGACCACCGCGACCACCGAGCCGGCCAACGCGGCGACCACCGCCTCCAACAGGAACGGCAACTGCGTATACCAGCGCGTCGCGCCCACCAACCGCATGATGCCGACCTCGGTTCGCCGGGTGAACGCGGCGATCTGCACCATGTTCGCGATCAGCAGCAACGCCGCGAGCGCCTGCAACACGGCCAAACCGAACGCCGCGTTGCGCAACCCGTCGAACAGGCTGACCAACCGGTCCACGATGTCCTTGTCGTTGCGCACCATGCCGACGCCGGGCCGCTGGTAGAACTTCTCGTAGATCTGCGGATAGAGCTCCGCGTTCTTCATCTTCACCCGCAGCGACGCGGGCAACGGCGTCTCGCTGACGTACTTGGCCAGCTCCGGCTGGTCCTTGAACGTCTTCTCCTTGGCCTCGCGGACGGCGTCGTTGCGGCTGAGGTACTGGACCGATTCGACGTCCTTGGTCGCCTTGAGATCCGCCATCAGCGCCTTGCACGGATCGACGGAACAGTCCGGGTCGTTGGCCGAGACGTCCTCGGTGAGGTATAGCCGCACCTCGAGCCGATCCAGGAAGTACTGCTCGGTCTTGTCTGCGATCCGCACCGCGAGCAGACCGCCGCCGAGCATCGTGAGCGAGACCGCGACGGTCAGGATCATCGCGATGGTCATCGTGACATTGCGCCGCAGACCGGCGAAGACCTCGCTGAACAGAAAACTCGCGCGCATCAGCGATCCACCCCGTAGACACCGGTCGCCTCGTCGCGCACCAGGCGGCCGCGATCGAGTTCGATCACGCGCCGGCGCATCGCGTCGACGATGTGGTTGTCGTGGGTGGCCATCAGCACCGTGGTGCCGATCCGGTTGATCCGCTCCAGCAGCATCATGATGTCGCCGCTGGTATCCGGGTCGAGGTTGCCGGTCGGTTCGTCGGCCAGCAGCACCAGCGGCCGGTTCACGAAGGCACGGGCGATCGCCACGCGCTGCTGTTCACCACCGGAGAGCTCGGACGGTAGTCGATCGGACTTGCCGCCGAGGCCGACCATGTCGAGCACCTCGGGCACCGTGCGTTCGATGAACTGGCGGCGCTTGCCGATCACCTCCAGCGCGAACGCGACGTTGTCGTGCACCGACTTCTGCTGCAACAGCCGGAAATCCTGGAACACGCACCCCATCCGCTGACGCAGCTTCGGCACCCGCCGGCCGGGCAGCTTGTCCACCCGGAAGTCCGCGACCTGGATCTGCCCCGCGGTGGGGCTCTCCTCTTTCAGCAGCAGTCTCATGAAGGTGGACTTGCCCGAGCCGGACGGTCCGATGATGAAGACGAACTCGCCCTTGTCGACATCGACGGTGATGTTGTCCAGCGCGGGCCGCGTCGAGGTCTTATACGACTTGGTGACGTTCCGCATGGTGATCACGGGGAGCCAGTGTAACCAGCAACCCTGTGTCCGCCGTGTTGCCGATCGCCGACGCTCGGCGAGTCCACCGAGCTCAGCGTGGCGCTTCTGCCGGATTCACCGCTGCGGGAACGGTGTTCAGGCTCGGCGCGGAGCCCGGCGTATACGGTTGATCCGGCTTGACGAACAGGTAGAGCACGAACGTCGCGAGCCAGGTGGCGATCAGGATCGCGGTGGATCGGCGTGGTCGTGATTCCCGCAGGAGCGCGGTGGGGCGCACCGATTCCTTCAGGAGCGAGATGGTTCTACGTGGTCTCACTGATTCCCTCCCGGCGCAACGCCGCGGCTACTCGCACCCGCAGTTCGCGTCCGACTTCGAATTGCTTGCCCGGCAAGGTGCGGGCAACCATCCGGATGTTCATCTGGTCAACGGTCAGATCCTCGACGCCCATCACGGTGGGTTCGTCGAGTAGCAGTGGTTTGAGTCGAGGATCTTCGTACGCCCTTGTACCGACCTCGTGCAGGATCTCGTTGACCCTGGTGATGTCCGCGCTGGCGGACACCGGTACGTCGATCGCCGCGCGTGCCCAATCCTTCGACAGGTTCGTCACTTTCACGATCTGGCCGTTGGGCACGGTGATCACTTCACCGTCGGAATTGCGCAGTGTGGTGATCCGCAACGTGACGTCCTCGACCGTACCCTCCGCCATCTCCGAGGCTCCAGTCACGGCGATGCGAACTACGTCACCGAAGCCGTACTGACGTTCGGTGATCAGGAAGAATCCGGCCAGGATGTCCTGGACGATGCGCTGCGCGCCGAAGCCGAGGGCGGCGCCGAGCACCGCAGCCGGGGCGACCAGCCCGGTGACCGCGAAGCCGAGGCGGCGCAGCACTTCCATGCCGATCAGCACGTAGACGATGGTCAGCACCACCCAGGTGACCACCTGCGCCAGCGCGTGCCGGTGCTTGGCCGCCTCGGTGCGCACCAGCGCGTCGCCGCCGCGGAATTCGGCGTCGATCTTGCGGGTGATCCGATCCCGGAGGAACGTGGCGAACCGGCTGAACAGCATCGCGCCGAGGATCAACAGGACGATCTCCAGCCCGTTGGAACGTAGCCAGTTCGTGGTTTCCGAAGTCGTTGCGAGTGACATGGTCAACACCTCGACTGAACTCCCAACTGGACGCACGCCAGACAGATTACCGCCGTACGTCCTACCATTCCGCGCGAGCGGGCCGCGCTAATCGCGGTGTTTAGTTCGTCTGCTCCCGCATGCGCCAGCGGATTCCGGACTCGATGAAGCCGTCGATGTCGCCGTCCAGCACCGCAGACGGGTTGTTCACCTCGTAGTTCGTCCGCAGGTCCTTGACCATCTGGTACGGGTGCAGCACATAGGAGCGCATCTGGTTGCCCCAGGACGCGCCCTCGTTGGTCTTGAGCGCGTCCATCTCGGCCCGCTCCTCCTGCCGCTTGCGTTCCAGCAGCTTGGCCTGCAACACGCGCATGGCCGAAATCTTGTTCTGCAGCTGGGATTTCTCGTTCTGGCAGGTGACCACGATGCCGGTCGGGATGTGCGTCAGGCGCACCGCCGAGTCGGTCGTGTTGACGCTCTGTCCACCGGGACCCGACGAGCGGTAGACGTCGACCCGGATGTCGCCCTCGGGGATCTCGATGTGATCGGTGGTCTCGACCACCGGCAGCACCTCGACCTCGGCGAACGAGGTCTGGCGGCGGCCCTGGTTGTCGAACGGGCTGATCCGGACCAGGCGGTGCGTGCCCATCTCCACCGACAGCGTGCCGTAGGCGTAGGGCGACTTCACCGCGAAGGTGGCGCTCTTGATGCCCGCCTCTTCGGCGTAGGAGGTGTCGTAGACCTCGACGCCGTACTTGTGCCGGTCGGCCCAGCGGATGTACATGCGCATCAGCATCTCGGCCCAGTCGGCGGCATCCACGCCACCGGCGCCGGAGCGGATGTTGACCAGCGCGTCGCGCTTGTCGTATTCGCCGGACAGCAGGGTGCGGACCTCGAGCGCCTCCACATCGCCGTGCAGTGCGGCACGTTCGGCATCGGCGTCGGCGAGCGCGGCCTGCTGCGACTCGCCCTCTTCGCCCTCGGCCAGTTCGTACAGCACCGGCAGGTCGTCGAGTCGCTGCCGCAATTCCTCGACTCGCCGCAACTCGCCCTGCGCGTGCGAGAGCTCGCTGGTCACCTGCTGCGCGTGGTCCTGGTCATTCCACAGATCGGGATCTGCGGCTTGGTGCTCGAGCTCGTCGATGCGTCGGCGCAGCTCCTCGATGTCGAGGACCGATTCGACCGTTTTGAGGGTGGCGTCGAGTTCGGCGAGATCAGCGGAAACGTCAGGATGCACGATGGTCAAGCCTACTGGTATCGCGAAGGTGGGGTGGCGGCAGTGGGGCTCGAAGGGGTTGCGTTCGGCGTTCGGTGGTCGAGGGCGTTCGCGTGGACGGGTCTGGTGGGTGCGGGAATTGCGTCTGCGCAGGGCGAATGTCTCGCGGACTGTGCGCTGTGCAGGCTGTCTTCAACTGCTCGTCAGGAGAGCTTCACTCGCGGCACGGGAGTTCGAGCTCGTCAAAGCGGAGTCGGCATCGGGCGAAGCGGGCCCCAGGGTGGGCTCGAACGCAGGCGGCGAGTCGGGTGCTGGTCAGCTTGTCCAGGGCGGTTGCGGTGGCATCGTCTGCGAGGAGAGGGACTCGCGGAGCAGGTCGTCGTCGCATCCCGGAGGGCAAGCACCAGGCCGGCCGGTTGCGGCGGGCTCGGGTGGAGACGCAGATGAAGCTAGACCGCGCGGAGTGCGCCGGGACGGACGCCTGCGAGTTTGTCGAGGGCGGTTGCCGTCGCATCGTCGGCGGGGAGATGGACGATCAGGTGCTGGTCGTCGTCGGCGGAGAGGTCGAGTATTTCGTAGGCCAGGCGCAGCGGACCCGCGTCGGGGTGGATGAGGCGGATGATGCCGGTGGCGGCGGGCAGGCTGGGGACGGTCTCGACGCGGTCGGTGAATTCGGGGCCGGCGGTGACGGTGAGTTCGTCGGCGAGCGCCGCGATGTGCGGGTCCTTGCGGAACGGACCGTGTTTGAGGGTGGCGACCGTGTGGTCGGCGAGGTGGTCCCAGTCCGGATAGGCCGTGCGGGCGCGCGGATCGGTGAAGGCGAAGCGGGCCAGGTTCGGGGGAGTGGTCGCGAAGAACCCGAACGGCGCCATCAGGTGCTGGTAGGCGTCGGTGTAGGCGAGGACCTCGGTGAGCCGGTTCACCACCACCGCGGGCGCGGGTTCCAGGCGATCGAGGATGGCGCGGACCGCGGGCCGCACCGCGCGCGGCGGCTGTGCGCCGCCCATGCAGTTGAAGCCGGCGTCGGCGGACTTGGTCAGCCGATGCAGGTGAACCCGTTCGCTCGCAGCGAGGCGCAACGCGTCGGCGAGCGCGGACAGCACCGGCGGTGACGGCCGGCGATCGCGGCCTTGCTCCAGCCGGGTGATGTACTCGACGCTCACCCCGGCCAACGTCGCCAGCTCCGAGCGGCGCAGGCCGGGAGTGCGGCGGCGTGGGCCGGTGGCCAGGCCGACCTGGGCCGGGCTGACTGCCTCGCGCCGGGTGCGGAGGAACAGTCCCAGCTCGTTGTCGCTCACCCTTCGAACCTAACAAGCGACGGCGGCCGGAGGGTGTCCCTGCCACTACCACTCTCACGGCGGTCTTCCTGGTCTTCACGGCGGCCAGCAGATTGGAAAGCGCGGCCGAACCGGTCGCGGAAATCTGTGGGAGGAACTCGATGTCGGCATTGAAACTCGCGGTGATCATCGGCAGCGTCCGGGAGGGACGCTTCGGGCCGGTGGTCGCCGAATGGTTCACCGAGCACGCCAGGGCGCACGGGGCGTTCGTGGTGGACGTCATCGACCTGGCGGAGGCGCACCTGCCATTGGCGTTGCCCGCCGTTTCACCGGCGATGGACCCGAATCCGGTGCGGCCGGACGGGATGCTCGATCTCACCGAGCGGCTCGCGGCCGCGGACGCGTTCGTGATCGTCACCCCCGATTACAACCGCAGCATTCCGGCCGCGTTGAAGGCCGCGATCGATTGGCATTTCGTCCAGTGGGATGCCAAGGCCATCGGGTTCGTCGGCTACAGCGGCGCGAGCGGTGGGTTGCTGGCCATCGAGCATCTGCGGCAGATCTTCAACGAGCTGAATGCGCACACGGTGCGTAACTACGTGTCGTTTCCGCGCTACTACCTGCTCTTCGACGCGGAAGGGCGCCTTCGGGAACCGGACGAGCCCGCCGCGGCGGCGCTGGCGATGCTCGATCAATTGCGATGGTGGGCCGATGCTTTGGCCGCGGCGCGCGCGGTTTCCGCTGTGGCGTGATGGGATTGCGGGCCGTCTTTCTGCCGTGCTCTACGGCTCGCGGGCGAGAGAGACGGTGGGTCGCGCGGAGTCGTGCCGCGCGGATCCGGTGGCGGGGTGACCCGATAGGGTGCGGGCGTGGCTGTGGACTCTTCTGACCTCGAACTCGCGCTGCGATTGGCCGATGCGGCCGACGGCATTACCCGGGACCGGTTCGGCGCGCTCGACCTGAAGGTGGATGCGAAGCCGGATCTGACCCCGGTGTCGGATGCCGATCTCGCGGTGGAGCAGGCGATTCGGCAGGTGCTTTCGGAGCAGCGGCCCGATGATTCGGTGCTCGGCGAGGAATTCGGCGGGGACGCCGAGTTCACCGGGCGGCAGTGGGTGATCGATCCGATCGACGGGACGAAGAACTTCGTCCGCGGCGTGCCGATCTGGGCCACGTTGATCGCACTGCTGGACGACGGTGTGCCGGTGGTCGGTGTGGTGAGCGCGCCCGCGCTGTCCCGGCGCTGGTGGGCGGCGGCGGGGTCGGGTGCCTGGGCGAGCTTCGATGCCGGGGCGCCGAAGCCCATCTCGGTGTCCGCGGTCGGTGAGCTCAGCTCGGCGAGCCTGGGGTTCTCCAGTTTGTCCGGGTGGCGCGATCGTGGCCTGCGGGAGAACTTCCTCGCGCTGACCGACGAGGTGTGGCGGGTTCGCGGGTACGGCGACTTCTTCACCTACTGCCTGCTCGCGGAGGGTGCGCTCGATATCGCCACCGAACCCAAAGTGTCCCTGTGGGATCTGGCCGCTCTCGACATTCTGGTGCGTGCGGCGGGCGGACGGTTCACCTCGCTCGACGGGCGGCCGGGGCCGCATGGAGGTGACGCGGTGGCGACGAACGGTCTGCTGCACGACGAGACATTGCGTCGTCTGCGGTCCTGACTGACCCCGCCTCAGATGTGCAGCTCCGGCGGTAGTCCGGTCCAGCGCAAATCCGGTGGTAGGTGCCCGGTGTCGTTGAAGAACAGCACCGAGTCGGGTCTGCCCGGCGCGTAACGGATCACGGTGAGCGCGGCATTGGCCGGACTGAAACCCATCCAGCGCCACTTCGGCGCGTCCAGCGCGGCCCGCACCAGCCAGCCGATGAGGAAGGCGTGCGTGACCACCAGTTCGTGCCGCGGTTCATCGCCCTCGACCGGGCCGGTGAACTGTTCCACGGCCGCCTGGGCCAGCCGCGGCCCGTGGTCGCGCTGCTCGGCCGGGAACTGTGCGAGGAAGCCGAGCAGGGCATCCGCGGATTCCGTGGGCAGTTCGTCCTTCCTGGGCAAGTAGGGCAGGTAGTCGCCGGCTGGCTCCGCGGCCCGCGTGGGCACGCCGTCCAAGCGCTCCGCGATCAGCTGCGCCGTCTCCGTCACCCTGGGCAGCGGGCCGTGATGGACCTGCGTGAGCGGGCTGTGCCGCAGCCGCTCACCGAGCAGCCAGGCCTGGCTGCGACCGCGTTCGCTCAGCGTGCTCTCGTCCGGTGTCGCCTCGCCGTGCCGGGCGAGGTAGAGATACCTGGTGGCCATCGCGGTCATCAGGCCAGCGTCTTCTCCATCAGTACGACGTTCGTCGTGCCGTGCGAGTGGAACCGGGGCGGGAGCGGCGCCTCGCGAAGCGCGGTGAAGCCCTGTGCGGTGTAGTACTTCCGGAGCACCGAGTTGTTGGCGGCGAAGTCGAGGCGCTGCCGGGTGATGCCGTTGGCCAGGGTTTGTTCGGCGCAGAACCGGATGATCCGGTCACCGAGTCCGTGTCCGCGCCACTCGGGGGCCACCATCAGCCCGTGGATGTAGCCCGCCTCGGCATCGTCGGCGCCCCAGAACTCCGGGTCGCGCCAGATCAGCCGCACCACGGCGATCAGCGTGCGGGACTCGTCGCGCCAGACGTGCCACTCGCCGCGCGCCACCTCCTCGGCGACCGTCGCGGCGGGGTACTCGCCGGGCACCCACTGCACGATGCCGTGGTCGACCATCCACTGCGCGAGCCGGTCACGCAGCTTGGCGATGTCCTCGGCATCGTCCGGGGTGGCCGCGATCATGGGAGCCGATTCCGGCATGGTTGGTTCCTTTCCACGAGACTCTTCGTTTCTACCTCCCCGGCGTGGCCGGGGTGAGGTCGATGCCCGCCGGCGGGCGTAGCCGGCGCAGGGTTCCGTCCATCGCGGTGATGTACAACGCCCAGCCGTCCCCGTCGCGGGCGATCCGGACGGAGGTGGTCCCGTCCGGTGGGTTGCGCGTCGCGCCCGGCTTGATCAAGCCGGTGATGATCGCGCAGGCGGCGCCGGTCTCCGGGTTCACCTGATTGATCGAGCCGAACGCGTGGTCGGCGACGTACAGGGTGTCCGCGCGAGTGGCTTCCATGTCGTCCGGTAGCGAGATCAGGTTCGGGATTCCGGCGACGACGACCGGTCGATCCGGGGCGTCCAGCGGAATGCGGAAGATTCGCATGGTCAGGTTGTCGGCGTAGACGGACTTTCCATCGGCGGCCAGCGCGATGCCGTTGGACAGCGGCAGGTCGGCCCAGGTGCGCGTGTATTCGCCGGTGGATGGCCGATAGCGGGCGATACCGGTCGGCGTCGCGGTGGTGCCGATGGTGGTGAACAGCAGATCACCGTCGGGTAGAAGCAGCAGCCCGTTGGGGCCGTTCAGGCCGGTGAGCAGGGTCGTCACCGCGCCGGTCGCCCGCTCGTACCGTCGCAGCGTGCCGGGGGCCTCGGTCAACCCGTCGCCGGTCAAGAAATAGATGTAGCGGCCCGCGACCCGCACACCCGCCGGATGGTCCAGTCCGGTCAACAGCTTTTCGAATCGGCCCGCGCCGTCCACGTGCGCGAGGAACCCGTCGAGCAGGCCGGTGACGAAGAACCCGCCGTTGCCGTCGGAGTCGAGGTTTTCCAGATTGCCCACCCCCTCGACCAGCGTGGTTGCCTCCCAGCCGTCCGCACACATGGCAGGCCCGGGGCCCGCGGTCGACGGCGGTGCTCCGGCGAGGATTCCTGCCGCGACCGCGGTGGTGAGCAGCGCTGCGCGAATTCGATTGCTTCTCAACCCGATTGCGTTGCGCGGCATTCGTTTTCTCCCCATCCCGGTGGCCATGCGCGTCAATCTAACAGCAGCTCCGGGCGCCGGTAGGCCGGCGAATTCCGGCCGATCGGAGGTGGAGCAGGTCAGGGACTCGGCCCGGTTCGGTGGTGCGGGGTTTATCCACATGTGGATCACTCGACATCCGACCTGGGCGATCTGGCGACGTACCGGTAGCGCCGCGAGCGAGCGCTCGTAGGATGGGCCGGGTGACTCCCACCGATGCATTCGCGACCACTGCGACCGACACCGATCCCGGTGCGGACGCCGAATCCGGTGCGGCGCAAGAGGTTCTACGCCGGGTCTTCGGTTACGACAGCTTCCGCGGTGATCAGCGCGAGATCGTGAACCACGTGGTCGCCGGTGGTGACGCGCTGGTGCTCATGCCCACCGGCGGCGGTAAGTCGCTGTGCTACCAGGTGCCTGCGCTGGTGCGGCCCGGGGTCGGCGTGGTGATCTCCCCGCTGATCGCCCTGATGCAGAACCAGGTGGACGCGCTCAGCGCGCTCGGCGTGCGCGCGGGCTTCCTGAATTCGACGCAGTTCCCGGACGAGCGCCGCACCGTCGAGGCGCAGTTCGTCGCGGGGGAATTGGACCTGTTGTATCTGGCGCCGGAGCGATTGCGGCTGGAGTCGACGGCGCAGTTGTTCGATCGCGGCAAGGTGGGGCTGTTCGCCATCGACGAGGCGCACTGTGTTTCGCAGTGGGGCCACGATTTCCGGCCCGACTACCTCGGGCTGTCCATGCTGCACGAGCGCTGGCCCGAGGTGCCGCGCATCGCGTTGACCGCCACCGCGACCGCCAAGACCAGCGACGAGATCGTGCAGCGTCTCGACCTGGGCGCGGCCCGCCGCTTCATCGCCAGCTTCGATCGGCCGAACATCCAGTACCGGATCGAGCCGAAGAACAAGCCCGATCGGCAGCTGCTGGAATTCATCCGCACCGAGCACGCCGGGGACGCGGGCATCGTCTACTGCCTGTCCCGCAACTCGGTGGAGAAGACCGCCGCGTTCCTCACCGAGAACGGCGTCAGCGCGGTGCCGTATCACGCGGGGCTGGACAACCGCACCCGCGCGGAGAACCAGACCAGGTTCCTCCGCGAGGACGGCCTGGTGGTGGTCGCGACCATCGCCTTCGGCATGGGCATCGACAAGCCGGACGTGCGCTTCGTCGCCCACCTGGACCTGCCGAAGTCGGTGGAGGGCTACTACCAGGAGACCGGCCGCGCCGGCCGCGACGGACAACCCTCCACCGCGTGGATGGTGTACGGCCTCAACGACGTCGTGCAGCAACGCAAGATGATCGACTCCTCGGAGGGCGACGCCGCCCACCGCAGGCAGTTGCAACTGCACCTGGACGCCATGCTCGCGCTGTGCGAGACGGTGGCCTGCCGGCGCGTGCAACTGCTCAACTACTTCGGTCAGCACGATCAGCAGCCGTGCGGTAACTGCGACACCTGCCTCACCCCGGCCGAATCTTGGGACGGCACCGTGCCCGCGCAGAAGCTGCTGTCCACCGTGCTGCGGCTCAAACGCGAGCGCGGCCAGAGCTTCGGCGCGGGGCACATCATCGAGATCCTGCTCGGCAAGAAGAACCCGAAGGTGCTACAGCACGACCATCACGAGCTGACGGTGTTCGGGATCGGCACCGACCTGCGCGACATCGAATGGCGCGGTGTGGTGCGGCAATTGCTGGCCGGCGGGCTGCTCGCGGTGCACGGCGACTACGGCGTGCTCACCCTCACCGAGGCGAGCAACGAGGTGCTCTTCGAGGGCCGTCGGGTGCTGCTGCGCCGCGAGCGCGAACGGCCGACGAAACCGGCGCGCACCGCCAAGTCGGGCAAGGCCGCGGCCGCCGCCGATCTGGCGCCCGCCGATGTTCCGCTGTTCGAGCGGCTGCGCGAGTGGCGGGCCGCGACTGCCAAGGAGCAGGGCGTTCCCGCGTACGTCGTCTTCCACGACGCCACCCTGCGCGAGATCGTGGCACGCAAGCCGACCAGCCTGGCCGAGCTCGGCAAGGTCGGCGGCGTCGGCGAGAACAAGCTGGCCAAGTACGGCGAAGGAGTGCTGGAGGTACTGGGCGCGGAGTGAGATTCTGCACCTTTCGGCCGCTCGGCCGGAAAGCCTGGTTCGTCCCCGAAATCCGGTGAAAGACGCTGCGCAGCAACGCTATTGGGCTGCCGCATGGCTAGTCGACGTATGCGAACATGAGAATGAGAAATCGTCCGGTAACCGCCCGGTTGCCCAGTATGCCCTTTTTGTTCAGAACGCCTCGTAAGGCTTCAGCCAACCGATGTTTCTACGAACAATGGAGTTTTCGCTCATGCCCCCTGTCTCGTCGCGTTCCATGCCCCGCCGGTTCCGGGCCGGCGCCATCCTGGGCGCCGCCGTTCTCGTCGGGGCCCTGGCAGCCTGCGGTTCGTCCGATTCCACGAAGCAGGGCAACGGCGATCTCCTCACGCCCAACGCCAAGGGCGCGCTCACCGAAAACGGTGGCGCCCGCCGCACCACCGGCGATCGCACCGACGCGCTGCGCGCCTCGCTCAACGGCAACCAGGCCAAGAACGTCATCCTGCTGATCGGTGACGGCATGGGCGATTCCGAGATCACCGTGGCGCGCAACGTCGCCGAGGGCGCGGGTGGCTACTTCAAGGGCATCGACGCGCTGCCGCTCACCGGTTCCTACACGCACTACTCGCTGGACAAGAACACCGGAAAGCCGGATTACGTCACCGATTCCGCGGCCAGCGGCAGTGCGTGGGCAACCGGCACCAAGACCTACAACGGCGCCATCGGCGTCGACCTCAAGGGTGCCCCGCAGACCAACCTGCTGGAGATCGCCAAGGCGAACGGCAAGGCCACCGGCAACGTGACCACCGCCGAAATCCAGGACGCCACCCCGGCCGTCCTCGGCGCGCACGTCACCGAACGCAAGTGTTATGGCCCGGAGGAGACGGCGCTGAAGTGCCCGACCAACGCGCTGGAGAAGGGCGGCCTCGGCTCGATCAGCGAGCAGCTGCTCAACACCCGCGCCGACGTCACCCTCGGCGGCGGTTCGAAGAGCTTCGAGCAGAAGGCGGCCGGCGGCCAGTGGCAGGGCCAGTCCCTGCGTGACCAGGCCAAGGCGCGCGGCTACAACATCGTCGCGGACAAGGCCGGCCTGGACGGCGTGACCAAGGCCGACCAGGACGCGCCGGTGCTCGGCCTGTTCAGCCCCGGCAACATGCCGGTCCGCTGGACCGGCGACCTCGCCGTGCAGAACGGCCTGAACCTGCCCGCGCAGACCTGCAAGCCCAACCCGGAGCGGGCCGCCACCCAGCCCGACCTCGCGACCATGACCCGCAAGGCGATCGACCTGCTCAAGCCGCGCAAGGACGGCTTCTTCCTGCAGGTCGAGGGCGCCTCGATCGACAAGCAGGACCACAACGCCAACCCGTGTGGTCAGGTCGGTGAGACCGTCGACCTCGACGAGGCCGTGCAAGCCGCGCTCGAATTCGCCAAGAACGACGGCAACACCCTGGTGATCGTCACCGCCGACCACGCGCACAGCAGCCAGATCGTCCCGCTCGAGACCAAGTCGCAGTCGCTGACCAGCAAGGTCGTCACCAAGGACGGCGCCGAGATGGGTGTCTCCTACGGCAATGCCGAGGCCGGCGGTTCGCAGGAACACACCGGCACGCAGCTGCGCGTCGCCGCCTACGGCCCGCACGCGGCCAATGTGGTCGGCCTCACCGATCAGACCGACCTGTTCTTCACCATGTCCGACGCGCTCGGCCTGGACCGGAGCAAGAAGCCGGCCGCCGCGGCGAAGTAGGTCTCCCCAGTCGATCCGGTCCCACCCGGCATCGCCATCGCGCGCCCGATGGGTGAAGATGGTCGCCGGGTGGGACACCGGACTGCAGAGGACATCGCATGCCTGACAACAGCTTTGGTCGCCGGGGCTTCCTGGCCGGCGCGGCGGGCGTCGCGTCGCTGGTCGGGCTCTCGCCCGCGCAGGCGGTGCCGGTCGCGCCCGGTGTCACCAAGTTCGGCTTCCCGACCGGGCGTTCCTTGCGGGTGCTGATGACCGGCGACGCCGGCACCGGGACCCGCACCCAGTGGGCCGTGGCCAACGCCATGCGCGAATTCCACCGCCGCGAACCGGTCTCGCTCGCCGTCGGCCTCGGCGACAACATCTACGAATCCGGTCCGAACAGCGGCACCGATCCCCAGTTCGACGCGAAGTTCGAAAACCCCAACGCCGGAATGGATTTCCCGTGGTTGATGGTGCTCGGCAACCACGACACGAGTTCGGTGCTGCCCGGCGACGGCGGCTGGCTGGCGCGCGGCAACCACGAGGTCGAGTACCACGCGAACTCGCCGCGCTGGTGGATGCCTAGCCGGTACTACTCCGTGCGGGTGCCCGAGCAGAACCCGGTAGTCGAGTTCTTCGTCCTCGACCTCAACCCGCTCGCCGCCTACATCCCGCCGATCCTGTCCCCGTACTGGGCGGTCGACGGCCCGTTCATGAACGAGCAGCGCGCCTGGCTCGATCAGGCCATCGCCGGTTCCCGCGCCACCTGGAAGATCGCCTGCACGCACCACCCGTACCTCAATAACGGCCCGCACGGCGACGCCGGACACTACGAGGGCCTGCCCATCGAGCCGATCAACGGCATCCACGTCAAGCGGTTCATCGAGGACCATGTCGCGGGCGCGTGTCAGTTCCTGTTCTCCGGGCACGATCATTCGCTCCAGGTGCTCGAACCGACCGTCGAATCCAAGAGCACCCGCCAGATCATCTCCGGCGCCGCGGCCAAGACCGTCGGCGCCGAGCCCGCCGTCACGCCGCGCGCCGGGCACCCCGCGCTGTTCGAGAACTACCACGAGCTCGGTTTCATGGTGCTGGATCTCACCCCGACCGCCGTCGACCTGCGCGTGTTCACCGTCGACCTCGCGACCTCCGCCGCCACCCAGGCCTTCGCCCGCCGTCTCGCCTGAGTACCAACTCTGTTGCGGCGCGCGGCAATCGCGGCGCGTCGCGGCCGAGCGGGCTACCGTGCTGGCTATGGCTACCGGTGATGGCCCGGACGATGGGGGCGACTCGTCCGGCAGTTCTCCCAACTCCGAGGTTCCGGACGCGCCGCCGAACACCCGCCGGGGGATCGACCCGACCGTAGAGAGTGTGTGGTTGCGGCACCGCCCACCGCCCCGGCCGGGCAGGCCCCGGTTCTCCACGGTATTGCTCGTTCTCGCCTTCATTGCGCTGCTCACCCTCTGGGTCGTCCTGCACCCCGGCGGCTAGTTCCGTCCGTGCCGCGCTCGACCTGGGAATAATCCGGTTGCCGCGTCACTTAAGGTTGATCGTTATGAAGGAACAGGGGCGCAAGGTCATCGCGACCAACCGCCGGGCGCGGCACAACTACACGATCCTGGACGTCTACGAGGCCGGGATCGCGCTGGTCGGCACCGAGGTCAAGAGCCTGCGTGAGGGCAAGGCCTCGCTGGTGGACGCGTTCGCGACGGTCGACAACGGTGAGGTGTGGCTGCGTGGGCTGCACATCCCGGAGTTCAGCCACGGCACCTGGACCAACCACTCGCCGCGGCGCGTCCGGAAACTGTTGCTGCACAAGCGCGAGATCGACCGCCTGGTCGGCAAGTCGCGCGAGGGCAACCAGACGCTGGTCCCGCTGTCCATGTACTTCTCCGACGGCAAGGTCAAGGTCGAACTGGCCCTCGCCAAGGGCAAGCAGGACTACGACAAGCGTCAGGATCTGGCCAAGCGTGACGCCGAGCGTGAAGTCACCCGCGAGCTAGGCCGGCGTATCAAAGGCATGCGCTGACCGCCGTCCTCTTGGCGCTGGTAGCCGCCCTCGGCTACGGCGTGAGCGACTTCTACGGCGGAGTCGCTGCCCGAAAGGTGACCGCGCTACGGGTCGTCATCTACTCGTATCCGTTCTCGGTCCTGCTCGTGCTGCTGCTCCTGCCGTTCGTCGACGGGACCCCGGACGCGGCGTCTATCGGCTGGGGTCTGGCTGCCGGTGTGGCCAGCGGTGTCGCGGTCTGGTGGTTCTATGCCGCGCTCGCCAGCGGTCCGATGGCCGTGGTGTCGCCGCTGACCGCGGTGCTGGTCGCGGGTGTGCCCGTGCTGGTCGGGCTGGTGATCGGGGAACGGCCCGGGTTGCTCGCGTTCATCGGGATCGCGTTCGCGTTGGTCGCCGTGCTGCTGGTCAGCCGGGAATCGCCGGACGCGGTCACCGAGGAGATCACCGGTGGGCGCGAGCTGCGGTTCACCAAGAAGGTCGCGCTGCTGACCGTCGGCTCCGGTCTCGCCTTCGGATTCATGTTCGTCTTCCTGCACGAGACCGCCGCGTCGTCCGGCCTGTGGCCGTTGCTCGCCCAGCGGGCCGCCGCCACCGGGGTGGTGTGGGTGACCGCCTTGTCGGCCAGGCAGTTCAAGCGGCTGCGCGGTGAGCCGTTGCGGCTGGCCTGCTACATCGGCGCGCTCGACGTCGTCGCCAACATCGCGCTGCTGCACGCCTTCCACGGATCGCTGCTGTCCCTGGTCAGCGTCATCGGGTCGCTGTATCCCGCCGCCACCGTCCTGCTCGCCATGGTGCTGCTCGGCGAGCGGGTGGGCAGGCAGCAACAGGTCGGCATGGTGCTCGCCCTCGTCTCCGTCGCGCTCATCGCCGCAGCGTGAGGACACCCGGCGGATAATGGGAAGAACCGGGCTGTGGCCGGTGTTAACATGAACAGCCCGGCAAGGTGCCGGGACGTACGGGGCTGAACGGTTTCGACTTTGTACGTAGATTCAGGGGAAGCGTGTCGGTGCAGGCAAGAGACCACCGTAAGCGTCATTGCAACCAATTAAGCGCCGATTCCAATCAGCGCGACTTCGCTCTCGCTGCCTAAGTAGCAGAGCAAGTCTGTCAGCCCGGGTTCGTCTCTCGACCCGGATCCTGGCATCAGCTAGAGAGACTTACCGCCCTGGCCGGTCGCGGACCAGGACGGAAAATCAAACAGCGACTGGGATCGTCATCTGAGCTTGTTCGCGAGACCCAGAGATCCAAGTAGAGACACAGCGAACTGCACACGGAGAAGCCCTGGAGACGCGGCAGAGGACCCGGGTTCGATTCCCGGCAGCTCCACCGCCAAGGCCCGGTCCACACGGACCGGGCCTTTTTCGTTCCCGCTCGATCACATGCATCCGCTGGCGCCGCAAGCCATAGCCGGGGCAGGTGTAGCAGTCAACGAGATCGGGCGTGGTCCCAGCAACTGATACGACCAGCGCGGGTTGTCCCAAATTTAAAGTGCCGCAATGGAAGACGGGGAAAATCGCGGACTGTAGGCTGCTTGCGCCGACATCGACGGTGAGGGGGATTCAATGATCGATCCACGGGGTTTTGCGGTGATCATCCGGCGGAAGGAGGACTGGGTATCGCAGGACAAGACGCTGGAGGTCACGCGATTCGAACCAGAGCCGACGCGAGTCCGGGTGTGGTTCGGCGGGGCGAAGGCCTACTCGTTCGGGTGGGATCGAGTGACGATTCTCCAGGGTTCTGCGCCAGTGCCTTTGAGCGCGAACGCGGTTTTGCTCGTGGACGGATCTGCGACCAACGCGGCCGAGGCGTACGTGTTCACCGGGTCGCCGGACGTCGGCTCGTGGTGGCATGTGCTGACCACCAATGGCGGATGGAAGGTCTACAGCGCGGATCGAGTGGCGGTGCTGCCGAATGCCGCGGTCACCCCCAGCGCGCGAGATGTGCTGACGTACTGGCGCACAGTGGCGGAGAGGCTGACCGGCGACTCCGGTGTCCTTCTCCGTAACCACCAGGGCCTGAGCTTCATTCATCCCGCAAGCGCACTATCCCTGATACTCGAGCGGGCGCCGATCGAGGTTCGGCCGGACGACGAGACGCCGCTGCCGGTGTACCCGTTTCGCACGAACATCAGCCAGAGTGCGGCGGTACTCAACGCGTTGCGATATCCGATCTCGGTGATCGACGGCCCACCTGGAACCGGGAAGACGCAGACGATCCTCAACATCATCGCCTCGGTGATCTGCCGCCCCGGCGCGACGGTAGGGGTGGTGTCGTTCAGCAACTCCGCCGTCGACAATGTTTTCGAGAAGCTGACCAGGGAAGGCTTCGGGATGGTGGCGGCCAATCTGGGGCGCCGCGACAAGCGCGACGAGTTCTTCGCCGGCCAGCCGAGACGCAACGCCGAGGTCGATGCCCTGCTGCGCGCGGGTGCCCCCACCACCACGGCGACCGCTGACGAACTGGGCAAGGTGAACCGGCGACTGGCGACACTGCTGGAAGAGGATCGCCGGCGTGCTCAGGTGCGCCAGCAGTTGCACGCCTTTCGGCTGGACAACAGCATTTCCAGGCGTACTTCGACCGTAACGAGGTGCCTGGCGACCTGCCGCTGTTGCGCCGCTACAGTGCCGGCAAACTGCTCGACTTCATCGCCGACACCGATCCCCAGTGGATCCGCGACACCGGCTGGGGCCGACTGGTCGACACGATGAACCGGTACTTCAAATACCGGGCGCTGCGTGGGGTCGATGCCGGCGACACCGACGTGGTGCTGCGCATTCAGCGCCTGTACTACGAAAAGAAGATCGCTGAGCTCGACGGGAAGCTCCAGCGATTGAACAAGACTCTGGAGAACAAGAAGTTCGCCGCGCTGGTGGCCGAACAGGAGGCGCTTTCCCAGCAATTGCTCCGAGACGCGCTGCGCACACGATATGGCTCGTTGCCTCGCACGATGTACACGCAGCAGTACAAGCAGCAGTTCGGGCAGTTCACCCATGACTATCCTTTGATCCTGAGCACCTGTCATTCGCTCCAGAACAGCATTGGACGATCGGTTCTGCTCGACTACCTGATCATCGACGAGGCATCGCAGGTGGATCTGGTGACGGTAAGTCCGGTTCTGGCCTGCGCGCGAAACCTCATCGTGGTCGGCGATCTGGAGCAGCTCCCGCCGGTCACGACGGACCTCGCCGCGGCTCCGCCCGCACCCGACCCGGTCTTCGAATATCGGCGCAGCGTTCTGTCCTCGATCATCGAGCGGTTCAACGATCAGGCACCTCGGGTGATGCTGCGCGAGCATTATCGGTGCGATCCGGACATCATCGAGTTCTGTAACCGGAAGTTCTACGGCGGCAAACTGATTCCGTATACGCGTAGTACGCCGGGGTTCGCGCCGATGACGGTGGTGCGGACTGCCCCGGGTAATCACATGCTGCGCGGTTACCGCGACGACGATCCAAGGTCGAACGGCCGCAGCAATCAGCGCGAGATCGATGTGATTCAGAACGAGGTCCTGCCGTGGGTTTCCGCCGATATCCCGCCGCACGAAGTCGGCGTCACCACGCCCTATCGCCGACAGGCTGACCGGGTGACCGACGCGCTGATCGAGTCCATCGAATCCGACACCGTGCACAAATTCCAAGGGCGGGAGAAGCATGCGGTCGTCATGACCACGGTCCTCGACAACACCCTCAGCAGCCAGGCCGCGTTGCAGTTCGCCGACGATCCCAAGTTGATCAATGTGGCCGTCTCGCGGGCGATGCGGATGTTCGTCCTGGTCACACATCCATCCGAGCTGCCGAAAAGTCGGCATCTGCGCGATCTGATCGGCTATATCCGGTACCGAGACCCGAATCACGCGATTGTCGACAGCGATGTGGTGTCGATCTTCGACCTGCTGTACACCGAGTACGCGGAGCGGCTACGCACCCACCCGCATATCGGCTGGGGGCGCACAGGCTGGCATTCCGAGGACATCGCTCTCACCATGTTGGAGGGGGTGCTCGACGAACCTCGCTACGGTCACCTCGGGGTCCATCAGCAGGTCCTGTTGCGAAACGTGTTTCCACTCAGCCTGGATCGCCTCGATGATCCACACCGCGCATTCGCCCGGCGCCGATCATCATTCGACTTCGTCGTCTACAACCGAATCACCAACGCGAACCTGGCCGGCATCGAAGTGGACGGCTACAGCACCCACGAAGCAAACCCGGTGCAGCTTGCCCGCGACGCGTTGAAAGACGAGATCTGCCGTGTCTACGGCTTCCAGTTGCTACGTCTGTCGACCAGGGGAAGCAATGAAGCCGGCAAGGTCCGCGAGTTCCTCGATCGACTGCCCTGACCGCAGCGGTCCATCGGCAAAGCGGAGGCCTCGTATAGGCGGACGCGACGGGGCACGGTGGGTGCGGCCTCTGACTGGCGATGTGTTGTGATTCGACGTGACGGTGAGGAGGGCGACTGGAGGTAGTGGATGGTGGAGGCGGGTGGGGGCAAACTGAGTCGTCGTACCGTTCTTGGTTCGGTGTTGGTTGTGCCTTGGCTGGTTGCGGGGTGTGGTTCGGACGGCAAGCCGGAGAGTGCTGCGGGGGATCGGGCGCATACCGATGTGTTGTTTATCGGGGCGCATCCGGACGATGAATCCAGCAATCTGTCCACCTTTGGGCAATGGCGCGAGAATCTGGGGTGGACTACGGGGGTTGTGACGATTACGCGGGGGGAGGGTGGTGGGAACGCTGTCGGGCTGGAGGAAGGGCCCGCGTTGGGGCTGATTCGGGAGACCGAGGAGCGTAAAGCCACTGCGCTCGTGGGGATCGAGAACATCTACTACCTGGATAAGCCGGACTTCTGGTACACGCTCTCGGCGCCGTTGACCGGGCGGATCTGGGACGAGCGGGACACCTTGGTGAGATTGGTCCGGCTGGTGCGCAGGACCACGCCGCACACCATCGTGGTGATGGATCCTCGGCCGTTCAATCAGCATGGCGGGCATCAACTTTCGGCGCGGCTCGGGATCGAGGCGTTTCGGCTGGCCGGCGACCCGAACGCTTTCCCCGAGCAGATCGTTGACGAGGCGCTCGCGCCGTGGCATCCCACTCGACTGCTGGCGCAGAACTACGGTTTCGACACGCTGCTGGGGCCGGACGCGCCGGGGCAACCGCACACCGACCCTCGTTCGGGTTTGCCGGTGATCGGCGTGTGGTCCGGTACTCCGTCGCGCGAGCACAACGCGAGCTGGGCGCAGGTCGAGCGTGACGCGGCTCGCCTATACCTCACACAGGGTTTCGCCGCGAAGCCCGCGCACGAGCCGACGGACCCGCAGCAGCTCGGCTCCGATTGGTTCACCGTGCTGGCGGACGACGGACGCTTCGTCGAGGTGCCGGTGCAGCGGCAAACCGAGCTGAAACCGCTGTACGCGGAGTTCGCCGATTGGGCCGATCGAACCGGAATACCGTGGCTGGCCAACCGAGTTCAGCCGGACTATCCACCGAGGCCGGAAACCACCATCCCCGCCGTTGCGACAGCGCCGATGCTGAACGGTGTCGAGGGGCCGGGGGAGTACCCGGGACCTGAACTGGCACTGGCGATGTGGCAGGGCGGCGGTACCTGCTCGGCATCCGCGAAATTGTCCAGGCACGAGGATGACCTCTACGTGCTGGTCACCGTGGCCGACGACCGCAAGGGAGCGGAACTGACCGCCGACGACATCAAAAGGCATTGGCGCACAGACTCGGTCGAAATCGCCATCGATCCCCGCGGCGACTCCGACGACACCTCGACAACTTTCAAAACCGGTATCCTGCCGTACACGGCACAACCCGGCCCGGCGGCCGAGCGCGACGCCGACAATCATCAGGGCGCGACGCTACCCGGAATGCGAGTGGCGGCAGTCGTTTCCGAGCCATACCACGGCTACTCGGTCGAGGTGAAAATCCCGCTCAACGAACTGCCCGCACCGGTCGACCCCGCCAAGTTCGCGATGAACATCCTGGTCTACGACTCCGACACCGCCGACAAGACCGGCCAAACCCGCCTGGCCTGGTCACCTTTCGGCAGTCCTCAAGCGGACCCGTACGTCTGGGGTACCGCGACCCTCGTCGACTACCAACCGGCCCCGACACCCGAAATACCGCCCGCGATACCGCAATCCGCCGCCCACAGCGCCGACTCACCCGCATCCCGAGCCCAGGCCGAGCGCATTCGAGTCCCCATTGCCGGCAACCCTCGCTGATCGGCTCACCCCCCACTACGACCGGTGCGTTCACAGCATCGGCTAGTCAGGAACCACCACGGCGGAGTCGCCAAAGCGAGCCGTACCAGCACCGCATTCCTGGTCAGCGATCTCGTTACCCCGGCTCTCTTTCCCTGACCCGTCCTCGCCGCAGGGCCAGGCGGACTCCGCAGAGGCCCACTCCCCGGATGTCGTAGGCGTCCTCTCGCCCCCCCCAAAGCCCTGATCACTCTCGCCGAAGCCGCCGACTCGGCAATAAAGCTCGAATTCTCCCCAAGGCGGCCCCTAGCTCTGCGCCGCCTTCTCGCTCGCGCGACCTACTGTCGGCATCGGTGCGCGAGACCCGGCGAGTAGCTCTCTGCGGAAAGAATGGCCCCCTCGCTAGATCGACTCAGCGGCAACAGATTTGGCGATCATCGACGATGGTAGACCACCTCGGAACCGCCCGAGATCGCCAGCACCCGCCACGGAGCGGGGATGGCGGCGCGGCCGGATAGCGGCGGGCATCGGGTGATAACGGCCGCGCCGTGACGGAAACCACAATTCGATTGTTGAATCCTCGACAACCCCCTCCGGCCGGGGCTGATCGGGTGTCCAGTCGGTAAACGGGTGATCACGCGGCCGCTTCGTCGCAAACTTGATGTTGCCAAAGGTTAGCTGAATGGGTTTTCCTTAGCGCAGGGGAGAACGCCACCTCTGCCTGGATTCGGGCTGGAACTCGACGTGACAAGGATGAAATCGATGGGAAGGGTTGCGTTCAAGCGCGGCGGTGTCGCTGCGGTGCTGTGCACAGGCTCGATAACGGCAGGATTGCTAGCCTCCGGGCAGGGTATTGCGTCGGCCGACGTGGTCGCGGACAAGTCGCGGGTGGTCGACACCGATGACGGCTGGACGTTGACGGTCACCAAGACCTCGGAGACCCTGGACCGCTACCCGAACCTGGCCGCGACGATGTTCACCCGCGAAGGGTTCGTGTCGTTGAAAGCGATCGCCGAGGTCACCGGCAAGGGGGCTCAGCCGGTCAACGCCGCGGTGGTCAGCTTCGGCTACCAAATCGGTTGCCAGATCGACGTTTCCAGCGGCCTGACCACCAGTCTCGGAGCATCGTTCGGTCCCAACGCTTCATTGAACATCTCCTACCCGCCCAGCGTCAGCCTCGGCGTGAATGCCTCTGTCTCGCCGAATGTTTCGACCACCTTGAAGCCAGGGTCGATCGCGACCGTCCAATTCGGCAAGAAGGCCCTGGCCTCCGGGCGCGCGTCGATCGCGATGGATCAGGTCGAGGTGAAGGTCGACGCCTGCATGGGCCCGGTCTCGCTGCGCTCGTTCGCCACCGCGACCATGTCGACCCCTACCGCGGACAACACCACCACCGCCTACGGCGACCCCATCTGGCTCTAACCCGCACCAGCGCAACGCGTTAAGGAGAACACCAGTCATGACCGGTGACCGCACCGCCGCCGAACCGAACAATGCCCCGCTGGCACCCGTTGCGCTGCTGGCCGGGCTGTTCCTGCTCATCGCCGCGTTCGCCCACCTGGACCGGATGCCGAGCTGGGCCGACGACTACGGCGCGATCCTGGTCTATCTGGCGTTCTTCCTCTACATGTCCATCGCGGGTCGCCTCACCTGGTGGGGCCTCGACACCGTCTACGCGCAGATAAAGGCGCGCCGGAGCGGCCGATGAACCGCCGGACCACGTCCGCTCGGCTCGCGGTGGCCGCGGTCGCGGCAGGTGCGGCGGGTATCGGCGTCGGATTCGCTTCCTTCGCAACACCGTCCGCGTCCGCGGTCCCGTGTGCGGAATGGCAGCAGATGCACCCCGGCTGGCCCTGCGTCGACACCCCCTCACTCCCGCCGGCACCGCCGCCGGGTCCGCCCACCACCCCTCCGGCATTGCCGGAACCGGCTCTGCCGGGCCAACCTCCGAGCGCTGACGGCGGCGGAAGCCAGGCCGGAGCGTTGATACCGCCGCCGGTGCCGCCCGGCAGCGGCGCCCCCATCGTCGCGGCGCCGGGCGCGCAGACGCCCGTCCTGCCCGGTAGCCCACCGCAGGTGACTCCAGCACCGGGATCCGTCCCCGATGAGCCGCCGCTCCGGCCGGTCGAGGCGCCGCGGCGGCCGCAGACGGTCGCGTCGGTACCCGCCGAACCGGCGCCCGTGGCCTCGGTGCCGCCGTCGCCACCCGTTCCGGTCGGCGGAAGTGATTCCGGCGGAACAGGTTCCGGCGGGAAGATCCCGCTGCTCCTCCTTACCGGTGCCGCCGCGTTCCTGGCGCCGTTGGCTCGCGGGTCGAGGACGGGTCTCGGTTCATTACTACCGGCCCGGACCTTCGTGCGTGACGGTTTATCGTCCTCGCGGCAGGCCGCCGTGGATTATGCCGAAGCGTACGTGATGAATCCGAACCCCGAATACCCGTTCTACGACTCCGATTCGCAGAGCGACTGTGCGAATTTCGCCTCGCAGGTATTGGCGGCGGGCGGTTTCTCGCAGATCATGTCCAGGGACACCTTCAACGACCCGAACGACAACGACCCGAACGCGTGGTTCTCGGCATACGACGAGAATGTATTCGGCCGGGATTGGGAAGATTCCCGAACCTGGACATATGCGCCCGCGTTATTGCGATTCCTGCTCACCAACGACGGGTCGAAGGGCGGGCCGAGGGGGAAGCTGTCGGGCGGGTTCCGCCGGGACAGCGTCGACACCGCGCCGGATCCCAACCTTCCGTCCAAGCTGGGGCTCCAGCCGGGCGATCTGATCTTCTACGATCACGGCGACGGCGAAACGCCGGACGGGCGCATGGATCACGTCGCCGTATATGTCGGCAAGGATTGGATCACCATGCCCGACGGAACTCGGGTGTGGGGCGACGTGGTCGACATGCACACGAGCAATCGCCGGCACGAACCATGGTGGCTGCCGAAGTATGATTCGTCGAACGTCCCCATCGACTATCTGTTCGCGCATATGACGTATCCAGGTGAAGGATGAGAGATGACTGCTAGGCGGAAAAAGGTGGTCGCGATTGTGCTGGCCGCTGTCGTTCTGGTGGTCTCGGTCGTCTTCGGCTATTACTGGTGGTTGTTCGGCAAGCCGGACTGGTATTGGCACGGGCCGTCCACGATCGCGGTGTCCGGCAAGCGATTCGAGCTGAAAGGGCCGATTCCGAAGTCGCGAGAGGTGCGGTGCCTGGGGAAGACATCGATTCCGCTGACCGGTCTCGAGTATTGCCGGGTGGATCCGCCCGAGGCGTCGATGGCGGCGCTGTTCTGGTACGACGGCGAGGTCTACACCTTCAATATTCAAGACCCGCTGTAGTTCCGGTAGGCCGGGGCGGGAGCCGGGCTGGGAAGTAAGGTCGAGCCGACCGCATACTCCGAGCCTGTGAAGAGGATGGCGCCGATGCTGGCTGATGAGGTTGTCGCGAAGTTCGACTCCGTCGATACGACTGCTATCTGTGACGCGGATAAGTCGATTCGAGTGTTGGACAGCGGGATTCGGGCACGGTCGGCGGCGGTGCGGATCGCGGGGACCGCGTTCACTGTGCAGTGTCGGGGCGACTTCTTCGGGGTGCTGCGGGCGATCGAGTCCGCGTCGCCGGGGGAGGTGATCGTTGTGGACGGGGGCGGGCGTGAGATCGCTTTCGCCGGCGAGCTATTCGCGCGTGGGGCGCTGGCGCGGGGGCTCGGCGGAATCATCATCGACGGGGGATACCGGGATATCTCGTATGTCCGGGGCTGCGAGCTGCCGATCTACAGCCGGTTCATCACTCCGATGGCGGGTACCACCGCTCAGCTCGGTGAGCTACAGATTCCGGTGACCTGCGGTGGTGTTCCGGTGTCGCCGGGGGACGTGATTCTCGCCGACGAGGAGGGAATCATCGTGATCGAGCCCGAGCGGGTCGAGGCGTTGCTCGATGCCGCCGCGGCCACCAAGGAAGCCGAGGCCAGGGTGGTGGCGAAATTGGATGCGGGCGCGACCTTGAGCGATGCGGTGAACGTTGCCGCGCACACCGAGGCCCTGACCCGCGGCGAACGTTCGACGCTTCAGTTCCTGGTCTAGAGTCGCGGCCCGAGCTCCCGGATGACCTGGACGAGCAGGTCCGCCTCGGGGGCGGTGATGCGCCAATTCACGAAGGTGGGACGGAGTGCGGTCACGCCTCGATAGGTGGTGGTGCCGACGTAGACGCGGCCGTCTTCGAGGATGGCCGCGCCGAGGCGGGCGTTGAGGGAGTCCAGGTCGGAGTCCGGGACGCCTGGCGGGCGGTAGCGGAAACAGGTGACGCACAACTGGACCGGGGCGAGTAGTTCGAAGTCGGGCGCCTCGTCGACGATTCGGCCCAGGTGGGCGGCCACGTCGAGGTGGCGCTCCACCATATCCCGGTAGCCCGCACGACCGTATGCGCGCAAAGTCGCCCAGATGGGGAAGGCCCTTGCGCGCCGGGAGGATTCGGGGCCGTGCATGTTGTAGCTGAGCTGTTCGTCATCGAGGGTGGGCAGATAGGCGGCGCCCCAGCCGCCGAAGGTCTTGCCGAGGATCGAGCTGTCCTTGACGAACGAAAACCCGCTCTCCTGCGGGACATTCAGCCACTTGTGCCCATCGGCGGTAATCGAATCGGCGCGTTCGACCCCACGGGCGAGATGCGCGGTGCGTGGCGAGATCGCCGCGAACAGGCCGAACGCGCCGTCGACGTGCAGCCAGGCGCGGTACTGCTCGGCCAGATCGGCCAGCTCATGAATCGGGTCGGAATCACCGGCGTTCACCTCGCCGAGGTTGCCGACGATCACCGCCGGCGCACCGTCGAGTTCGATCAGCGCCCGCTCCAGCGCGACCAGATCGATCCGTCCGGTCTCGTCACGGACATAGGTGCGCAGGGTATCTCGGCCACAGCCGATGACCTGCAATGCCTTACGTGTGCTGGCGTGAACGTATCCGCTGGTCAGCACCGGCATCTGCGGCAGCCCCAGCAGCCCCTGGGCGACCACGTCCACTCCGTGCCGATCGGCCCACCAGTAGCGCGCCGCCGCCAATCCGGTCAGATTCGCGAAAGTGGCACTGGGCGTGAGCACTCCGCCGAAGTCCCGCGGCAGCCCGAACAGATCCTTCAACCACCCGAGCACGACGGTCTCGACGCGCGACGCGAGCGGCGAGGTGACCCACAGTCCGGCGTTCTGGTCCAGCAGCGCGGTCGCCCAGTCGCCGGCCATCGCCGCGGGGGTCGCCCCGCCGACCACGAGATGGAAGAAGCGCGGTCCGGTGGAGTGCACGGACGCCCGCGTCCCGACCGCGAGCAACTCCTCGATCGCGGCCAGCGCGCCCCCGCCCTGCTCCGGCAGTGGCCCGCCGAGCTCATCGATGAGCGGGTCGGCGGCGGCGTCGCGGACCACCCGCTCGGGCAGGCTCTCCAGGTACGGCCCCGCCGCCCGGTGCACCAAGGCCAGCGCCTGCGCCGCGAGGTCCTGTTCGTTCAGCGGATCACCCATGCCCCACCGAACCGCGCCCCGGCCCTGTTTGTAAATAGCCAGTCGGCCAAGGTGATTGGTCCGGCCGGACCGCGGCACGCCGAAGCGGCAGCTGATCTGGGGCCCTCGGCCGGACCGTGCGCCCGCCGAAATCACCTCGTCGAAATTTGAGTGTCAAAGTAACTTCATAGGAGACTTCAAGTAGCTGGCTACACTGTGGTCCGTGACAGCGGACCTGCCTGAAGCGGACCTGGGTTATCGCCTGCTCGCCGAGCTCCGCACGGTATCCGACCAGCTGGACGCCGCATTGGTGAGCGTCCTGCGCGAGCTGGATCTCACCGTGCCCTCCGCGAATGTGCTCTGGCACCTCGATCCCGCGGCCGCGCTGCCGTCGATGTCCGAACTGGCCCGGCGCACCTGCAGCGACCCGTCGACGGTCACCTTCATCATCGACAAGCTGGAGAAACGCGGCACGGTCGAGCGACTACCCGGTCCGGACGACAAGCGGGTGAAAGTGGTTGCCCTCACCGCCGCCGGGGCGGCGCAACGTGAGCAATTGGTCGAGGCGATGACCCAGCATCTGCCCTTGCGCCGGCTGTCCGCGCGCGAGCAGCGGCAGCTGCACCGGCTGCTGGCGAAGGCGACGTCCACCGCTTGACCGGCGGCGAGAGCTGTTAGCTATCAATATGTTTCGCTACCCCGCCGCGGTCATCGGCGAGAATCTTTCTGGCGCTTGGAGTTACGAAAGCCCCGCTAATCTGAACCCATGATCACGCTCAAGAAAGAAGACGGCGCCGCGGATCTCGCCGGCGTCACCAAGCTGAGTGTCGGCGTGAGCTGGGATCCTTCGGCGGGGACCAGCGGCGGGGCACTCGGTTGGGCACGCCGGAAGAAAGGCGTCGACCTGGACCTGATCGCCATCCTCATGCAGGGTGCCGAGCCGGTCCGCTTCGCCGGCCTCGACTCCCTCGACCCGCTGGGCAACGGCTCGGTCCTGCACAGCGGAGACGAGCAGACCGGTGCCGCGGCCGGTGACGACGAGACGGTTCATGTGACCTTCGCCGACGTCCCCGGCGGTATCGACGCCATTATCTTCGTCGCGGCCGCCTTCAAGAAGGGGAGCTCGTTCGAGAAGGCGAACAACATCAGCTTCAAGGTCTACGACGCCAGCGGCGGCAGCAGCCAGCAGGTCGCCGACATCTGGCCGTCGCTGCTCGGCGCGGACAACGCCAACGCCGTCGCCCGCGCCTTTCGGTCCGGCAGCACCTGGCAGCTGGAGGTGCTGAACCGCAAGGGCAAGATCAAGCAGGGGGACAAGCAGGCGCTGCTGCGCTTCGCGATGGCGTAGCGATCGGGTCAGGTGGTCGAATTCGCCGCTGAACCAGCGGATATGCCGCTCGGCTGACCTGCGCACGGCCTGCGCGGCGTCCTGGTCGATGGTGTGCCCGCCGAGGGTGTAAAGCCGGTCTTAGGAGTACGGTTCGAGCCCGTCGACGATCCGGCGCACCACGGCCGCTGAGAGCGGGATGTGCTTGGGGAAGTTGCGCTGGAACGTGACCCAGCCGGGCGCGAGGCTGCCGGTGATGGTGTCTCCGGTGAGCAGGGTGCCGTCGGCGGTGCGCGCGACCGAACTGCCGGGCAGGTGGCCGCCGAGCTGGATGAGGTCGACGCCGGGCAACGGCTCGGCGCGGCCCGTCCAGAAGTCGAGTACCGGGTCGGGGCCGCGGAATCCATTCCCGGTCCGCGGCATTCACCAGCACCGGCGCCTTATCGAACGCGTGGCTCCAAACTCACCTGGGCGGCGAACATGTGCGGATGGCTGGCGGCGATGACCGCTACGCCGCCGAGTTCGCCGACCAGGGCGACGATCTCGTCGTCGATATAGGCGGGCGGATCCCACAGCAGATTCCCGTGCGGCGTCCGCGCGAGGAACGACCAGTGCCCGATGGCGAATCTCGGTTCCCGGCGCAGGCTGTGCACACCGCGTCCATGGTCCCGATGTTCGGTGGTGTGTGCCTGCCGGGCCGGTTCGGCGTGGTGGGCCACTCATTCGATGTGTTCGGTGGTGGCGACGGAGACGGGGGCGCCGGCGAGGAAGACGTCGAGGAGGAGGTCTTCGTCGTGGTAGCCGGCCAGGGCGGACAGGCCGTGGGTGGTGCGGGCGATGGCGTGCACGTGGTCGCCGGAGAGCGGGTATTCGGGGACCTTGCGGCGCCAGTGCACGCAGAGCAGGGCGCCGTTGGGCTCGAGGTGGTCGACGGCGTGGGTGAAGGCGGTGCGCAGGCTGACCGAGTCGAGGTAGTAGCAGACCTCGCTGAGCACGATCAGGTCGAAATGTTCGTCGGGCCAGGGCTCGCCGAGCGCCCAGCGGCGGAATTCGACTGCGCCGCGCTCGGATTCGTGCAGCCGGTCGATGCGTCGGCCGGCCGACTCGAGCGCCTGGGCGGCGATGTCGGTGCAGACCAGGCGATCACAGCGCTCGGTGAGTTCGGCGGAGAGGGTGCCGATCGAACAGCCGGGCTCGAAGGCGTTGTGGTAGCGGGCCTTCGGCAGCGCGGCCATGGTGAGTGCGCGTTTGCGTCGCTCGTACCAGCGGGTGGTGAAGCCCCACGGATCGGGATCGCGGGCGTACATGTCGTCGAAATAGTCGGTGGCGAGCCCGGTTTCGCTCATACGAAGTACGTTTCTGTGTTGCCGGTGAACCGGTCCAGCACGTGCGGCGGCAAGATCGGCTGGTCGGCGGGATCCTCCGACATGGGCAGGATCTGGCTCTGGAATTGCGCGATGGCCCGCAGCTTGGCGTCGATCGCCGGGCCGGGCAAGGTCAACGTCCGGGCGCGACTGCCGGGGACCACCGGATGTTCCGGAGTTGCCCAGTGCCACATCCACACCGGGAACTCCAGTAGCCGGGTCGCGGTGCCCGCGCAGGCCGCGGCGGCGGCCCGGCCGACCGCCTCGTGATCGGGATGACCGTCCCGCCGCCAGGTGGTCGCGCACCACGCGCCCGCGTGACCGCACTCGGTGAGGATGCGGGACAGCGCCTCGGTCACCGCCGCCTCGTCGGCGGCCACCTTGCCGTCGCCGATGCCGAGCCGAATCGGTGGTTCGACCCCTAATTCCGCTGCGGCACGGCGAGATTCCGCCACCCGCAGAGTCGCCAGTTCGGCGGGCGAACAGGTGGGGGAGCCCGGGTGCGAGGCTTCACCGTCGGTCACCGTGACGACCGTGACCGGCAGCCCGTGCGCGCGGGCCAGCGCGATCAGGCCGCCGACGCTGAGCACCTCGTCGTCGGGATGCGGGGCGACGACGATCAAACGCCGCCAGCCGGTGAGGGATAACTCCGGTCGCCGGTTGCGCCACCGGGTCCAGGTGCGCTCCGGAGTGCCGCGGGCGGCTAGGTCGATCAGTGGTTCGGCAACCATGAGAACTCCTTTTCCGCGTAGTCACGGCCAAGATCGGCCAGATCTCGCTCCGCATGACTCTGGCGGAGATAGACGGTGAGGTCGGCGACGCGGCGCGCGTGCTCGGCATCCGCGCACAGCGGTCCGGCGCCGAGTGCGCGCCCGACCCGATCGATGGTCGCCGACGCCGCGTCCTCGACCACCGCCCGCACGGCCCTGGCGCGCAATCGCGCGGCACCGGTCCGGTCGTCCGGGTCGGCGTCGATCTGGCGCGCGGCGTCCGTCAAACACAGTGCGGCGGCGTGCAATCCGCTCATGACCGCACCGAGATGCGCGAGGGCGTGTTCGTCGGTGGCGCGATCGTGCAGGGTGCGGGCGACGGCGCAGGCGCCGCCGTACCAGCAGGCGGCGACGCCGATCGCGCCGTGCCAGAACCCCGGTCGCGTCAGATACGCGCCGGGCTCGCCGACGGGCTCGGCGGCCGCGTCGGTGAAATCCACCGCGCCGGAGTCGGATTCCGCCATGCCCACGGCATGCCAGGTGCCGGGCACCGGGCGAACGGCAGGCTGACCGAGATCGACGGCGAACAACCGGCGCTCGTCCCCGGCCCGCGCGGTGACCAGGGCATGCGTGCAGATGGTCGCTCCGGAGCACCACGCCTTGCGCCCGTCCAGCGTCCACCGGCCGGCCTCGAATCGCGCCTGCAGTACCGGCTTCGGCGGCTCGGCGGCCCATACGCCCCAGAGCTGACCGCGCTCGACGACTCCGCCGCCGAGCTCCGCCAGAATCGCCTCGGCATCCGCGTGCGCCTCCACCATCCGCCCGACCACCACATTGCCGAAGGCGAAATCGGCGAGCGAGCGCCAGCGGTCGAGGGTGCGTCCGGATCCGGGATAGGGCAGCTGCAGACGTCCGGCCTCCGCGAGCCGCCGGAGCGCGCTCGCGGTCGCGGTGGGAGCGGTATTCAGGATGTCGGTGGGCGGCATCAGGCGCTCCTGCTCTCGGCACGATAGGCGTTCTCCAGTCGCCGCAAATGCGCAGCGAACCCCTGGGGCGCGCGGCCGACCCGGCGCGCGGAGGTGGTGACCAGGACGTCCTCGGCCCACGCGAGGCGCGCACCGCCGGCCGCCATCCTGGACACCAGATCGACGTCCTCGCCGGTGCGCAGGTGCCGGAAGCCGCCGATTCGCCAGTACGCGTCGGCCCGGAAGCCGAGGTTCGCGCCGTGGATGTGGCCGTCTCCGGTGCGGTATTCCTGCTCGTATCTTTGCCGGGTGCCGGCGGCGTGATCGGCCCAGCTGCGCACGCCGACGATCCCGGCGACCACGTCGTTGCCCGCGTGCGCGTATTCGAGCTGGGCCCGCAGCCACCGCTCGTCGACCTCCGAGTCGGCATCCGTTGTGGCGAACCAGGTCTCGGCCGCGCAGTTCGCGCCCGCGTGGGCGAAACCCAGCGCACGGGCGGCGCCGACATTGCGCTCGTCGACCTTCATCACCGCGACATTCGACGGGGGTACGTCGGCGGAACCGTCGGTGCACGCGTCGAGCACCAACTGGACCCGCACCGGAACGTCGACCCGTCCGGCCGCGCGCGCCAGTGCCGACAGGCAGGCGGGCAGCAGCCGCTCCTCGTTGCGTACCGGGACGACAACCAGGATCCGCGACACGGTGGCACAGGAATCGACAGCGTCCGGCCGATCGGCAGGCGGAATACGGACTCTGTCGCGGGGACGGGAGTCGGTCATGCCCTGCGGCTACCCGGTGGCGGCCCGGGCAAACGGACAGCGAGTTTCGATGTGGTGAACCTCGCTGGGCTGCTTGGGCCGCGCGCGGGCGGGTATGACCGCCGCAGCGCGCCTTTCCAGTGGGCGCGAACGACCAACAGGAGGACATCATGCTGGGTCTCGGGATTATCGGGTGGATCATCATCGGCGGCCTTGCCGGGTGGATTGCCAGCAAGATCATGAAGACGGATGCTCAGCAGGGCATTCTGTTGAATATCGTCGTCGGCATTGTCGGCGGTCTACTCGGCGGCTTCCTGTTGAAGCTGCTCGGCGTCGACGTCGAAGGCGGCGGGCTCTGGTTCAGCTTCTTCACCTGCATCGGCGGTGCCGTGATCCTGTTGTTCCTGGTCGGTCTGGTCACCGGCCGCCGAGTTTCTCGATGACCACGGCCGCCCAGCAGAACCGACTATGACGCGGAGGAGTCGAGGATGACCACGGTTGCGGAAATGATCGTCAGTGCGCTGGCGGACGAAGGCGTCACCCACGTCTGGGGTGTGGTCGGCGACGCGCTCAACCCCATCACCGACGCGATCCGCCGGGAGGATCGAATCGAATGGATCGGCGTGCGACACGAAGAGGTCGCCGCCTACGCGGCCGGTGCGCAAGCCCAGCTCACCGGCACCATCGGGGTGTGCGCGGGCACCGTCGGCCCCGGTTCGATCCATCTGCTGGGCGGTCTCTACGACGCCAAGAAATCCCACGCCCCGGTGCTGGCGATCTGCGGGCAGGTACCGACCTCCGAGATGGGCAGCGAGTACTTCCAGGAGGTCGACAACGACGCGGTCTTCCGGGATGTCTCGGAGTTCACCGCGACGGTCACCAGCGCCGCGCAGCTGCCCCGCCTGCTCGAACAGGCGGTGAACGCGGCGGTGTCGCGCCAGGGCGTCTCCGTGCTGACCATTCCGGGCGACATCGGTGGCCTGAAGCTGGACACCGACGTCCGCCCCCGGTTCGTCGCACGCGACCGGACGACGGTGCCCGGCGCGACCGAGATCGCGCAGGCCGCGGAGACGCTGAACAAGGCGGACAAGGTCACCCTGCTCGTCGGCATCGGCGCGCGGGAAGCCCGCGACGAGGTGCTGCGGCTGGCCGAACAGCTCTCCGCGCCGATGGTGCTCACCATCAAGGCGAAAGAGGGCCTCGAACACGACAATCCGTATGCGGTCGGGCAGACCGGTCTGATCGGTAACCCCGCCGCCAATTCGGCGCTCGAGGACTGCGACGTGCTGTTCATGGTCGGCACCGACTTCCCGTATCGCGATTGGTATCCGACCGGCAAGACGGTCATCCAGCTGGACTCGCGGCTCGACCACATCGGTCGCCGCACCCCGGTCGATGTCGCGCTGGTCGGCCACACCGGCCCCACCCTGCGTGAACTGCTGCTCAAACTGGATACCAAATCGTCCGACAAGCACCTGAAGAAGGCGCAGACCGAGTATCAGCGCTGGACCGGGCTCCAGCAGCGGCTGGCCGAACCCAAGCACGACCGCAAGCTCCTCGGCCGGATCCGCCGGCACCTGGACAACCCGGACCAGCTGATCCGCCCGGAAGCGGTGGCCGCCGCGGTGGACAAGCACGCCGCCGACGACGCGATCTTCACCTCGGACACCGGCATGTCCACGGTGTGGCTGTCCCGGTTCCTCAGCCTGCGCGGCTCGCGCCGGCTGCTCGGCTCGTACAACTTCGGATCCATGGCCAACGCCATGCCGCAGGCGCTGGGCGCGCAGATCCTCGATCGGGACCGCCAGGTCGTCGCCTTCTGCGGCGACGGCGGGTTGATGATGCTGCTGGGGGACCTGCGCACCGCGGTCACCTACGACCTGCCGGTCACACTGGTGGTGTTCAACAACGGACGCCTCGGCATGGTCAAACTCGAGCAGGAAGAGGGTGGCCTGCCCGAGTTCGGCACCGTGCTGGACAACCCGGACCTGGCCGCGGTCGGCGCCGCGATGGGCCTGCAATCGCGGCGGGTCACCGATCCCGAGGATCTGGACGAGGCGGTGGCGGCGGCCTTCGCCGAACGCAGGCCCGTGCTCCTCGATGTGGTCACCAACCCCGACGAGATCTCGGTCCCGCCGAAACCGACCTTCGACCAGGCGTGGGGCTTCGCCATCGCCAAGGTCAAGGAGAGCCTGGAGAGCCGGACATAACGGGCTACCGGCCGCGGTGAGCTGCGGCCGGTCCGATCATCGGCGGATCCCATGACAACGGGTCTCGGAATGGTTACTGTCCGAGAACATTCCAAGGTGATCGGGGTGGGGCACGGTTCGTGTCTCTGCGTGTCCCGATGATCTGTTCGAAATCGGGAGAACGCGTGAGATTCACAAGAGCTGGTGCGCTGCTCGCGGCGGCGCTCATGGCCACAAGCCTGGGGCTGACCGCATGCTCGTCGGACGACAGCGGCGATGCCGACATCGTCACCACCAATGCCGGCGAGCCGCAGAATCCGTTGGTGCCCACCAATACCAACGAGAACATGGGCGGACGCGTCGTCGACCGGCTGTATTCGGGGCTGAAGTACTACGACGCCAACGGTGTCGCGCACGACGAGCTCGCGCAGAAGATCGAGACGACGGACCGGAAGAACTACAAGATCACCATCAAGCCGGACTGGAAGTTCTCCGACGGCTCGGCGGTGACCGCGAAGTCCTTCGTCGACGCCTGGAACTACGGCGCCCTCGGCAGCAACGCCCAGTTGCAGAGCTACGTCTTCGCGCCGATCGCCGGCTTCGACGAGGTGCAGGCGAAAGACGCCAAGGTGCAGACGATGTCGGGGTTGAAGGTGGTCGACGACCACACCTTCACCGTGGCGTTGAAGCAGCCGTCGATCGACTTCGAGACCGAGCTCGGTTACGCGCCGTTCTACCCGCTGCCCGAGGCCGCGTTCAAGGACATGAAGGCGTTCGGCGAGAACCCGATCGGCAACGGCCCGTACAAGTTCGCGAAAAACGGTGCGTGGCAGCACAATGTGCAGATCGACCTGGTCGCCAACCCGGACTACAAGGGTGGGCGCCCGGCCAAGAACAAGGGTCTGCGGTTCGTGATGTACCAGACCTTCGAGACCGCCTACGCCGATCTGCTGGCGGGCAACCTGGACACCCTCGACGTCATTCCGGACAGCGCGATGGCCACCTACAAGAAGGACCTCGGCGATCGGGCGATCACCAAGCCGATCGCGTACAAGGCGGCCATCGGCATCCAGACCAACGCGCCGCACTTCGGCGGCCAGGAGGGCCTGCTGCGGCGCCGGGCGCTGTCCATGGCGATCAACCGAGAGCAGATCAGCCAGAACATCTTCCACGGCCTGCGGCTGCCCGCGCGTGACTTCACCGCTCGCACCCTGCCCGGGTTCAACGAGAACCTGCCCGGCGTCGAGGCGTTGCAGTACAACCCGGAGGAGGCCAAGAAGGTGTGGGCCCAGGCCAACGCCATCTCCCCGTGGTCGGGTACCTACGAGATCGCCTACAACTCCGACGGCGGTCACCAGGGCTGGATCGAGGCCACGGCGAACAGCATCAAGAACACGCTCGGCATCGAGGCCGTCGGCACGCCGTACCCGACGTTCAAGACCATCCGGGACGCGATCAACGCCAAGACCATCGGCAAGGCGTTCCGCTACGGCTGGCAGGGTGATTACCCGACCATGTTGCAGTTCCTCACCTCGCAGTACTACAGCTTCTCCGAGGGGAACAACGTCAACTACGACAACCCGGAGTTCGACGCTCTGCTGAACGCGGCGCTGGCGGCGCCGACGCTGGAGGAGTCGTACAAGATCGTCGGCCAGGCGCAGGCGTTGCTGATCCGGGACATGGTCGACATCCCGATGTTCGATTACGTGGCCGCCGCGGGCCGCTCGGACAAGGTCAAGAAGGCCGAGCTGGCCTGGAACGGCCTGTTCGACTTCGAGGGCATCGAGAAGTAGTACCGGCCGATCGTGGAAGCCCGCCGACGCGCGTTGCGCCGGCGGGCTTTTCGTTTCGGGTCAGCCCTGCGGTGTTGGTACGACGATCATTTCGGCGATGTTCACCCGCTTCGGCGCCGTGACCGCGTAGGCGATCGCGTCCGCGATGTCCGCGGCGACCAGGGTGCCGATATCGCTGCGCCAGCCGGCGAGGACGGTCTTCTGGTCCTCGTCGAGCATGCCCGCGCCGAGTTCGGTGCTGACGAAACCGGGTTCGATGGTCTTCACCCGAACCCCGCGCGGGCCGAACTCGGTGCGCAGGGTGCGGGTGAGATGCGCGACGGCGGCCTTGGTCGCGCAGTAGACGCCGTAGTTGGGGAACGGCACGTGCCCGCCGATCGAGCCGATGTGCACCAGGTCGGCCCGTTCGCCGTTGCTCGCCGCGGCGAGCAGGTCGTCGATGAAAGCCCTTCCGGTATAGAGCAATCCGTTGAGGTTGGCGCCGATCATCTGCTCCCACTCGTCGGTCTGCGCCGACTCGAACGGCGCCCCGAGCATGACGCCCGCGTTGGCGACGACCAGATCGACCGGACCGAGCGCCGCCCGCACGGCCGCCGCGGCATCCCGCACCGACTGCTGCACGGCCACGTCGGCAGGCACCACGAGCACCTCGCCCCCGATCCGCGCGGCCAATTCCTCGAGCCGATCCTTACGCCGCCCCAGCAGCGCGACCTTCGCCCCGTCGGCCACAAGCCGCTGCGCGGTCGCCGCGCCGATCCCACTGGAAGCTCCGGTGACGACCGCGACGCGGCCGGTGAGATTGTTTGTCATGCGGACAACATTCGCGCTGGTCAGCGGGTTGTGCCAGGGGGTGGAACTCCTGGTAGCGAGAGGACCACCCAGCCAACCGGACCGCCCACCTACGCCCGACGGAGGGACTCGCGGACATCGCGGACATCGCCGGTTCGGTGAGCGGTCCGTTTCCTGGCCGGGGTGCGGGTGGCCGGCCATACTCGGGCGAGGGCGTTGCGGTCGGATGGATCTGCGCCGATTGCCGGGAACCTGGTTCGCGGAGCCGGTGGCCGAGCTAGCCTCGGTATGCGGGCGGTGGCGCGAATTCGATTGTGGCTGGACCTGATTGGGGCGATGGTGACCGGAGAATCGACGGCGGCGGGCGAACTGCTGGCGGCGGCGCGTGCGTTCGCGCCGGAGCTGGCTACGCGACGGCAGGAGATCGATGCGGCGCGGCAGTTGCCGCGTGACATCGTCGAGCGGCTGCGCGCCATGGGTATCTACGGGATGGGGTTCAGTGCCGAGCTCGGCGGGCCGGGGTTGACCTCGCTCGAACAGCTGGAGGTGTTCGAGGCCCTGGCCTACGGCGACACCGCCACCGGGTGGTGCGCGATGATCGGGGCGGCGACCGGCATCTATGCCGGGTTCCTCGACAAACAGGCGCTCGCCGAGCTGATCCCGACGCACGACCTGATCACCGCCGGGCTGATCGCGCCGGCAGGCCGGGCGGTGCGGACCGACGGCGGCTATCGGCTGACCGGTCGCTGGAATCTGGGTAGCGCGATCAACCACGCCGATCTCGTGGTGGCCGGCGCGCTGATCTTCGACGGCGACGAACCGGCGATGGCCGACGGTGCGCCGATCGCGAAGATGTTCTTCATGCGCCGCGATCAGGTCCAGGTGTTCGACACCTGGGACAGCACCGGCCTGCGCGGCAGCGGCAGCAACGATTACGCGGCCGACGACCTGTTCATCCCCGAACATCACTGCTTCGATTTCTACGAACCCAGAAGCGGCAGCGGCAAACTCGCCGAACCCGAGACCCTGGCCCGGGTGATGCCCGGCATCCCGCTCGGCGCGACGCGGGCCGCGCTGGACTACGTCCGCGAGCTCGCGCGGGGCAAGGTCATCGCGGCGACCGGGCAGAAGTGGGCGGACAACTATCGGGCGCAGTACATTCTGGGCGAGTGCGAGATGGAGTACATCGTCGCGCGCGGCGCGGTGGTCGACAGTCTGCGCACGCTGTGGGATGCGTTGGACGAGAACCGGTTTGCCGATCTCCCGGCGGACATCCGGATCCAGACCCTGCTGACCCGGACCCATTCCTACCGTGCCTGCCGGCGCATCATCGCCCGCCTGTGCGAGCTGGTCGGCACCGAATCGGTGTACAAGCCGAGCCCGCTCGACGTCTGGTTGCGCGATATGAGCACCATGACAACGCATCTCATGGCGCACGACCAGATGATCCAGACGGCGGGTGCGTTCCTGCTCGGCGGGCGGCCGGAGTTCCCGCTCGTGCTCGGCGTGCGTTAGTCGACCCGCTTGACGTATCGGTGGCACGGCACATCGATGGTGCCCGCCGGGCCGTGCGCTTCGAGCGTGAACGGGCCGTCGTCGGACCAGCCGTTGTTCGCGTAGAACCTGCGGGCGCGCGCGTTGCCCGGCACGACGGCCAGCCACGCTCGCCGATGGCCGTTGTCCCGCACGCGGGATTCGGCGGCCGCCAGCAGGATCGGGGCGATGCCGGCGCCACGATGATCGGCGGCGACGTAGACCTGATTCACCTCGTCGTCGATCACCATCACGAACCCGGCGATCGCATCGCCCACCGTCGCCACAGTGGTATTCGAAACGAACTGCGCCGCACGGGTATCGAAGGATTCGCGGGTACGGGCCACGATCAACGCGTCCGGCACGTTCCCCAGATGCGCGTCGCCCCACCCCGCGGACCAGATCTCGGCGACCCGCGCCGCATCCTCCGGCCGCGCCGCCCGCAGCACCACCGCCGCAACACCGTCCACCATTTGCGCACTCTACGAGATGGCGCCGCAGGTGCGCACCTACCTCGGTATCCGCACCGGTCAGCGGCAGCTGGATGAGGTGCGGGAGCTGGTCGCGGTCGATGCGTCTGCTGTCGGCAGACACCGGGGCATGTGCCCGTGCACACGCGATAGACCTGACTCATGATCGAAACATCGCACCTGGACTACCGAGGTCAACTAGCCGATCGATTGTTCCGCCACCGGACCATCCAACTGACCGGCGAGGTCGACGACGCGATGGCCGAGCGGGCCTGCACCGAACTGGTGCTGCTGGCCAGCGAGGACAACAAGCGCGACATCGTCATCTACATCAACTCGCCGGGCGGGTCCGTGCTCGCCGGGCTCGCCATCTACGACACGATGAAGCTGATCCCCAACGACGTGGTCACCGTGGCCGTCGGTTTCGCCGCGAGCATGGGGCAGGTGCTGCTCGCCTCCGGCACCAAGGGCAAGCGAATCAGCCTGGCGCACAGCCGGATCATGATGCATCAGCCGTCGGCCGGCATCGGCGGCACCGCCATGGACATCGCCATCCAGGCGGAGAACCTGGAGTACATGAAGCTCCAGTCGGAGCAGATCCTCGCCGCGGAAACCGGCCATTCGCTGGAGGAGATCCGCACGGACAGCGACCGCGACCGCTGGTTCACCCCGGAGCAGGCGCGCGAGTACGGCATCGTGGACGAGATCGCGGCCGGCTTCGCCCAGATCGCACCCTTCACCAACGCACACCGAGCGGGGTTGTGACCATGTCCCAGTACACGATTCCCCATGTCATCGAACGCACCCCGAACGGCGAGCGCTCCTTCGACGTGTTCAGCAGGCTGCTCAACGACCGAATCATCTTCCTCGGCACCGAGATCGACGACGGCGTCGCGAATGTCGTGATGGCGCAACTGCTGCACCTCGAGTCGGAGTCGCCCGATCGCGAGATCAGCCTCTACATCAACTCGCCGGGCGGCTCGAACACGGCGATGCTGGCCATCTACGACACCATGCAGTTCATGCGCACGCCGGTCGAGACCTACGCCATGGGTCAGGCGGTCTCGGCGGCCGCGGTGCTGCTGTCGGCGGGCACCCCAGGGCGGCGCTATGTGCTGAACCACTCCCGGGTGCTGCTGCACCAGCCGTCGGCGCAGGGGCAGGGCACCATCTCGGACCTGGCGTTGCAGGCGGCGGAGGTGATGCGGATTCGCGCGCAGACCGAGGCCATCCTCAGCAAACACACCGGTCAGAGCGTCGAACAGCTGCGCAAGGACACCGCGCGAGATCGGGTGTTCACCGCGCAGGAGGCCGTGGAGTACGGCCTGGCCGACAAGCTGATCTTCACCCGCGACCGCTGACGCCTAAGCGGCCAGCAGGTGGACGCGTGCCTCGGCGATCGGGCGGCGGCGCAGCTGCCGCAGCGCGCCCAGTCGCCGGGCGCCGCGGAACAGCAGCGACTCGACCGGCATGCCCAGCGCGTCGCAGATCGAATGCAGCATCTCCGAGGACGCTTCCTTGCGTCCCCGTTCGATCTCGGACAGGTACTGCTTGGACATGCCGACCGCGGCCGCGACCTCGGCCAGCGTGCGGTCCTGATCCTGGCGTTCGTCGCGCAGGACCTCGCCGTAGACGGAACGCAGCAGCGGCGAGACCGGCGCGACCGGGCGGTGCTCGGGTGCCTCGACCCGGCCCCGGCGCGGTTCGCCCCGACGGTGCGCATCGAGATCGACTACGACGCCATCCTCTTCTGCTGCCATGTCGACGAGTCTTACACCTCGCGCCGCTGATCAGGGCCGTGTTCGCCCACGGCAGACAATTACGCCGCGACGAGCGTCAGCCGGGCGGCGCAGGCGCGCAGCAGGTCGAGCAGGGCCGGGTCGTGGACGGCGAGGCGACCGGTCGTGCCGATCGCGGCCAAGGCGCCGACCAGCGCGCCGTCGGCGGCGTGTACGGGCACGGCGAGCGCGCTGCGGCCGACCCGGCACTCGTCGACCTCGGTGGCCACGTTGGTGGCGGCGATCCGGCGCAGTTCCTCGGTCAGCAGGGCGGCGGAGGTGATGGTCGTCGCGGTGACTCTGCGCAGCGGACCGGCGGCCAGCTCCGGATGCGCGGCGAGCAGGAGCTTGCCGATCGCCGAGGCGTGCAGGTGCGTGCCGAGCAGCTGCTCGCCGCCGAGTTCGTGGTCGGGGTCCTTGTCGATCAAGCGAACTCGGTTGCCGGTGAACGCGGCCAGGTGGATGCCGAAGCGGATCTGTGCGCGCAGCTCGTCGAGGACGTGGCGGTTGTCCGCGGGTGGCGGTGCGGCGCCGGCGAGTTCGCGGGTGCGGCGGCCGAGGGCGAAGCCGGACAGGTCCTCGATGCGCACCAGGTAGCCGTCGGCGACCAACAGGTTCAGCAGCCGGTAGGCGGTGGCGGGTGGGATACCGGTGTACGCGGCAATGCTTTTCGCGGTGGCGCCGGAGCCGAGCCGGGCCACCGCCTCGAGCAGGGCCAGGGCCTTCTGCACGGCGCGCGGTTCGTGGCCGCTCGGCGCGCCGGGGCGCTGCTGGGTGGTCATGGCCCGCTGGCGTCGGTGTGTCGCGTGCCGACCAGGGCGACGGTGCCGCGCGCGTTGACCGCGAAAACGCCCGCGCCGGGCAGGACATCGGCCGATTCGGGGCTGTCGAAAACTCCTATGGTGGTGAGGGTTCGGGGGTGAGCGTGGCGTAAGTACCGGTGCCACAACCGGCCTGTCGCCGCCACCGCGCCGGCGGTCGCGGCGAAGGCGAGAATGTTTTCCCGGGTGCCGAATACGAGCAGGGCGCCGAACATCGCGACGATCGCGGCGCTGCCGATCAGGGCGAAATAAGCGTCCCGAGGACGTATTTCGTGTATTCGCCGCAGGAACCGCACCGACGCCACCGCGACCAGGACATAGGCGGCGGCGAGTGCGGTGCGCACGACCATCTTCGCCGCGTTCGGCACGCCGTCGAGTGCGACGAACACCAGCGAGCCCGCGGCCACGGCGAACACGATCGCCGCGAGCGCGACCTGCGGGGTGCGCAGGCGCCGGTGCACGCGGGTGAACGCCCGCGGCAGCACGCCTTCCAGGCTCATCGAATAGACCAGCCGGGACGCGGCATTCGACGACGCCATCGACGACGCCAGCCACGAACAGGTGAGGCCGAGGTCGAGCGCGACGACCACGAGCGGACTCACCCCGGTCGCCGTGCCGTGCAGGTAGGCGTTGACCAGCACACCGGCCCGCCCGGACCAGGCCGCCCAGGCCGCGAAGATGAACAGCGCGCCGCACAGCACCGGGGTGAACAGCACGGTGCGCGGCACCGTCACCAGCGGCCGCCGGGTCTCGGGCGCGAAGAACGTGGCGCTCTCGAAACCGGCCAGCGCGAACAGCGCCGACAGGGCCACGAGCAGCACCCCGGGTCCGTCGGTGCTCGCCGAGGTGATCGGTACGTCACCCGGTGCGCCGGACAGCAGCATCAATCCGGCGATGAAGGTCAGCGAGCACGCCTCGACCGCGAGGATCACCACCGCGGCGAACCGCACACCCCGCACGAGTGCCCCGCCGATGGCCAGCGCGATCGTCAGATAGCCTGCCGCCACGCCCCACCCGTGCAGGTGGACGCCGAGCTGTGCCGCGACCGCGCGCGCCGACTGTCCGCCGAAGTACATGGTCAGCGCCGCACTCCCGAGGTATTTCACCAGCATGCCGACGCCGCAGGTCAGCGCCGCCCGGGTGCCCAACCCCTGGAACACGAACGTGTACAGTCCGCCGGACGCGGCCAGCCGCCGGGCGAATTGCGCGACGCAGCCGGCGATCAGCGTGGTCACCACCGTCGCGACGGCGATCGTGAGCAGTCCGGGCAGCAACGTCTCGTGGCTGAGCATGGTGACCGGCAGCAACACCATGGACGCGGCCGGCGCCGTCGTGGCGACCGACTGACCCAGCAGTTCGGCGCCGGACAGCTGCCTGCGCCCCAGGGCGCGCAGCGGCGAAACCGCGGGGCGCTCCGGCTCACCCGCCGAGAAGGACCGCGCTACGGCGTCGGCCAGAGCAGTCATATCAGCCACACCTCCGCACACACTCGTGCGGTGAGGCTATCGGCGGCGCGTTTCGCGGATATTGCGCCGGCGCTTCGGTTGTCCGTCGGCGAGTGGGAAAAACCGGCCGCGGCGCTCCCACTCGACGATCGGTGAATCGTTGCCTCGACGTAGCGGCCTCGACTCGCGTCCGCCCGACGATATTTCCCAGCACGGACATCTCGGCGGATGGAGCTCGAATTGACTGTCACCAGGCGATCTTTGATACAGGGCCTCGGCGTGACCGGTGGTGCGGGACTGGCCTACGGCGCACTGTCGACGCTCGGCCTGGCGCCCGCCGCGGCCGAGGCGCCGCGGCGGTTCGACCCGCCCGCGCGGGGCGATCTGATCGGGCGGGCGTCCGGCAAGAACTCGGTGGTCGTGCTCGGCGGCGGACCGGCGGGGCTGTGTGCGGCCTATGAACTACGCAAGGCGGGCTACGACGTCACGGTGCTGGAGGCCAGGCAGCGCCCGGGCGGCCGGGTGTGGTCGATCCGCAACGGCACCAGCGAGACCGACCTCAACGGCGAAACCCAGCACTGCACGTTCTCCGACGGGCACTTCTTCAACCTCGGCGCGACCCGCATCCCGCAGGGGCACATCACCCTGGACTATTGCCGCGAATTGGGCGTCCCCATCCAGCCGTTCGGCAATCAGAACGCGAATACGCTGGTGCACTACAAGAGCGACACCGCGTTGTCCGGTCAGCCGGTGCAGTACCGGACGGCGAAGGCCGACACGTACGGGTATCTGGCGGAGCTGTTGCAGAAGGCGGCGTCCAGGGGAGCGCTCGACGACGTGCTGTCGGCGGCGGACAAGGAGGCGCTGTCGTCGTTCCTGCGGGACTTCGGCGACCTGTCCAGCGACGGACGCTACCTCGGATCCCCGCGCCGCGGTTACGACGCCGAGCCCGGCGCCGGCCTGAACTTCGGTACGCCGCGACAGCCGTACCCGATGTCCGACGTGATCCGCGGCGGTCTCGGCCGCAACTTCAGCTTCGAATTCGACTACGACCAGGCCATGATGATGATGACCCCGATCGGCGGGATGGATCGCATCTACTACGCCTTCCAGCGCAAGATCGGCACGGATCGGATCAGGTTCGGGGCGGCGGCGACCGCGCTGCACAATACGACCGACGGGGTGCGGGTCGAGTTCGTCCAGGGCGGTAGGAAGCAGGCCGTCGACGCGGACTACTGCGTGTGTGCGCTGCCGCCGAATCTGGTCGGCCGCCTCGCCAACAACCTTCCCGCGGACGTACTTTCGGCGCTGAAAGCGGCGGTGCCGGTGTCCTCCGGCAAGCTCGGCATCGAGTACTCGCGCCGCTGGTGGGAGCTGGAGGACCGAATCTACGGCGGCGCCAGCAACACCGACCAGGACATCGCCCAGATCATGTTCCCCTACGACCATTTCAACGCCGATCGCGGCGTGGTGGTCGGTTACTACAACACCGGCAAACGGCACCAGGCGTTCGAATCGCTCACGCACAAGCAGCGTTTGGCCAAGGCGGTCGCCGAGGGCAAGACAATCCACGGTGAGAAGTACGGGCGCGACATCAGCTCGTCGTTCTCCGGCAGCTGGCGGCGGACCAGGTATTCCGAAGGCGCGTGGGTCGGCTGGTCCGGTAGCGACGCGCACGGCGGTGTCGCCACCCCGGAGTACACCAAGCTGCTCGCGCCGGTCCAGCGCATCTACTTCGCCGGCGATCACCTGTCCAACGCGATCGCCTGGCAGCACGGGGCTTTCACCTCCGCCCGCGACGTGGTGACCGCGTTGCACACCCGCGTCGCCGCCAGCTGACCTCACCCGAAGGAGCACCCGAATGATCCGACCCTATGCCGCCGCCGCGCTTGCCGTCGCCGCGTTCGCACTGACCGCATGTTCCGCCGACGCCGAGCAGGCGACCACGGACACGTTGCGCACCAAACCCGTTCTCGAAGCAGGACAGGCGAATCCGATGATCGCCCAGGGCGTGGTGATCGCCAATGGCGCCACGCTCTACAAGACCAGCGGCATCGGCCCCTCGGTGACCAACAAGGCGGCACGCGAGGGCAGTCCCGAGTTCTATATCGACCCAGCACAATTCACCGGCGGAGTGTTACCCGCGGGCGTGACCGTCACGGAAGCACAGGGCATGGCGGTGCTTTCGCGGATCAAGGAGAACCTGGAGGCACAGGGGCTGGCCCTGGACAACGTGACGACCATGCGGGTGTTCCTGGACAACGCGCCGGGCACCGACCGCGCGGACTACGCCGGCTGGAACCGGGCCTACCGCCAGTACTTCGCCAATACCGATCTGGACAGCGGCGACACCGAACTCGTGCCGCTCGGCACCGCGGCGCCTGCGGCTCCGGTGGTCCGCAATGCCGCACGACCGACCCGCTTCGCGCTCGAGGTCGCCAGCCTTCCGGTCGCCGGGTGGCTGGTCGAAGTGGAAGTGGACGCCGTCTACCCGGCGAAGGCGACCGCCTCCTAGCTCAGGCGCCGTTGCCGCCGATGTATTCGATGCCGGTGATGATGTCCGGATCGATCACGATCAGCTGATTGTCCACGGATTCGGATCGGAGGTGGACCTGGTAGTGCGCGAGTTCCTGCTGGTCGGTGACGGTGTCGGCGATGCCGGTGATGATCACGCACCGGCCGAGACTGGTGTGGTGATCGATGGTGTCGACCTCGTAGGCCACGACCTGACGGTGCAGCGTGCGGATCATCGCCTGGTCGGCGGCGATCACGATGCAGCCGTCCACGACGATGTGCCGGACCGGGCGGATCGTGGGTAAAGCATGCCGAGAGAACGCGATACGGCCGAATCGGACGGTGTGCAGCAGGTCCAAGGAATCCTCTACCGACAGCTCACGCGTCTCGCTTGCGCGGTGGGCGGGCATGTCCCCATTGTCCCACCTGTCGTGGATCGGTTTCGGGGCATGGATGTCGATGGCGAAAAATGCACGAGTATCCGTAAAATTGAGCACACGCCGTGGGTCCCGAAGTGTGGCTCTGAGGTGGCGTCGAGCCACGTTGTCATCGAGGAGGACCACATGCCATATTCCGCTCGGCTCGGCTACACCGGCAGTTCCACCCGGGTGCGCCTTCCGCACCGAGCTGTCGAATCTCCCCGCGAAACACCCGATAGCAGTGCGGAATTCGCGGACGCCAGTGATCGTCTGGTCCGGCACCTGTTCGATGTGGGTCTGCAACTGCACCATGTGCTCGACGACCTCGACCCGGTCGCGCAGCCTCAGGTCCGCGAGACCGTCACCGCGCTGGTCGAGGATCTCGACATGCTGATTCGTGACGCCGGGTTGGCGATGCTGGCACTCGCCAGCCAGCGGCAAGGACCACCGGCCGCGGACGGCCAGGTCCCGCGCGCCCGTCTGCGCCGTCGCTGATCGCCGCCCGCGCTCGAACGGGTGCGGTGTGCGTCGAGGCGGTGGTGCGCCCGGTGGGTGGGATGGGCGGTCGACGGGAGCTCGGGGCGCGTGTTACGACGGGCGGTGTGAATCCGATTGGGCCGCTCGGGGCCGCCGACGAAGGCTTCAACCATCAGATTGTCGATACCGTGGCGACGGTCGGCACCAGTGACCTGGCGTGGACCGAGAAGGTATGCGCGATGGCGTGCGCACCGGATGGCTCGGTGCAGTTGGGGTTCGGGCTGGGGCAGTACAAGAATCGCAATGTGCTCGACGGGTATGCGGGGATCTCGCGGGGTGTCGAGCAGGTGACGGTGCGCGGAAGCAGGACGTTGATGCCCACGCCGGAAGCGCTGTCGGTGGGCCCGATCCGGTACGAGATCGTGCGGCCGCTACAGCGGATTCGGTTCAGCCTGGCGGAAAACGACTGTCAGCCGGTGGCTTTCGAGTGGACCTTCGAGGCGGCGTTGCCCGCACAGCTCGAGGATCGCACGCACATGCGGCGTGGCTATCGGGTGATGTCGGACCTGGTGCGCTATCACCAAATCGGTACTGCCTCTGGGTGGGTCAGCATCGACGGGGTGCGGACCACGTTCGAGGACTGGGTGTCGACCAGGGATCACTCGTGGGGTGTGCGCTACGACGTCGGGGCGCCGCTCGGCGATGTGGAGTCGATGGATCTGCCGCCGGAGGTGTCGTTCCGGATGATCTGGGCGCCGATCCTGATGACGTGCCCGGACGGGTCACGGTACGGACTGCACCTGCACTACCAAATCGTCCAGCTGGACGGGTTTTTCAGCAAGACGGTGATGGGCGGCATCGAGCACGCGGACGGCCGGTTCGAGAAGTGGAAGGATCTGGTGCCCGACCTGTCCTTCGACCCGGACAATCGGCGACTACGTGGCGGGGAGATCCTGGCGATATCCGAATCAGGCGCCGAGCGCGTGCTGAAGCTGGAGGCGGTGTCGGACACCGGGTTTCACCTCGGCGCCGGCCTCTACTTCGGTTTCGAAGGCAGGCACCACGGGTCCTGGCTCGGCCAAGGACTGCACGTAGACGGCGAGCGGATCGAGGACTGCTCCACCTACGAATCCGCCCGCCGCTTACATCAGATCCGCGACACCGTGGTCCGGGTGACCGATTCCACCGGTGCGATCGGGATCGGCAACTGTCAGCCGATCATCACCGGTGGTGACGAATCACTCGGCCTGACCAAGGAGTCGTCATTCATGTGAGTTGTCGGTCTCGGCCGAGGTGCATCGCCGGTGTGATTATCGGCGGCCGGCGACCCACTGCAGGCCGCTGGTTTTCGTGTTGAACTGGACATCGTCACTGAATGACACTGTCACGGTGCCCTTTCCGGGCTTCGACCATTTCATGCCTTCGTCCGGCTCCACGGTGACAGTTCGGCGCTCCTCCGAGCCCGTGCACCCCTTCTCCACCTCTTCCTTCCCGTCTGCGTCCGCCATCTTGAGGTCGATGTCGGCCATACCGGTGCCCTCGACCGGTGCGGGAGCTTCCTGGCCTGCCTCGGCCTTCTTGGCGTCCTCCTTCACCGCGACGCTGAGCATCTTGTGCTTCGCCCCCTCGGCGCAGGTGAAAACAATGTCGACCAGCAGATTTCCCTTATCGTCGACAGCCGCGGCGGCGACGGACAGCGACTCACCTTCGGCGGCCGAAGCGACGCCGCCCACGCCGATCTGCATCGCCGCGGCAATCGCCATCGCGCTGCCGATCAGGACCTTTGATGTGCGCATAGAAACGCTACCTCCCATTGCTGTTTCGGCGACGCCGGCGGCCGAGCCAGGAGCTACCCGCGCGTCATGGATGCTCGGCAGAAGCTGCCGGTTGAAACGAATGAAGCAGGCTCTGGGCAATGCTCAGGAGAACTTTTGAACAACGTCCATCGCAATGTCCGGTGCCCGAGCGCAGGGCGGAATCGCCGACTGCACGGGCAGGCGATGCGCGGCGGCCGCATGCCTGAACGTCGGAACCCGATGGATCGCGCAAAGGTTAGCGCACGCCGTATGTCTCGGCAAAATGCCAGTTCAGGGGTTGTTTATGTCGGTTCGGGCAATGATCGGAAATGACTGAAAATTACACCCATCCAGAACTGTCGCGGCAACGAATAGATCAGTAGAAATCGAATTGCTCGCCGACCGATCGCGGTCTGAATCAAACGTCGCCGCTATACCGCACGCGCCGGTCCGGCCATCGCCGCGCGAACCTCGCCGATACTCGGATTCACCAGTTGGTGTCCGTTCGCGAGCACCGTCGGCGTGACCTCGTCCCCGCCGGTGATCGCCCGCACCTCCGCTGCCGCCTTCGGATCGCGAATATCGACCCGGCGGAACGGAATCCGCGCCGCCCACAGTCGCGCGCCCAGCCGCAAACAGAACGGGCACCCCCAACGCCAGTAGACGGTGATCGGCTCGCCCGCCGCGGAACTGGTCATCCACCGAGCGTATACCCGCCCCCGCCCACGTCAGCACCGTATTCGCCCCACCCGGCACGGAATTCGATCGATCCGGCCGCGCGACATCCCTACGGTCAAAGCGTGATCGATCGATTTATGGACAACCGACAAGCCACCGAAATCCTCCGTCCGATCCGCCCGGACACCGTCGTCACCGATGTCCGCCCCCGCACCGGCGGGCAATTGAAGCAAGACTGGTTCGCTTCGATCGGGGACGAGGGGCCATTGGTTGGTATTGCGGCGGATATTCGGGGGATGATCTGAAACATTTGGCGGTTTGTGTCACATCGATGGGGTCGGGGGGTGAGGATGCAAGGTATCTCGCTGGGGCGTGGTGCTCCGGCGCCAGGACTGAGGACCGGTTCATGATGGAGAGAGCCAGCTGGATGCGGGTCGGGGTGGTCGCGGGGATGGTGGGGGCGGCGGCGGTGTGTGCCATGCCGGGGGCGGGGGCGACGGTGACCCAGGTCGGTATGTCGCCGGGAATCAATTTCGGGTCGGCGACCAATTATGGGACCGGTTGCACCTATCAGGCGAAAGCGAAACTGACCGATGTGGTGCAGCCGGTGGTGTTCTACGACAACGGGATTCCGTTCGCGCAGGTGAAACCGTCCGGCGGTGTCGCGCTGGTGGATTGGGTGCCCGCGACGCCGGGGACGCACACGATCAGCGCCGTGCAGGCGCCCGACGACACCGTGGTGGCGAGCGTCGATCTGCGGGTCGGCAACGGCGTGCACCTGGGCTACGGCTGCAACGTCTTCGGCGGCTGAGCGCGCCTACTCGTCGACCAGATGGCGTAGGTAGCGGTCCGGTTCGGCGAGGAAGTCCCTGGTCAGCCGGACGGGTAGCGCCTGGTCGTAGCCGACCTCGCCGTCCTCGGCGATCTCGTAGATGGTCGCGCCGGGCAGCGCGAGCAAGATCGGGGAGTGGGTGGCCACCACGAACTGGCAGCCCTGTGCGGTCAGATCCGCCAGTAGCGCCAGCACGGTCGTGCAGCCGCGGGGCGACAGCGCCGCCTCGGGCTCGTCCAGCAGGTACAGCCCGTTCGGGAAGAAGCGCAGCCGCATCAGGTCCATGAACGATTCGCCGTGCGAGCGCTCGTGCGGCGAGACTCCGCCGAACACCGCCAGTTGGTCCCCTCCGAGCGCCTCGGTCGCGGTGGCGACGTTGTAGTACGACTCAGCGCGCAGGAAGAACCGGCTGCGTGGCTTGCGCGTACCCCACTTGACGACCAGATGGTGGCCGAGGACGGACTCGGTCGAGCGGGTGCTGAACCGATAGTTCTGGCTGCCGCCCTCCGGATTCATCCCGACCGCCACCGCCAGCGCCTCCACGAGGGTGGACTTCCCGCTGCCGTTCTCGCCGACCAGGAAGGTGACGCCCGGTGACAGTGCGAGGCCGCCTGCCCGCGCGAGTTGGGTCACGGCAGGCAGGTGGAACGGATATTCGTCCATGTCAACGGCGTTCGAATCGAGCCGCAGTTCGCGAAGGAATCCCGGGCGGTCGATGTGGTTGCGCACACCCCATCGTAGGAGCGAACAGGGCAGACGGAATCGCCTGGTCAGAATTTGTTTCACCGAGTGGTGGGTGCGGCGGAGCGGGGCTACCATCACCCCATTCAGCGGCCCGTGAGGAGGGGCGGTCATGATCAAGGTCGAGCTCGACATCCATTCCGACCAGACCAATCCGAAGTGGCTACTGGCGGCGGGGGACGAGGCGCAACTGCACGGATTGATCGCCGCGGCGCCGCGGGCCAACCCGATCGATGGTGAAAACGACAGTGCCTACCAAGGTTTCGTCGCGCAGCTGTCGGACGAGGAGACCGTGCGCGTCCAGCGCGGGGTCATCGAGATCGCGCGCGGCGCGGAACGCACGTATCGCACCGACGCCGACCGCGCGGTCGAGCGCTGGCTGCTGGCGACCGGACGGTCGACGCTCGCGCCGTGCGACTACCAGACTGTCGTTGCGGCGCTGTGGGATTGACGCGCCGGGATTGACGCGCCGGGATTGACGCGCGCGTAACCGCTCACGAGTTCCTATCTCCGGCCGCGGGCCGTGAACGCGCCCTTGACGCGTTGAACAAACTGACGCAATATGTTCAACATGAACAATGCGGTGTCGGGTGCATCTCGGGGCGCGGCCTCGATCGACCGCGGTCCGGAGCCGTTGTACGCGGGCACCCACCGGTGACCTCCTGCGCAACGGTCTCGCGCCCCGCAACACCCGGAGAGTGCGGACAACATGGCAAGTGACGACTTCGAGGTCGCGATCATCGGTGCCGGTCCCGGCGGCATCACCGCGGCCTATCACCTATTACGTTCCGGAATAACGAATTTCGTCATCCTGGAGCGCGCGGGCGAGTTCGGCGGCAGCTGGCGCGACAATGTGTATCCCGGCCTCGCCGTGGACATTCCGACGCTGTTCTATCAGTTCCCGTTCGCCCGCAAAGCCGATTGGTCGCGGCTGTTCCCCGAAGGCGCGGAGATTCAGCGGTACAACCAGCAGGTCGCCGAAGATCTACACCTGTACAAGTACTTTCGCGGTAACTGCGCGGTCGAGCGCGAGGTGTGGGACGACCGGGATCGGGTCTGGGTGCTCGACATCGCCGGGGACGAGCCGGTCCGGGCGCGGTTCGTGATCAACGCGGTCGGCGGATACATCAACGCGAAATCGACCGACACGATTCCGGGCACCGGCGAATTCGGCGGGACGATCCTGCGCCCGAACGCCTGGGATGCCGAATACTCGTACAGCGGTCAACGAGTCGCCGTGATCGGCACCGGATCCAGTTCGGTGCAGATCGTCGTGGCGATCCTCGACGAGGCCGAACGGGTGGATGTCTATCAGCGCACCCCCTCGTGGATCCTGCCCAAACCGGACTTCGCCTTTTCGCCACGCGCACAACGGATCCTGGCCATGCCGGGCGTGGCCGCAGCGATCAACGGAGCGGTGCTGGCGGCCATGGAGCTACCCCTGCAACTGATCTGCAACGTGCTCCCGTTGCTGCCTCGCCGGCTGCTGGCCGCGGCACTCCCGCAGTACGACCGGATCTGGCGCGGCCTGTACCGAGTCCTGTTGCGGCGCAGAATCAGTGACAACGCCGATCGGCAAAAGCTCGTCCCGCAGTACGGCATCCTGGCCAAGCGCCCCGTGCTGTCGAGCGGCTTCTTCGCCGCACTCGAATCGGACTCGGCGTCGCTGATTGCGAACCCGATCGAACGAATCACCGCCACCGGCATTCGCACCGCCGACGGCACGGACCGTCCGTACGACCTCATCGTCCTGGCCACCGGTTACGAACTGTTCACCGACCCGGAGACCTACTGCCCCGGGAAAATAGTGGGCCCCAACGGCTTCGATCTGGCGAACGAGTATCGCGACAACGGCCTGCGCAGCTATGGCGGTTCCGCGCACCCCGGCCTGCCCAATCGCTGGGCCCTGGTCGCACCCCAGGGCTTCGTCGGCGCGGCCTGGCACACGTTCGTCGACCTCACCGCGCGCCACGCGGTTCGGGTGATCACCGAGGCCAACCGCAGGGAAGCCGCTGTCGCACAGGTCCGTACCGAGGCGTTCGCCCGCTGGGTCCGCAAGATGAATCGGCACGGCAAGGTGATCAGCACCTACACCGTCGACTGCAACCCCGGCCTGCGCACCTATTTCGTCAACTCGCAGGGCGAAGCGCTCTACTACCGGCCGCAAACCATCAGCGGCGCACTGTGGTTCAGCCGGTTCTCGTCGATCGACGACTACTCCTTCACGTCCAGCACCTGAGTCCATCGAGAATCGAGGCAACCCTATGACCGCACTCGCCGGAAAAGTAGCGCTGGTGACCGGAGCCGCACGCGGACAGGGACGTTCGCACGCCGTCCGCCTGGCCCGCGCGGGCGCCGACATCGTCGCCATCGACGTCTGCGCGCAGAGCGCGAAGTTCAGCGGCTATCCGATGGCCGAGCCGGAGGATCTCGCCGAGACCGCCCGCCTGGTTGAGGCGGAAGGGCGCAAGGTTCTGGCCGAGCAGGTGGACGTGCGCGACCTCGCCGGCCAACAGGAGGCGGTAGCCGAGGTCGTCGCCACCTTCGGCCGCCTCGACATCGTGGTCGCCAATGCCGGCGTGTGCAGCTGGGGCCGGCTCTGGGAGATCTCGGCCGAACAGTTCCAGGAGGCGGTCGACGTCAACCTGGTCGGCGTGTGGAACACGGTCAAGGCGACGGTGCCCGCGATGATCGAGGCAGGCAACGGCGGCTCGATCATCACGGTGAGTTCCTCGGCCGGGGTCAAGGCGCCGCCTGGCTGTGGGCATTACACCGCAAGCAAATTCGGCGTCGTCGGGCTGACCAAGTCGCTGGCCGTCGAACTCGGCGAGTACGGGATCCGGGCGAACACGGTGCTGCCGTACGGCACCAACACCCCGCTCGGCAACGACACGTCGATGTACTCGATGTTCGAGCAGCACCCCGCGTTCGTCTACAGCTTTCCGCCGAACCTGCTGAAGACCGATGGGCTGGTGGAACCCGAAGAGATCTCCGAGGTCGTGGTGTGGCTCGCGAGCGACTCCTCCGGCGTCATCACCGGCGCCCAGATCCCCGTCGACAAGGGCTTCCTGGCCAGGTAGCCCGGCATGACATGTGTCATGCCGTAGTCGTGATGGTTGACAGATCTGCGCGCCCGCCGGCGTCCGTAGCGTCAATTCTCGTAGCGCACCGCAGAATACGCCGACGAGGAGCACCCGATGACCATCTCCGCATCCGACACCAGCAAGGTCGACCGGCCGGTCGAATCGACGGTCAAGCAGCACGCCTGGGTGGCGTCGATCGCCCGCGACATCGCCGTCCCGGTCGGCGCGTACTTCGTCCTGCACGCGCTGGGATACAGCGATTTCGCCGGGCTGCTCGCCGGCACCGTGCTCTCGGCGCTGATGGTGATCGGGCAGGCGATCCGGTCCCGGCGGCTGGAGCTGATGTCGGCGATCGTCCTGGGCGGCTTCGTCTTCGGCCTGGTCACCTCGCTGATCAGCGGCGACCCGCGGATGATGATCGCCAAGGATTCCATGGCGACGGTGCTGATCGGGCTCGCGTTCCTGATCAGCGCGATGATCGGCAAGCCGCTGACCTACCTGGTGGCGCGCAAGGCGGTCAGCGCGGGCGGTCCGGCCCGGGTCGCCGAACTCGAGACCGCCTACCGCACCGATCCGGCGAAGCGCCGCGCCTTCACCGTGCTGACCGTGATGTGGGGCGCCGGCCTGGTGTTCGAGGCCACGATCCGGATCGTGCTGGCCTACCAACTGCCGGTCCACACCATGGCGTGGCTGTCGCCGGTGCTGATGATCGCCGTGGTCGGCCCGCTCATCGCGCTCAGCATCGTGGCCCGCAATCGGGGCAGTCGCGCCTGAACGGTGGCGGTGCAGGCCCGGTCCGACACGGACCGGGCCTTCCGTTTATGGCCTCGGCCACTCGGGTCACGCAGGTAGTGTCGGTTTCGTGGAGTTTGCTACCTAACGGAATGGAGAAAGCTGTGCAGATCCAGATCAATACCGGAAGCGGCATCCACGGCGGCGCAGACCTGATGCGGTGGGCGGAAGCCGAGATCGCTTCGGCGCTCGACCGTTTCAGCGAACAGCTGACGCGGGTCGAGGCCCACCTGACCGACCAGAACGGCGACAAGGGCGGGCCGGAAGACAAGCAGTGCGTGCTGGAGGCCAGGCCCGCCGGGCAGCATCCGGTCGCGGCCACGCATCGCGCCGAAACGCTGGAAGAGGCGGTGCGCGGTGCGGCCGACAGCATGGTGCACCTGCTGGACAGCAAGTTCGGCAGGCTGCACCACGCCAAGGGTGGCGAGACGATCCGGCACATGGCCGCCCCGGAGTGATCAGGCCCCGGTGGTCGAGCCGGGCCGGACGATCATCAGCACGGTGACCACGACCCACAGCAGGTTGAAAATGCCTGTGTCCATGCCGAGTCGGCGGATCAGCGTCGGCGTCGTGCCGGGAAGGTCGGCGAGAATCTTGTGCTGGCCGGGCAGGATCAGCAGCGCGAGCACGCCGGCGGCGGCCGCGGTCAGGCCGATCGCGATGACGAGCCAGGTGTCGGTGAGCACGCCGAGGCTGAGCGCGGTGAGCGCGCCGAAGACCGGGACCAGGATCCCGAGGTAGGCGTAGACGCGGCAGATGCGGTGCAGCGTGCTCAGCACGGCGGGTTCGCTGCCGGGCTCAGCCAGGGCCCGGCGGGTGGTCGGCGGGAACATGCTCGCCGCGACCGTCACCGGCCCCACGGCGAGAATCACGGCCAGCACATGAACCGACAGCAGAAACTTCGTCACAGCGGCGAGGCTAACGGTCGATCGACCGGTGAGAAATAGGCGAAACTGCCACACACCGGTCGATTCTGGCCAACCGTGCCCGCCAGGTGATCTGCCTCATATGTGCAGCTCAGCGGTATTGGCTCGAATCCGGTAGCCACCTATTCTGGCGGCATGCATGTCGTGGCCGTGCTCGCCTTGGACAAGGTCATTCCCTCGGATCTGACCACTCCCATCGACGTGTTCGGCGCGGCGCGGCTGCCCGACGGCCGGGCCGCCTACCGGGTGCGGGTGTGCGGTGTCTCGCCGACGGTGGATGCCGGGGCGTTCACCTTGCAACCGCCGTTCGACCTCGCCGGGTTGGCCGACGCGGACACGATCATCGTGCCCGGGCGCGCCGATCTGACGCTGCCGGTGCCGGCGGAGGTCCTGGTCGCGCTGCGCCAGGCGGCCGCCCGCGGCACCCGCATCGCCTCGATCTGCGTCGGCGCGTTCATCCTGGCCGACACTGGTCTGCTGGACGGGTGCCGCGCGACCACGCACTGGGCCGCCGCCGGTGAGTTCGCGGCCCGCTATCCGTCCATCGAGGTCGACCCGGACGTGCTCTACGTGGACAACGGCCAGCTGCTCACCTCGGCGGGCGCAGCCGCGGGAATCGACCTGTGCCTGCACCTGATTCGCCGCGACCACGGCTCGGCCGTCGCCGCCGACGCCGCCCGGTTATCCGTCGTGCCGCTGGAACGTGAAGGGGGACAGGCGCAATTCATCGTGCACGACCAGCCGCCGACCCCGCGCGGCTCCGTGCTGGAACCCGTAACCCGTTGGCTGCAAGACAATTTCGCCAAGGACCTGACGCTCGACGACATCGCCGCGCAGGCCGGGATGAGCACCCGCACGCTCAACCGCCGCTTCCGCGAACAGACCGGAACCACGCCGCTGCAATGGCTGTTGCGCGCCCGGATCCGCCAGGCGCAGTACCTGCTCGAGTCGACCGCGCACCCGGTGGACCGGATCGCCGGACAGGTCGGTTTCGGTTCGCCGACCGCGTTCCGGGACCGGTTCAAGCGGGTGGTCGGCACCAGCCCGCACAGCTACCGCGCGGCCTTCCACGGGTCCGCCCTCGGCGACTGAATCGCGGCGGAAGCATGTCACGTCAAACCGGAGACTCTTGCTCCGTTTCTGGTTAGACTTCATCCGTCGAATTCCCGATCCACCATCGAGGCGAGGGACAGGTTAGTGATGACTGACAATGACGGAACACCCGCGATCGACCCCACCAGCATCGATTTCGAGCAGGCCTACCAGGGCGGCACCATCGTCGAGGGCCTGGTCATGGATCGGCTGCCGTGGGAGATCGGCAGGCCGCAACCGCTGCTCGTCGAATTCGAGCAGGCCGGGCGGATCACCGGTGACGTGCTCGACATCGGTTGCGGCCCAGGGGATACCACGATCTATCTGGCCGGCCTCGGCTATCGGGTGACCGGCTTGGACTTCGCGCCGACGGCGATCGAGAAGGCCAAGGCCAAGGCCGCCGACAGCGGCGTCACCGCGTCGTTCGCCGTCGCGGACGCGACCGTGCTGACCGGTTACGACGGCCGGTTCGACACCGTCGTCAGCAGCGCCCTCGCGCATTGCCTCGACCCGGAACAGCGCAAAGCGCACGTGGCCGCGCTGGTCCGGGTGATGCGACCCGGCGCGCGGTTGATCCAATTCTGTTTCTCCGAAGCCGATTTCAGCGAGACGTATGCCCCGTACTCGATCGGCGAGGACGAACTGCGTGCCACCTTCCGCGCGCCGGACTGGAACCTGACCGAGCTGCGCAACGGCAAGCTGACCGCGATCAAGCCGTCGCCGGAGTTCAAAGCGGTGATGGACCGCAGCGGGGCCAGGATGGAGTTCGACGCGGAGGGTTCGATGCTGTTGCCGATCTGGGTGGTGGAGGCCGAACGGGTCTGACCCGCGGCACCGATGATTTTCCGATCGCCGCTCCGTCAGATCAGGCAACACCGGCACTACTGATCCAGGAGATGGACGATGAGGAAAATCACCGCAGGCATGTTCGTGGCACTCGACGGCGTGGTCGCCGACCCGCAGGACTGGCACTTCCCGTACTTCAACGAGGAGATGGGTGCGGCGGTCTCCGCGCAGCTGGGGACCGCCGACACGCTGCTGCTCGGCCGGGTGACCTACGAGGGTTTCGCGGCGGCCTGGCCGGACCGGGAAGCGGCGGGCGGCGAGGACGCGGGCATGGCCAAGTCGATGGGGGACGCCCGCAAGATCGTCGTCACGCATCAGGATCTGGACCTGCCCTGGCGTAACTCCGAGGTGCTGAAGGGCGATCTGGTCGAGGCGGTGACCGCGCTGAAGAACGAGCCCGGCGGCGATATCGGCATGAGCGGGTCGGTGTCGGTCGTTCGCCAGCTGCTGCGGGCGGGGCTGCTGGACGAGCTGCATCTGCTGGTGCACCCGATCGCGGTGGGCAAGGGCCTGCGGTTGTTCGACGAGAACGATTCGACGCTGCCGTTGCGGCTGCTCTCCGCAGAGACGTTCAGCACCGGCGTGCTGCACCTCGTCTACACCAAGGACGAGGCGGCGCCGACCGGCGACTACGAGACGGCGAAAGCCGCACTGCCCAAGGATCAGTAGTCCGATCGCGGCGGGCTGTCCGGCACGGCCCGCACCGCGGGGGCGAGCAGGTGCGCGAGCCGCTTGACGTACTCGGTGGCGAGGACCGCCTGTCCGGCGGTGGCGAAGTGAATACCGTCCGCGCTCAACAGGTTCGGGCGTTCGTTGAGCGGATGGTCCCACATGTCGACCACCGCGGCGCCGAATTCCGCGGCGAGTGTGCGGGTCAGGTCGTTGACCCGGCGGACGCGGTCGCGCCAGTCCGGAAAGACCGGCACCACATAGGCTTTGCCGAGGGTGAACGCGGTCAGCCGGGCGCCCGTGCTCGCCGCCGTCCGGTACATCTCGCGCATCCCCCGTTCGATTTCACCGAAATCCGGTGTGCGGCGGACGATGTCGTTTGCGCCGGACGGCAGGTGTAGCAGGTCGGGGGCGAACGCCAGCATTCGATCCGCCTGGCGTCGAAGGGTTTCCGGGGTCGTGGCGCCGACCTCCGCGGTGTTGAGATACGCGAAGCCGGGCCGCACGCGGCGCAGGACATCGGCCACGCGATCGCTCCAGCCGAGCGAGGCGTAGCCCGGGCTCGGATCGCCGGTGCCGGCGGACAGGCTGTCGCCGATCACGGCGAATCGTTGCCAGGGGGCGTCGTAGATCAGGGCCGCGGCCGCGAGCGGTGGCAGGCAGAACGGATCGGTTTCCTCGGAGGTGGGTACTGCCAGGGTCATAAAACAAACAATACGTGCGTACGTATGTCTATTTCAATGGTCAATCCTCGGCCATGGCCTGCAGTAGGTCCCGCAGGGCTTTCTGCTGAGCGGCGGTGAGCGAGGTGAGCGGCGATTCGGCGCCGAGCAGTTCGACCGCGTCCGCGCGCCGCCGCCGCCCGGCCGGGGTCAGCACGACCTGCTTGGCTCGTCGATCGGTCGGGTGGGGTTCGCGGCGGATCAGCTCCTGCTGTTCGAGTCGATCGAGGACGAAGGTCGCGTTGGACGGCTCGCAGGACATCCGGGTGGCGAGTTCGCGCGCGGTGATCGGCTCCGACAGTTCGCGCAGCGCGATGACCTGGGATGGGGTGAGTTCCAGCTGTTCGGCGACGCGCCGGACGTGCACGTCGAGCCGGTGGGTGAACCGGTGCACCAGCTTGCAGACGTCCCGGTCGAGTTCGGTGTCCACGGTCGGCGGGGGCTGGCGCGTCATTGTTCCGAGTCTAGCGCTCATGGTTCGAACTGTGATAGTTCTAGTTCGTATCATTTGAGTTAGAACTATATGAGGATGCCTGATGCGCCCTGCTGTGTTTTCCCTGATGTTGGTGGTGTTCAGCCTCACGACCGGGGAGTTCGTGATCGCCGGGATTCTGCCGGAAGTGGCTGAGGGGCTGGATATTTCGGTGTCATCGGCGGGAATGCTGGTGACCGCGTACGCGATCGGGATGATCGTCGGCGGGCCGGTGGTCACCGTGGCGACGGCTCGGGTGCCGCGTAAGCGGCTGGTGGCCGGGCTGGTGCTGTTCGCGGTCGCCGCGAATGCCGGATCGGCGATCGCGCCGAATTACGCTGTGCTGCTGGTGATGCGTGGTGCGGCGGGGTTGGTCGTGGCCACCTTCTTCGCGGTGGCGATCGCCACCGCGGTGTCGACCGCGGTGCCCGGCAAGGCGGCCGCGGCGGTGGCGCGGGTGGCGCTCGGAATGAACCTGGGGATCGTGCTCGGTACGCCGATCGGGGCGGTCGTGGGCCAAAGCCTCGGTTGGCGTGCGACTTTCGTCGCGGTGGCGTTGTGCGCCGCGGTGGCGCTGCCGTTGGTGATCCGGTTCATGCCGGATCTGCCCGCGGCCGAGGGGTCGGTATTCGGCGAATTGCGCGTCTTCGGTGACCGTGGGGTGTGGTGGGCGATCGGGCTCACGGCGCTCGGAAACATCGGTGTGGTTACCGTATTCACCTTCATCACGCCCCTGCTCACCGATGTGAGTGGGTTCGCCGCGAGTACGGTTCCGGTGCTGCTGCTGGTGTACGGCGTCGGCGCGGTGGTCGGCAACCAGGTGGGCGGATGGTTGGCCGACCGGGCATTGCTGCCTTCGGTGACCGGACTGCTCGCGGCCTCGGCCTGCGCGCTGTTTCTGTTCTGGCTCTTCGGCGGCAACCAAATAGCGGCGGCGATACTGACTTTCGTGATCGGCGCACTGGCGTTCGCGATGATTCCCGGAATGCAGACCCGGGTGGTCGCGGCGGCGGCCGTGGCGCCGACGCTGGCGGTCGCGGTCAACGCCTCCGGATTTCAGCTCGCGGCGGCATTCGCCGGACGGCTGGGCGGCGGAATCATCGGGGATGGATCGGGCTTGCGATCGATTCCGCTGGTCGGTGCGGCGCTCACCGTGGCCGGTGCGGCGTTGGCGGCCTACCTGTGGTGGCGGGAGCGCGGCACCGCCCCCGAACGGACGCGGGCGGTCGCCGAAAACCGTTAGGTCGCTAGTGCTTTGGCGACGATGCCGCCGGTGATCGCCTTCGTCAGGTAGTTCGTCGAGTCGTGCGGGCTAGCGCCGTTGTCCAGTGGCGCCTCGGTGATCGGGGCGACGCCGGCGCCGGGGAACGGCGGGAAGTACGGGACGAGGTCGAGGTGGGCGGCGACCAGGTCATCGCGGTCGACCAGGTTGTGCCAGCCGGCAACGGATTTGGGCACGGTGGACGGCTTCGGGCGGAGCCGGTCGTAGATGACCGTGCGCAGGCCGAGCGGCGAACCCATGGTCAGCAGGGTCACCTCCTGGTCGACCCGGTGCAGCGCCTCGTAGGCGACGACCGAGCCGAGCGAGTGCGCGACGATGAGCTTCGTCTCCGGGCCGATGTGGGCGAGCACCTGCTGCTGCGCGTACTCGCGGACGGCCGGATCGGTGAAGTAGCGGGTGACCTGCGACAGTGCCCGCACCACGAACTTCTCCGCGAGACCGACGCCGAACGGAGCGAACCAGCGCAGCCGGACCAGCGCGTTGAGGGCCGGGCGCAGTGCGGCCTGCGCCCCCTGCGCCTTGGCCTCCGGCGGGGGTACGGCGCTGAGCCGCTGCGCGGTGGCCCGGTCGCGCTGGTCGCTCGCGAACTCGGCCGCGGTCGCCAACCACTCCTCGGCGAGTTGCTCCATGAGTTCGAGCTGCTCGGCGTCCAGGTCGCCGACCGCGGTGCCCTGCGCGCCCTTGGCCAGGAACTGGTTGCCGTAGAACGCCATCCTGGTCGAGATGTCGCCGGGTAAACCGTTGCGCCACAAGCGATCGGCGAGTTCGCCGTCGCCGTGATTGCGCACCCCGCCGGCCAGCCCCGGCAGCCACTGCGCCTCCAGGGTGTCGGCCGCGGCCTGCTCCTGGGCGATCCCGTGCACGAGGACGATGGTTGCCAACGTCCACCCCTTTCGTTGGACGGTCGAGTCCGGCGTACGGCGTTCATTCTCGCCGAGTCGGCACCGATTGTCCGGTGTCGATTCGATCGGTGCGCCATTTGATCGAGCAGCCCATGCTCGGCCGGTGCGGCTCGGGCACCGGCCTGCCGTCCAGGACCGCCTCGATCGCGGCGCGCAATGCGTTGCCGGTCAACGGTTTTCCGTTGCCGGGGGTGGATTCGTCGAAGGCGCCCCGATAGGCGAGGGCGAGGGCCGCGTCGTAGAGGAAGAAGTCCGGGGTGCACGCGGCCTGGAAGGCGTGGCCTACTTCCTGGGACTCGTCGACCAGGTAGGGAAACGTCCATCCGGCGCGAATGGCTTGGTCGCGCAGCCGGATCGGGGAGTCGTCGGGGTAGCTGACGATGTCGTTGGTGCAGATGGCCACCGTCGGGATGGGGAGCGAGTCGACGAGTTCGCCCAGCGCCGCCTCGAGATGCTTGACGTACGGGCAGTGATTGGACGCGAAGACGACGAGCAGGCCCGGCCCGTCGGCGAAGTCGGCGCGCGAATGTGTGCGGTGATCCAGATCGGGCAGCCGGAAGTCCGGTGCCGGTGTGCCGAGGGGAACCATGCGGGATGCGAGCGCCATGGAAGTGCTTCCGTCGGGATCGAAGACGGGTACGAGCGTAACTCCGTTCGATGGCGTTCGCCGGGGATCAGGTGGTCAGATCGGCCGGATCGGTATTCGCGCCGCACACCACGACGCACACCTTCTCCCCGGGTTCCGGGCGCAACGCCGGTGAATCGACACCCCCGCGCAGTGCGGCAAGCGCTGTGGCGGCACCGTATTCGACGGCGAGGCGCCGGTCCTCCCAGAGCGCCCGGCGGGCGGCGACGATGTCGGCGTCGTCCACCAGCACCGAGGTGACGTCGTAGTTCTGTGCGGCGTAGAGCGCCAGCTCGGTGGCCCGGCGGGCACCGAGGGAGTCCGCGGCGATCGAATCGATCTCCACGTCGACCAGCTCACCCGCCTCGATCGACGCGTTGAGCGCGCGGCACCGCGCGGGCTCCACCGCGATCGTCCGGATGCCGTAATGCTGCGCGGCGGTGGCGATTCCGGCGAACAACCCGCCGCCGCCGACGGCGACCACCACGGTGTCCAGCCCGGGCAGTCGCTGATGGATCTCCTCCATCAGCGTGCCGGCGCCCGCGGCGATCAACGGGTTGTCGTAGGCGTGCGACAGCAAAGCGCCGGTCGTGGCGGCGAATTCGCGACTGGCCGCGAGCGCGTCGGCGTACTGCGTGCCGATCAGCGTGACCTCGGCGCCGTAGGAGTGCAGCCGGTCCACCTTCACCTTCGGCGCGGTGGCAGGCAGGAACACCGTAGCCCGCACGCCCAGACTGCGCGCGGCCCAGGCGCAGGCGAGCCCGGCATTGCCGCCGGAGGCGATGGTCACGCCCGGGTCCGGCAGCGTGCCGTTCTCCCGATGCGTGAGCAGGAAGTTCAGTGCGCCTCGGGCTTTGAAGCTGCCGGTGTGCTGGAGGAACTCCAGCGCGAACCACAGGTGCGCGTCGTCGGCGGGAGCGAGGGCGATCGGCCGGACCCGGCCAGCCACCCGCTCGACGGCGGCCTTGATATCGCTGTGGGTCAGTTCCATCGGCGTCCTCAGTGTTCGCGGCGGTGCGGAGCGAACTCCAGGGTAAGCAGCGCGGCGGCGGCGATGATCACCTCGCGCCAGCGGATCAGCACGAACCGCTGATCGGTCAGCGCGTGGAACTTGCGCAGGAACCGGTACAGCGATTCCAGCCGGATCAGCGGATCACCAAGGTGCACAGCGACATAGATCAGCTTGGCGGTGCGCGACTTCTCTTTGTCGGCGAACAGCTCGGGGAACGGCGCGAAGGCCAGAGAGATCCGGTGGATGTCGTGCTCGCGGGCGTAGTCGACCAGGTCGATGATCATCCGCTCGTCCAGGCCGTTGGGCGCGTCCTTGCGCCGCCACGGCACGTCGAGGCTGAGCTCGCGGCCGCGGTTGGACACGCCGTAGCGCTGGAAGCCGGCCAGCGTTCCGTGCTCGTCCTTGGCCATCACCACCAGCATGTTCGGGTTCCGGCCGTCGAGCAGGTGGTCCAGGATCATGGAGAAGCCGCGGGTCTGCCTGCCGTGGCCCCACGAGTCGACGATGGCGAGCAGTTCGTCGCGTTGCCGGTCGGTGAGCGCGGACTCGTCCACGATCTCGGTGGTGACGCCGAAGTTGCGGGTGCGGCTGACCGCCTGGCGCAGGTTGCGGAAGTGCCGCCCGACCATGGTGAACTCGTCCACGTCGATCACCACGTCGCGGCCGATCGGGACGGCGTGCAGCCCGCGATGATCGAGCGCGCGGCGCTGCCACAGCTCGGCCAGCTCGGGGCTGGCGCCGAGCACCGCGACCCGCCAGCCCTGGTTGATCGCGAATTCGGAGAACTCCGTGAGCAATTCGGGGAAGGCCGCGCGGTCGCCGATCGGATCGCCCGCCACCACGGCGATGCCGAAGCGGGTGCGGTAGCCGATGCCGGCAGTCGAATCGTCGTTGAAGAAGTAGGTTTTCGAGGAGTGCAGGGCGAACGGCGCCAGTGGGTCCAGTTCGGTCCGGCCGACCAATTCGGCGACCCGGTAGAGCTGTTCGGGCTGCGGCCTGCTCGACTGCGGCAGCACCATGATCAATCCGCTGGAGGCGAGCAGTACGAACCCGATGCCGGGATGCTCGGCGCGGTAGGCGAGGCTGGCGATCGCGAGCACCAGCACGGCGACCGCGAAGTGCGCCAAGGTGATCGGTCGGCGCAGGTGCAGCCCGCGGGCCACGAACACGCCCGCCACCGCGATTCCCATGAACCACGCGTGGTCGGCGCCGTCCTTCGCCGCGGGATGGGCCGCGTACACCAGCAGCACGCTCACGACCAGCGCGACGCCGATGAACACCGGGCGGGTCGACGAGGTGGTCGTGAGCGCGGCCTGGCGGTACCCGGTGAAGGGGGAGTAGCGCTGCGCGGCCGCCGCCGTTCCCCGTTCGTCACTCACGCTGATACTCCGCCCCGTGGTCGCGTTCCTCCATCCACAACAGCATCGCCATGTGGTCCTCCCGTGATCGCCTACTCACAACACTATGCGGAACCGGCGGTTCCAGCGGCAACGACCCCCTGGAAACCGTCCGGTTGGTCGCGTGACGGGCACACGGCTGTCCCGTGGCTGGAGTCGATGCCGACTCCAGCGGAAACATCGGATGATAGGGCCTTTATTCCGGCCGGAAGGAACGCCGCAGCAGCGCAAGGAGATCGTCGAGGTGGCGCTGGTACGCGTCCTGGCGATACGCGGGCAGATCCCGCATGGTGAAACCGTGCGGAGCATCCTGGTAGACGACCGAGGTGTGCCGCACCCCCGCCTTGTCCAGCGCCTGCTCGAGCCGGGTGATGTCCTCGGGCGGCATGGATCCGTCGTGGTCGGCGTGCGCGACGAACAGTTCCGCGGTGATGTCCGCCGCGGTGTGGTGCGGGCTGTCCGGGCGGTCGTCGGCCGCGAGGAAGCCGCCGTGGAAACTGGCCGCGGCGGCGATCTGGTCGCCGAAGGTCGCCGCGGTGCGCAGGGCGAGGCGGCCGCCCATGCAGTAGCCGGTCGTCGCCAGCGGGCCCGGCGTCACCAACTCGTTGGCGGACAGCCACGCGAGATAGCCGTGCGCGTCCTGCATCGCCTTGTCGGGAGTGAGCGCCTCCCGCACCGGGGCGAGGGCGGTGAAGAAGGCGCCCATCGCGTCCGGTTCGCTGAAATCGGGCAGCGGCACCACCGGGGCGCGGCCGGAGCGGTAGAAGAAGTTCGGCGCCAGTACGGCGAACCCGTGCCCGGCAATGGTTTCCACCATCTCGCGCAGCCACGGCCGCAGGCCGAGCGCGTCCGGATAGAACAGCAGGCCCGGATGCGCGATGCCATCGGCGGGATGGGCGAAGTAGGCGTCGGCGGTGCCGTCCGGCAGTGGAATTTCGATCGTGTCGAACGCGACGGGCGAAGTCATCAGGCGAGTCTCCGTGGAGTAATGGGGACAACGAACGAGCCAACATTACTCCGGCAAATTACTGAATAAATCGGCGATTTCGGGCGCGTGTAGTCTCCATTCGGCTTCGAAGTTGTCATGCTCTGTCTGTCGGCGGCGTGCACGTGGTCACGAGGCGCACCCCGCAGTTCGATCGCTGATCCGTACCAATCGCCTGGTAAGTGGGGCGCGACGAGAGGGTTTGAGCTGTGAAATTGATTTGGCTGGTGGGTCCGGCGCTGGTCGCGGTGGTCGTGTCGGGCTGTTCCGACGACAAGTCCGCGAGCAGCCAATCGTCCTCGTCGAGTAATCCGGGGACGTCGAGTTCGGAAGAGACCACGCCCGCCGCCGGCGACGACAGCGAAACCGGCGGCGGCGTGCGGATCGCGCTCGGCGAGACCAAAAAAGTCGCGGTGCCCGCCGACGCGGTGATGGATATCCGGGTGCCCGCGGAGTGGGGCGCGGCGGCAAATGAGCTGCGCTGCACGGTGGTCGACAGTTCCGGCCGGAACGAAGATCTGCGCTCCTCGGATGTGAAAAAGACCGAATCGGTGAATGGCAAGGACTGGATGACGGTGTGGACGTTTTCCGCCGCCCCGGTCGGCGATGTCACGGTCGGTTGCAAAGACCCCGACGCGAAAATCGCCGCCGCGCATCCCGACGCGTTCGTGCGCGTCGTTCCGCGCGGGGTGATGCCGATGCCTGCCCAGCGCTGAGGTCCGGCGGCAGGCGGGTCGGTCACGCGGCCTCGGCCGGAGTCGGGCGGTAGACCCGGGCGGCCACGGACTGCAGGACCGACAGGCGGGTCAGCTTGTTGCGCAACCAGATGTGGCTGCCCGCAGCGGGAATCAGCATCGCGCTGCTGGCCCGGACCGCGCGCTGACGCTTCAGCACGGTGGGACGCAGCCCGTCCTGGTAGCGGGTGAACGCGATTCGGTGGTCACCGCCGGTCGCGGCCAGTTCCCCGGCGAGCAGGTGCGCGCCCGCCAGCGCGAGGGCAGCGCCCGCGCCGGACAGCAGCGTCGCGCAGTAGCCCGCGTCGCCGACCAGCACGACCCGGCCGTTCGACCAGGTCGGCATGCGGACCTGGCTCACCGCGTCGAGATAGAACCCCTCGTCGGCGCTCGCCTGGTCCAGCAGCGCGGGCACTCGCCAGCCCTGACCGCCGAAGTAGCCGCGCAGCAACGACTTCTGCGCTTCCTGGTCGCGATGATCGATGTCGAGCACCCTTGGCTCGCGGAAGGCGAAGAACGCGGTGGCCAGGTCGTGGTTGCCCGAGCGGTAGACGCCGGCGACCTTGCCCGGGGTGTTGTACAGAACCACCGAACGCGGGCGGCCGAGAGCGGCGTCGACGCGGGCGGTGGCGAAGTAGATGCCGAGATGGTGCAGCGCGTCGGCCTCGGGGCGGACCGCGAGATCGCGCACCCGCGAATGCGATCCGTCGGCGCCGATCACCAGGTCGAACTCGGCCTGCCTGCCGCTGTCGAAGGTGACGTCCACGCCGTCATGGCGCTGGGCGATGGTGGCGATCGAATCGCCGAACGTGTAGTCGACGTCGCCCGCGGTGGCGTCGTAGAGCACCCGGGCCAGGTCGCCGCGCATGATCTCGATGTCGCCCTCGGCGTTGAAGGTGCTGGTCGGCATGCTCGCCGCGCGGCGGTCGGCGGCGTCGACGAAGGTCAGGTCGCGGATGTCGGTCGCCCGTTCGCGCAGTGCGGGCAGGATGCCCATTGCCGTGGCGATGCGCACCGAGTCGCCGCGGATGTCGACGCCGTTGCCGCCCTCGCGTAAGGCGGGGCTCCGCTCGACGACCGTGGGCTGAAAGCCGTTGCGGGCCAGCCAGAAGGCGAGGGCGGGACCGGCGATGCTGGCACCGGAGATAAGTACGCGGGAGTTGTTCGGCACGGTGGCCTCCTCGGGATCGATACTGACCGTTGGTCAGTTACGAAGGTAGATTACTGACCAACGGTCAGTCAAGCGATAAGATCGAGCCGTGAGTGACGAAACGGCGTCGAATACCCAGGCGCGGATCCTCGAGGCGGCGATGGCCCTGTTCGCCGCGCATGGCTATCACCGCACTTCGGTGCGCGCGATCGCCGAGCAGCTCGGCATCAGCAAGGCCGGTGTGCTGTACCACTATCCGAGCAAGTACGACATCCTCGCCGGGCTGGCGGAACCGCTGCTCACGGCCATGGAGTCGGCCGTCGCCGAGGCTCGGCACCCGGATCCGGGCGAGGCTCGGCGCCGGGTGATCCACGGGTTGCTGGAGACGTTCATCGCCCACCGCTATCTGCTTCGGCTCAACGTCAACGACCTCGCATTGGCTGCTCCCGGAAGCATTTTCGATCGCTTCCGGGACACGATGATGCAGGCGAATCTGCTGGTTGCCGGGCCGAACGCGACCTTTGCCGAGCGGGTGCGGGCGAGCCAGGCGATCGCCGGGCTGAGCGATCCGGTCGTGCTGTACGCCGAGGTGCCGGTCGAAGAGTTGCGGACCGAGGTGCTCGAAGGCGTGCGGCTGCTGCTGTCCGTCGATCCCGCCCCCGCCACCGGGCAGCGCGGGCGTCCCGCCGCGATGACGCCCGAACTGGTCGCGCAGGCTCGTCATCTGCACGAGGTGGAAAAGCGCAGCGTTCCGGATGTCGCGCGAGTCCTCGGTGTCTCGCGGGCGACGGTCTACCGATATCTCAAATAGTGTCTCTTTTTGAGACAGTATTTTTGAGACCATCTGTGGAGCCGGTGGAAAGCGGGCGCCGTTCACGAGAAACGGCCGGACATGGTGGCTGAGTGGTCGCGGCGGTCTTCGGCGAGCCGGACGAACAAGCCGGTTGCGCGGTCGACCCTCGGCGGTGTCGGTGGGTGGCGGTAGCGTCGGGATATGGATGAGACCTCGGGCGGTGACGGGTACCGGGAGTGGCCGTCGCGGTTCGAGGGGGCGGTCGTGTGGACGCGGACGGTGCGCGAGCAGGACGCGGGGATGTCGGTGCTGCCGGACGGGTGTATCGATCTGCTGTGGGTTGGCGGACAGCTGGTCATCGCCGGGCCGGATACCCGGGCGTTTCGGCCGCAGGCGGCGGTCGGGACGCGGTATGCCGGGATTCGATTCTTTCCCGGGACGGCGCCCGCGCTGCTCGGGGTGCCCGCGGACGCGTTGCGGGACCGGCGGATCGAATTGGCCGACGTGTGGTCGTCGGGGACAGTGCGGCGGCTGAGCGAGGAGCTCGGCGAGGCCGACGATCCGGTGTCGGCCTTGGAGCGGATCGCGTTGCGGCGGGCGGCGGAGGTGGCGCCACCCGATCCGGTGCTGCGCCGGGTGGTGACGGCGCTGGACGCCGGCTGGCCGGTGGGCGCGACCGCCGAGGCGGTCGGGCTGAATGCGCGGCTGTTGCACCGGCGTTCGCTGACGGCGTTCGGTTACGGACCTAAGACCTTGGCGCGGGTGTTGCGCATGCAACGCGCGCTGGCGGCGGCGCGGCGCGGGGTGTCGTTCGCCGACACCGCGGCCGCCACCGGCTTCGCGGATCAGGCACACCTGGCCCGGGAGGTGCGTGACCTCACCGGAATGCCGTTGGGGCAGGTGCTGACTGGGTCTCGCGCCGAAGAGGTTCGCCCGCTGGCGGAGGTGGGCTGATCATGTGCCCGCGCGGAGAGTCGGTTCAGTCTGCCGGGAGTGCTGCGTAGAGGTCGACGCCGTTGCCGTCCGGGTCTTGGACGACGGCGTAGCGCTGGCCCCAGAACGCGTCCCACGGCTTCATCTCGCCGTGGTACCCGGCCTCGACGAGCGTCGCGTACACCGAGTCGACCTCGGCGGGATCGCCGCAGCGGAATGCCAATCCGATGCGGCCCGCACCGGTCGGGGGCTGCCAGTCGGCGTGGAAAGACTTGATGGTGGCCTCGGTATCGAGGGCCAGCCGGAAACCACCCGGCAGCGCCGCTTCGGCATGCGGCTCGGCCTCCGAACCCTCGGGAAAGTCGAGGCCGAGGCGGCGATAGAACGCGACCGAGGCGCTCATATCGGTGACGACGATACCGATGACGTCGAGTTGTGGAGTCATACCCGAACCGTAACCACCCATGTCTCCGCCGGTCTTGAACAAATCGGACCTTCGCACATGTGGTTCGGCCGGCACACCCGCGCCGGCGCTGCGGTGGGTGTGTACGGAACGAAACAGATGCGCGAAGAACCTCAGCGGGCGAGCGCGGGGACGAGTTCGGCGATGAGGTTTTCGACGAGGATCTGGATGCGGTCGCGGGTGGTGCGGATTACGTCGATGGTTTGGCCGGACGGGTCGGGAAGGACCCAGTCGCGGTAGCTGATGCCGGGGAAGAATGGGCAGGCGTCGCCGCAGCCCATGGTCACCACCACGTCGGAGATGCCGACCGCGTCCATCGTCAGCGGTTTGGGGGTGCGGCCCGAGATGTCGATGCCGACCTCGGCCATGGCCGCGACGACGACCGGGTTGAGCGCGTCGGCCGGCGCGCTGCCCGCCGACCTGACCTCGATCCGGTCGCCCGCGAGCGCGCTGAGAAACCCGGCGGCCATCTGCGATCTGCCCGCGTTGTGCACGCAGATGAACAGCACGCTGGGCTTGTGCGGCATAGAAGCGCCTTTCGTGAGCGGAGCCGAGGCAAGGATTGTCTGTGCTGCCAGATAAGGGTTATCCGGCGTGTTGGGGGCCGAAACGCTGTCGAAGCGTACGGGATACGTATACCAGCGCGACGAAGATCGTTACTGCGGACAGGTCCTCGTCCGCATCGACGCCGCTCGACGTGCTGGTTCGGCGCATGCTGTTTGCTTCGAAAGTTGTTGTTACACAGCTGTTTATAGGATAGACGTGGAGGGCGTCGGTGTCGCGCCCGGCGGAATCGGCCGGATTCGGTTTGCGGACTGGTCGGTTTGTGGGAGTCTTGAAAACGCTTGTCACACAAACAAAGACGGCGCCGCGGCCGATGGTGGCCACGGCGCCGTCGGCGGCACCGCTCAGATCGGACGGAAGTCGATCATCTTGCGCAGCCGTGCGCGGTCGCGCTCCAGGCGACGGGCCTCGTAAGCGATCGGGAAGTACCGCACGCGTTCCGGCAGCAGCGGCACGGCCCGCGCGATCACCCAGCCCAGCGCCCGCAGCTTGCGCTCATCGGACTCGCTCCAGGTCAGTCCGAGCTTCGCCCGCGCGACCTCGGGTGTGGTGCCGACCGTCACGAAGTACTGCATCCGCCCGATCGGCGCGACCGCCCGCCGCCAGATCGGGGCGAACGCGCGCGGCAGCTGCTTCGGCGGCGCGACCGACCGAATCACCCGCAGGTAGTCGCGCGCGGTCCCGGTGGCCTCCAGGTGATTGGTCAGCATGTCGTCGAAGAAGGTCTCGAATTCGGTGTAGCTGGCCGGAATCTCCTTGGGCGCCACCGAGAAATTGCGCATCAGCTGCACCATCTCCTGGTAGACCGCCTCCTTCTCGCTCGGCGAGAGCGGGTTGCGGGCGAAGTACTTCGCGTTCTCGGCGAAGGCGAACGTTCCGGTGTGCAGCACCCAGGCCCACGGCCCGGAGGCGAGTGCCTTGTGCCGGACGCCGTGCGCGTCGGTGGTGTTGAGCGAGGCGTGCATGGTGCGCAGCCGATCGGCCTCGGCGAGCGCCTCCTCGCCGCCGTAGATCCACATCATCACCGACGCGATGCTGCGCAGGGCGCGACCCATCGGGTCGGTGCGAAAGGTGGAGTGCTCGTCGACCACCGCGGAGATGCTCGGCTCCATGGTCTGCAACAGGAAGGCCGAACCGGCGGTGAGGGAGAAGGTGATCAGGCCGGTTTCGTCCCAGAGCCGGGTGCCCGGTTCGAACGGGCGGCGCGCCGCGGGCGCGCTGGTGGATTCGAGGGCGGACACGGTCATCGTGATCTCCTTTGATCAACACCCAAAGCGATGAGAGGATTAGCGTAACATTCTCTCATTGTCTTTCGTAAGGTCGATCGAACCCCGATGACGCGGCCGCGCGCCCTAGTCTCGATGTCATGACGAGCGAGTGGCGCAGCCGCGACGGCCGCATCGGGGTGCTCACCGGGGCGGGCATCTCCACCGACTCCGGCATCCCCGACTTCCGCGGTCCGCGCGGCGTGTGGACGAAAGACCCGATCGCCGAGCTGCTTTCGACCTACGACAACTATCTGGCCGACCCGGAACTGCGGAAACGCGCGTGGCTGGCCCGGCGGGACAACCCGGCCTGGCGCGCGCGGCCCAATGCGGCGCATCTCGCGCTGGCCGAGCTGTCGCAGGCCGGACGGCCGGTCACGATCATCACCCAGAACATCGACCGGCTGCATCAGCAGGCCGGTTCCCCGGCCGACCGGGTGATCGAGATCCACGGCAACATGTTCGAGGTGGTCTGCGTCGAATGTGACTACCGGACAACGATGGCCGCGACCCTCGACCGGGTCGCGGCGGGCGAAGCGGACCCGCCGTGCCCGCAGTGCGGCGGCGTGCTGAAATCGGCGACCATCATGTTCGGCCAGCAGATGGACCGGCGCACCATGCTGAAGGCCGCCCTGGCCGCGCAGACCAGCGACATCTTCCTGGCGATCGGCAGTTCGCTCCAAGTGGAACCGGCCGCCTCGATGTGCGCGGTCGCCGTCGAGAACGGCGCGGACCTGGTCATCATCAACAACGAAGCGACGCCATACGATTCGATGGCCACCGAGCTGGTCCGCGAACCTATCGGCACGGCGGTCCCGCGCCTGGTCGAGGAGATCCTCGCCGCTCGCGAATAACTCGACGGGGTCAGTCGATCGGGCCGAGGACTCGGTTCAGATAGGCGTTGCTGAAGCGGCCCTTGGGGTCGAAGCGGCGGCGTACCTCGGCGAAGCGATCCCAGTCGGGGTAGCGCTCGCGCAACGTGTCGGCGGTCTGGAAGTGTCGCTTGCCCCAGTGCGGGCGTCCGTCATAGTTGTCGAACACCGCTTCGCAGGCGCGGAAATACGGCTCGTAGGCCATGCCGCGGTACTGGTGCACCGCGATATAGCAGGTGTCGCGCCCGGTGGCGGGGGACAGGAACGCGTCGTCCGGTGCGACCCAGCGGACCTCGATCGGCATCGCGGTGTGAAAGTTCGTGGCGACCTGCTTGATGTCGCGGATCGCGGCGGCGGCGTGCTCGCGCGGGATCGCGTATTCCATCTCGGTGAAGCGCAGCAGGCGCGGGGACGCGAAGACCCGGTAGGAGCGGTCGACCTGACGACGGTAGCTGCCCGCGTAGGCGGCGCCGCGCTGGATCATCGGCACCAGCCGGGGCTGCCAGCGGGCGAGTTTGCACAGCGCGTCGAAGGTGTAGTTGGACACCAGGATGTCGGTGAACCAATCGGCGGCCTTGCTGCGCGGCTGCTCGACCAGCGCGACCGGGTTGTTGCGCTTGGTCATGGCCAGCGGGCTGTGGCCGAACATGTAGAACTCGAAGTGCGCGTTGCCGTCGACGTGGGCGTCCAGGTCGGCCAGCAGGTCCGCCACGGGGACCGGCCGCTCGATGCCTTCGAGCACGAAGGACGGCACCAGTTGCAGCGTCACCGCGGTGATCACGCCGAGCGCGCCGACGCTGACCCTGGCCGCGCGCCAGCCGTCCGGATCGGTCTCGGCGTTCAGCTCGACCCGGCTGCCGTCGGCGAGCATGAGCTCGATGGAATGCATTGCGGCCGAAAGATTTTGCAGGGTGGCCCCGGTGCCGTGGGTGGCGGTGGCGGTCGCGCCCGCCACGGTCTGGACGTCGATGTCGCCCAGGTTGGGGAAGGCGAGGCCGTGCTCGTGTAACTGGTTGCTCGCGGCATTGAGCGTGATGCCCGCTTCGACCCGGACGCGTCCGGTGGCGGTGTCCACGTCCAGGACGCGGTTGAGTGCGGCGAGGTCGAGCAGGACGCCGTCGGTCAGGACGGTGTCGGTGAACGAATGTCCGGCGCCCACGACGCGCACGATCTGGCCGGCGTCGCCGGCTCGGCGGAGAATCTCGGCGACCTCATCAGCAGTGCGCGGGGCGGCGATGGTCGCCGGTGCGCACTGTTGATCGCCAGCCCAGTTCACCCACGAGTTGGTCATGTGTCCAACTGTAGGGGATCAGTGTGTGATCTGGCCTACCTATAACGCAGTTGTTACCTTTTGCGCCCCTGGCACGCGCCCTTCGCCTGTTCCACCTCGGTGTCGTTCAGCGGCGGCACCAGCAGTTGCTGCGGCGGGGTGCGCTCGGAGCGCACGCCGTTGAGCACGATGGCCATGTAGCGCTGCCAGACGTCCGGGTTGACCGGCCGGGCGAACTCGGCGATGCCGTCGACCATGTGGATCAGCGCGAAGAAGTCGGAGGGCTCGATGCCCGGCGCGAGCACGCCGGCCTCGCGGGCCCGGTCGACGATGCCGGTGACGGTCGGCTTGATCCGGTCGCGCACGACGACGAACCGGTCGACGTCGTCCTCCAGCTCGAGCATCACCTCGCTGAAGCCACGGTTCTTCGCCATGTGCCGGCAGGCGTATTCGAAGAACTCGACGAGTCCGAACCAGGGATCGGCGTGCCGGTAGGCGGACTCGGCCGCCTCGGCGAACTCGGTGATGCTCTGTTCGAAGACCTCGGTGATCAGTTCCTTTTTGTTGGCAAACCGCCGGTAGACGGTGCCGACACCGACGCCGGCGCGTTCGGCGACGTCGTCGAGGGTGATCTCCAATCCGTGGTCGGCGAACAGCTCGCGCGCCGCGGCGATGATCCGCTGTTGGTTCCGGGCGGCATCGGCACGCAGGCGCCGGGGTGGAGAGACGGCCGTGGCGTGATTCACACCCACATCCTATCAAGTATCGGGATTAAGCGGAGGCGTTCTCTCCGTTATGGTGGTAGCTTCTAACAGTAACCGGAGGCGTCAACTCCGCATCAATACTCGAGACAAAGGGGACATATGACTACCACGTTCGATCGTGGGGCACCCGCCCCCGCGAAACCGGATCAGGGTCGTCGCGGCTCGCACGCCCTGCGTTGGTGGGTGCTCGCCGTGCTCGGCGTGGCACAGCTCATGGTCGTGCTGGACGCGACCGTCGTGAACATCGCGCTGCCCGCCGCGCAGCGCGACCTCGGCTTCAGCGACGGCGACCGGCAGTGGGTGGTCACCGGTTACGCGCTCGCGTTCGGCAGCCTGCTGCTGCTCGGCGGCCGGCTCAGTGACCTCTTCGGTCGGCGCAACACCTTCATCATCGGCCTGATCGGCTTCGCCGGCGCCTCCGCGGTCGGTGGCGCGGCCACCAGCTTCGAGATGCTGGTCGCGGCCCGCGTCGGCCAGGGCGTGTTCGGCGCGCTGCTGGCCCCGGCCGCACTGTCGCTGCTCACTGTCACCTTCACCGAACCGGGTGAACGAGCCAAGGCGTTCGGCATCTTCGGTGCGGTCGCCGGTGCCGGTGGCGCGATCGGCCTGCTGCTCGGCGGCATGCTCACCGAGTGGGCCAACTGGCGCTGGGTGATGTTCGTCAACCTGGCCTTCGCCGCCGTCGCCCTGGTGGGTGCGGTGCTGCTGCTGGCCAAGCACGTGACCGAGAACCGGCCCAAGCTCGACATCCCCGGCACCGTCGTGGTGACCGCGGCGCTGTTCGGCATCGTGTACGGCTTCTCCCACGCCGAGTCGACCAGCTGGACCAACCCGGTCACGCTGAGCTTCCTCATCGGCGGCGCGGTGCTGATCGCGGTGTTCGCGTTCCTGGAGACCAAGGTCAAGAATCCGCTGCTGCCGCTGCGCATCGTGCTGGACCGGACCCGTGGCGGTTCGTTCCTGACCGTGTTCGTCATGGGCATCGGGATGTTCGCGATCTTCCTGTTCCTTACCTACTACATGCAGCTGAGCATGGGCTACTCGCCGATCAAGACCGGCCTGGCGTTCCTGCCGATGGTCGCGGCCATGGTCGTCTCCTCGACCACGGTGCCGTCGTTCGTGCTGCCGAAGCTGGGCCCGAAGGTTGTCATGTCCGGCGGCTTCCTGATCGCGGCCGGCGGTATGGCCTGGCTGACCCAGATCGGGCTGGAGACCGGGTACTCCTCGCACATCCTGCCCGCGCTGATCCTGCTCGGCCTCGGCCTCGGTGGTGCGATGTCGACCGCGTTCCAGGGTGCGACCTCCGGGGTGCACCACGAGGACGCCGGTGTGGCCTCCGCGATGATCAACACCAGCCAGCAGGTCGGCGGCTCGATCGGCACGGCGCTGCTCAGCACCATCGCCGCCTCGGCCGCCACCGACTACCTGTCGACCCGCACGCCGGATCCGCTGACCGTCGCGCAGTCCGCGGTCGAGAGCTACACCACCAGCTTCTGGTGGGCGACCGCGATCTTCGTGGCCGGTGCGCTGATCACCGCGGTGCTGATGCCGAACACGGTGCCGGTGCCGTCGGAGGGCGAGCCGGTGCTCGCGCACTGACGTTCCGCTCGAACGACACAGCGCCCGCATTCGACGTCGAATGCGGGCGCTGTGCTGTGGGTACGGACTCTCAGCAGTTGCTGGGTGCGGGCAGTCCCGCGAAGCGGTCGCCGAGATAGTTGAACGCGTTGATCGCGCCCGGTGCGATCGCGGTGCCGTGGTCGGCGCCGGGGATCAGATCGAGCTGGACGCGCACGCCCTGGCTGCAATACCGGCCGACGACGTCCCGGACGAGCTGCGGGGACACCTGGTCGTTGGCGCCGTGCCACTCGTAGATCGGGGTGCGCGGGACGCCGGGGTAGATCTCGATGCTGTTCTCGTGCAGGATCCGGACCACCGTCGGGTCGGCATCCATCGCCCCGTAGAACACATCGCTGAAGCTCTTGTTCGCGCCCGCGTCGATGATCTGGCTGGTGCAGGCGTTGGCGATCTGGTCGCGCAGGGCGTAGCCGGCCGGGTTCAGGATCCGGTCCATCTGCAACTCGGCCGGGTACTCCCGCTCGAGCCCGATGGCGGCGGCGAAGCCGAGGCCGAACAGCGGGCTGCGCTGCAACCCGACATCCTGGGCCAGCTTGCCGATGTTCATCGGGACGCCACCCTGGGCCGCGCCGACGATCGGCAGTTCCGGCGCGTACTCGGGCGCCATCGCCGCGGCGAATCCGGTCGCCATGCCGCCACCCGAGTAACCCGCCATGCCGACCGGGCTACCGCCGAGATCGGCTGGGCCGAAACGCTTTACCGCGCGAATGCCGTCCAGGGTCAGCCTGCCGCCGAGCTTGGCCGCGCCGTAGGCGCTGGTCGGTCCGAGATGATCGGGTACCGCGACCGCCCAGCCCCTGGCCAGCAGCATGTTCAGCGCGGGCCCCTCCTGCATGGTGCCGTTGAAGATGCTGTGCGAGGGCGCGCACTGCATGCCGAGCGAGTTGACGAACGGCTGATACGACACGACCGGCCGGTTCATCCCGCCACCCGGCGGCAGCAGCAGCGTGGTCATCGCGGCGATCGGCGCGTCGGCCGAATTGGTCGACCGGTAGAGCAGCTGCCAGGCCGTCGCGCCGGGGTAGCCGGCCGCGGGCACCTGCCTGCTGCGGATCACGTCGCCGGGCTGGAAGTTCGCGACATCCGGTGGCGCGGAATAGAAGCCGTCGCCGTCCGGCACCGGATAGATGGGCGCGGCCGTCGCGGGGGCGAGGTGGCCGAGTCCGGCCGCCGCCGTCGCGAGGGCCATGATCGAGAGTCGACGCAAAGTGCGGCCGACGGCTAGCTGCCGTCTGCCTGATATTTGCTGAGTGCCCGGTCGGCAGGGTTCCGCCGTGTCCGGGTGCGCATTCGGTTGTGCCCGCTGTGCCACCATCGTTGCTCCGACCTTGTGAGTGAGGGGTGGAGGCGACTTCGGCCAAACCTTCAGGCCATTCGTACGCGGAACTCGGCCCAATGTCAATGAACAACGCTGTTCGCAGTGCCGTGACCCGCAGGGTCCGGCTGAACGGACCGTCCGGTACACCCGATAGCATGACTCGGGTGGCGTGCGCGCGGAGGGTCCCCTGGTCGACGCTCGCGGTAAATGTCATGGGATGCTTTGCTATCGGGATTCTGATGGTTCCGAGCACCGAGGTGTGGGTAGCCCACAGACTGCTGCGTCCCGTTCTCGGTATCGGAGTGTTCGGCGGCTTCACCACCTTTTCCACCCACCGGCGCGAGCTTCGTAGACTGCTCGAATCGGGCGCCGCGGTCCAGGCGCCCGGCTCCCGCGGGGGAGCGGTGGTGGCGTCGTCGGGGTGGACAACTGGATTCACTCGGCAGGCAACGGCACGACGGAAGGGGGCCAGGCAGTGGGAGAAGCAGGACAGTGGCAACCCGCGGCGCGACTGACGGTGCTGCTCGACGAGGACGACAAATGGCGGCACACGCCGCTGTACGCGGAGATCGTCCGGCGCGCCCGCGACACCGGCCTGGCCGGGGCGAGCGTGTGGCGCGGCATCGAAGGCTACGGCGCGTCCTCCCGGATCCACACAACGCGCGTGCTGGACATGGCCGAGCATCTGCCGCTGGTGCTGATGCTGGTCGACGAACCGGTCCGGTTGCGCGCGTTCGTCGAACAGAACGCGGAGCTGTTCACCACCTTGAATGTCGCGCTCTCGCCACTGGAACTGTGGCAGGGAGCCGCCCGATGATCCTGCCGTTCGCCGGGTCCGGCGCGGTCGCGCACCGCGTAGACCATGTCGTACCAGCACGTTTCGCTGCTCTGCTGCCGCTGGGCGCGCTGACCGTTAGCATTGTCGGTTCGGCGCTGCTCGGTGGATTGATCGGCGCGGGTGCGGGCAACCGGCTGCTGGAAACCAGTGTCGCGGCCGGCCTGATCGCGGTCTTCGTCGCCGCGTCGACGACACAGTGGTTGTGCCCATGATCCTGATGACGAGCAGGGCACAGCCGATACGGAAGGGAGACCCGAGCATGGCCCATGATCGAGCAGGGCGACTCGCGCGTCCCACCGACCTGGAAGACATCGCACATCTGGTGACGGCGTACTACAGCCGGATTCCGGATCCGGAGGTTCCGGCGCAGCAGGTGGTTTTCGGCACGTCGGGACATCGCGGCTCCAGCTTGGACACGGCGTTCAACGAGGCACACATCCTCGCGATCACCCAGTCGATCGTGGAATACCGTGCCACGCGCGGGATTACCGGGCCGGTGTATCTGGCCAGGGATACGCACGCGCTGTCCGAGCCGGCCATGGTCACCGCGCTCGAGGTGCTCGCCGCCAACGACGTGACCGCGATGATCGACGCCCGCGACCGGTACACGCCGACGCCGGCGCTGAGTCATGCTGTGCTGCGCCACAATCGGGGCGGCACCCGCAACCAGGCCGACGGCATCGTGATCACCCCGTCGCACAACCCCCCGCGCGACGGCGGCTTCAAATACAATCCGCCGCACGGTGGCCCGGCCGACAACACCGCCACCGACGCCATCGCCGCGCGCGCCAACGAACTGCTGCGCACCGGCATGTCCGAGATCAAGCGGACCACGCTGCAACACGCGCTGGAAACCAACGTCCAGCGCTACGACTACCTCGACCACTACATCGCCGACCTGCCGAATGTGCTGAACCTGGACGCGATTCGCGGCGCGGGCATCCGGCTCGGCGCGGACCCGATGGGCGGCGCGAGCGTCGACTACTGGGAGGAGATCGGCCAGCGCTACGACCTCGAGCTGGAGGTGGTCAACCCGTTCGTCGACCCGACCTGGCGGTTCATGACGCTGGACAGCGACGGCAAGATCCGGATGGACCCCTCCTCGCGCTACGCGATGGCCTCGCTGATCGCGATCAAGGACGACTACGACCTGTCCACCGGCAACGACGCCGACGCGGACCGGCACGGCATCGTCACCCCCGACGGCGGACTGATGAACCCGAACCACTTCCTCGCGGTGGCGATCGAGTACCTGGTCGCCAACCGGATGGGCTGGGACGCGCTCACCAAGATCGGCAAGACGGTGGTCACCTCGTCGATGATCGATCGGGTGGTCAGCGTGCTCGGCCGCGACGTGCACGAGGTGCCGGTCGGCTTCAAGTTCTTCGTGCCCGGATTGTTCAGCGGCAGCCTCGCTTTCGGCGGTGAGGAGAGCGCGGGCGCGTCGTTCCTGCGGATGGACGGCACCGTCTGGACCACCGACAAGGACGGCATCCTGCTCGCGCTGCTGGCCGCCGAGATCGCCGCGGTCACCGGCCAGAGCCCGTCCGCCCGCTACGTCGAACTCGAACGCCGTTACGGCAGTCCGGCCTACGCCCGGATCGACGCCGCGGCGACCACGGAACAGAAAGCGCTCCTGGGGAAGTTGACTCCGGACATGATCACCACCAAGGAGATCGCCGGTGAGCCCATCACGTCCGTGCTCACCCGCGCGAAGGGCAACGGCGCGCCGCTGGGCGGGCTCAAGGTGACCACCGAGAACGCCTGGTTCGCCGCCCGGCCGTCCGGCACCGAGGACAAGTACAAGATCTACGCGGAGTCGTTCCACGGACCCGAGCACCTCGCGCAGGTGCAGGCGGCCGCGGAGGAAGTGGTGGGACAGGCGCTAGCCGGTGAGTAGATCCCCGGCAGTCGGCACGGCCCGGTCCAGCGGCCGGGCGGAGCCACTGCCCATCGAGATCTGGGTGCTGGTCGGCGGCGCGTTCGTCATCGCCATCGGGTTCGGGCTGGTCGCGCCGGTGCTGCCGCAGTTCGCCCGCAGCTTCGGCGTCGGGGTCGCGGCGGCCTCGGCGATCGTGAGCGCGTTCGCGCTGATGCGATTGCTGTTCGCGCCGGTCAGCGGGCGGCTGGTGCAGCGGCTGGGGGAACGGTCGGTGTATCTGGGCGGTCTGCTGATCGTCGCGGTGTCGACCGGTGCCAGCGCGTTCGCCCAAAGTTACTGGCAGCTCATGGTTTTGCGGTCGCTCGGCGGCATCGGGTCGACCATGTTCACCGTGTCCTCGCTGGCGCTGGTGATCCGGATGTCGCCGCCCGCCGCGCGCGGTCGGGTGTCCGGGCTGTGGTCGACCGGCTTCCTGATCGGGTCGGTCAGCGGGCCGCTGGTCGGCGGGGCGCTGTCCGGGCTCGGCCTGCGGATGCCGTTCGTGATCTACGCGATCGCGCTGCTCGTGGTGACCGTCGCGGTGTATCTGGCCCTGCGTCATTCGCAGCTGGCCGCGCCGGAACCCGTTGGTGGCCTGCGGATGATGTCGTTCCGCGAGGCGTGGGCCCGGTCGGAGTACCGGGCCGTGCTGTGGTCCAACTTCGCCAACGGCGCCGCGGTATTCGGGGTGCGCATGGCGTTGGTGCCGCTGCTCGTCGTCGAGGTGCTGCATCAGACGCCCGGCATGGCCGGGGTGGCGTTGACCGTGTTCGCGGCGGGCAATATCGCGGTGCTCTTCGCCGCGGGCCGGTACTCGGATCGCTGGGGGCGCAAACCCTTCCTGATCGTCGGGTCGCTGGTCTGTGCGCTCGGCACGGCCGGTCTCGGTATCGCCGATACGCTGCCCTGGTTGCTCGGCACCTCGTTCGTGGCCGGACTCGGGGCGGGCATGTTCACGCCCACCCAGCAGGCCGCGGTCGCCGATATCATCGGGCCGAACGCGCGCGGCGGCCCGGTGCTCGCCGGCTTCCAGATGGCCGCGGATCTCGGCACCGTGCTCGGCCCGGTCGCGGTCGGCGCGCTGGCTCAGCAGGCGTCCTACGGACTCGCGCTCGCGGTGACCGGTGCGCTGCTCGCGGTTGCGGCGGTGGGGTGGGCGTTGGTGCCCGAGCCGCTGCGTAAGCGGGAAGAGCCGGTGCGGAAGGCCGAAGGCGACTGCGATCACCTCTGCGGCGCGGATGGGGCCGACCATCGGCTGGCGGGACAGGATGCCGAGGTCGAGCGCGCGGTGAACGACGCGGCCGGTGCGCCCATCGCGGACAGCCCGGTGCCGCCGATCGCCGAGCCCGTTACCGCCGAACACGCGGTGCCCGAGCTCGGCAGCCCGGAGCGAGGCGACACAGAGGCGACTGCCCGCGATTCGGTTGCGGGTAAGCCTGCGGGACACCGCCCGGCAGGTCGCGACAGCGCTGCTGCCGACGTCGACTCCGGGCCGATAGCCCGCGATTCGGTCGCGCGATAGCTCCTGCGCAGCACCCGACCAGCCTGATCGGCGGGCGTTTGCTCGCAGCGCACGAAATCGCTGGCAGAGCTGTGCGCGAGGCACAAACTCCCACGCCGCCGCGGCTACGTCGACCGTGGCCGCCGCGTGCGTGGCGGGCGGTTCGGGCGCGCGAATGTGTCTGCCGCGCATCGAATGGCCGACGGATCGCGCGCGGGGCGGGACTTCGTGCGCGGCGGATCGACAGATCGGCCAAATGTGCGGAAGTTCGCAGCTGGTGGGGGTTGGCGATGGGGGCCCACGCACGTTGCGGCAGAGTGTTGAGGGTGAGCGAATCGCGTTCGAACTACACCCCGCGGCCCATGTCCAGCAAGACCACCTACGCGCTGGGCGCCGTTGCCCTCGCGTTGATCGTGGTGATCGTCATCTTGGCGATCCGCGGTGGGCACGACGAGGCGAGCGTGCGTAATGACGGGTACGGTGCCGCGCACGATCCCGGCGTGCGCGTGCTGCTGGAACCGGACGGTTCGATTCTGCTCGGCCGGCCTACCGCCCCGAAGACGATCGATATCTTCGAGGATCCGATCTGCCCCGGCTGCGGCAACATGGAGCGCATCTACGGTCAGGAGATCGCGCAGAAGATCGACGAGGGCAAGCTCGCGGTGCGTTACCGGCTGGTCAACTTCCTCGATCCCCGTTCGCGCAGCAAGGACTATTCGACGCGCGCGGTCGCCGCGAATCAATGTGTCGCGGAGGGTGGTTCGGGTCCGGTGTATTCGAAGTTCCATACCGAACTGTTCACCGCCAAGCGCCCGAGCGAAGGCGGCTCGGACCTGAACAATGACGAAATCGCCGCGGTCGCCAGGGTCGCGGGTGCGCCGGAATCGGTGTTGCAGTGCATCTCCACCGGCGCGAAAGTCGAGGGTGCTCGTACCAGTGCGAGTGCCACGACCGATGCCCTCGGCGCGGCGCTCAACGGCTCCGCCGCCACCCCCGCCGTATTCGACGGCAAGACGAAAATCGATGTGAACAAAGAGGACTGGCTGCAGGTTCTCGTTCCCTGATGTCGCTTTGACACAGATCGGCCAATTGCACCGCGCGCCATCCGCCGACGTGGATAGGCTTTTGAAAAGCGGTCAAGTGTCCGGGTATCGCGCGTAGGCGTAAGGGATGAACGATGACGAATTCTGAATCGGCCCCAGTCGAGTTCGACGTGTCCAAGCCGAGTATCTCGCGAGTCTACGATGCGCTACTCGGCGGTAAGGACTACTACCCGTCGGACGAGCACGTGCTGCAGCATTTGCGCGAAACCATGCCCGAGGTCGATGAACTGGCCATACTCAACCGAGCGGTGCTCGGTCGCGGGGTCAAGTACCTGGCCGGCGAGGCTGGGCTGAAGCAGTACCTCGACCTCGGCGCCGGACTCCCCACCATGGAGAACACCCACCAGGTCGCACAGGCGCTGCAGCCGGAGGCCACTGTCGTCTACGTCGACAACGACCCGATCGTGCTGGCGCACGGGCGCGCGCTGCTGGGTGAGAACGGACAGACCCGCGTCATCACCGCCGACCTGCGCGAGCCCGCCGTGGTGCTGGCGCACCCGGATGTCCAGGCGATGATCGATTTCTCGCAGCCGGTCGCGATCATGCTCGTCGGCATGCTGCACCACCTGCACGACGACGAGGATCCGGAGGGTCTCGTCGACGCGTATCTCGACGCGGTGCCCGTCGGCAGCCACCTGTTCATCACGCACTTCCTCGATACGGGTGACGAGTCGAGGGCGCTGGAGAAGTCGTTCCTCGACTTCCTCGGCACCGGTCGCTTCCGCACCCGCGAGGAGATCCTGCGGTTGTTCCGCGGCTGCGAACTGGTCGAGCCCGGCTTGGTGCCGCTGTCGTATTGGCGGCCGGACACCATCGTGCGGGACAAGCTGACGCTGGTCGAGGAGATCATCGTCGGCGGGATCGCCGTCAAGTCCTGAGCTCGGGGGCCGGACCGGACCCACCACCTGGTCGCGGCCCGGCCCGCCCGGCGCGGGCGATCCGACTCCAGGAGTTCCCCGGGACCGCGGACGCCGAGCATTCGGTTGGTCCGGGGGCCGAGCCGACGAACGCGTCGCAGACTCGGCCCGCTCGACGCGGTACCCGGCTTCCCCAGTCAGCCGGACCGCCGCGCGCCGAGCATTCGGTTGGCCGGAGGGCCGGGCCGTCGCATCCACCACCCGACGACCCGGCCCCGTTCGACGGCGCGATCGTCGGATATCCCCCTGCATCGCGCGCGTCGGTTCGTGCGGCCGAGCCGCCGACTCCACCAGTCGGCGGCTCGGCCCGTTCGACGGCGCGGTCCTGCTTCCCCAGTCGGCCGGGACCGCCGCGCGTCGAGTTTTCAGTTGGTCTGCGGGGGAGGGCCTGTCGGCGCATTGCTCCGGCCCTCCCGTTTTTCTATACCTGGTTGATCGCGGGAGTTGTTGCTTCGTCGGGGATTTCGTCCTCGGGTGGGATTCGGCAGAGTTGGCGATGGACCAGGACGTGGCCGCGGAACGGGTAGGCGACATCGTCGGGCGCATCATTCGAAGATGTTGGTGCGCTGACATTCTGGTTGATCGGCAGAGCGATATCGTTGTGCGGGAACAGATATCGGGCACCCTCGCGGGACGTGGTGTGTATCTCGCCGGTCGGTGCGGTCCACTGCAACCGGTCCGGGTCGGCCAGCCAGGTGTCCCATGGCACTTTCTTGTTGTCTGCCAACGTTTTCAAGCGTTTATGGCGGGTGCACAACACTGTCGCGTCGGTGCTCGCGTCGTCCAGTTCGGACTCGGCGGCAGGCATCGTGCACCCAGGGAACCGGCACATCCCGTCCAGCGCGCGCACCTCCCGATCCCACTGTGGCGTCTCCGGATCGCGCTCCGCGCGTTCCGAGATCACTTGGAAACGAGCATGTTCCGCGAGTATCCGCGCCAACGCGGCATCGATCGGTCCGTACCCCGCTAGAAACGCGGGCGCGTCCCGCATATCCAGCAATGCGTCCGCCGCGATCCCGATCTGGATCAACGGCCGCCGCGGGGCCTCGCCCGTCACCCCCTTCTTCGGACATCGCGCGCCACGCCCGCACGCGCACCGCAACCGCCCCGACCCGTCCGCCAACGCCACCAGCGCGTCCGCCCGCCGCTGCGGCATCGTCCGCGGATCCGCCGCGCACACCTCCAGGCTCATCTCCCGCAGCCGCATCGCCACCGTCTGCGCGCCGGCCGCGGGCAACAACCCGTCGAAGACCGCCACGCAGTCCTGCATCGCCCGAATGCGGACGTCCCGATCATCCTCCCGCCGCTCCCGCCGCCGTTGCGCCCCAGCGGGATCCAGCCGCCCCGCCCAGCGCTGCGCCGCCTGCCGCAACCGCGCCGGCGTCGTCCGCTCCGCCGTCTCCAGCAACCTCGGCTCCAACTCGCCGAGCACCTCCCTGTCCACCGCACGCGTGGTGTCGATGATCACCCGCACCTTCGCCAGATCGATCCGCCCCGCCGCGAACTCCGCCCGCGTGCGCGGCAGCCAATCCTCCAGCGCCAGCCCGACATCGATCATCGCGGCCGTCGACCCCTCGTCGACCCGCAACGCCACCGCCGCTTCCGTCGCCGCGAACTCACCGGCCCGCACCCCACCTGGCCCTGGCTCCGCACTCGCCGCCCGGTGCCGCCGATACAGCTCCCGCACCGCGAACACCTCCGCCGCCTGCGCCGCCGCCGACGCCCCATGCGCAGTCCGAAGAGCATCGATCAGCCCCTCATCGCTCATGGCCTGAAAGTCCAGCACCGAGAGATCGCTTCCTTCGAACATGCGTTCGATTCTACGACGCTCACCTCCCCGCCGCCACCCCCGATTCCACGCGATTTGGCCGCCACCACACCCGTGGTGTAACTTCGTTCAGGCAGTCAGGGAAACCTGAAAGCAACCCACTCGGGGCTATGGCGCAGCTGGTAGCGCACCACACTGGCAGTGTGGGGGTCAGGGGTTCGAGTCCCCTTAGCTCCACCGTTTACGCAAGTCAGGCCCGGCAATTGCCGGGCCTGACTTGTTTGTTTTGCAAGATCCCCCATGGTTTCCCCCACCCTTCGTCCCCATGGTTCGGCTCAGCGGAGCTTGTCGAGGGCGGCGGTGGAGTCGGGTGCCTGCCGCGGCCGGTCGAGGTAGCGGTCGGTGACATCGGCCCCGGTACTGATCACCGCGTGCCCTCCTTGCCGGCTGGCCTGCTCGGTCCCGTACTCCTCCGCGACGGCGGTCAAATTCGTCCGGCGCATCGTCCGCGCGGTGATCCACGCATACTCCGAGCCACGCGCGGCACGCCACGTGCGGGCGGTGTTGTGCGGATCGCGCCACCCGCCTGTCCGGGACGGAAACATCGGAGTCTCGTCGTCCTCGCTCCAGTCGTCGGCCCCCATCTCCTTCAGGGTGTTCACCGCCCAGTTCGGAAGTACGACAACGTGATAACCGGCGTTGGTCTTGGTCCAATTTTGGCGATAGAGCCCGTTCTTGCCCTTCTTCCGTTTGATGGTTCCGCACACGACCAATTTCCATTTGCCGTCTTTCTTTACGACATCGCATCTGCGGAACGCCAGACCCTCGTACGGTCGACAGCCTGATGCCAAGAGTATGTCGGCGATACGCAGAATGTCGGGGTCACGTTTCGGGCCGTGCGTATAGGCGGGAGTCCCGGGTATCTCCTCCCCTGCAAGCCATTTCTTCAGCTGGGCCTGTAAGCCGTTGCGGGCCGCCTCGTCCATTGCCTTCGCTTTGCCGCGCCGCTGGCGTCCACCTCTCCGACCTTTCCGAACCGCGCTCATCGGATCGATTGGCATCGCACCCAGCTTGACACCCAATTGCACTATTCCACTGAGAATGAAATAATGTATCGCCGCCTTGCGTGCATACCCGGCCGCACGAATGGATTTGAGGTGCTGATCAAGGCGCATCGCGTCGACTTCCCAGTTACGCAGCTCACCCAACATCGGCCTGATCTTGATGGTATCGTTGACGTAACGTCTGTCAGGGGTTCCATCCTTTTTCAAGCGCGGTTGAGTAGCATTGATTTCATCCAGGTACCCCTCGAAGGTGCTGCGATCGAGTGTCCCTTCCTGAACTTCGAGCTCTCTCTCGTCGATCCACGCGTCAATCAGGCTGGAGAATGCGGACTTCCGTGTAATCGGTCCGCTGCCAGTGCCGAGGCTCTTTCCGGCGAGCAGTAGCCGCGCCTGGTAGTCGTCCTGGAGTTTCTTTCTTGCCTTCCCGTCTGATTCGGCGACGAAGTCGAGTGGATAATCCCGGCCGGTGTGAGGATGCCGAAACGTTCCTCGTGCCCGATACTTTCCTTTGTACCTACCAGATGTCTGGAGTTTGCAGCTGACGTTACCAAGTGCGCCGAGCGATATTTCAGCGCGTGGCATTACGGCTCCTTTCGCAAGCAATTGAGGGGTCGGAGCCGGTCGACCCAGATATTCGGAAGGACTGTCACACGCTGCTGATGCGAATGGTGGTGGCACTGGCTACGGCGCGATACCTTGGGGTTGGTCAAGTGCCGTAGGCCGCCGCACGTATGGGCGTCTGTCGTCAAGGACTTCTCCTCTGTGGAAGCGGCGTTGCGTGTTCGGAACGGCGAGATCACGCATGGTGGACTCATGACGTCGGCGAGTCAGGGATGGTGAACGGGCGAGGTTCTAGGCAGAACCTGAATGTCGAGCTTCTGCAGCACTTCAGCACCTCGGGATCGGGGGTGTCGCTCGGCGCAGAAACAGCGATGGCGTCGTTCAGATGGTTGGGCGACTGGACGGCTCCGGATGAGTGAATCCGGTTGTGTCGTGCTGTCTATGCCGCAACGCTGCGGAAGCAGCCGGCGATTCTCAGTGGTTCGGGCCGTGGCCGCTTCGTTTTCTAATGGGTGGTCGACGCTTGTCGGAATCGGTCATGCCGACCGGACCTGTTGGTTCGGGGTACCCGACCTTGTCGATTTGCTCTTGCTCCCACAGCACCACGTCAACGAGCCGGTACCGCCGGAACCGGCCTATTCGCGCGTACCGGGGACCCCGTTTAGTGGAAGCCCAAACTGCGAGCGTCTTTTTCGGAATCTTAAGTCGCGCGGCCACCTCATCTGAGCTGAGCCACACCTCACCGCTGTTCAACAGAACCGCTCGGGAAGAGGACGTTGCGGACACACCGACAATCTTGGGTTGGGTCGTCGCTGAGCGCGGAACTGCAGGCCTGTCCGGAAACCAAAAACCGAATGAAGCGAGAGTCCCGCCGAAGCCCATTCGCGTCGTAAGGCACCCGGCTCGATCGAAAGCGAATGATCCATCGTGAAGCAGCCGATGGTGGGGAAGTCCGTTGGAAGGTCCGGCTCAACGGAATCCTCCTCTCAGGTGCACTCAGCAGCGCATGGGCGCAGTCGTGCGTCGAATCGGGTGCCTGAGAAGCCTTTTCGTTCATACCATACAGCGACTGGCACGGCAAGGCGGCTGGGCGTCTCAGCTTCACGATCGGCGCGAACGGCAGCATCTCGGTCAACTCGGCCTTGAGTGAGATCGCCTCAGAGGGAAGGTCTTCGGCGGTCAGCGGCGAGATGATCTGATCCCCGCTCTCGTCGAGACGCAGTGGTCCCTCTCCCTCGGCCAGCACCGCGTCGAATTCGCCGGCCGCGGTGTGCAGTTCGTCGACGACCGCGGTCAGTGCGGCGCCGGGATCGGCGCAACGGCCGACCGGGCGGCAGAACTCGTCGCGCTGCGGTTCCAATTTCTCAGTGGTGAGCAGGTAGGCGGCCGGGTCGGCGTAGCGGCGTGAGCCGGGAACGAACACGTCCCCGCTGCGTAAGCCATCCCGCAGCCCCAGCGGCACGCAAAGCTCCCAGTAATGTCTATATGCGATGGCGCTGCCGGTCTTTCGCGCTTGATCGAGATAGCCGCGCCATTTCGTGGGCACGAAACCGGTCGGGCCTCATCGAAAACCTTGCGGCACCGGTCGCGTTCAGTTCACGCAGCATCGCGACCGCGATCAGCAGTTCGGTCGCCGCGGTGCCGCCAGCGAAGCGGACCACTTCGAGCACCGCAGGGGTGAACTGACGCAGATAGTTGTAGGAGGAATCCAGCGCGGCCAGGTGTCCGTGGCCGCGCGGTAGCCCGGGGTTTGGCCTGGGCCAGCGCAGCGCGCAGGCGCTCCCAGCCGATCTTCTCACTGCGGATCAGCGCGCCGATCTCTTCATCGGCCACTCCCGGGTCGGTGACGATCGCCAGGAGATGATCGAGCAGGGCTTGGTGGTCCTCCCTGGATTTGCCGGACTCAGCCAGTTCCTGCTGTATCTTGCGTTCGGCAGCACCGAATTTCACCGACATCGCCTGATCGAACAACGCGACCACTTTGTCGAGTACATCGGTGCCGGACTGGGCGAGCACCGTGAGCAGGATCAAATACCGGCGCTGCGGGTCGCGGCGCTCGAGGGCCTGCGGAGTCAACCGACGGCCCAAGGCGGCCAGGAACCGCCGCCGCTCGGCGGGCAGCACCGACAAATCCAATCGGTCCGCGCCAAGACCGTGTAGGAAAGCCAGCTTGTCGACCTCCGCGCGCACTGCGGCCGCCGAGGGCCTCGACCGGCCCGGTCGAGAGCCATCGCAACCGCGACCCCCCGCGGGGCGTCAGTAGCCAGCAATTCGTCCAGCTCGACGCACCGGTCCGGGGTGAACCTGTGGGCCAGGCGGTCGAAGGGTTTCGCGCTGGGCCTGCCCACGGGCATGGGCGATGGGTCAACCATGGTGACCGGACCGGGACGGATCACCCGCGCTGAGATCAGGTACTGACACCCAGCGGGAACAGCAGAGTCGGGTATCGTGTTCCATCGCCCAGGCAAACTCGCCGAGCTCCTTGAGTTCGAGCGGACCGGCTTGACGCCAACCCGAGTACTGAGCGACCAGCCGCAGATGATCGGTGCGGGTCTGGGCGCGGCGCCCGTAAGAACCGATCTCGGCACCGTCGACCTTCAGCTGCTCGGCCAGCCTTGCAACCGCGACTGGCGGAGCAGTGACGACGCGATCAGGTACGAACCCCAACCATGGCAACGTGCACAGCGCGATCGCGATCCCGAGTCGATCGGCCGGACCACCACCGCGGCCGGGATCAACGAACGCCCGATCCGCCCGCGAGAGTGTGAAGAACCGGAACAACTCTTCGCGACCGATCTCTGGGAACTCCCGCAGACGCGCCAATTCCCCATCTGCAAATACCCGCGTCGCCACGAATCCGACCTTCAATGCCAACCAATAGCGTTGGGAGCCAAGCCAACCAGCAACCGGCCATCACCGCAGACCGAACCGGGATTCATCTGCGCTCAGCTGCAGGTACGCCATATCCGTTGGTTTTCGGCGTTACTGCCGGGAACTCGGGAACCGCCGCGCCCATGAGGCCGCGGTTGGCGCGCTCGATCATGTATGTGGCAATGGGAACGACATACTGACCTGAGCCTCGACCGAAGTCCTCCATCCTGGCATCGAGCCCAGGTTGATGAACCGTGTGCTCACCTCGGGTGCCGATATCGATTCTGCCGAATACGCGACGCTGCCGAGTGTTTCAATTTCAGCGCTCAACGCACGAACGGCACGGTGTCGGTGCGAGATTCAGGGCTTCGGTCGCGTCTGCGGGGTTCGCCGGATACAGGCTGGTCGGTTGATAGCGTGGAGACTCGGTGCCGAGCAAACTTGTGCCGGGCTCGAATTCCGCTGCGAGAGGATGGGGTTCGTTGGTCAAGGCGGACACTGCTGCGGCCACTTCCTCGATTGTGGCCTGGACATAGGTCAGGGTGGTGCCGGCTCTCCCTGAGGGTGCGGCGTGGGCGCCGAATCGCTGGGCAACGGCGTATCCGAAGTTCCGCTCGACGAAAGTCAAAGTGGTGTAGCGGATCCAGTGCGTCGTGACCCCCTGGATAGCGACCCAGGGCAGGAAACGTCCGATTCGCTCCCACAGATGGTCGTAGCGGCGATGGGTGATCGGACGACCGTTTCTATAGCGCAACAGCTGACCGGCGGGGCTGGAACCGCGTGCGGTGTGGGAGATCATCTGGTTCATCAATGTCGGGGAGACGGGGTGCCAGTGAATCGTTCCGCCTTTGCTGTGCAGGCGCAGCAAGCATTGCTCGGGAACGAGGTCATCGCCACAGATGCTCAACGCGCTTGCGCGGCGGCATGCGGTTTCGATATGGATGCGGACTATCAGCTGATCGAGGTCTTCATCGTTGCCGGTGGTGGCCGCGATGCGGTGAATATCGTGGACGAGTTTTGTGGCGAGCGCTCGACGGGTACTCGGCAGGCGCCGAGGCACTTTTAGGTTCGTCGCCGGGTTGTCGAAAGCGGACAGATGACGATCTTGCACCGCGAACTGATACAGGCAGCGAATCGCACTGACCATGTGCTCGGCGGCCGAGCGCCCACCGCGGCTATTGCGTTTGCTGAGTGCTCCCTGCTGGGTCTGCTGGACCACTTCGCTCAGCTCGGCCGCAGTCGGTTCGTCGAGGGTGCGCTCGTGCCACAGCGCATCGAGGCGCCGCCAATACGGGCCGTATGTTCGCCGGGCTCCATCGGACACCGTCACACTGACCCGTGGTATGAACTCCCCGAAGGTCGGAACTATCCGGTCGCCGGCAGCTAGAAGCTCTTCAGGGCGGATACCGAGCCGCTCCAAGACCTGACGAGCAACCTCGAGGTCGTGGCTACTCACCCCAGCACCTCAATGCGAGCCAAGACAGGCGAGAGAGCATCGAACAGGACCGCCGGAGGAAGAACCGCGACGACGCCGCAAGCGCGGATCGCCATGAGTAGCAGAGCGTCCCCTGGTGCGGTGCCGGTGGCTCGCTGGACCGCGGCGGGCAACCGGATGTGACCGCGCGAGTCTATGGCGAATCGACTGCCGCGAGGTTCGGCCGCACGGATGGCGAGGACCCGGTCGAGCACGATGTGCTCGACCGGAGTCCTGGCTGGCCAGCCCATGACGTCGAAAATGCGCCGTGCGGCGATCCTTGCGCGGTCGTTGAGCACCGACAGTGAAATGCCTGCGTTGCTGATTTGGGGAAGGTCGGAAGTCCTTGGCGCTGAAACCACGAGGGGCCGAGCGGGGCTCGTCGGTGTCGCGAACTGTCGTTGAAACGTGTGCATCGGGCATCGGCTCCTCGCCGTGCCGCCTGATTCTCCCTCCTCCATCAAAGCCGATTTTCGGGATCGGCGCCACTTCGATCAGGATCCAAAGGCGCACGAACGCGCGGGCAGGTGTTCATATCAACGACAGAGGTTGCGGGTTCCGGCAGAAATGTGGAGGCTCGCTCCTAGCCTGTACGGCGATGCAATGGCCGCGAAGATCGGTGGCGATGCAGTTGGGACGAGTGCGGCAATCGAATGGCGAACCTGTAGCACGAACCAGGTTCGGGAACAATCCACCGGCTGCCGCGCACTCAGCGACGCTGTCGCTAATCCGGGTTCCGCTACGTCAGCGAATGGTGACGCGGTCATTCGCGAATGTAGTGGTTTCCGTCGTGAAATGCTACCAAGTGTCACGGTGGACCCGATCGGCCGGCCGGCCCGATGCTGATCCCAGAATCACTAGCTGCGGACCCACGTTCGTGCCACTCTGGCAACATAAGTTCCTGATGGGCAACATGAGTTACGCATGCTACATGCGGCGAACCTGAACTGCGTCGCCCGCAACTCGGGTATGGTCAGCATTGGGAAGTAGATCAAGATTTAGATCAGCGACCATATTTTCATGGAATTCATGCGCCGTCAGGGCGGCACCGGATGGGTTGCCATCTTCAGTGGCAACGACTTTCTCGTTGCCCGGACACGGGTGGTGGACAGTTGGGATCTGGCAAGCGGAACTGCCTTGGTTGTCGATGAGCAACTCGGTGCCAGACGACCGGTTACCGACTATGCCGACTTCTCGCATCTCGAAACTGCAGACAGCATCATTGCCGCACTCCCCGGTGGTGGCTGGCGCGGTTGCATGAGAGGCAGGGGACCACACGATGATGATTCGCCGCGCGAGGACGTAGTGGCATGGCTTGTTCTCTCCAACGGCGAAGTTACGCCGGTTACAGTAGACGCTGACGGTTACATCGGCGCCGAAGTAGACTTTGATCGCTTCTTTCCGCCAAATTGAGTAAGTTCTGGTCAAGCCTCAACCTGCCGCAGACGTGAGTCGATAAGGCGCGACAACTAGAGACCGGTATACTCGCGGCCGGTTCAGCTTGATGAGTGGGTTGGACGTGGAGAAAGTAGTTTGGGGAGGTGCGATCAACGATCCGAGTCGGACTGTGTCTTTTAGCATCGTTGCGATGCTCGTGTACGTTCGGAAAGGCTAGGGTCGGCGCTGTGATCATTCCGGTGGAACGCTCTGGTACCTCCGCGCGCTCGCGGTGTTCGCATCGATGGCCGGTGCCGCGCGTACGAGGCTCGCCGGAACCCATGGCTGTCAACGATCTTGGTGGTGTTGCTGGCCAATGGATGTGGTCGCTTGAAGAATCCTGCGATCCGCTGTGGTGCTGCAATGGTGGCCATCTGGGGTTCGGGGTTGTCGGGTGGTGATTATGCCGTGGAGTCAGCGCGGATTCTGACCCTTGTCGCTCTGCTTCGGCGCTATATTATGTAGCGTGCTTTCCAACTTACACAAATGCTATTCCCCAAACGAATTGATCCTGGCCAGGCACAACCTTCGCGAACCGGGCTATGCCAGATTGGTAGACCACCATGGGATCCTGCGGACGAAACCAGTGTCGCAGATCGTTATGGTTAGCGTGTATCACCTCACCTATCTGGTCACGTGAATGTTGTACATACCATCCATAGTCAAAATAGGTGAAACCCTCCATCTTTGCGTGGCCATCATTCGTCATGTCGACCTGATCAAAATAATTAGCGTTGAAATTACGGTAATCAGGACCTGTCACCCGAACATGCGGCACACCGGCCCGACGGTGCGAATCGGGGTGCAAGAGCGGCGCGTCATCGGCGCCGCGAATCGCCTGTTGGCCCGAATGGAAATGTTTGAAATATCCACGCGCCGATATTGATGCCAATTTCTTGTCAGGTAAAGCTTCGGGTATGCCTTTGGTACTGCTTAGATCCACGTCATTCTTAACCCGATAGAAGAAGTCGCTCTTTCCGGATGAACTGGACAGCAGGTGGTTGAATTTGTCGACCAATTTCGTGCCTTTCGTAAGTAGTCTAAGGTGCCCCTCGATACTTACTTTCCATCGTGCCTGTCGAAGCGAATGCCAGTCGCGCGGAGTGCGCATCGCCCATCGCTCCTTTGCGACCTTTGTCTCGATTTTCAGCATCCGCTCATGGTGCTCAATCCGTATTCTTGCCTCATTAACTTGTGCCTGCAGCGACTTTCGACGGATGCCGCTGAGCTCGTTATCATGCAAGGCATCGTCCAGATCTGCTCTCGCGCGATCCAGTTTTCGCAGCCGCATCACCACAACGCCTGTAGCCATCTCGGGCGGGCCGAAGAGCCTATTCAAATTCGCTAATTGCCACTGTGCAGCCGAGTCTGTGAAGTACAGATCGTGCGTAAACTCTTGGTATCGGGTCCGTCCGAGGAGTCGGAACAGCAGCCCGACACAACCGTAATCGGTGAGTGCCAGCTCCTCTGTGGTTGCAGTTCTTCCTCTGAGATTATCCAGGCGTTCATTAAAAACGTGTTTCGAATGAATTTTACGTGTGACATGATATAGTTTGTCGTCCAACTCTTTGGAACTGAGTAAAGAGTCGAATATCGGCTCAGAGAACATGGATGGCAGGCGTCTATCTAAATTCTTCGCTTCCACCGCGGCGTCTCGATACGTACGGATCAATAGCATGAAATGCTTAGCATCATTTTCAGCAATTCTGGTCAATACTTTCGCTACCTGATCGGCCATGTCCCGAGCTGATTCGGGCCACTGATTCATCGCAGAACCATCTCCTAGCGAGCGCACGACCGCCGGACGCACGGCGACGGCGGCAGTCTGTCTCTTTTCCGACAAGGCTTCGAACGTAGGCCTGAGCCTATGCTCCTTCACGTCGCGAGCTCTGGCGTGACGGCCATCCTGGAAATATGAGAGTGCAGTCGCAGCGATCGACTTCGTGTTAATCGGTGGGACTGCACAAGTCGACGACGAACACCAGCACTCTGCCATTGTGTTACGTAGTCGTCGGGCACTCGCAAAGCGTTGGCATCCACCGGAGTGCCTGATTGCATCGGCACTGGGCATCTGTCGGCAAGCGGTATGACGTTGAGGCCGCCTTCGGATGCGTATGTGACAGCGCCAGATATGTATGGATGACTGCCGCAGAAGGCATCGAAGGCCAGCAGTCTGGTGAATGGATGATAGTTTCTCTCTTTTATCTTTGGTCGGCCTGTCATACTGACGCGCATCACTCGGAAGGTGGAGACGTCATGTAATGGCTATGAAAATGTGTGGAGCGACGGCCTGTTGAGGCCTGCGTCGAACTCGCCTACGTGTGCCCGACCGTAGCAGACAGCATCGGCTTCCCGGCGGTGAGAGCAGGTATTCGTGACTACCGATGGCCGCCTCTAAGCCGAAGCGGCATCGTTCCGCTACCCCACGACGCCTGGGTCAGTCACCGGACGTGTGTTCGCATACGCAGTCTGCACGACCGCAGGGCGAATCCAGACATTTCAACGGCCGTGAGGCCGGTCACAGCGGGTACCCGTCGCAAACGCCTGTGCGCCTACTGGTCTGGCCTCACCCGTGGTCGGTAGCATCCGGAGCATGTATGTCGGTCGGACGTTCATCGAAATGGACGTGATTGTGGCATCGATCAACGCTTCTACGGGACTGTTGTGCCGATGCAAGGGGCCAGCGGTGGCCAGGGAATGTCGAGACGGGGGTGAGGAAGGGTGAGTTCTCACTCTTCCGCCTCGCCGGGTTCGGATGTTGAAGCGGTGTGTGGCCTCATACTCGATCTATGTATACATCGGAAAACCCGGCAGAACGTCCCGGTCCGAGCGATGTCGCCGATCCTCGCGTCGCATTCATCTATCAAGAGGCCCTTCGGGGATTGCTCCAACAGCAGGACGCGGTAGAAAGCTTGCGAAACCGCGCCGGCACATTAATCTTCGCCGCTTCCTTCGCCAGCTCGCTGCTCGGAAGTCGTGCGCTGGACGACGGGTTGAGCAGCTGGGACTGGCTTGCGCTTGTTTTGCTAGTCGGTATCGGCGCCCTTACCGTGGTTGTTTTATGGCCTTACTATGAGCTCTCGTTCCGTTTCAAGCCTGACGAGCTGTTTAAACGGTACGTCGACTCCGATGCTACGAAGGGCATGACGGAGATGTATCGAGATCTAGCGCTGCGAATCGAGGCCGACTTCAGAAGCAACGGGCGAACAGTCCGGCGGATGCGGGTAGCGTTCGAATGCGCATTGGTTATGTTGCTCGCCAACATATTGGCCTGGCTGTTCTCCATCGCCAATGTTTTCGGCTGACACAGTGGTGCCGTGCGCTAGTTCGGTACGGCACCACTGTGTCAGATCGAACCTGTCTGGAACTGAGGCCGTTGAGCCGTCGAAATACTTGCGTAATGTGTTCGACGTGTCGTGCAGTACGAATTGCTGAAGAGGTAGACAATTAGCTGTGCCGCCGGCGACGCAAAAGCGGCTCACGAAATGCCTGGGCGACAGCTGTCGTGGTGGCCCGTCGGCGCTTATCATCAGTGGTAAGTGTGATCCGAGTACGGGATCGGAAGATGGTGGAGTATTGGGTCGATTCCGGCCCTGCGATCCGTGGGCGTGACTGTCAGGAGGAGATGATGAGGGTAGGCATCATTGGTGCAGGCAGCCTCGGGACCGCGCTCGCTAAGCGCTTGACGCTTGCGGGCCACAGCGTTCGACTAAGCTTCGGTCGGGACACCGAGAAATTGGCGGCTACGGCAGCTAAATTCGGCGTAGGCCACGGTGCGCCGGCCGACGTCAAGACTTGGGCCGACGTCATTGCTATCGCTGTTCCGTGGCACGCCGTGCAGGACGCAATTACGCAGCTAGGTGACTTGAACGGCGCGGTGCTGTGGGACTGTACGAATTCGTTGAACTCAGATATGAGTGCGCTCGAAATCGGTACTACGACGTCTGCGGGGGAGGAGCTTCAACGTCAGGCGGACGGTGCGCGTGTCGTAAAAGGCATCCCGACCTTCGCCGAACTGCTCCACTCCGATGATCCGCTGGTGGCGGGCAGGCCCGCAGGAATGTTTGTTGCCGGCGATGATGCTGAGGCGAAGGCAGCAGTGATTGAGCTGATGACTGATCTACCGGGGACCGTAGTTGACACGGGAGGTCTGGACGCTGCGCGCTTCATCGAGCCTGTGTCGATGTTGCTCGTCCGCCTCGCTTACCGGCAAGGCCTCGGCGCGCGGATATCACTCGGCCTCACGCAGTGAATTACAGCGGTGCTTTTGCCGCAGTAGACGCCGCCATCTTGGCGCGGATAGTATCTTCGCCGATCAGATTTTGTCGTGAGACATGGGGCGAAGTGCTCCGTCGACGAGGTATCTCTGAGGTTAGTTGCCTGGAAAATTGGAAAATTCATCCAGTATCGAACTCCTCTCGATCCGCGTCGTCGCCGCCCAGATGCAACCTGCGGTCACGTGGATAGTTCCGATTGACAGCTGTCAGGTCGCAGAATCAACAACGGTTCGCCTTCACCAGACCGATCGGACTTCTATCACGATCTGTGGCTCAGTGCTGATCGTCATGCCTGATCTGGTTCCGTGGCTGCGCGAGTCTGGTTGTCTCCCAAACGATCAGGCTGACAAGTGCTGCACAGAGTAGTGAGAGTGACGCGAGGGCAGGTAGTCTCGTGGCCGCTGGGATCAGGGTGAGGAGTATTGCGATGGCAACTATCCGATGTGCACTGATCTGTTGTGTGGCATAGTGTTTGGCGCCTACCAGCGCTGCCAGGTACAGTACCGTCCCCCCGTACAGTGCGAACAACGGGATCCCATAAAGAGCCTCGCTTAGTGTGTGATTCGATGTATCTCCGACATAATGGAGGACCTTCTTCAAGCCTAACGATATGGCGATGATGCCGACGATCATAGGAAAATGCCAAAAGGTGTAGGAGATCAAAGCGATCCTGATCTGCCTCGCACCCTGGGCACGCTTGAGTTGATGTTCGATCGACAGCGCAGCGACATCGAAGTACGCCCACCACAATAAGCCGGAGATGGCGAGCCCGAGCAAGGCGCCGACCGCGATGGGCCAGGAGATAGGGAGCCCCGCTACGCCTATGCCGATCGAGACGATCGACTCGCCGAGAGCCACAATGACAATCAACCCGTACCGTTCGGCGAAATGGCGTGCCGAGTTTATACGCCAGTCGGTGCCGGCCAACAAGGTCCACAAGTAGTCGCCGGCGATCGCAGCAATCCATAGTGCGATCTGGACTCGCCCAGTGGTTGCCGATGCGATTAACAATAATGTCGTGCCGATCGTCAGTGAGCCGACCGACCAGCGCTGGACCTGTAGGCGCAGCGCCGCGTCGTCGCTGCTGGCCAGCCAGAACACAATCACGTGTACCAGACGAACTGCAAGGTAGGCGAAGGCGAAGATCAGCGGACCAAACCAACCGCCGGGTAGATCATGAAAGGCTTCGGGAATTGTGAGTGCGGTGATGAACACGCCGCCCGTGGCGACGAATACCGCAAGCCGGGCGAACCCCTCGTCCGCGCGGATCACATTGCCGAGCCAAGAGTAGCCTACCCACAACCACCACATCAGTGCAAGGACGAGAAATGCGCGCAGCATGTTCTTAGCGCTGGTTTGCTCCGCTGCAAGGTCGGTCACCATAGTGAACGCGAAGACGAGCACGAGGTCGAAAAACAGTTCGAGCTGCGTCACCGAAGCGCCCTCGGCCACCGGCTGAAGACGGAGCCGTTTTGCACTCGGCATGGAAAACATCGTCGTTCTCAGTTCGGACGGACAAACATGTACAGCGTCGGACTGGCAATACGTGGACTGAACCGTTCGGGCCATTGCCGGGCGACGGCCATGTGAAAACTCCTTCAGTATCGACGAAAATTATAGAAGGTGAATAGGAACATTATGGACTTCGTCTTCGATGTGGCTACGTGTTCGTATGTGGCGCGTGATCGTGTCTTCTAAACTCGGAATATCCCCGTGGTCGTAGCGTCTATGGTGGCCCCGATGGTACGATTTTAAGCGCCAGATACTGCCGCTATTCCCAATGCTGGTAATGGCGGCAGTATCGCCGTTCCATGGTTGACGGGGCAGGCTGCCGCTGATGGCTGATCCGCATGGCCCGTAGCCATGTTGTCATGCGAGGGTGCCCGACTTGTCGAGATGTGGCTATCGGGTCGATAGCGATGCGAAGGACTGTGGATATGATGCCATACTTCATCGTCACGAAGTGGGGTTCGACTCAGCTGCGTTTCCCGTGACGGTCGCGGGCGTCGTTCGGGCGTATGACAATGTCGTGGTGGTTCTCGGAGCTTTGGAGGACAGCGGTCCGGTTTCGGCTAAGACGTTCGGGGGAGGAAGCGCTCCTTGCCGCCTTCGTGACATTCCATACCGCTTGGCTGCATGAGATCCAAAGTTCGAATGCCGCGATTGGCGAACTGGTGTAGCTTTCCTCTGTATGTCGGCTAGTTACCAGAACGCCGACATTCGTTACGGCGCGGATATCAGCACCCCCAGATGACCACGGTAAAAGCGCTACACGACGCACGCTGCCTGATCGACCAACCTCTACCTATGTTCGTACTTCTTCCTCGGTTTGTCGCAGCGCATCGAGATAGCTCTCCAGTGACCTTCTTTCAGTGGGATTCCCGAACAGCTTCGGCGGCGTGTTTTGGTCTATGCGATGCTGCGGAGTCGCACAGCTCCGCGCTAGACACCCCGGCGGGGTGGCACCGCTGAAAAATGCCACGGAGGAGGTGGAGCGTTGATGCCTCCGAGCAGCGGGCGAGGCATTTCGAGCCGCCATGACTGGTCTGCACGCATCGGCCAAGTGCGTGGAGGTCGCGGCACTGCCGTGGCTCGCGGCTGGCATCGAGAGCCGCGAGTGCGGCCAGAAACGCAAACGGCCGCTCTGGACTCGAACCACGACGGCACCCGAGAAGCGCAGCCTGAGCAGGCGATGCCGTTCGTCGCGAGTTGGTGGGTATGGAACCGTGTTTGACGCTGGTCGTCTGTGAAGGACCGGCGGTGGTGGCGGGAGCGGCCTCAAGGCGCGATCAGTTCTTCCTCAGGTTCTGCTCTGAGGCTTTTGTCTGCGCGGTCTCGTTGATGATCCGGCTGAGGGTTGAGCGGCTGCGGTTCGTCTCCTCGGCGATCTGGGTGAGGCTCCGGCCATCGAGATGGTGACGGGGGAGGATCCGCACGGCCAGGGCCGGGAGATCCCGAGGTGCGACTCCCGCAGTTCGTCCATGAACTCCGCCCACAGCTCGGGGCCGCCCTGCTCGAGCAGTTCGGCGCGCACCCGCAGCTGCCGGGTGGTCGGCCGGTGCCGCAACCCCCACGATCCGAGTTGGGCCATGATCGGCACCAGCTGGATGGCCGGCTCGGTCAGCCGATATTCCGCCTTCTGCCCCGGCCTGCTGTCCTCCCGGCTGAGCAGGCCCGCCGCGACCAGCCGTTTCAGCCGGTCGGACAGGATGTTCGAGGCGATGCCCTCGTCCGACGCGGCCAGCAGCTCCCGGAAGTAGCGCCGGTTGCCGAACATCACGTCGCGCAGCACCAGCGGGGTCCACCGATCCCCGATCACCTCGATCGTCGCGTTGATCGGGCAGCCCGAGCGTCCCTCGTCGCGCATCCACCGCTCCTCACTCCGCGAAATCCTTCGAACTTCTGCTTGCAATATACAACTAGTCCGTCCTAGTCTGTACCCAAGCGATTGCAAACTGCAAGCACTCAACCGAAAGACAAGACCATGGCGAAGCTCCTCGTACGCAACCTGGCGATCTCTTTGGACGGCTACGTGGCCGGCCCGAACCAGGGTCCGGACAACCCGATCGGCGAGGGCGGCATGCGTCTGCACGAGTGGGTCTTCGCGACTCGCACCGGCAACGGCTGGTCCGGCGCCGAGGGCGGCGAGACCGGGATCGATGACGATTTCGTCAAGGCCGGAGATGTCGGCATCGGCGCAACCATCATGGGCCGCAACATGTTCGGGCCGATTCGCGGCGAGTGGCAGGACGAGGAGTGGAAGGGCTGGTGGGGCGACAACCCGCCGTACCACCACGACACGTTCGTGATGACCCATCACCCGCGGCAGTCGCTGCCGATGGCGGGCGGGACCACGTTCCACTTCGTCGACGACACCCCGGAGGAGGTGCTGCGGCAGGCGTTCAAGGCCGCCGACGGCAAGGACGTGCGCCTGGGCGGCGGCTCATCGGTCGTGCGCCAGTTTCTTCGAGCCGGCCTGGTCGACGAGATGCATCTGGCGGTCGTGCCGATTCTGCTCGGCGGCGGCGAGCGTCTCTACGACGACCTGGGCACGCTGCCCGGTTACGCGATCAGCTCGGTGGTCCGCTCTCCCGCGGTCACCCATGTGACCTTCACCAGGACGTAAGCACTCCCCAGAAAAGGGGAAAGGCCCCGCCGTGGTGAGCACGCTCCAGAAGATGTGCGGACGCGGACGCGGCGGCGTGCGCACCCGCGGGCGAGGATCGCCGTCGAGGTGAGCGCACGGGTGATGTCGGCCGTGGGGAACCTTTCCCATGCGATCAGCGTGCGGGCGCGGTCATCGCGGCCGGGGTGGGCATTTGTGCGGACAGGATCGGGTGGGGTTCGCCGGTGAGTACCGACAGCGCGGCGGCGACCTCGGCCAGGTTGGACTTGACGTAGGTGGCGGTGGCACCGGGGCCTTTGCCGCGGTGTCCGGCGTAGGCGCAGGCGACGGCGTAGCTGAAGGTGCGTTCGACCCAGGTGACGGTGGTGTGGCGTAGCCAGTGGGTGGTGATGCCCTGGGCGGCGACCCACGGCAGGATCTCCCCGACGCGATTCCAAAGGTGGTCGTAGCGGCGTGAGCTGATCGCGCGCCCGTTGCGGTAGCGCAGCAGCTGACCCATGAGCGGACTGTGTCGTTGCTCGGCGTGCTCGACGAGGTGTCGCATCAGGGTCGGTGAGACCGGCTGCCAGCGGTCGACGCCGTCCTTTTCCCGCAGATAGATCAGGCACTGCTCGCGGTCGAGGTCGTGCGGGCGCAGCGCGAGGGCACCGCTGCGACGGCAAGCGGTCTCGATGTGCAGGCGCAGGATCAACGCGTCGAGCTCGGGGTCGTCGCCGCTGGTGGCGGTGGCGTGACAAATCTCGGCCAGGCGGGCCGAGGGGATGGCGTAGCGGTGAGAGGGGCGCCGTGTCGGCATGGCGAGGCGGCGGGCGGGATTGTCGGCGGGGCGGATCCATCCCTTGTCCTCGGCGTAGCGGTAGACACAGCGCGCCGCGCTGATGAAGTGCTCGACCGCGCTGGTGCCCCCACGGGAGGCGCGATTGACTCGCGCGCCGGCCTGGACGTCGCGGGCCATTGCCTCGAAGTCGGCCTTGGTCGGCTCGTCGAGGCGGCGATCGGGCCAGGTGTGTTCCAGGCGTGTGAGCCCGGCGTTGTAGGTGCGCAGGGTGCCCGGCGTCAGGGTGGCGCGGACCTGGGGGATCACCTCGGCGAAGGTCGGCGCCACCGTGGTGCCGGCGACCAGGTCGGCTGGGGAGATCCCCATTTGGGCGAGCAGCAGCTTCGCCGCGGCGAGTGTCTCCGCGCCGACCGCCGGGGCGTTCACTCGGTCACCGCCGCCGCGAGCATCGGCAGCGCGGCCGCCAGCAGCTCGCCGAGCGCGGCCGGGGGATAGACGAACAGGCGTGCGGTGCTGCGCCTCCCGATCAGCAGCACCCGGTCCCCGAGGAACAGGCTCACCCGGCGGCGCTGGCGATACGGCAGCCGGATATGCCCACTACCGGTCACGATCACCGTGCCGCGCGCCCCCGGGCACAGCAGCAGCGCCCCGGTTTCGGTGACGGCTACTTCCAGGCGAACGGAGGGGCGGCACCCTAGCGCGGACAGTAGATGCTTGTCAGCGATTCGGCCACCATCGCCCACCGACGACACGCCGACGACGAGATCGCCGTCAGCTACCCGGACAATCCGGTCGGTAGGTACTGGACCATGGACCAACTCCTGGAGTTGACCTTGCGGCGGCACCAACGCGGGAATCATGCGCACCCCCGCTCAGCAAACCTCCCGCACGACACCGATGACCTTGATCGCGACAGGGATGTCAGATATCTGCGCAGGTCAGAATGGATAGTCACTGGTCGTCCTCCGTGTGCTCGAGAGCTCTCGAACACACGGGGCGAACATCCGACACAGATGTCGGAGAAACGTGCGCGAGAGGGGACTTGAACCCCTACGTCCGTGGACACCAGAACCTAAATCTGGCGCGTCTGCCAATTTCGCCACTCGCGCGTGATGGTACGACCGTGCAAACTCTACCGGGCTTGACCGACTTCGCGAAGCTCCGGGCGGGCGTGGCGTACTGGTGGGTAACCCTACCAGGGATTATAACGATTAGATAACCATCAACATGAGGGGCGCTCATGTTTCGTACGGGTTAGTAACCCGGTAGACCAGCGTGTTCAAACATGAGGAAGGGTCATGTTTGGCATAGTTCTGGTACGGGCGTACACGAATACTGGGCAGTATGCGCTCTGGGCGACGAGCAAACGTGAGGATTTCCTCATGATTCTGGCTATCCTCGCCGTTATCAGGCCCCAACGCTGAGGAACACCTGCGCACCGGAGGGAGCGGCGTGTCTCGGAGGGCATGTCGCCAGGAGAAGGAAGTCGAATCGTCTTGACGATCAACGAGAGCACCGAGACCGGTACCGGACAGAGCGCGAAGGTCGGTGCGGCCCAGGGGGCTGGGACCCGATCGCCACTGCTGGATCGCCTGCTGAACGGGACGCCCTACGCGCTCGCGTTCGGCGGACAGGGCGCCCAGTGGCTCGACGAACTGGAAGAGATCGGCCGCGACAGCGCGCTGGAGCCCGAATTGACCGCATTGGTCAACGAGGCGGAGGCGCTGCTGGAACCCGTTGCGGCACAACTGCTTGTGGTCCGTCCGGTCGGCTTCGACCCGATCGGGTGGATGCTGGAGGACGAACTGGTCGACACCGACCAGGGTGAGGTGTCCGCGGCCCCGTCGGCGCAGATTCTGCGTTCGGCCGCGGTGTCGATGCCGGGCGTGCTGCTCTCCCAGATCGCCGCGATGCGCGCGCTGCGGTTGCAGGGTCTGGATCCGGCCGAACACGCGCCGGTGGCGATCGTGGGCCACTCGCAGGGCCGGTTGGCGGCGACCGCGGTGGAGGCCGGCGGGCAGCGCGACGCCGAGATCCTGGCGATGGCGCAATTGATCGGCGCGGCCGTCGGCCTGGTGGCGCGGCGGCGCGGGCTGATGCCGGTGGGCGAGCGCTCGCCGATGGTCGCGGTGTCGAATGTCGATCCCGAGGAACTGCGGGCCGTGGTGGCCCAGGTGGCCGAGGGCATCGACCCGGCGTCGGCCGCGGTGGTGTCGATTCGCAACGGGCGCAGGCGCGCGGTGCTGTCCGGCACGCCGGCCCAGCTGGAGCGAGTCCGCCAGCGCTGCACGCAGATTCATGACGAGCAGTCGCGCGAACGCGAAGCCAAGGTACGCGGCGGCGCGGTCTTCGCGCCGGTGTTCGAGGATGTGCTCGTCGACGTCGCCTTCCACCACCCGGCGCTGGCCGACACGGTGGACCTGGTGAGCTCCTGGGCCAACCAGTGCGGGCTGGACGCCGCGCTGGCCGGTGCGCTCGCGCAGGAGATTCTGGTCGACCCGATCGACTGGGTGGAGATCGTCGACGGCGTGGTCGCCGCCGGCGCGCAATGGATTCTGGACCTCGGCCCCGGCGACCTGCTGTCCCGGGTGACCGGCGGTTCGCTGAAGGGCACCGGCGTCGGCATGGTCGCCGCCGCGACCAGGGCCGGGCAGCGCAGCCTGCTCACCCCCGGTGCCGCGCCGGAGACGGCCGCGCCGTGGACGGCGTTCGCGCCGCGCCCGGTTCGGCTGCCGAACGGGCGGATCGTGGTCGAGACCGCGTTCACCAAGCTGACCGGACGTTCGCCGATTCTGCTCGCGGGCATGACGCCGACCACCGTCGACGCGAAAATCGTTGCGGCGGCGGCGAATGCGGGGCACTGGGCGGAGCTGGCCGGCGGCGGTCAGGTGACCGAGCAGATCTTCGCCGATCGGGTCGCCGAGCTGAAGACGCTGCTGCAGCCGGGTCGCGCGGTGCAGTTCAACTCGCTGTTCCTCGATCCGTACCTGTGGAAGTTGCAGCTCGGTGGCAAGCGGCTGGTGCAGAAGGCACGCACCGCGGGCGCCCCGTTCGACGGTGTGATCGTCACGGCAGGCATCCCGGAACTCGACGAATCCGTCGCGCTGATCAAGGAACTCACCGAGGTCGGCATCTCGCACGTGGCGTTCAAGCCGGGCACGGTCGCGCAGATCCGCGCGGTGCTGCGGATCGCCGCGGCGGTGCCGGACTACCCGGTGATCATGCACATCGAGGGCGGCAAGGCAGGCGGGCACCACTCCTGGGAAGACCTGGACGACCTGCTGCTGGAGACCTACGCCGAGCTGCGTAACCACGAGAACGTGGTGGTCTGCGTCGGCGGCGGCATCGGAACCCCCGAGCGCGCAACGGAATACCTGACCGGCGAGTGGGCGGCCCAGCACGGCTACCCGGTGATGCCGCTGGACGGCGTGCTGGTCGGCACGGCCGCCATGGCGACGCTGGAGGCGACCACCGCGGCCGAGGTCAAGCAGCTGCTGGTCGACACCCCCGGCACCCCCGACTGGGTCGGCGCGGGCACCGCGTCCGGCGGAATGGCCTCGGGCCGTAGCCAATTGGGCGCCGACATCCACGAGATCGACAACGCCGCCTCGCGCACCGGCCGGCTGCTCGACGAGGTCGCCGGTGACGCCGACGCCGTCGCCGAACGCCGCGCCGAGATCATCGCGGCGCTGAACGCTACGGCCAAGCCGTATTTCGGCGATGTCGCCTCGATGACCTACCTGGACTGGCTGGAGCGCTACATCGAGCTCGCGGTCGGCCTGGACCGGCGCAAGGACTTCGACTGCGGCAGCGATATCGGCGACGCGATCGCCGACGCCACCCGCTCGGTGTGGCTCGACATCACCTGGCGCGACCGTTTCGCGGAAATGATGCGCCGCACCGAATCCCGGCTGCACCCGGCCGATCGCGGCGAGATCCCGACGCTGTTCGCCGACGACGCGGACTTCGAGAACCCGGTCGGCGCACTGTGCGCGCTGAAGGAGCGGTACCCGGTCGCCGAGCAGACCGTGCTGCACCCGGCCGACGTCCCGTTCTTCGTCACGCTGTGCAAGACCCCGGGCAAGCCGGTCAACTTCGTGCCGGTCGTCGACGGCGACGTGCGTCGCTGGTGGCGGTCGGATTCGCTGTGGCAGGCCCATGATTCGCGCTACTCCGCCGATCAGGTGTGCGTGATCCCCGGCACCGTCTCGGTCGCCGGTATCACCCGGGTCGACGAGCCGGTCGGCGAATTGCTCGACCGTTTCGAGCAGGACACCGCGTACTCGCTGGTCCGCGCCGGTGTGGTGCCGGTCGCGATCGACGCTCGCCGGGTCGCCGGTGTGACCACCGGCCCGATCGACACGGTGCTCGCCGCGCCGGACATCGAATGGTCCGGCCGCACCACGGTCAACCCGGTGTACCGGCTCGGCGACGTGGCCGAGTGGACGGTGGACGGCAAGGGCGCCGTGCACCCGCCGAGCGGCGCCACGCTGACCGAGACCACCGGCCCGGAGGCCGACAACGCCTACGTCGAACTGACCGTTCCGCTGTTGGGCAGCAACGTGGTTCGCATTCGCATCACCGTGCCGTCCACCACCTACAACGGCGGCGCCCCGGTGGTCACCGAGGCCGACGCGCACACCGCGATGACCGCGCTGATCGCCGTCGCCGCCGGGCAGGCGCTGCCCGAGGTGAAGGGCAGGGTCGCCCACCTCAACATCGCCTGGTCGCCGGACCTGGTCGCCGACCACGCCGGTGTCACCGGTTCGGGTCTGCCGTCGGCGCTGAGCACGCTCGGCCGCACCGTCCCCGACGTGCTGGTCGGCGCCTGCTGGCCCGCCGTGTTCGCGGTGCTCGGTGCGGCGCGCGCCGCGGACGGCGCGAGCGTGATCGAGGGCATGCTGGATCTGGTCCACCTCGATCACCAGATCGAGCTGGCCGGTGAACTGCCAACCAGCGCAAGCGTTCTCGCGGTGCGGGCGGAGGCGGGCGAGACGCTCGACACCGACCTGGGCCGGGTCGTCGAGGTGCGGGTGCGCATCACGGGCATGCTGGACCGGCCGGAAACCGGCATGTCCATGCCGACCGTCGCCACCCTCACCGAGCGGTTCGCCATCCGCGGCCGCAACGGCGCGGGCGAGCTCACCGATCCGCCGCGGGCCGCGGGCACGGTGTCCGACGACGCCACCGAGACCCCGCGCCGCCGGCGGCGCGACGTGACCATCGTCGCGCCGCGCACCATGCACGCGTTCGCGGCGGTCTCCGGCGACCACAACCCCATCCACACCAGCGATTCCGCGGCCAAGCTGGCCGGCCTGGGCAGCCCGATCGTGCACGGCATGTGGCTCTCGGCCGCGGCGCAGCACGCGGTTTCGGCGGTCGATCCGGACAGCGCGATCCCGGCCCGCACCCTGACCGCGTGGACCACGCGGTTCCTCGGCATGGTTCGTCCCGGCGCGGAGATCGATGTGCGCGTCGAGCGGATCGCGGTCGACGCGGGCGCGGAGATCGTCGAGGTGTCCTGCCGGACCGCGGGCGATCTGGTGATGACCGCGACCGGCCGCACGGCCGCCCCGAAGACGGTCTACGCGTTCCCCGGCCAGGGCATCCAGCGCAAGGGCATGGGCCTGGACGCACGGACCCGCTCCAAGGCCGCCAAGGCCATCTGGGACCGGGCCGACAAGCACACCCGGGACGCGCTCGGGTTCTCCATTCTCGCTGTGGTGCGCGACAATCCGACCTACCTCAAGGCGCGGGGCGTCGAGCACCGGCACCCGGACGGCGTGCTGCACCTGACCCAGTTCACCCAGGTCGCGATGGCGGTCCTCGGTGTCGCGCAGGTCGCCGAGCTGCGCGAGGCGGGCGCCTTCGTCGAGGGCGCCATGCTGGCCGGACACTCGGTCGGCGAGTACAACGCGCTCGCCGCGGCCGCCGGCGTGCTGCCGCTGGAGGCGGTGCTCGAGGTGGTGTTCCAGCGCGGTTCCGCGATGCACGAGCTGGTGCCGCGGGATGCCCAGGGCCGCAGCGACTATCGGCTCGCGGCGATCCGGCCCTCGCAGATCGGCCTGCCCGACGACGAGGTGATCGACTTCGTCAACGGCATCGGCGCGGCGACCGGTGAGTTCCTCGAGGTGGTCAACCTGAACCTGCGCGGCTCGCAGTACGCCATCGCGGGCACGGTCGCCGGACTCGAGGCGCTGGAGGCCGAGATCGACCGCCGCCGTGCCGAATTCGGCGGCAAGCGGGCGTTCATCCTGGTGCCCGGCATCGACGTGCCGTTCCACTCCACCGTGCTGCGCAAGGGCGTGCCGGAGTTCCGGCACAAGCTCGAGCAGCTGCTGCCCGCGGACCTGCACCCGGAGGTCCTGATCGGCCGCTACATCCCGAACCTGGTGCCCAAGACGTTCTCCCTGGAGCGTGAATTCGTCCAGGAGATCGCCGATCTGGTGCCGTCCGAGCCGCTCGCCGCGGTCCTCGCCGACTTCGAGGGTTGGTCGGCGCGACCGGTCGAGCTGTGCCGCATCGTGCTGGTCGAACTGCTGGCGTGGCAGTTCGCCAGCCCGGTGCGCTGGATCGAGACCCAGGACCTGCTGTTCACCGACACCGCGCACGGTGGCCTCGGGGTCGAGCGCTTCGTCGAGATCGGTTTGGGCGCAACGCCTACCGTGGCCAACCTGGCCACGCAGACGCTGAAGCTGCCCGCGTTCAGCGGCGCGACGGTCGAGGTGCTCAACCTCGAGCGCGAGGCCGGCATCGTCTACTCCACCGACACCGATCCCGCACCGGTCGACGAGCCGGTCGAGGAAACCGTCGAAACCGCCTCGGCCGCAACACCTGCCGCGGCCCCCGTGGCCGCTGCCGCGCCGGTCGCCGGCTCGGGCGGACCCCGTCCGGACGACATCGCCTTCACCGCCGCCGACGCCACCCGCGTGCTCATCGCGCTGTGGACCAAGCTGCGGCTGGACCAGATCGGCCCGGTCGACACCATCGAGGGCCTGTGCGACGGCGTCTCCTCGCGCCGCAACCAGCTGCTCGTCGACCTCGGCTCCGAGCTCTCGCTCGGCGCCATCGACGGTGCCGCGGACGCGGACATGGGCGCGCTGTCGGTCACGGTCGAGCGGCTCGCCCGCACCTACAAGCCGTTCGGCTCGGTGCTGTCCGACTCGATCGGCGACCACCTGCGCAAGGTGTTCGGCCCGTCCGGCAAGCGGCCGGCCGCGATCGCGGAACGGGTGAAGAAGGTCTGGGAGCTCGGCGACGGCTGGGCCAGCCACGTCACCGCCGAGGTCTCGCTCGGCACCCGCGAGGGCGCCAGCGTCCGCGGCGGCGACCTCGGCGGGCTGGTCTCCGGCGCGCTGGGCGACGGCGCCTCGGTCGACGCGGCCATCGATGCCGCCGTCCAGGCGGTCGCGGCGCGCCGCGGGGTCGCGGTCTCGCTGCCGTCGGCGGGTGGCGGCGGCGGTGGCACCGTCGACGCGGCCGCGCTCGGCGAATTCACCGAGCAGATCACCGGCCGGGACGGCGTGCTGGCCACCGCGGCTCGCGTGGTGCTCGAGCAGCTCGGCCTGACCGAGCAGGTGTCCGCCCCGGAGGCGACCGACAACACCCTGGTCGACCTGGTCTCGGCCGAATTGGGTTCGGACTGGCCGCGTTTGGTCGCGCCCGCGTTCGATCCGCGCAAGGCCGTCCTGCTCGACGACCGGTGGGCCACGGCCCGTGAGGATCTGGCCCGGCTGTGGCTCGGCAACGACGCCGAGACCGCGGAACTGCCGGTGAACGGCTACCTCGGGGCCGGCGAAGCCGTTGCCGCGCAGGCCAACTGGTGGCGCGAGCGGGCCAAGCACGAGGCGCGTTCGGTGCTGGCCGGGGTGTACGAGCGGATCGGCCAGGCGGCGCTGAGCACCGACGATCGCGGCATCTGGTCCGCGGACATCGCGGTGATCACCGGCGCGAGCAAGGGTTCCATCGCGGCGGCGGTCACCGGGCAGCTGCTCGGCGGCGGCGCGACCGTGGTGGTCACCACCTCCAGCCTCAACGACGACCGGCTGAGCTTCTACCGGAAGCTGTACCGGGACAACGCCCGGCACGGCGCCGCCCTCTGGGTGGTGCCCGCGAACATGGCGTCCTACCAGGACATCGACGCGCTCATCGAGTGGGTCGGCACCGAGCAGGTGGACAACGCCGGTGGCGCGAAGATCAAGACCAAGGACGCGCTGACCCCGACCCTGCTGCTGCCGTTCGCGGCGCCGCGGGTCGCCGGTGACCTCGCCGACGCGGGCGCCCGCGCGGAAATGGAAATGCGCGTGCTGCTCTGGTCGGTGGAACGGCTGATCGGTGGCCTGTCCACCATCGGCGCCGACCACGACGTGGACGCCAAACTGCATGTGGTGCTGCCGGGTTCGCCCAACCGCGGCCTGTTCGGCGGCGACGGCGCGTACGGCGAGTCCAAGGCCGCGCTCGACGCGGTGGTCGCCAAGTGGCGGGCGGAGAAGTCGTGGTCGACCCGGGTCACCCTGGTGCACGCGATGATCGGCTGGGTGCGTGGCACCGGCCTGATGGGCCACAACGACCCGATGGTCGAGGCGGTCGAAGCGGCGGGCGTGACCACCTGGTCCACCGCCGAGATGGCCGACGAACTGCTCAAGTGGTGCACCTCGCGGGCCCGCCAGGTCACCGTGACCGGCCCGCAGCAGATCGACCTGACCGGTGGATTGGCCAGGGCCAAGCTGGATCTGCCCGCACTGGCCAAGCAGGCGGCCGACCGCGCCGCCGAGGACGAGGTGGAAGCCGAAGCGGCGGCGACGATTTCGGCGCTGCCCGCACCGCCGACCATGTCGTCAAAGCTGCCGGTGCCCGAATGGGGCACGGTGACCGCCGATCTCGCCGACATGGTGGTGATCGTCGGTGCCGGCGAGCTCGGCCCGTACGGCTCGGCGCGCACCCGGTTCGAGATGGAGGTCGAAGACCGGCTCTCCGCCGCGGGCGTGCTCGAGCTCGCCTGGACCACCGGCCTGGTCACCTGGGAGAACGATCCCAAGCCCGGCTGGTACGACGCCGAATCCGGTGACTACGTCGCCGAATCCGAGCTGGCGGACAAGTACCACGACGCGGTGGTCGCCCGCTGCGGCGTGCGCCGCTACGGTGACGACGGCGCGATGATCGCCGGCGCAGACGGAAATGTCACAGCGCCGCTGATGACGTCGGTGTTCCTCGATCAGGACCTGACCTTCACGGTCGGCGGCGAGGCCGAGGCCCGCGCCTTCCACGCGGCCGACCCCGAGCACACGGTCATCGTGCCGGTGGCGGATTCGGCCGACTGGACGGTGACGCGCAAGGCGGGCACCGAGATCCGGGTGCCGCGGCGGGCCAAGCTGTCCCGCACGGTCGGCGGCCAGATCCCGACCGGCTGGGATCCGACCATCTGGGGCATCTCCGCGGAGATGGCGAATTCGGTTGACCGCGTTGCGCTCTGGAACGTGGTCTGCACGGTGGACGCGTTCGTCAGCTCCGGCTTCAGCCCGGCCGAACTGATGAGTTGGGTGCACCCGAGCCTGGTGGCCAACACCCAGGGCACCGGCATGGGCGGCATGTCCTCGATGCGCTCGCTCTACGTCGACAACCTGCTCGGCGAATCGCGGCCGAACGACATCCTGCAGGAGGCGCTGCCGAACGTGGCGCTCGCCCACGTGGTGCAGTCCTACGTCGGCAGCTACGGCGCGATGGTGCACCCGGTGGCGGCCTGCGCCACCGCCGCGGTGTCGGTGGAGGAGGGCGTCGACAAGATCCGCCTCGGCAAGGCCGAGCTGGTCGTGGCCGGCGGCTTCGACGATCTCGGCATCGAGGGCATCGTCGGCTTCGGCGACATGTCGGCCACCGCGGACTCGGCGGCCATGAGCGCCAAGGGCATCAGCGACCGGTACTTCTCCCGCGCCAACGACCGCCGTCGCGGCGGGTTCGTGGAATCGCAGGGCGGCGGCACCGTGCTGCTGGCCCGCGGTGACGTGGCGGTGGAGATGGGCCTGCCGGTGCTCGGCGTGCTTGCCTTCGCGCAGTCCTTCGCCGACGGCGTGCACACCTCCATCCCGGCGCCCGGTCTCGGCGCGCTCGGGGCGGGGCGTGGCGGTCGCGAGTCCCGGTTCGCCGCGGAGCTGCGCAAGCTCGGCGTCGGCCCGGACGACATCGCGGTCGTCTCCAAGCACGACACGTCGACCGCGGCCAACGACCCGAACGAGTCCGAGCTGCACACCCGCCTGGCCACGGCCATCGGCCGCTCCGACGGCGCCCCGCTGTTCGTCGTCTCGCAGAAGAGCCTGACCGGGCATGCCAAGGGCGGCGCGGCCGCGTTCCAGCTGATCGGCCTGTGCCAGGTGCTGGAAAACGGTGTGGTGCCGCCGAACCGGAGCCTGGACTGCGTCGACGAGAAGATGCAGGCGTACCCGCACCTGGTGTGGGCGCGCGAGCCGCTGCGCTTCGGCGAGAAGTTCGCGCTGAAGGCGGGCCTGCTGACCTCGCTCGGCTTCGGGCACGTCAACGGGCTGCTCGCGGTGGTGCATCCGGAGGCGTTCATCCAGGCGATCGACCCGGAGCGTCGCGAGGCCTATCAGGAGCGGGCGCAGCAGCGTCAGCTCGCCGGGCGGCAGCGGTTCACCGAGGCGATGTGCGGCGGTGCCCCGCTGTACGAGCGTCCGGCGGATCGGCGCCTGGGTGGCGACGGCACGCCGGCCAAGCAGTCGCGGCAGCTGGAAGCGGATGTGCTGCTCTCGTCCAAGGCGCGCCTCGGCGGGGACGGCGCCTACCGGGCCGACGGCTTCGGTTGCGGCGCAGGCCACATTGCGGACAGTTCGCCCACCGGCCGCCAGAGCAGGTCGTAGGCTCCCGGCATATGACGATCCTCGGTATCGGCCTGGACTTGGTGACCATCTCCGAGTTCGCCGAACAGCTCGAACGCGCCGGAACCACCATGCTCCGAGAGAGTTTCACCGCGGGCGAGCGACGCTACTGTCAGAGCAAGGGAACCGATCCCGCGCGCAGCTACGCGGTGCGCTGGGCGGCGAAGGAAGCGGTGATAAAGGCTTGGGCCTCATCCCGTTTCGCTCGCCGCCCGCAGATCGGCGACAATCCGTATCCGCTCATCGAAGTGGTCAACGACGCCTGGGGCAGGCCGAGCATCAAGCTGCACGGCCTCGCCGCCGAATTCCTGCCCCGGGCAAGGGTTCACCTGTCGTTGACCCACGACGGGGACACCGCCGCCGCGATGGTGGTGCTCGAAGATCCCGGTGAGATGGTGGATTTGATCGAAGGGCGCGAAGGGTAAGGCGGACAGTCAGTCTCGGTGGGTGCGTTGTAATCGGCTGCGCTGCAACGCCCACCAGGCTTCCAGGGCGCGGTCGGGCTCGGTGAGATCGATCCCGACCAGCTCCTGGTAGCGGCGTAGCCGGTAGCGCACCGTATTGGTGTGCAGGCCCATCGATTTGGCGGTGTGGTCGACGCGCAGGCCGTTGCGCAGATAGTGCTTGGCGGTCTCGATCAACGCCGCGGCGGTGTCGTTCTCGCCGAGCGGGGTGAGATAGCGACGGACGAGTTCGTCGCCGACCTCGGTGTCGGCCAGGATCGCGGGCAGCAGCCCGAGACCGGCCAGGTCGCGCACGCCGGTGAGTTCGAAGGCGTCCGCGGTCGCCATCGCCCGGGTCGCCCGGCGAAACGACGGCTCCATCCGATCCAGCCGGGCGGGCGGGCCGAGGCCGGCCGCGGTCGCGATCTCCACGGTAGGTGGGGTGTCGACGATGCCGGCGAGGTCACCGTCGATGACCGCGAGCAGGCCGCGGGCCGGGTTGCTCGCCGGTGGCTCGAGCAGCCGGATCAGCCGGTCGGCGGGGAGGTCGGCGCTCGGACGGACGCGGATCGCGTGATATTCGCGGTAGGAATCCAGGCCGTAGCGCTCGACCTGCAGGCGGATCTCGCCCGGGGCGAGCGTGCCGAACAGGATGCCCCGGACCAGGTCGGCGCGATGCTGCTGATCGTGCAGGGTCACTTGGAATTCGGCGTCGAGGTGGCCGCGGGTCACCGCCAGGATCGCGGTATCGGTCAGCGCGAGAATGTCGTTGGTCAGCTCCAGCAACTGGCGGTCGGACATGCCGAGGCGGCGGCCCATGACGACGGTCTCGTCGATCGCGAACCGCACCGCCACCCGCCAGCCGCGGAACATCTCGGTCACCGGAATCCCTTGGCGGCCACGGTCTTCCCCGAGTGCGGTGAAGACGGCCAATTCGCCGACGGTCAATGCACGCCCCGCGGCGAGCGAGCGCAGCAGCTGCTGCACGGTGCGAATGGCGTCCGGCAGCAGCGCGGCCCGATCCAGCTGCGCATAGGCGGGAATCTCCGCGCTGAGCCGTTCGATCGCCTCGGTGGTCAGCTCGGTGGCGTGCGAGAACAGCCGAGCCAGCAGGGCGCGGCGGTCGCCAGGTGGTGGTGGACCAGCCATTGCTGGAGGGTAGCTCTGTTTGGACTCCGCGACAAAGGGTGCGCGCGGTCGACCGACCGGCGCCTAGCGGCCGCTGGCCGAGCGGGACTCCTTCTCGGCGACCAGCAGATAGGCGACCATCAGGCGCTTGAGCTCGGACACCGCCTCGGCGTTGCTCTGCTCGTCCTGCACGGAGAAGTTCAGCATCGAATAGACGACGTGCACCAGCACCTCGGCCATCATGGTGCGCCGCGGCCGCGGGGTGCGCGGCGTGAGCGGGCGCAGCATCTGCGCGACGACCTCGGCGAACTCCTTCTCGTGGATCGCGCCCGTCGCCCGGGTGGACGGCGTCGACTGCATGGCGAGCCACACCTCGCGCCGGGACGGGTCGGTCATCCACAGGTTCGCCATGTGGTCGACGAACTGGTTCATGTGCCGCAGCCAGTCCAGCGACGGGATCTCGCCGTGGAAATCGGCGAGCTCCCGGGAAACGGCAACGAGGTCCTGCCGATTCAGTTCGCAGACGATGACGTACTTGTTGGCGAAGAACTGGTAGAGCGTGCCGATCGGAACCTCGGCGCGCGCCGCCACCTCTTCACAGGTGAACGACTCGAAACCCACTTCTACGAGTAGTTCCCTTGACGCCTGTAAGAGCGCGTCGAACTTGCGTTTGCTGCGTTCCTGCGTCGGCCGTCGCCGCGGCATGAGCTCCTGTGGGTCGTCCTGCAGCTCCAACGCAGGGTCCAGACGTTGCTTCGACCTGGCCTCCGCGCGTACTTCCACGTATCCAGGCTAACGGTATGGACACGCACACGACACGCGCACGGCTTCTGCGTGTTCATCTTCTGTCCGATTCACTACCCATCCAGATCGAATCTGGCGCCGAACACATACCGAGCGCGCGTGGCTCCATCGCGCGAAAGGACCAGGAAGGCGTGACCAGTGGTAGCTCGATCAGTGGTAACACTCGGCGTTTCCACCGAACGTGGCGCCGTGCACGCGGTAGCGTTCGCCGACACCGGCGCCCGGCTACCCGAGCGCGTGCTGCTGCATCGGGTGAAACGAACGGCAGGCGACAGCAAGGCGGACTTGGCCGAAGCGGTCGAGCTGGCGATGGACGAACTCGCCACCGAGCTCGGCCAGGAGCATGAGATCGCCGGCGCCGCGGTCGTCTACCGGGACGCGGCGGAGCGGCGAGCCATCGTCACTCGCCTGGCGTCCGGGCAGTGGCACACCGCCTCGCTCGTGTCGTCCAAGTCGGCGCACCTCAGCGTGGCCGGGATGATGACCTGGCTGGACGAGTTCGACGACCTGCTGATCTGCGAGGTGGTGCCGGGGCATCAGGCGTTCACCCTGGTCGACGGCGACCGTCGCCGGATTCTCGCCTCGATCGCCCAGGCGGGCGGGGCGACGGCGGAATCCATGGGCGCCGCGGTGACGGCGGCCTGGGATCAGTTCGAGGCGCAGGCGGTCCGGCCGGACGCGGTGGTGCTGATCGGTTCGGCGGCGGGCAAGCCCGCGGTGGTCGCGGCCGTGGACGCCTTCGGTGCGCCGGTGATCCCGTGCAAGGCCGCGGCGGCCGCGTCGGCGGCCGGCGCCGCGCTGTACGCGATGGCCGACGTGGACGGCATCGGCGAGACCGAGGAGCGGGTGCGCCGGGTGCGTGGCGGCGCCGCGGTGTTCGCCGCTGCCAGCGTGCTCGCGGGCGGCCTGGTGGTCGGCGGTGTGTACGCGACGGGTGGTTCGGCGCGGACGTTGCCGGGTGCGGCGCTCAAGGACGCGCACAGCACCGCCGACGCCAAGATCGTTCGTGGTGATTCGGTCGCGGGCAAGCTGGATCAGGTGCGGCCCGATCCGCGTGGGGTCGACGGTCCGGTGCTGGACCGGCGAACCCCGGTGGTGGTGTCGGATTCGGAGATATCGGTGGTCACCATCGATCCGGCCGACGTCCTGCCGCAGTACTCCGTCCAGCGATGGGGCAGCGCCCAGCCGGAGCGGACCGAGCTGGTGCCTGCCGAACCCGCGCACGAGGCCGAGACGAATGCCGCGGCCGCGCTGTTCTCCGGCTCGGGCGTCCCGGCGGCGACCAACAAGGTCGGCGCCCCGAACAACGCCCTGCTCTTCCCCGGTGAGCTGCCGCCCCCGGCGGCCTTCACCGAGGATTCCTATAACTGGTGGGACAACCACTTCCGCATGATGCTGCAATGGGCCGCCCAGCAGATCACGCCCACCTAGATCCGGAACACCTGCGGTGTAAAGGTCCGGCTCTACCCCTCCGGAGCCGGACCTTTACCTATGACGGGTCAGTGCTGTGTCTTGCGCCGGAACAGCACGCCCGCGACGAGATAACCCGCCAGCGCGATGCCGCCGCACCAGAGCACGGCCAGGAGCGCGCTGTTGCCGATCGGCGTCCCCATGAGCAGCCCACGCATGGTCTCGATGACCGGCGTGACCGGCTGGTTCTCGCCGAACCAGTGCAACGCGCTCGGCATCGAGTCGGTCGGCACGAACGCGCTGCTCACATACGGCAGGAACATGAAGAAGAACATGCACGCGTTGGCCGCCTCGGGATTTCTCACCAGCAGCCCGAACGCGGCCGCCAGCCAGGACATCGCGAGGACGAACATCGCGATGATGCCGTAGGCGGCGAGCCAGCGCAGCGGGTCGCCGGTCGGCCGGAAACCGATCCCGACGGCAACCAGGATCACCAGGGTGGTGGTGAGCAGGTTGCGCAGCAGGCTCTCCACCACATGCCCGGTCACCACCGAGGAACGGGCGATGTCCATGGTGCGGAATCGGTCGATGATGCCGTTGGACAGATCGGTGGCCAGGCTCACCGCCGTGGTCGCCGAACCGAATCCGGCGCACAGCAGGATGATGCCGGGCACCACGTAGTCGATGTACTTGCCGCCGACGTTCATCGCGCCGCCGAACACGTACACGAACATCAACAGGATCAGGATCGGCACCACGATCGACATGATCATCGTGTCCGGACTGCGCACCGTGTGCCGCAGGTTGCGGCTCAGCATGCTGGCCGAATCCTGCACGGCCAGCCGGGAATTGGTGAGGGTGGTGGTCACAGCGCCGCCGCTTTCTGGGTGGTGGGATGCCCGGTGAGCGCGAAGAACACGTCGTCCAGATCGGGCGTGTGGATGGCGAGCCGGTCGATGGTGATCGCCTGATCGTCGAACTGATCCAGCAGCCGCTTGATGGTGCCGACGCTGCCGTCCGACGGGACCAGCAGCGTGAGCTGCTCGGCGTCGATCTCCGCACCCGGCACGGCCAGCGCGGCGGCGTCCAGCCCCTGCTGATCGGCGAATCGCAGCTGGAGGTGACCGCCGGGGGCGAGCCGCTTCAGGTCGCCCGGCGTGCCCGCCGCGACGATCTTGCCGTCGTGCAGCACCGCGATTCGATCGGCGAGTTGGTCGGCCTCCTCCAGGTACTGCGTGGTGAGGAAGATCGTCACGCCGTCCGCGACCAGGTTCCGGATCACCTGCCAGAGTTCGCGGCGGCTGCGCGGATCGAGTCCGGTGGTCGGCTCGTCGAGGAAGATGATCCGCGGGTCGCCCATCAGGCTCATGGCCAGATCGAGGCGGCGGCGCATGCCGCCGGAGTAGGTCGCGACGCGGGCGTCGGCGGCCTCGGTGAGTTCGAATCGCGCGAGCAGGCGCGCGGCGCGCCGGGCGCTGGCCGACTTGTCCAGGTGCAGCAGCCTGCCCATCAGGCGCAGGTTCTCCGCACCGGTCAGGATCTCGTCCACCGCCGAGTACTGGCCGGTGACGCCGATGAGGCGGCGCACCGCGCCGGGGTCCCGCGCGAGATCGTGGCCGCCCACCCGGACCTCGCCGCGGTCGGGGCGGGCCAGCGTGGCCAGGATGCGCACCATGGTCGTCTTGCCCGCGCCGTTCGGGCCGAGTAGCGAAAAAACCGTTCCCGCAGCGACTTCCAGGTCGATGCCGGCCAGCACCGTCCGGTCGCCGAAGGCTTTGGTCAACCCGCTGATGCTGACGGCGGGGGTGGATGGGACTGTCATGGGGTTCCTCGAATCGAAACTGCGTATGGGTTAAACTTTGTTTAAACGGTACACAGTTTTCAGTTCGAGGCAAGAGGTGATCGAAGAAGAGAGGTCGACAAGTGGTGGACACGCCGGAGGCGGACAGCGGCACATCGGCGGCGGCGAAGTCGTTCGCCCTGATGTGGGGCCTGGACGAACCGGGGACCCGCGGGCCGAAGCGCGGGCTGAGCCTGGATCAGGTGATCGAGGCGGCGATCGAGGTGGCCGACGCCGAAGGGGTCACGGCGCTGTCGATGAGCCGGGTGGCCAAGCATCTCGGCTTCACCACGATGTCGCTCTACCGATACGTCGACAGCAAGGACATGCTGCTCACCCTGGTATCCGATCGGGCGATCGGGCTACCGCCGGAGTTGCCGGCCGAGGCCGGCTGGCGGACCGGGATCGAGGCCTGGGCGTGGGGGGTGGCCGCGGCGATGCGCAGGCATCCCTGGTTCCTGGATCTGCCGTTGGCCGCGCCGCCGATGGGGCCGTGCAATATGGCCTGGCTGGACGCGGGCCTGGGCATGTTCGCCGGGACCGCCGTCCCCGAGTCGATCAAACTGCAACTGGTACTGAATGTTTCGTTGTACATGATCGGCCGGATGCGGGTCGCCAAGGAGATGGCCGACGGCGGGGAGACCGACGAGTACCCGGCCCTGTTGAGCCGGGTACTCGATCCGCAGCGCTTCCCCGCGCTGGCTCGCGCCTTCGCCGCCCAGGCCTTCGAGGACGACGACGTCGAGTGGGACGACGCCGATCTGCGCTTCGGCCTGGACCGGCTGCTCGACGGGTACGAGCAGTTCATCCGGTCCTACGAGCAGGCCTAGACCGACAGGTCGCGGCGCAGCTTGGCGACGTGGCCGGTGGCCCGCACGTTGTACTGGGCGACCTCGATCTTGCCCGCCTCGTCCACCAGGAAGGTGGAGCGGATGACGCCGGTGACGGTCTTGCCGTACATCGTCTTCTCGCCGAACGCGCCCCACGCGGTGAGCACGGAACGGTCCGGGTCCGACAGCAGCGGGAAGGTCAGCTGCTCGGCGTCGCGGAACTTGGCCAGCTTGGCCGGCTTGTCCGGCGAGATGCCGATGACGTCGATGCCCGCGCCGTCCAGGTCGGCGAGGTTGTCGCGGAAGTCGCAGGCCTCCTTGGTGCAGCCGGGGGTGCTCGCGGCGGGGTAGAAGTAGACGATCACCTTGCGGCCGCGGTAGTCGGCGAGCGACACGTCCTTGCCGTCGGCGTCGGGCAGCGTGAAGTCGGGGGCGGCATCGCCGGGGGAGAGTCGTTGGTTGTCGGTCACGTCCTGCACCGTAACCGACGGCACGGACAGAATGCGGACCTACCGAACGACACTGTGCGGACCGACAGCCCGGCGCCGCGCACCGCCCCGCGGCGCTGTACGGATGGACAGAACGCCGCGCGCCCCCGGGCAACTCCGCGCGGACCGATAGACTCGTCCGGGAGCTGAGGGTGACCCGCGAAGGCCGAACACACACCGCGATTCGAGCCCTGGCGCGGCACATCAAACACAGGAGGCCTGAACGTGGCGAAGGATACCGAGCGGATCGAGCAGGAGATCGAGGCCGCGCGCACGCGGCTGGCGAGCACGCTCGACGAACTCGCGGTGCGCGCGGATCCACAGCGGATCGCGAGCGACAGCAAGCAGATCGTGCTGCGGAAGCTGAACGAGCCCAAGGTGAAGTACAGCCTGATCGGCGCGGCCGCCCTGGTGGTCGGGCTGGTGCTGCTCAAGATCTTCCGCTGATCGGTCCCCGAACAGCAGAACACCCGGTGCGCCTCGGCACACCGGGTGTTTCCGTTTCGCGAATATCAGACCGTGGGGCAGGCGAACCCGTCGCCATCCGGATCCAGGTGCGGGCCGTAGCCCGGCTCTCCGCGAAAGAGCGGAGCCCGTCCGGCCGCGCGGGCGTCATCACAGTTGGCGAAGGCGCCGCCCGCCGAACCGGTCTGCGTCAGACCGGCGGAACCGGTTGCGGCGGAGCCGGTATCGACGGCTGACGAGCCGGTCCCGGAGGAGCCCGAGGGGGGCTGGGCCAGCGCGGTCGGCGCCGCAAGGAGGGTCAGTCCCGCGACGGCAGCGCTGAAGGTAAGCCGACGAACGTTCATGTATTCCTCTAGATAGTTGCTGCGGTGGATAGGGCGTCCGACCGGACGCCGCATCCACTGTCGTGACGCGTTGGCCGGTTGTCAACCGGATCGCCGGAGAACTAGGGCATTAGGGGATGTCCGTCGTGCCGTGCTCACTCACCCAGACGATGGCCCGCCAGGTGCTCGGCGGGGATGTTTCCCATGCGTCCGGCCTGGTAGTCGTCCATTGCCTGGATGATTTCAGCGCGAGTATTCATTACGAATGGCCCGTATTGGACGACGGGTTCCTGAATCGGCTGTCCGCCGAGCAGCAGCACCTCCAGGTCGCCGGTCCGATTGTGTTGGCGCGCATCGGCACTCACCGTGATCGCGTCGCCGGGGCCGAAAACCGCCAGCTGCCCCTCCTGCACCGGCCTGCGCTCGGCGCCGACCGTGCCACTGCCGGAGAGGATGTAGGCCATCGCCGTGAAGTGTTGCGGCCAAGGCGTTTCCAGCTGACCGCCCGGGCTGATCGAGGCGTGCGCATAGGCGATCGGCGTGTAGGTCGAGCCGGGGCCGTCGAAGCCGCCGACCGAGCCGGCGATGAGCCGGACCAGCGCGCCGCCGTCGTGCGAGCTGACCAGGGTCAGTTCGCTGCCGCGCAGATCCTGGTAGCGCGGCGCGGCGAACTTGAGCGCGCGCGGCAGATTCACCCACAGCTGGATGCCGTGGAACCAGCCGCCGGTCATGACCAGCTGTTCGGTCGGCAGTTCGTCGTGCAGGATGCCGGAGCCCGCGGTCATCCACTGGGTGTCGCCCTCGCCGATCACCCCGCCGCCGCCGTTGGAGTCGTGGTGCACCATGGCGCCGTCCATCACGTAGGTGACGGTCTCGAAGCCGCGGTGCGGATGCCACGGCGCGCCCTTGGCCTCGTGCGGTTCGTAGGCGACCGGGCCCATCTGGTCGAGCAGGATGAACGGGTCGGCAGTGCGCAGGTCGACGCTCGGGAACGGCCTGCGTACCTCGAAGCCCGCGCCCTCGCGCTGTTTCGGCGCGCTGACCACGGTGCGCACCGGGCGCTCGCGCATGGTCTCGGTGGGCTGGGGCAGGCGAGGCAGGATCATCAGGTCGGGGACGGTGATGGCGGGCATCTGAACCTCCTGGTCAGGCTTTTGGTGTCCATGTCAACCAACCGTGGGTAGACTTCATTCCCATGGACTGGCTGAATGACGACGAGCAGGCGACGTGGTCGGCCTACATCCGCCTGCGGCAGCGGCTGGACGCGGCGATCGCCGCCGGCCTGACCAAGGACGGGCTGTCGGCGGCGGACTACGAGCTGATGGTCGCGCTGTCGGCCGCGCCGGGAGACTGCCTGCGGGCCAAGGATCTGGCCGCCGAGGTCTGCTGGGAGAAGAGCAGGTTGTCCAAGCATCTGGCCCGGATGGACGCGCGCGGGCTGGTCGACCGGCAGCCGGTGGCCGAGGACGCGCGCGGCGTGCTGGTCCGGTTGACCCCCGCCGGCCGGGAGCTGCTCGAGCGCGCCGCCCCGAATCACGTGCGATTGGTACGGGAGGTCTTCATCGATTGCATCACCCCCGCGGAGGCGCACGCGATGCAAACGTTGTCCGAGAAAGTCGTTGTCGCAGTTGAGGAATCCACCCAGTCCGCCATCGGCGCCTGACTCCCTGCCCTTGCGTTACGAACGCTCTGGGCAGAGCGGTTCGGTCGGCGGCGGTCCGTGGCGACAGGCGGCATTCGGGAATGCCTGCGAGTGCCCCCGCCCGCCGGTCTCCCCGTGGCGTCGCCAGGATGCGCACATTCCGTCTGTGGTCAGTTGAGTCGAGTCAAAGGGTTGCTAGTTGATCTTCAATGACGACCATTTGACTCGACTCGATACGAGAACGACCTTTTGACTCGACTCGATGCGGGTGGCCGGATGGTGTCAGGTGGCGCCGTGTCTGCGGAGGAAGTGCCATCGCCGGGCGGTTCGTTCGGGGGGCGGCGGGGCGGTGGGGATGGGCGCGGGCTTCGGTTTCCGCTCGGCCCGCCACTGCGTGACGACCTCCTCGGTATCGACCGGCGCGACGTGCACGTAGGGGCCATGCGGCAGGCGCAGCCAGTCGACCACCCGCTTGTTGAGTTCGCGCACGGTCTCCCGGACCGCCCGCTCGGAGTTCAGTTCGCGCACGACTTCGGGCAGCCGCTCGATATCCCGGCGCAGCAGCAGCGAGGGCGGCAGCAGGGCGTCGCCGCTCACCCCTTCTTTCCGGAGATAGCCCTTCAGCCACCAGTTCTCGTCGTCGTTGCCGCGCGGAATGGGTTTGCCCGCGCCGGGCAGATTCCGGAATTCGCCGCGCTCGGTCGCCTCGCGGATCTGCTTGTCGATCCACGATTCGAAGTCCAGGTTCGCTGGTTTGCGCTCGGTCATCACGTCACCTTTGACGGAGGGGGCATCGCTGCCAGTCTACCGAATGCGTGGGTATGAGCCCGAAGTCATTGTCCGAGAACGAGTTACGACCACGGCGTGATCGGCGGCTTCACCCACATCAGCTTCTCGTCGGTGTGTTCGCGCCGCGCCGCCGGATGCTCCGGGTGCCGGGCGGCCCAGTCGTCCTTCTCGGCCAGCAGGTCGGCGACCGTCACCCAGGTCTCCTCGGTGCTCGGCGGGTTGGTGTCGGCGGCCCTGGCGAGCTTGCGCCGGGTCGCCGGGGGCATGGCCAGCAGCTCCGGTCCGGTGATCCCGAGGTGCCAGACGTAGCCCGCGAGGCGCCGGGCCTTCTCGGCGCGGCTCTTGGCCGCCGTGTCGCTGTGCGCGTAATCGGTCATCGCGGAAAGTCCAAAGGTCGGTGGTGCACGACCCTAGCCGGACGGCGGGCCGGACGCGACGACGCCTCCCCGCGGGCAGGCGGGGAGGCGTCGGTGGGGGCTGGCTCAGTAGGCGCTGTTGACGTTGTCCATCGAGCCGTAGGTGCGCGCGGCGTAGTTGCAGGCGGCGACGATGTTGGCGACCGGGTCGTAGATGTCCCAGGAGGTGCCCTCGACGTGGTACGCGCGGAACGTCGGGTCGATCACCTGGAGCAGGCCCTTGGACGGGATGCCGGCGGCGGCGTTGGAGTCCCACAGGTTGATCGCGTGCGGGTTACCGGTGGACTCGCGCATCACGTTGCGGTGGATGCCGTCGTAGCTGCCGGGGATGTGGTTGGCCTGCATGATGTCGAGGGCCTGGCGGATCCAGCCGTCGAGGTTGTCCGGGTACACGGGGGCCGGGGCGGGCGTGGGCTCCGGTGCGGGGATCGGCAGCGGCAAGGGCAGCGGCGCGGGCATGGGCGCCGGGGCGGCCACCTCGGCGGCGGGCGCGGCGGCCTGCTGCACCTCGGCCACCATCGCGATGCGGGACGGAACGCTGTCGTCGGCCACCGATACCGCGGAGGAGGCGGCAACGGCCACGACGCCTGCGGCGGCGATGGCGAAAGTTACGCCCTCGCGAAGCGTCGAGCGGCGGAGAGAAGAAAAGCGTCTGTCGGGCATGACGAAATCGGTTCCTTTGTCGGGGACTGGTTTCGATCCGGGTGCGCGCAGGCAGCACGGATCCAGAGCGGGCGCGTGGTGGGCGCTCGCCGGTGCGGGCTGATGTGCTGTTGTGGGGTTTTGTTGTGGGGGACGCACAAGTCCCCGGAACGCGACGTTCGGTGGTGCGGTGCCCGGGGCGCTCAACTGCGAGCCCGGCCGCGATGTCGCGCGGGACTCCGCATCTCGATGCGGAGAAAAACGGCCTCTCGGCGCGTCCATTCGGCGGAGGTTAGGGTTAGCGGGTCCGTTGCCGGATCCGATCCGCCGACCGCGGCGGGCGTTGGGCCTGCCATTGCGGTCGTTTTCCGAATGTGGGTGAAAAACTCCTCGGTGTAACCAAACTCCAGGTCGCTTTATGACCTGATCGCAGAATGGTCACACTAGATGAACGCACGGTAAACGAATCGTGAATGAACGGTGCGGGCGATCTTGGAACACCCCCTGCGCCGTTGCCGAACCGTTACCTACGCAGGGAGTTTGCTGCTAAACCCAATGTGGGACACGTCACAGAAGTTTTCGGCTAACAAACCGGGCTTCGGTTGTCCGAGCGCGATTTTGGTCCGGATCGGGACGGGTGAGACACCCGGGGCAACGGCCCGACCAGGCGGTTTGTGACCGAAACGATCCGGGCGGGGCGCGAGACCGAATACAGGGGAGCAGTCAGTCAGCCGCCGACCCCGCCCGCGGGGAGACAGGGAACTCCCGTTCATGAACTCGAACAGCCTGGTGTGTCGTGCCGGCGTCCTCGCCGCTGGAACCGTGCTGGCGGTGCTGCCGTCGTTAGGCGTCGCGGCGTTCACGCTCGGCACCTTGGCTGTGGTGGACGTGCCCGACGGGTCCGGGCGGGATGTCGCCGCTCGGCAGTACGCCGTCGTGCCCAGCGACGCCGGGTCGGACTTCTGTCAGGGCAAGGCGGAGGGGTACTACGCCGATCCCGAAGATCGAGCGGGGTTCTATCGGTGCCTGCGTTCCGGAACTCGACACCTGGCCACCTATCAATTCCGGTGCGGTGACGAAAGCTGGTACGACGACGAACGCTTGGTCTGCGTGGCGCGAAACCGTCGCTGACAGAGGCGAATTGGCTGCCGTCGAGGCATGCCGCGCGTGGTGACGTACGGCCCCATCCGTCTGGCGCCTATTACGGCGGGGGCTCGTCGTCACGGACGGCGAGCCGCCGGCTATTCGCCGCGGTCGACATGTCCTAGATACGTTGTCGGTCAGTAATTTTCGCCGGGACACCTGGTACTGATCCCCGTTCACCGCTCGCCTGCCGGAGTAGCGCGAGGGCTGCTTCGGCAGGCGAGCCTGCGGGGGTCGTGCAGACGATCAGCACCTGTTCCGGGGAACGTGCGACCGCGAGCGTCTGCTGGGTCACGGTTACCGCGCCGACCACGGGATGGTGCAGCTCGTAGGCGGCGGCATCGCAGGGGAGTACCCGGTGGTCGCGCCAAAGTGCCACGAACTCAGGACTTTTCATGGTCAGCTCACCGATCAGTCCGGCGAGCAATGGGTCGTCCGGGTGCCTGCCGACGGCGATGCGCAGGTTGCCGACCACCGCGCGGGCCTTGCTCTTCCAGTCCGAGTACAGCTCTCGGCAGTGCGGGTCGAGGAACACGATTCGGCTCATGTTCGGGCGCCGGGCCGGGTCGTCCGGGCTGTGGAAGTCGAGGTGACCGGCCAGCAGGGAATGCCCGAGGGTGTTCCAGGCGAGCACGTCTGTGCGCCGGCCGAGCACCAGCGCCGGGACGCCGTCGACGGCGCGGAGGAGATCTCGCGTCTCCTCGGCGAGCTGTTCGGGGCGTGGGCGGCGCACCCGGGGTGTGCGGCGGGCGGCGTCGGCGAGCCGGTCGAGGTGCGCGCGTTCGTGGTCGTCGAGCAGCAGCGCGCGGGCGATCGCGTCCAGCACCTCGGCGGACGCGCCGCGGGACAGGCCCTGTTCGAGGCGGGTGTAGTACGAGACGCTGACGCCGGCCAGCTGAGCAAGTTCCTCGCGCCGGAGCCCGGTCACCCGCCGCCGGGGCCCGACGTCCGGCACGCCGACGTCCGCCGGACGCAGCCGCGCTCGCCGCGCCTGCAAGAAATCGCCCAGGGGGCCGGGTCCGTCCATCGCTCCAGTATCCGAGGCGCTGCCGAGCCCAGCCACACCCTGCCGGGGGTAGGACAACCGGGGAGTGGTTGGCCGGCGTCCGGGTGCCCAGGCTCGTTCTTGTTCAGCTCGAATCGCGAACCAGAGGACGAATCACATGGACCAGATCACCCTGGGCGACGTCACCGTCACCCGTGTCAAAGAGTTCTACGGCACCGTCGGAATGAGCCCGGACCAGTTCTTTCCGGACAGCCCCGAGGGCGCCTGGGACGAGCACCGCCCCCTGCTGGCCCCCGACTTCTGGAATCTCGACACCGGCGAGTGCCACTCCGCGCTGCAGACCTGGGTGCTGCGCAGCGAGGGCCGCACGATCCTGGTCGACACCGGCGTCGGCAACCACAAGGACCGCCCGTACGCGCCGGTGTGGAGCCGCCTCGACACCGGCTTCCTCGGCCACCTCGCCGCCGCGGGCGTGCGTCCCGAGGATGTCGACCTGGTGATCAACACCCACCTGCACATCGACCACGTCGGCTGGAACACCCGCCTCGACGGACGCACCTGGGTACCGACCTTCCCGAACGCCACCTACCTGATGCCGTTGCGGGACTTCGACTTCTGGAATCCGGCCAACGAGCACCCGACCGTATTCGGGCGGGGCAACCAGAACGTCTTCGAGGACAGCGTCGTCCCGGTCCACCAGGCCGGACTGACCCACCTGTGGGACGGGTCCTACCAGATCGACAAGAACCTGCGCCTCGATCTCGCCCCCGGCCACACCCCCGGCTCCTCGGTGCTCAACGTGGAATCCGGCACCGACCGCGCCCTGTTCGTCGGCGACCTGCTGCACACCCCGCTGCAAATCGTCGAACCGGAAATCAACTCCTGCTTCTGCGAGGACCCGGCCGAAGCCGGCGCCACCCGGCACAAGCTGCTCGGTCGCGCCGCCGAGCGCAACGCGCTCGTCTTTCCCGCGCATTTCGGCGGACAGGGCGCGGTGGAGGTCGAGCGCAGCGGGTCGAAATTCACGATCAAGGACTGGGCCGGCTTCTCCCGCATGTCCTGATCCCACTCAGAGGAAGCGTTTCCCATGCCCTTATATACAGAGGCCGTCGAAACCCCCGTCGGCGCCGTGCGCGGTATCCGCGACGAGTCCGGCGAGCTCTACCGCGCCATTCCCTACGCCATGGCGCCCGTCGGTGCTCGCCGTTTCGCCGCGCCCCGGCCGCACGCGGGTTGGTCCGGTGTGCGCGACGGCACCCGGCCGTCGCCGACCGCACCCCAACCGGCCCGCGATTTCGGGCGGCTCGACATGATTCCCTACTTCGGGCCGGGTTGGGTGCGCGGCGCGGAGTACCTGACCGTGGATGTCTGCACGCCGGCCACCGACGGCAAGCATCCGGTGATGGTCTTCGTGCACGGCGGCGGATTCGTCACCGGCTCGACCCGCGCCGCCCTCTACGACGGGAGCGCGTTCGCTCGCGACGGCGTCGTCCTGGTGACGCTGAACTACCGCGTCGGCATCCCCGGGTTTCTCGACCTGGCCGGTGCGCCACCCAACCGCGGGCTGCTCGACGTGCTCGCCGCACTCGGTTGGGTGCGCGACACGATCGCGACGTTCGGCGGTGACCCCGACAACGTCACGATCTTCGGTCAGTCCGCGGGCGCCACGCTCGTCGGAGCACTACTCGCGACGCCCGCGGCGAAGGGTCTGTTCCGGCGCGCGATCAGCCAAAGCGGCAATGGGACAGGCGCTTTCACCCCGGAACAGGCGCATCGGGTGACTGTCGCAGCGGCCGCCGCGCTGGGCGTCGAACCGACCGCCGAGGCGTTCTCCGCCATCCCGGACGAGCGCTTTCTGGAAAACCTGCCCGCCCTCGCCGGCCTGGACCTGCGCACCGACACAGCAACGGACCCCCTGGTCGGACTGAGCCCGTTCAGCCTGGTCCTACCCACCCAACCGGCCGACAGCCTCGCCGACGGTCCTGCCTCCGAGATCGACCTATTGATCGGAACCAACGCAGAAGAGGGCAACCTCTACGTTGTTCCCCAAGGCAACCTCGAATCCACCACCGAAGCCGACCTGCTCGCCCTCGCCGCCCGACTGTCCTCGAACCCGGAATCCGAGATCGCCGAACACCGCACAGCCCACCCGACCGCAACCCCCGGCGAACTACGCTCCACAATCCTGGGCGAGGCCCTGTTCGGCGCAGGCACCACCCGCATGACCCAGTCGCACGCCCGAATCTCCACCGGCCGCACCCACCTCTACTCCTTCGAACACCGCTCCACCGCCCTCGACGGCCGACTCGGCGCCACCCACACCACCGAACTCCCGTTCGTCTTCGACATAGCCGAAAAGCCTTGGCTACACGGCGAAACCGGCCTCCTGGGCCCTGAACCCGCCCCACCCGGCCTGGCCGCCCAGATCCACGCCACCTGGATCGCCTTCGCCACCACAGGGGATCCCGGCTGGCCGCCGTATGACCCGGAGCACCCCGCCCCGCAAATCCTCGGCGGTGCCGGGCGCGGGTCGTTTCGGTAGATCCGGCGCGTCACCCATCCGGAGCTACCGGGTGGAACGAATAATTTGTCGTGCGGTGGCCCGCTGGTTCGAACGTTCGATCGGAGTAGCGGGCCGGAACAGGTGCCAGCATCGACGTCCTTGACATCGCGAATTGAGAAAGGAACCCTCCATGCCCCTCGTATCGCTTCGGAATCGCCGGTGGGCGGCTTCCGCTACATCCATTGCATGCGCATTCGTATGTTTGTCGTACGCGGCTCCGAATGCGACCGCGGAGCCATCCGGGTACATCGTCGATCATATCCAGATATGCAAGCGGGATGGATACAATGCTATGGCCGGCTGGACGGGTGGGAAGGGCGGATCGGAATACATAACCACGCGATACAGCCATGGTGGACCCAACTTCGTCAAAGATGACGTGATGGCCAAAGGGGAATGCATAAAGACCGGTCAAAATGTGAAAGGGAATTACAATGTCACTGACTCCGGCGAAGTCTGGATTCCAGGTGGAGGTCGATACCAGTACTTCTATAAGGCTATGGATCTCGACGGTAAAGATCTGGGATTCTGGGTCCGCGGCGGTGAATTTCAGTGGTTGAATAAATGGTGACGTAAGGACTGGATCGGCAGCTGCTGGCGGAGCGGCCTGCTCAGGTCGCTCCGCCCGGATGATGAGTGTCGACCCCCATCAGGTCAATCCCAGGGTGCCGCAGGTGGATTCGATGATCGCGCTCCCGGGGGCCAGATAACCGCGCTGCTCGGCTAGACGCACCGTGTGCAGCCCTGTCAGCGTCGAGTGATACGGAACTGCGTCAAAATAGACCTGCCACCGGCTATGGGCCCCACGCGATCGGCGGACCACGCACACCCAATGCGGCGGTCCCACGCATGCCGTCGGCGGCAAGGAGTGCCGATGCCAGCGCGAACAGCAGCCGCCGCAATACCTCATGGGGTGTATGCCTCGGTGATTTGCTGTCCGGCGGTGGGTGGTGCAGCGGTGGTGGGAGCTCGAACCATGCCGAGGCGCTGTGGTTCCGGAACGGGTCGGTCGTGACCGCGATCCTCGCCGCTGGCTGCGGCGGCGTAGATGCGGCGCGCCTGACGCGACGTGGCTCGTCCCCCCGGTTGGACGCTCGTTCGTCGAAAGTCGACGGGCGGGCGCTCTGTTATGGTCGAGTCGGTGAATCCGACCCCCGCCTCCCGCGACCGAATGCTCATTCGGTCGAATTGGTGTGCGCTGTTGACGGGTGTCGTGATTGTCCTGGGCCTGGTCGCCGCGGTGGCGGGATGGGGTTCGTCACAGCGGGATTCACCGCCGGTGACGGGGACGACGGTAGCCGCTACTGCCGCCCCCGTGCAGGTCGAGAAGGATTCTGGACGGCAGTCGGTGGATTTCGCACCGGCCTGCCGCAAACAGGAGTCGCCCGGCCCCGCCCCGGTCGGGACACTGGTGACTCCGCCCCGGGCGCTCGGGGATCAACTCGTCGGTGATTGCGTCGCATTCGCCCCGGAATTCCAGACTGCCCAGAAGTTCTCGATCGGAAAACAACCGCGCGCTCCCACCCTTCCGGTGGCGGCACCGCATCTGACGACCGTGCTGATCATTTAGAGCTCCTGAATGGTCCAGCACTTTTTCGTCATTGTCGATGCAGCCGTTGAGGAGTACTCGCATGTCCGTCGAACCCCGCAAAAAGCCTGAATTCCGGAAACCTCGCAATTCCAGCGCGAGAAAGTCTTTCGCCGCACTGGCCATCGTGGCCGCCGTCGGCCTGCTCGTCATCGCCGCGGTACAGATGCTGGGCGCCGACAAGAAGCCCGCGCAGTCCGCCACCACCGCGACCGAGACCAACCCGGCCTACGCGCAGCTGGCCGCGCTGGCCCGCCGCGACGTCGCCGACCCGCTGGCCGTCGGCCGCGCCGACGCCCCCGTCGTCCTGGTCGAGTACTCCGACTTCCAATGCCCGTTCTGCAAGGTCTTCGCCACCAAGATCGAGCCGCAGCTCATCGCCGACTACGTCGACAAGGGCGTGCTGCGCGTCGAGTGGCGCAGTATGGCCATTTTCGGCGCGGAGTCCGAGGCCGCGTCCCGGGCGGCGTGGGCGGCCGGGCAGCAGGGCCGGTTCTGGCAGTACCACCGGGCGTTGTTCGAGCATGCGCCCGAGAAGAAGAACACCGGCGCCTTCACCCGCGACAAGCTGGTCGAATTGACGGTGGCCGCAGGCATTCCCGATGTCGGGAAGTTCCGCGCCGACCTGGACTCCCCCGCCGCCGCGGCGGCCGTGCGGGCGGACGTGAACGAGGGCATCGGCATCGGCGTGAACTCGACTCCGGCCTTCTTGATCAACGGCAGGCCGATCCTGGGCGCGCAGCCTATCGAACAGTTCCGCGCCACCATCGACGCCGCCGCCAAGGCCGCCGGGCAGGACTCGGAATGACCGGCGGCATCGGCCTGTTCGCGGCCTTCCTGGGTGGACTGCTGGCGCTACTGAGCCCGTGCAGCGCCCTGCTGCTACCGAGCTTTTTCGCCTACTCCTTCGAGAACCAGGGCCGGCTGCTGGCCCGCACCGGCGTCTTCTACCTGGGCCTGTGCACCACGCTGGTCCCGCTGGGTGCGGCCGGTTCGCTGGCCGGACGGCTGCTGGTTGGGCATCGCGACCTGCTGATCGCGATCGGCGGCTGGACCATCATCGGGCTCGGCGTCGCCCAGATCCTGGGCCGCGGTTTCGCTTTCGGCTTCGCCCAGCGTGCCGCCGCCAAGCTGGGCCGACCCGAGCAGACCGGTGCGGTGTATCTGCTCGGTCTGGTCTACGGCCTGGCCGGTTTCTGCGCGGGCCCGATCCTGGGCTCGATCTTGGCGGTGGCCGCGGTCAGCGGCTCGCCGGTACACGGCGGCCTGCTACTGGCGGTGTACGCGCTGGGGCTGGCCACGCCGCTGTTCGTGCTGGCCTCGCTCTGGGACCGATTCCAGCTGGGACGGCGAAAGTGGCTGCGCGGAAGCAGCTTCCGGCTCGGTCGGATCGAGCTGCACACCACCTCGGTGCTGTCGGGCCTGTTCTTCGTCGCGCTCGGGGCGCTGCTGCTGGCCTTCGACGGCACCGCCGCGCTGCCCGGAATCCTCAGCGCGGACACCGAATTCACACTGGAGACGCGGGTGCGGCAGGTCGGCGACCTGGTCTCCAACAGCACGCTGCTGCTGGTGCTCGCCGCGGTCGCGCTGGGTGTGCTCGCCTGGCGGCTGCTGCGTGGCGGCCGGGCCGACGCCGAGACACCAACAGAGCGGGCCGCACCGGCCGAACACGAATCGACCGAAGCCAGCTGAGCCGCGGCTCCGCATTGGCTCACCGCGTTTCCACACTGATGGGGTCTTCGCAGATAAGGGGTTGGCCGGAAACGAGATCGGTGCGTAGCCGATGTCGCGGACCTGGTTCTCGGCTCCGGCGTGCGCCAGGGAGAGGCGTTGGCGCACCTGCTGGGATCAGTTCGGCCTTGGGGGCGGAACCTGCGACGTTCACCGTGTCGCACTCCCGCGAGGGGATCACGGAGCGGCACTACATCGCCTCGCCCGAGCAAGCACCGGACTCATCGGCGGTGTTGGAGTTGGGTTTCGGCGGGGCCAGCTGACGGACGTGAAACGCGCCAATCCTTGGGATATCTTTGGGAACGGCCCGATCTACCCCGTAAACGAAACAGCCCCTGACCGATATTGCCAGGTCAGGGGCTGTTTCATGGTGCGCCATCAGGGACTCGAACCCCGAACCCGCTGATTAAGAGTCAGCTGCTCTGCCAATTGAGCTAATGGCGCTTGCTCCGTGTTCCGGTGCGGGACAAACTTTAACAGGCCGAGGCGGCAGAAGTGAAATCGCGCCCTGACCGGGGGCGATGCGCGGTTCGGGCGGGGTGTTAACGCCGAACCGGACAGTTCGGATCTATCCCGTGTAACACCCCTGTGTCGACGCGGTATTTGCGTTGGTGCGAGCACCTCGCACTGGCAGAATGACCGAACGTGGTCTCGACCGCTCCGCAGGCACGGCGGGTTGGGCTGTAGGGACTTGAAACGGGGTTGAGATGAGCGTTGGTCGAGGTCGGCGTCGGTGGATACGACATATCACCGCACCCGTCGTGGTGTTCGCGGTGGCCGGACTGGTGTTGTCGGGGTGCTCGTCGTCGACGACGTCGGAGACCTCCACGGTCGCGATCGACCGTAACCCGATGCTCGAGCTGATCAAGCCGAAGCTGTTGTCCCCGATCAAGGACGGCGAGATGGGGGTCTCGCCGGGTGTGCCGCTGGCGTTTCAGGTCGAGGACGGCAAGTTCACGAACGTGACCCTGATGAACGCGCAGGGGCAGCCGGTGGGCGGCGGCAGGCTGGCCGCCGACGGGCGGTCGTGGGAGACCACCGAGGTGCTCGGGTACGGAAAGCCGTATCGGCTCAAGGCCGATGCGATCGGTCTCGGCGGCGCCAATTCCACTGTGTTGAACTTCACCACCAGCTCCCCGGACAGCCAGACCAAGCCGTATCTGCTGCCCGGCGAGGGCGAGGTGGTCGGGATCGGCCAGCCGGTCGCGGTGCAGTTCGACGAGACCATCCCGGACCGTAAGGCCGCCCAGGATGCGATCAAGATCACCACCGAGCCGCCGGTCGAAGGCGCGTTCTATTGGGTGAACAACCGTGAGGTTCGCTGGCGTCCGGAGAATTTCTGGGCTCCCGGGACCAAGGTCACGATCAATGTGAACGTGTATGGCCGTGATCTCGGCAACGGCCTGTTCGGCCAGGACAACATCCAGTCGTTCTTCACCGTCGGCGACGCGACCATCTTCACCGCCGACGACAACACCAAGCAGGTGACGGTCGAGCAGAACGGTCAGGTCATCCGGACCATGCCTACCTCGATGGGCAAGAACAGCACGCCCACCGACAACGGCATCTACATCGTCAGCGACCGGCTCGAGAAGATCATCATGGACTCCTCGACCTACGGCGTCCCGGTGAACTCGCCGGACGGTTACAAGACGCCGATCGACTTCGCCACCCGAATCTCTTACAGCGGCATCTTCTTTCACTCCGCGCCGTGGTCGGTCGGGCAGCAGGGCTACAGCAACACCAGCCACGGCTGCCTGAACCTGAGCCCGGCGAACGCGCAGTGGGTCTATCAGAACGCCAAGCGCGGCGACATCACCATCATCAAGAACACCGTCGGCGGAACCCTCTCGGGCGTAGACGGTTTGGGCGACTGGAACATCCCGTGGCCGGTGTGGAAGGCGGGTAACGCCGACCCGCGTTGAGCCGCAACGCGAACGGGCCACCAGGGTGAACTGGTGGCCCGTTGTGCTTGCTCGGCTCAGGGGAGCATGTTGCAGCCGAGATGGGCGTCGCCGATGATCGCCAGCGCGCTGCCGGTGGCGAGGCACGCCAGTTTGCTGCCGGATCCGGTGCCGACCAGCCCGCCGGTCGACCCGCTGGACGCCGAACCGGAGTCCGGCATGCCGGGCAGCCCGATGCCCGCGGCCGCGGTCCCGGTAGCTCCGGTGATGAGGGTGGCGCCGAAGAAAGCTGCGATTACCGCGGAACGCATCACGACCTGTGTCTTTCTGGTCAAACCGGGGTGATGCTCCAGCGGCACCGCCCACGCGCCGCAGTCTACGGACGGGGTGCGGGATCCGTCCCGCAATCGGAAGAAGGATGTTTCACATTGTGATGTGGGCGGCGAGGCAAAAGAAAAGGCCCGGGTCGGAGATTTCGCTCCGACCCGGGCCCTCAGGGTGACCGACGGGACTCGAACCCGCGACAGCCAGGATCACAACCTGGTGCTCTACCAACTGAACTACGGTCACCATCACCGGATGAACACCGGCGCCGTCGATATTAGCGTGTCACCCCGTCGTCTCCCTAATCGGTTTCCGGCGAGGCGTTGACCTGGGCCGATTCGGCGGCCACCGCGGCGCCGCTGATCTCGGTGGCCACGGCGGCGATCTCGGTGGTGGACGGACCGGGCGCCGCGACGAACGCGGTGCGGCGGTAGTACTCCAGCTCGCGGATGGATTCCTTGATGTCGGCCAGCGCGCGGTGGGCCAGGCCCTTCTCCGGCTGGCCGAAGTAGATGCGCGGGTACCAGCGGCGGCACAGCTCCTTGATCGAGCTGACGTCGATCATCCGGTAGTGCAGGTGGGCGTCCAGCGCGGGCATGTCGCGGGCGATGAAGCCGCGGTCGGTGGCGATCGAGTTACCGGCCAGCGGCACGGTGCCCGGGGTCGGCACGTACTGCTTGATGTAGTCGAGGATCTGCTGCTCGGCCTCGGCCATGGTGACGGTGGAGCGGCGCACCTCCTCGGTGAGCCCGGAACGCGCGTGCATGTCCACGACCACCTGGGGCATGGCGGCCAGCGCCGCGTCGTCGGCGTGGATGACGACGTCCACGCCCTCGCCGAGGATGTTGAGATCGCTGTCGGTGACCAGCGCCGCCACCTCGATCAGCTTGTCGCTGTCCAGGCGCAGCCCAGTCATCTCACAATCCATCCACACCACATATTTATCCGACACGGCAGCAACATTAGCTGTGTTGGTTTTGCAGCGCCTGCGCGCTGCGTGTTCGCGGCCCGGGGTGCTC
>NZ_JBHTUR010000024.1:0-134996 GCF_042793755.1 Nocardia sp. NPDC056564
GCGTCAGCCCGGAAGACTATCTGGCCCTTGCCGATCGGGTGCCCTACCGGATCGAGGCGCTGCGCCGACCCGGCGGCCGCTACGACGTCGTGGTGACCGGGTGGGACGTCGCGTTGCCGTCCATCCCCGTGGCGCGCGCGGCCGAATGGCCGGACGACCTGGTTATCTCGGATCCGTTGCGGGTCAAGGCCCGCGACGATCTCGTCGTCGATGTGCGCGCCCACCTGGCGCGGCGACTACCGCAGCACATGGTCCCCGCGGCCGTCCTCGTGCTGGACGAATTCCCGTTGACCGCCAACGGGAAGCTGGACCGCCGGGCGCTGCCCGCCCCGGTTCTGCGTCGCAACACCCTGGAGTACGAGCCGCCGCGCACGCCGCTCGAGCAGCGCGTCGCGGGCGTCTTCGCGCACGTCCTCGGCATCCCGCGGGTCGGCCGCGAGGACAACTTCTTCGACCTCGGCGGCCACTCACTGCTGGCCGCGCAGCTGATCCTGCGGCTGAAGCAGAGCTTCGGCGAGGACATTCCGCTCGGCTCGCTGTTCGCCCGGCCCACCGTGGCCGGCGTGGTCGCGCTGCTCGCCGGCGAGGCCGCCACCGAGTCGGCGATCGATCTCGAGGCCGAGGTGGCCGCCGCGATCGAATCCTGGCCTGCCGCACCGTGGGCCGTGACTCCGCCGACGACCGGCGAGGTACTGCTCACCGGTGCTACCGGGTTCGTCGGCGCGTTCCTGCTGCACGAACTGCTGGCGCGCACCGACTCCCGCGTGCACTGCCTGGTGCGGGCGGACAGCCGGGAAGCGGCCCGCGCGCGCCTGGCGGCCACCTTCGACAGCTACGAACTGCCCCGGGACTCGTTCGATCGGGTCGTCCCGGTCCTCGGCGATCTGGCCGCACCGCGACTCGGCCTGTCCGAGAAGCAGTTCCTGCTGCTGGGCCGCACGATCGAGGCGATCTACCACAACGGCGCGCAGGTGAACTTCGCGCTGCCGTACCGGGTGCTGGCGGCGGCCAACGTCCATGGCACCCAGGAGCTGCTCACGCTGGCCCGAACCAGCGGAGCACCACTGCATTTCGTCTCCTCGCTGTACGTGCTCGGCCCCGGCGACGCGGTCGACGGGCGGGTCGCCGAACCCCGCGTCGCGCAGGATCCCACCCAACTGTCCCTCGGCTACCTGCGCAGCAAGTGGGTGTCCGAGCGGATGGTCACCGAGGCGGGCGAGCGCGGCCTGCCGGTGAGTGTGTTCCGGCTCGGCCGCATCGGCGGCGACAGCCGCACCGGCGCCTGCCAGACCAGCGATTTCTTCTGGCTGCTGGTCAAGGCCAGCCAGGAGGTCGGTCTCGCGCCGGAGGTGGACTTCGCGGTGGACCTCGCGCCCGCCGACTTCACCGGCGCGGCGATGGTCGAACTGGCCCGCGACCCGAAGCCGGGCGCGCACATCTACCACCTGCGCAACCCGGAGCCGTGCACCTTCACCGACGCCATCGGCTGGCTGCGGGAGAGCGGCCTGCCGGTGGAACTGGTGGCGCTCGACCGGTGGCGCGACGCGATCGCCGCGCATGCCGCGAGCGCGGGACCGGGTTCGGCGTCGTTCAGCGTGCTGAGCCTGTTGAGCGCCAATGACGGTCTCACCCCGCTCATCCAGTTCGACGTGGACCAGGCCGTCACCGCGCTGGACCGGGTCGGCGTGGCGTGCCCGCCGGTCTCCCGTGACCTGTTCATCCGCTACCTGGATTACTTCCGCAAGGTCGGCTTCCTCGCCGCGCCGTCACCACAGGAGGTCGGAGTATGACCACAACACTGCTCACCGGGGGCGCGCTGGAGTACGACACCCTGGTCCGCGCGCTGACCAACCAGGCCGCGCACCGGCCGGACAAGGTCGCCTACAGCTTCCTCAGCTACCCGGACTCGACCGCCAAGCACGGTGCGACCGAGTCGCTGACCTACGCCGAGATCGACCGTGCGGCACGGGCATACGCGGCCACGCTGCTCCAGGTCGCGCACCCCGGCGATCGGGCGGTGCTGCTCCTGCCGCCGGGCCTGGAGTACGTGAAGGCGTTCTTCGGCTGCCTCTACGCCGGGATCATCGCGGTGCCGCTGTATCCGCCGAGCGCGCACAATTCCAACGGCCGCATCGACGCGGTCTGCGTCGACTCCGACCCGGCCTGCATCGTGACCACCGACAGCTCGCTCGCCAATGTCACCGCCTGGCTGGACAATTCGCCGACCGACACCACCCGGCTCGTCGTGACCACCGGCGAGGTCGACGAAAAGCTCGCCATCGACTGGGAACCCGTCCTGGTGGACCGCGAGCAGATCGCGTTGTTGCAGTACACCTCCGGCTCCACCCGCACCCCGGCCGGGGTGATGGTGCCGCATCGCGGACTGCTGGACAACGCCCGGCAGGTCTACGAAATGATGTACCACGTAGGCATTTCCGCCGAGGACGAGGTCGGTTTCGTCAGCTGGCTGCCGCTGTTCCACGACATGGGCCTGATGGTCGGCGTGATCATGCCGATCATCAACGGCCACGGCGTGGTGCAGATGTCGCCGACGTCGTTCCTGCGCCGCCCCGAACGCTGGCTCCAGGCCATCAGCGACAACCCTGCGCAGGTCTTCGCCGCCGCCCCGAATGTCGGCTACGAGCTGTGCGCCGAACGCATCGGCCCGAAGGAACTCGACGGCATCGACCTGAGCCGGTGGCGCTACGCCCTGTCCGGCGCGGAACCGGTGCGGGTCAGCACGATCGAGAAGTTCCACGCGGCGTTCGCCGAGCACGGGCTGGCCCGGTCGACCCTGATCGCCGGGTACGGACTGGCCGAATCGACGCTGATCGTCTCGGTCAACTGGCGGACGCGGTCCGGGGTGCAGACCCTCACCGTGGACCGCGACGCGCTCGCCACCGGCCGGGTGGTCGTCGCCGAGCACGGCGCGGACATCGTCAGCGGCGGCGCGGCGGCCCCGGGCACCACCGTCCAGATCGTGGACCCGGAGACCGCGGTGGCGCTGCCCGATGATCGGCTCGGCGAGATCTGGGTGTCCGGCCCGGCCGTCTGCGCCGGCTACTACAACCGCCCCGAGGAGACGGAACACACCTTCCGCGGCGAACTCTCGCCGCGCGACGGCAAGTACTACCTGCGCACCGGCGACATCGGCTTCCGGCACGACGGCGAGATCTACCCGACCACCCGGCTCAAGGACCTGATCATCATCGACGGCCGCAACTACTACCCGCCGGACCTGGAGGACGCCGCCGAACAGGCGCATTCGCTGGTGTTGCCCGGCCGCTGCTCGGCCTTCTCCGTCGAGATCGGCGTGCAGGAGAAGATCGTGGTGCTCGTCGAGGCCCGCATCCCGTCCGGGGACGAGGCGCTCGCCAAGGAACTGCGGGACGCGGTGCGCCAGGCCATCTTCAGCATCCACGACGTCGGTGTGCACGAGGTGGTGCTGCTCGGCCCCGGCGCGATTCCGCGCACGTCCAGCGGCAAGATCCAGCGTTCGGCCTCGCGCACCGCCTACCTCGACGGCACGCTCCGGGGAGCGAAATGACCACGGCCCTGGCGACGCACGGCGACAAGCTGACCTGCTTCACCGCGGCGTTGGCGAGCGCCCTGGTGGCGCGTGGCGAAACGCGTTGGTGGCGGCCGCTACTCGCGGGCGGCCCGACCCTGTCGGTCAGTCCCGTCGAAGACGACCTGCTGCTGTTCGAGCACGACGCGGTCCCGCCGCTGCCCGCCCTCGGCCTGCGGGTGAACGGCGACGACGACTGGGCCACCGCCTACCACGCCCTGGAAGAGCAAGTGGCCGAGCACGGTTCGGTGGTGCTGCTCGCCGATATCTTTCACCTGCCCTGGCAGCACGGGTATCAGCGCTGGCACGCCCCGCACTGGCTGGCCGTCGTCGAGACCATCGAGGGCTGGGTGATCGAGGACCCGCTGACCATGACCACCGAGCTGGGAAAGCAGGCCGGGCAACGGATTCCGGTGCTCGCCGCGGCCGAGCTGCGTGCATGGTCGGTCGGTCTCGGCCAGGACCACACGGTCGCGCTGCTGCGCGAACGCGCGATGGCCGGTTCGTCCGCGATTCACGCAGGCAAGACCTACCGATGGCTCGAGGCGCATCCGGTCGCGCCGCTCGCCTCCGGCGCGGACCGTCTGGTGGGTGCCGACGCGCTCATCGCGCTGGCCAGTCGCTACCAGTTCGCCTCGACACCGAGCGATTTCACCCAGATCGACGATCTGTGGCAGGCGTTGCGCCAGCGCGAGTTGCTGCTGTGGGCGTCGGACCTCGATGCCGACCTGCTGGACGCGGCGGGGCGCGAGCACTGGGAACGTGCGCTCGTCGAGTGGCGCAAGCTGCCGCCGCTGCTGATGCACGCCAGGATGCGCGCCGCCGCGGGCGGCACCGTACCGACCGCGCACATCGCCGAGACGCTGTTGTCGCTCGCCGAATTCGAGGGCAAGCACTCGGCTTTCGCGCACAATCCGCGTACCGGGCGGGAGTAGTCATGACAACCGATGTGGCAGTGCGGCTTTCGCCCGCCGACGGCTACCTGGTGTGGACGCAGCGCGCGAAAGCGCTGACGCACGAGTCCGGGATCGCGGTGCGGGTGGCGCTGCTGGCCACCTACACCACCGATTTCCTGGCCGAGCTGCTGCCGCTGGCGGGCGCCCGCGCGGGACTGCGGCCCGAACTCCTGGAGTTTCCGTTCGGTCAGGTCGAGCAGGTGCTGCTCGCGCCCCGAACACCCTTCCGCGAAGGCGATTACGTAGTCCTGGCCGCTACCCATCACGACGTCACCGGCACGGTCGACGAGACCGTGAACCGCTGGGTCGGGCTCTGGGACGCGGCCGCGCGTTCCGGTGTCCGGGTCGTCCAGCTGGGTTTCGCACCGCCCGCCGTGGACGCCTACGGTCCGGCCGCCTGGCGCACCCCGCAATCGCTGTCGCACCGCATTCGGGAGATCAACACCCGCTTGGCCGAACAGGCCTCCGGGCGAGTGCTTTTCGTCGATATCGAACAGCTCGCCGCCCAGGTCGGCCTGCGGCAGTGGGAAGATCCGCGCAGCTGGTACCGCGTGCGCCAGCCGTACGCGCCGGACAGCCTGCCCTGGCTGGCCGCCGCCATCGCCGACACGATCGCCGCCGACCGCGGGCGTAGCGCGCGGTGTGTGGTCGTGGATCTCGACGGCACCCTGTGGGGCGGCGTCCTCGGCGACGACGGCATCGACGGCATCCGCGTCGGCACCGGCCCCGACGGTGAGGCGTTCGCCGACTTCCAGCGCTACCTGCGCGCGCTGACCGAGCGCGGGGTGCTGCTCGCCGTGGCCAGCAAGAACGATCGCGACCTCGCCCTGCGCGCGATCGCCGAGGCGCCCGGCATGGTGCTGCGGGTCGAGGACTTCACCCATATCGTCGCCGACTGGCGGCCCAAATCCGAACAGCTCCAGGAGATCTCGGACCGGATCCGGCTCGGCCCGCACAGCATCGCCTTCGTCGACGACAACCCGGCCGAATGCGCCCAGGTGGTCGCCGCGCACCCGGAGGTGCGCGCGCTGTGCCTGCCCGCCGCACCCGCCAGGTTCGCCACCGAACTCGCGGCGCTGCCCTGGCTGCATCCCGGCTCGCTGTCCAGCGAGGACTTCACCAGGCAGCGCTCCTACCGGGCGCTGGCCGCCGCCGAGCGCACCGCGACGGATGACCTCGACGAATTCCTGGCCGGCCTGGAGATGGTGGCCACGATCGACCCGATCGACAGCACCACCCTCGACCGGGCCGCGCAGCTGATCGCCAAGACCAACCAGTTCAACCTGACCACCCGCAGACACACCCAGATCCAGGTCCGGAAGATGGCCGAGGACCCGCGATGGTTCGCCGCCACCCTGCGCCTGCGGGACCGCTTCGCCGACCACGGCATCGTCGGCGTGCTGCTGGCCGAGGTGGTGGGCGACGGCCGCGCCGTCGAGATCGACACCCTGCTGCTCAGCTGCCGGGTGATCGGCCGGAACGCGGAAGACAATCTCCTGGCCGCCGTCGCCGAATGGGCGCTGGCACAGGGCAGTTCGCGATTGGTGGGCCGGTATCTCCCGACCGCCCGCAACGCGCTGGTGCGCGACCTGTACCCCGGGCACGGCTTCGCCCTCGAAGCGGAGTCCGAACAGGGGTCGGTATTCGGTTACGACCTTTCGGGCGGCGCACTCGCGCGCAGCCCGCATGTGCGAGAGGCGCAGAGGCAACATGGCTAGTGATCTGATGGAGCAACTGCTCGAGCTGTTCGCCGAGGTGGTCGGCGAGCCGGCCGCGCACGGCGCCGACACCGTGCGCGACGACATGGACACCTGGGACTCGCTCGCCCAGGTGCGCCTGGTCTACGCGGTGGAACGCGCCTTCGCGGTGGAACTTCCGGAGAGCACGCTCACCTCCGAACCCTCCCTCGCCGAGATCGCCGCGTCCGTCGCGGCCGCACGGCGGGAGCGGGTGTCATGAATTCCAGGGTCTTCCGGGTCACCGACACGGATGTGGCGGCCTACGCCGCCGCGGTCGGCGACCGCAATCCGCTGCACGTGGACAACGACTTCGGGCACCGATCGCCCTACGGCCGGCCGGTCGCGCACGGCGCGCTGGTGGTCACCCTCGCGCTGGCCGCGCTGGCCGAGACCACCGATCCGATGGCGGTGCGCGAGATCCGGGCGACCTTCCGCCAGCCCACGATTCCGGGCCGCCGCTATGAGGTGGACTGGACGGTGTCGGAGAGCGAGGCTCGCGGGCGGGTCAGCTTCGGCGGGATCGAGGTGGTCGGCATCCGCTGCCGGCTCGGCTCGGTGCTGCCGTGGTGCGGTCCCGCCGCCGAGGATCAGCCGCGGCGGGACGCGCCGCGGGTGCTCGGATTGGCCGATGTGGCCGGTGATTCCGCGCAGGCGCCCGGCCGGGAGAAGGGGTCGTATTCGGTCGACTATCCGTTGATCGCGGGCCTGGTGTCACGGGTCATCGGCGGCCGGGTGCCCGAACATGTTGCGGCCGTGCTGGGCTGGGCGAGCTACTGGACCGGGATGTGCACGCCCGGCCGGGACGCGCTGCTCGTCGCGTGCACCGTCGTGCTGCACGGATCCGGTTCCGGCGCGGTCGAATTCGAGACGAACGAACCCGAGGTCGACCGGCGATCCGGCCTCGTCACGCTGCGCGCGGGCATGCGCTGCGGGGCCAGCGCCGATGTCACCGTGCAGAGTTTGATCAGAGAGTCGGTGCCGGGACCGGATCCGGCGGAACTGGCCGCGATCCTGCCGCCCTCGGCGGCGCTGGCCGGACGCACCATCCTGGTCGTCGGCGGCAGCCGCGGCCTGGGCGCCGCGGTATCGCTGGGTTTGGCCAGCCAGGGCGCGCGCGTGCTGGTGAGCTGCACCAGGGCGCCCGAGGTGCTGGCGGCCGCGTCGCACGCTTACCGGGACCGATTGTGGCCGGTGCTCGCCGACGCCAGCGACGGCTGGGCTTTGGGCGCGGCACTGCCGGAAGGCCCGCTGGACGGCGTGGTTCTCCTTGCCGCACCGGCGATTCCGACGCTGCCGCTAGCGCCCGACGCGGTCGAGACCGCCGCGCAGTTCATGGCGGCGAGCACCCGCCTGGTGTTCGCGCCGCTGTCGGTGTGCGCGCCGCGGCTGCGCAAAGGCGCGACGGTCGTGCTGATCTCGTCCGAGGCGGTGCTCGCGCCGCCGCGCTGGTGGCCGCACTACGCGGCGGCCAAGGCGGCCGTCGAGGGTCTCGCGGAATACGTTGCGCGACACCATCCCTGGAATGTCGTGGTGGTCCGCCCACCGCGGCTCTGGACCGATCTGACCAACACCCCGGGCGGGCGTGCCGTGAGCAACCCCATCGCGCCCGTCGCCGCCGACATCGTCAACGCGTTCTCCGCGGGCGACGTGGTCGCCGGGGAAGTCTCGGTGCTCGGCGCCGCAGGCTGGGGCGCACCATGGCCAATTCTGAGTGAGGAGGTGCGCGATGCTGGAGATCGCAGGCCTGAACAAGTCGTACGGTAAGAAGCAGGTCCTCACCGGGATCGATCTGATCGTGCAGCCGGGCGAGATCGTCGGGCTGCTCGGCCCCAACGGCGCGGGCAAGACCACCACGGCGTCGATCGTGTCCGGTCTCACCGCGGCCGATTCCGGCACGGTGCGCATCGACGGCATAGATATTCGCGGCAATCCCCGCCAGGCGCGGCGCAAACTCGGGTTCGCGCCACAGGAACTCGGCGTGTACCCGACGCTCACCGCGGCGGAGAACCTGATCTTCTTCGGCCGGCTCATGGGCGTCGGGCGCAAGGACCTGACCGCGCGCATCGCCGAGGTCGGCGAGCGACTCGGGGTCACGCCCTTCCTGACCACGCGGGCGCATCAGCTCTCCGGCGGTCAGCAGCGCAGGCTGCACACCGCGATGGCGTTGCTGCACGAGCCGGACGTGCTCTGGCTCGACGAGCCGACCGTCGGCGCCGACGTCTCGGCGCGCCAGGACCTGCTCGTCGAGGTGCGCAACCTGGCCGATCAGGGCGCTGCCGTCGTCTACGCGACGCACTACCTGCCCGAGCTCGAAGTGCTCGACGCCCGCGTGGTCGTCCTGCATCAGGGCCGGATCCTGGCCCAGGGGAGCGCCGCGGATCTGGTCGAGCGGCACGCGCAATCGGCGGTGAGCCTGGAGTTCTCCGCGGCCATCCCCGCGAGCCTCGGCGGCTTCCTCGCCGCACCGGGCGCGGTGGTGCTGGAGTCGAAGCGGCTGAACATCCCGACCAATACGCCCGGCCAGCTGCTCGCGCAGCTGTTCGCCACCCTGGACACCGATACCGACCAGCTGCTGGCCGCGGAGATCCACCACCCGAACCTGGAGAACGCGTACCTGGCGATCATGCGCGCGGCGCAGGACGCGGACGAGCCGCCCGTGGAAGGGATCCGAGATGCTGTTGCATGACTCCGCTGTCGACCGGGTACGCGCGTTGTCCTGGGCCGATCTGCGCCGCATTCGATCCGATCCGGCCCAGCTCATCGTGATGATGGTGCTGCCGATCGGCATGATGGCGTTCCTGACGCCGGCCAACCGGGCGCAGTTGCGGCTGACCGGGTACTTCGACGCGACCGGCATCGAACAGTCCGGGCCGGGCACCATCGTGTTGTTCGCGTTCTTCATCACCACCCTGCTCGGTGCCTCGTTCTTCCGCGAACACGAGTGGGGGACCTGGGATCGGCTGCGGGCAGCGCCGGTGCGGGCGGTCGAGGTGATCATCGGGAAATCGTTCCCGTCGGTGCTGTTCTCGGTGTTCCAGCTGACCTTCCTGTGGGTGGTCGCGTTCGCGTTCTGGGATCTGCACAGCAAGGGGTCGACCTGGCTGCTGGTTCCGCTTACCGCGTCGCTCGCCGTCGCCACCTGGGGATTCGGCATCGCGCTTGTGTCGTTGTGCCGCAGCATCGATCAGCTCGCGATCATGGCGCAGGTGGGTTCGCTGGCCATCGGCGGACTCGCGGGCACCATCACCCCGCGCGACACGCTGCCCGCCTGGGCGCGCGCGTTGTCGCCGTACACGCCGCAGTACTGGGCGTTGAAGGGGTATCAGGACGTCATCCTGCACGGCGCCGGGTTCGGCGACATCGTGAAACCGTGCCTGATCCTGATCGCCGTCGGCGTCGCGGGCGGACTGGTCGCCCTGTTCAAGTTCCGGCTCAATCACACCAAGATCGGGCGGAGCTGAGGCGGTTACTCGATCGGCTGGGTGATCGCGTTGTGCTCGTCGTTGATCAGGTGGAACGCGGACGCCAGGTCGTCGAGCGCGGTCTGCCAGAGCGATTCGGTGCCGTCGCCGTGCGGGTTGCCGCTGCTCAGCGAGAGCAGCACCTGCGCGGCCTCGGCGGCGCGGGCCGCGGCGTCGAGCAGCACCGGGGCCTGGTCCGAGGTGTCGCGCGGGGCCAGCGCGTCGATCCGGTTGTGCAGCCAGTGCGCGTCGAAATGAGCCTGTTCGGTGGCGTTTTCGCCGTCCAGCGCGGGCTGGGTGCTGGCCGCGGTCCAGCGGCGGGCCAGTTCGTTCTGATCCGGCGCGTTGGTCACCGCGCTGCGCAGTTCGCTGCTGAACACGCGCTGCAACAGCGCCGCCAGCTTCGCGCGTTCGACCGCGGTGTCGTGGTGCGCGGGGGCATCGGCGTCGCCAGGGTCGATATGCAGCACCGCGAGAATTGCCCTCAATTGCGCGATCGTGGCCACTCAACCCCTGCCTTGTCCTGACTCGCCGAGCCGCTCTCGGCTACCACCCGACCCCCGGTACCCCGAACGATTAACCAAATGATAGCCGCACGGTGTCAGTGTGGCACCGCAAACGCCGTGCGAATCGCGCGCGCATGGACTGCTGCGCAACCGATCTCGATGTCGGACTCTGGTTGAACGTCGAATCATCGCGCCCGGGATGCCGGGCGTCGCCGACACCGTGCCTGACGGTCGGGAAGCCGCGCTGGTGCGGGTGTGTGGTCCGGCGCTCCTGGCCGGACGCGCCGGTGCGTCGATGCGTGCTCATCGTGACCTCATTCCGAAACGTCGATGCCTTCACATCTAAGTTCGGTTTGCTGCCCCGTCTGGATTGTCGGCACGCCCGAGCAAATTCGGGACCGGGCGGGTCAGGGGCGGCTGTAAGTCGACGCGACCATGTCCAGCACCAGATCCTGGAGTAGTCGGCGGGTCGCGTGCGCCTGCTCGATCAACGGCTCCGACGAGCCGCCTTCGGCCAGGTCGACGAGCTGATTCATCAGATGACACACGGCAACCAGCCGTCGCACGGCTTGCCGCCGCTCCCCGCAGGTGAGGTCGGTACGCATGATGTCCCAATCGCGCCACGCCCGGAGATCGTTTCGTGTCGCCACGCCGACCCCGGAACCCATTCCCCGCAGTGGTTTTCCCGGCCGTTCCGGATTGTGGTATCCGCAACCGGTAGCTCGCTGGGTTGCCGCGGGATTCGGTGCGCGCGGCTGAGTCCGGTCAGGGGGTGAGGTTCAATACCGCGGTGCCGTCGGTGAAGTCGGTCGGCACCGAGGTGTGGTCGTGCACGATGCGCCACCGGCCGTCGCGCTTCTGGAAGCAGGCGGTCCAGCGTAGCCAGATGTCGGTGTCCTGGCCGTCGGTCATCGTGCCCATCATGTGATTGAGGCTGCGGCTGAACGCCAGGTCGGTGCCGAGGGTGATATCCAGTTCGCGGATCTCGAAATAGATCGGCCCGGCGAAGTTCGCGAACGTCTCCTCCCACGGTTTGCGGTAGGTGTCCGTGCCGACGTAGCGCAGCGGCGGCACGATGTCGAACGACACCGTGTCCGCGGCGTGAATCGCCATCGCCGCGTCCACGTCGCGCGTACGAAACGCCTCCACCCATCGATCGATCAATCCCCGGATCTCCGCCTCGTCGGCCGTCGTCGAAGGAGTCATCGTCCACCTCGAGCTTCCCCCACGGCCACCCCGACGACCAGCAGGTAGGTTGTTCGACTGCACCGTCACCCTGCCAGAGGGCACCGACAGGTTCGGCCGCACGATCGCTGCCGGGTTCCGGAGTGTGCGGTGGTCACGGGGGTGCGCGAGCGCGACACCTGGTCCGCTAGCCGGTCAGGGACTGGGTGCCGAGGACGGTGAGCAGGGCGAGGCGTTCGGCGTCTTCGGTGCCAGGGGCGGCGGTGTAGATCATGATGCGGAGGTCGCTGCCCGCCACCGTGAGGACGTCGCAATCCATGGTGAGCGGGCCTACCCGGGGGTGGTCGATCGTCTTCTGGGCGGCCTCGCGGCGGCCGACCGCGCCGGAGTCCCATAGTTCGGTGAAGCGGGTGCTGTTGGCGCGCAGGTCCGCGATGAGTCTGCGCAGGCGCTGGTCGGCCGGATACTGGGCGGCGGCGGTGCGCAGGTCGGAGACCAGCGAGATTTCGTGGGCGAGCGTGGCCTCGGGGGTGCGGCGGGCGGGGATGCCGGGGCCGGCGAAATGGCGCCACGCGCCGTTGCGGTTGGGGTCGTTGGGTGCGGGTGGCTCGCCCATCAGCGCCGCGTACGGTTGGTTGAATTGCAGCAACGTCCAGGCGGCGTCATAGACCGCGACGGGCGTTCCGGTCAGCCGGTCGAGCACCCGCTGCACGCTCGCGGTGACGTAGGTGGGCACGGTGTCCGGGTCCGGCAGGGCCAGACCCGCCAGCCGGAACAGATGCGCGCGCTCCACCGCGGATAACCGCAACGCCCTGGCCAGCGCCTCGACCACCTGCGTCGACGGGTTGGACGCGCGGCCCTGTTCGAGCCGCGTGACGTAGTCGACCGAGATGCCCGCCAGCATCGCCAGCTCCTCGCGGCGCAGACCGGGCGCGCGCCGCTGCCCACCGGTGGACAGCCCGGCCGCCTCGGGGGCGACCCGGTCGCGCCAGCGCCGCACCGCCTTCCCGAATTCCGCTGTCGCCATGCTGGCCAGTCTGCCCGCGCGGCGGCTCGCGTGCCTGGTATCAGCAGTCCCAGGATGGCCAGACGACTGGCTGACCTGGCGGTTCGGCGCGAGGCTCGACGCATGACAACGACACTGATCACCGGAGCGAACAAGGGCCTCGGCTTCGAGACCGCCCGCCGGCTAGTCGCGGCGGGCCACACCGTCTACCTCGGCAGCCGGGACGCCGAACGCGGCCGCCGTGCCGCCGAACAACTGGGTGCGCGGGCGGTGGTCATCGACGTCACCGACGACGCGTCCGTCGCCGCGGCGGTGCGGACCATCGACGCCGACGGCGGGCTGGATGCGCTGATCAACAACGCGGGCATCGCCGGCATCGAAGCCCGGTCTCAGGACGGAGCCGAGATCGGCGCCGCGGTGGTGACCGCCGAGGAGATGCGGACGGTGTTCGAGACGAACGTCTTCGGCGTCGTCCGGGTGACCCACGCGTTCCTGCCGCTGCTGCACCGCTCCGCCGCGCCCGTCGTGGTGAATGTGAGCAGCGGGCTGGCATCGCTGGCGAACGCCGCCACTCCGGGTGCGCCCGCCTACTTCTATTCCGGCGTCGCGTATCCCGCGTCCAAGACCGCGGTCAACATGATCACCGTGCAATACGCCAAGGCATTGCCGAATATCCGGATCAACGCGGTGGAGCCCGGCTATACCGCGACAGATCTGAACTCGCACAGCGGAACTCAGACCGTCGCCCAGGGCGCCGAGATCATCGTCCGCATGGCGCAGGTGCCACCGGACGGCCCGACCGGCGGCTATTTCGATGCCGCCGGAACGTTGCCCTGGTAGTCCGGCGAGCGGCTGGATCGGCGCGTCCGCCGAGCTGAGCACCGTTGCGGCAGAATTCATTCCGCTTGCCTGCCGCGGTCCGACCCCGCAGTATTCCGGTATGCGATTCTCGATCAACATTCCGAACTTCGGGGACTTCGCCGACGCCCGAACGGTGGCCATGGCCGCTCAGGCGGCGGAGGAAGCAGGCTGGGACGCGCTCTTCATCTGGGACCATGTGGTTCTCGACAAGAAAGAACGTCGAGGCCAGCCATTCGGCGACCCCTGGATGCTCCTGACGGCGGCCGCCTTGGCGACCTCCCGCCTGAAGCTCGGCACCCTGGTCACCCCGGTAGCCCGCCGGCGCCCGGAGCAGCTCGCCCGCCAGGTCGCCACCCTGGACGCGCTGAGCGGCGGCAGAGTCATCTTCAGTGCAGGACTGGGCGGACCGATCGAGGACGAATTCGGCAGCTTCGGCGAACCGACCGACCCAGTCCTGCTCGCCGAGCGCCTCGACGAGGGCCTGGATCTGCTGGAGCGCTACTGGTCCGGTAAACCGGTCGACCACGACGGCAAGCACTATCAGGTCCGCGACGTCACCCTGCTTCCCGCCGCCACCCAGCGCCCCCGCCCGCCGGTCTGGATCGCCGGCTTCTGGCCCCACCGTCGCCCCATCCGCCGAGCCGCCCGCTGGGACGGGGTCGTCCCCCTGTTCAGCGGCGGCCACGGCACCATCCCGCCCCTCGACGAATTCCGCGATCTCCTCGGGTATCTCGGCGAACAGCGAAAAGACCCCGCCCTCAACAACTTCGACGTGATAGTAGGCGGCATAACCCCGGGCGACCCCGCCAAAGCCCGCGACCTGATCGCCCCCTACGCCGAAGCCGGCGCAACCTGGTGGGACGAACGCCAACTGATGACCACGCCCGCCCTGCACCGCCTCGCCCCGGTCATGCGCCGAATCAACCAGGGCCCGCCCACGCTGTAGTCAGCGGCGGCGGGCTCCTATCGTCGCGGCAAATTGGCGACCGACGGGTCGGTGTTCAGCCGAACCAGCGGGTGAGGGCCGCCTCGAGTGGCTGCTCGTCGGCGGCGGACCAGGCGATGTAGCCGTCGGGCCGGATCAGGACGGTGGGGGTGTCGTCGTCGGCCTTGGCGGTGACGTGGTCGACGCGGTCGGACCAGCGGTCGATCGACCGGGGTGTGTCGTCGAGTGAGAGCAGCAGGCCACGGCCGGAACGCATCAGCGTGCTCACCCGGGTCTGGCCGTCCGGGGTGGTCAGGTCGAGGTCGATCATGCGTGGGCCGAGTCCGGCGTACTGGATGTCGAGCCCCGACATCATGCCCGAGATGAAGTAGTTGGCGTCCGGCAGGCGGAGCAGGTCGGTGAACATGTCGCGGACCGCGCCGATGTTGTCGTCCTGGGTGGGATTCAGGATCACGCCCTGTGCGCGGGTGGTGCGCAGCACGCGCGCGGCGACCGGGTGACGCTCGTCGTGATAGCTGTCGAGCAAGCCCTCGGGAGCCCAACCGTGCACTGTCGCAGCGAGTTTCCAACCCAGGTTGACGGCGTCCTGGATGCCGAGGTTCACCCCTTGGCCGCCGATCGGCAGGTGGATGTGGGCGGCATCCCCGGCGAAAAGCACCCTGCCCTCGCGATAGTGCTCGACCTGCCGGGTGGCATTGCTGAATCGGGAGGCCTCGCGCAGCTCGCCCAACCGGGTCTCCGGTCCATACACCGCCGCTAGGGCTTCGTTGACTTCCGCTGCGCTGATCGGCTTTTCGCGATCGGGTCGGGAATCGGAGGCCTTGCCGAAGATGAGCCGGTACAGCTCGCCCTCGATGGGATGCAGGGTGGTGAAGTAACCGTTGGCGGACTTCATGTATCGGCTGAAATGTTCGGAAGTGGTTGGCACGGCGTCGGATCGGGACGCGAGCGTGAGATCGGCGACCACCGACGACATCGTGCCCGCGGTCCCGGGGAAGGGGACGCCGAGCAGCTTGCGCACCGTGCTGTGCCCGCCGTCGCACGCGACCAGATAACTGCCACGAACGTCGCCGACCGTGACTCCGGCGGAATCCTGTTCGACCGCGGACACGTCGACCCCGCGCAGCACCGGCACGCCTTGGTCGAGGAGGAGCTGTTCGAGGAACGCCTCGAGCCGCGTCTGCGGGATGCCGACCGGATACGGGTGACGAGTCCGCCACGGCCGGCAATCCAACTCGACCGGAAGGCCGGCGAAATGCCCGCCGAACTGGCCGCGCGGCACGGAAAGGTCGAGCAGCGGATCGAGCATTCCGCGCAGGTCGAGCACTTCCGCGGTCCGCGGTTGCAGCCCGCCCGCCCGGGACTGGGCACTCGGGGTGAGCCGCTTCTCCAGCACCACCACCGGTACTCCGGCCAGGGTCAGCTCGTTGGCCAGCATCAATCCGGTCGGGCCTGCGCCGACCACGATCACTTCGGTTTTCACGTCATCCTCCAAAAGTAGACTCGATGCAACAATACACTTGATCTACCAATGCGCTAGAGTGTGTTCATGACCGAACCGACGGGCCTGCGCGAACGCAAGAAGATCCGCATCCGTGAGCACATCGCGGCAACGGCGATCGGCATGTTTCTCGAATCAGGCTTCGATCAGGTCTCCATCACCGACATCGCCCGGGCGGCCGACGTCTCCCGCCGCACCCTGTTCGCGTACTTCGCCACCAAGGAAGACCTGGTCCTGCAACGGTTCGCCGACCACGAGGACGAGGCGGCCCGCACCGTTCGCGCGCGCCGTCCCGATCAACCACCCCTGGACGCGTTGCGCGAAGCCCACCTGGACGCGCTGCGCCGGCGCGACCCGAACACCGGCCTCAACGACACCCCCGAAATCATGGCCTTCCTCCAATTGGTCTTCGGCACCGAGACTCTCGCCGCCAGGCTGATGCGCTACTCCGCCCGCGGCGTCGCGACCTTGGCGGAGGCATTGCGCGACAACGGCTTCGACCCCCTGACCGCCCGCCTCCTCGCCGCCCAGATCATCGTGGTCTACCGCGAGCTCATCCTGATGAACCACGAAGCCCTGCGCGACGGCGAGTCCGCCGCAGCCCGCTACCCGGCCGCCGTCCGAGCCACCGACCACGCCTTCGACCTACTGCGTGATGGCGTGAAATCGCCTCCCGCGTAAGCGTTCCAGCCGAGCACGGTCAGCGCTGCGGGCCACTCACCGCCATTGGATCGCCGGGGACCAGCGCCAATTGAAGAATTCCAACGAGAACGTCCCCGGTTTGGGCGCGGTCGGGCAGGTGACGGTGAACGTGCCGTTGCGCGGGATGGAGATCTGAATCTCGCCCAGGTAGTTCGTCTTCCAGTTATGGGTCGCGTCGGTCGCGTTCCAGCAGCGCACCGCGCGCGGGCCCGCGCCCGCGGCGTCGGCGACAGTGACGGTGACGGTTTTGGCGTCCGCTTGGGCGATCGTTACCGCTTCCCGAGCCGGGGGCGCCGGGGCGGGGGGAGTCGAGGGTTTGCCGGGAAGTTCCGCGGGTGCCGGGCCGGGCGGATCGGTCGGCTGGATGATCCTGGCGGCTTGGACGCCGGCCCAGGTCGCGAAGTCTTTCACGCCTTCGAAAGGGTGTCCGAGGTAAAGGAAGTGCATGTCCTTATTGGTGACCGCTTTCGGCTTGCCATCCTGGCCGAACAAATCTTTGCCGTCGCACACGGGGTCGCCGTACACGCAGATCGAGACCACCGGGTCGTTGGTCTCGAAGGCCGCTCGCTGCCCGAGCGAGCCGCCGATCGACCAGTGGTCTTGATCCTGCGTGAGTTTGCCCTGGCTGTAGATCGCCTCGGTCGTGCGTGGCGACGGTCCGTTGTAAGCGGGCTCGGCAATGAGCACGACCGCCGCGATGCGGCTGCGATCGACCGGCCCGTTGCCGTGGAACACCGACTGTGCGAGATCGCCCATGATGTGGCCGCCCTGCGAATAGCCGACCAGCACGAACTTCTTCGAACGGCATTCCGCCGCTTCTTTTTTCAGCTTCTCGTAGGCGCGGGAGTAGCCGAGGTCCTTGCTCATTCGGTAGGCCGAGATGTCGTAGGCGACCCTCGCCGTCACCGCACCGGTGTCGAATGGTTCGAGGCCGGTGGCCGGATAGTTGATCGCGCCGACCTCCAGCGGACCGAGCCGGTCGGCGATCGCGGTGATCGCGGCATGCACCTGGGGGCCCACTTGGGCGTCCAACTCGTCCTTGCCGACACCGTTCGGGGGTGACCAGGCGGGCCCCTGGCCGGTCCCCGCGGCGCCGATCACGGCCGTCGGGAGACAACTGTCGGCCGACGCGATACCCGGTGCCAGTGCTGTGCTGCAGGACGCGAACATGGCGACGGAGACCGCCCATCGGCGTAGGCGCTGCACATCAGACGCCGGGTGGGCTCTCTTCCGATCCCCGCCCGGCTGATGCGTACTCACCCAACGAGTCTCGCACCGCCGGTGTGGGGTGTCTGTCCGCCGAATGCCGGACAGGGACCGGCCGGACAGAGCGCAGCGGGTTCGGCGATCAGGTTGTGGGCTGATCGATCTGTTCGCGGAGGATGTCGCCGTGGCCGGCGTGGCGGGCGAATTCTTCGATCATGGCCAGGAGGGTCCAGCGCATGCTGACGGTGCCTTCGCGGGGGTTGTGTTTGGTGGCGTCGAGGTCGAAGCGCGCGGCGATCTCGCGGGAGCGTTGGCTGGCGCGCTCGAATTCGGCGATCACGTCGGCGACGGATTCGTGGGCGGCCACGGTGAAGGTGCCTTCGTCGCGTTTCGAGTACCCGTCGCACTCGGATTCGTCGAGTCCGGCCCAGAACCGTTGGAACCAGATGCGTTCCGCCGCGGCGGCGTGTTTGATCACCGAGATCGGGGTCGTCAGCGAGGCGACAAGTCGGCGGCGGGCGTCGGTATCGGAGAGCCCGCGGACGGTGGCGATGAGTGCCGCCCGGTTGTGATCGAGCGTGTTCTCGATGAGCTCTCGCTCGGTACCATCGGTGATTCTGTTGGTAGTCATAGTGTTTCGCTCCATTCGTGCGTTGATAGCGGCTCCGGGTCGGCTGTGACGGCCGGAGCATGATGGGCAGGCGTGGCTTCAGCTGCGGATCTCGAGACCGGCTCGTCGCATCCGATGACGGAGCCGAGCCGGGGAAGGGGAGCATTCGATGCGCTCGCCGCGAAATGCGTACTGAGAGTGGCAACGCGGGCAGATTCACACCGCAGCCAAAGGGACCGAGCACCGAACGCGGTGCTGCCGAGTCACAGTATGGCACAGGCCGTCGCAATCGCTTACGTCGAGCCTTGAACCCCACCGGCGCCTCGGGGCAAGGGGTTGCGGCCGACCAAGGGCGTGGTGGTTACGATCATGGGCGATGCATGTCGACTTGATGCTTGATTCGCTGGATGGGCTGTCGGTGGGGGACTCGTTGGGGCAGGAGTTTCCGGTGATGCGGCGGTCGATTCGGGATGTTCGGGGTGGAAATCTCTCGGCGGGGCCGTGGGGGTGGACGGACGACACCGAGATGGCCTGCACGGTGGTGGCCGAGCTGGGTGCTCGGGGTGGGATCGATCAGGATCGGCTGGCCGCTGGGTTTGCGCGGCGGTTCGATCCGGGGCGGGATTACGGGTTCATCGCGGTGAGTACCTTGCGCCGGATTCGGGACGGCGCGGACTGGCGGGAGGTGGCGGGGGCGGCGTACGACGGGCAGGGGTCCTGTGGCAATGGTGGTGCGATGCGGGTCGCTCCGCTGGGCGCCTATTTCGCCGATGATCCGAAAAGAGTAGTAGCTGAGGCGGTTCGGTCGGCGCAGGTGACGCATACGCATCCGGAAGGTGTGGCCGGGGCGGTAGCGGTCGGGCTCGCGGCGGGGCAGGCAGCGCATGCGCGGCTGGCCGGAACGCGGCCGACGCCAACGGAATTCATCACCACGGTGCTCGATCATCTGGGCGACGGCGAGACGAGCCGGCTGATTCGCCACGCCCGTGCCCTGCTCGGTACCTCCGTCGAACAGGCGGCGGCGGAACTCGGCAACGGATCTCAGGTCACCGCGCAGAACACGGTGCCGTTCACGATATGGGTCGCGGCAACGCATCTGGCCGACTATCCGTCCGCCATCACCGCGTGCCTCGCGGCGGACGGTGATATCGACACCACCAGCGCCATTGTCGGCGGCATCGTTGCCGCCTACACCGGCACCGGCGCCGACTCGGGCCCGATCATCGGCGTCCCGCCCGCCTGGCTTTCCGCACGAGAACCACTGCCGGACTGGTTCGATCCGAACCGCTGGCCCCGGCGCCGCAAAAGCCGCCTTCGACGCTGGCTGTCCGGCGCATCGTGAGCCGAACCGGTGACACCGTCGGGTACGAATAACGCGAGTCGATCGGCCCCCCGCGTTCGCCACCGTCCGTCCGCGCCGACTTGGATTATTGTGGCAGCGTGGGGTTTACCGAATACGCGCCAGGCGACGTCGTCCATTTCCCGGAGGGTCCGTTCAGCGGGATCTGCGGCGTCGTGCGCGAGGTCTACGTGCGCCGGGCCAAGCTGCGCGTCGAATTCGGTGAGGGCCTCGTCCATCGGGAGGGCAACGTGCTGCGGGAACGCAGGCACAGCCTGACCGTCGACTACGACGAGGTCGAATTAGGCTAGGCGACAGACGAACCCGAACCTTCGCGCCGCCCGCCGGACCTGACGGCCCCGGACCCGCGAGAAGCGCAGGCGATCCGGGGATAGAATCGACCCGTCGCGGGTAGGCCCACTACCGCGCACATCTGGGCGAGTTCGAGGGAGGTCGGCCATGCCGGCCGAATTCCTACAGCACGCGACCACTGCTGCGGTCGGTGCCGTGCCGATCTATCTGGTCTTCATCGCGATCGAGGTGATCGCGATCCGCCTGCTCGATGCGCGCCCGGGCGCTCGGCGGGCCAAAGGATATCGCCTCGTCGACACCATCGACAGCTTCGCACTCGGCCTCGGCTCGGTGATCATTCACGGCATCACGCAGATCGGCCCGCTGGTCAGTGGCATTTCGGCGCTCTACGCCCTGACACCGTTGAAGATGCCGGCGTCGCAGTGGTGGAGTTGGGCGCTCCTGCTGATCGGCTACGACCTGCTCTACTACCTGCGCCATCGGGCCAGCCACCGGGTTCGATTGATGTGGGCCGGGCATCAGGTGCACCACTCCAGTCAGTATTTCAATCTCGCGGTCGCACTGCGCCGGAAATGGGCGCCGCCATGGCAATTGGCCTTCAATATTCCGCTGGCGCTACTCGGCTTCTCGCCCGCGATGATCGGCGTCGTCATCACCGTCGATCTGACCTACCAGTTCTTCCTGCACACCGAGACCATCGGCCGGCTACCCCGCTGGTTCGAGTTCATCTGCAACTCGCCCTCGCACCACCGAGTCCACCACGGCAGCGACCCCGACTACCTCGACCGCAACTACGGCGCCTTCCTGATCATCTGGGACCGCATGTTCGGCACCTTCGTCCCCGAAACCCACCCCGCCACCTTCGGACTAGCCCACCACATCGACAGCATGAACCCCCTGACCATCGGCGTCAGCGGCTATCGCGACATCCTGCGCGACCTGCGCGACTCCCACACCCTCCATGAACGACTCGCGTGCGTGCTCCGCCCACCCGACTGGACGACCCACCGCGGCCGGACCTAGCGCCCCCGGCCGGGGTAGGCAAAGCACATCGAGGAGAGCGTCCAACCTACGCCGCCGGTGTCGCAGACTTTGTCAGACCGGACTCTCGTGCATGGCGTTGGCCGGTTCGGCGATGCGCTGGCGCAGCATCAGTAGTGAAACCACACAGAGGACGAGGGTGGTTGCTTCGGCGATCACGCTCAGGGCCGCTTGCGGGGTGGGTTGCCATCCGATCTCGCTGAATCCGAAAAGGCCAGTGGTGCGGGACAATACGAACGCGGTCAGCGCGCCTACGGCGAGCAGGGCGGCGGCCACGCGCAAGGTCCAGGGGCCGAGGAGCAGGACGAGCGCGAGTGCGAACGAGGCTGCGGCTTGGAGCAGAAACGACGGGCCGATGAGGTGGATGTAGCGGTAGCCGTGGGCGTAGAGGTCGGCGTGGAGGTAGCCGCTGACCGCGAGGCCGACGCTGATGCCGGCGCGTAGCAGCAGATCGGCTGCTGAGAAGTTCTTGCTCATTTGAGGGTCTGCTCCTTGATCGCCAGCAGCTGCTGTCCCTTGTGATAGGTGACCTCGCGAATCCCTAAGGAGTCGTGCAGTTTTCCGGCGGGCAGGGTCACCGGCTTGGGTACCGGTCCGTCGCCGGGCCTGGGTAGGGGATAGGCCGTGGTGGTGCCGCTGTAGAAGGTGATGTTGCCCTCGGTCTTCGTGAACAGCTGGTGCACATGCCCGTTGAGGCAGGTGACCGAGGAGAACCGCTTCAGGTAGCTCAGTGCCTGAGCGGCATCGTCTGTACCCCAACCCCATTGGGGGTACATGGCGAACAACGGGATATGACTGAACACCACGATCGGTGTGTCGCTGGACAACCCGGCCACGTCCTTGCGCACGAACTCCAGCTGGTCCTGCCCCAGATGCCCGAGATTCTGCAGGTTCAACGTGTTCACCAGGGCGATCAGGTGCACGCCCGCGATGTCGAAGCTGTACCAGCCGTCGCCGCGGGTGCCCCTGCCGAACGCGGACAGGTACCGCTGCCCACCGTCGTCGGTCGAATCGTGTTCTCCCGGAACGGTGAACACGTGCGGGGTGTTCAGCCCCTTCATCATCTGCGTGACCTGGTCGAACTGTTCCGCGGTGGCCAGGTGGGTGAGGTCTCCGGTGTGGATGACGAAATCCGGTTGGTAGCCGAGCGAGTTGACCTGGTTTATGGCCTCGGTGAAGGTATCGGTCACATTGGCGTTGGCCGTCCCCTGGAATCCGATGTGACTGTCGCTGAGCTGCGCGAACCGCAGCGTCGGCCGAGTGTCCGCCGCGGCGCTCGGCGCGCTGCCCGCGACGTGGGAGATGACCTCGCCGCCGACCACGGTCAGCCCGACCGCGGCGCCGAACCAGGCGCTGTGCCGAATCAGTTGCCGCCGGGTCATGCCGTGCGGGTCGCGGTGTTCCTGCTGCTCGCTCATGGGGTGACCACCACCGTCGCCTTCATGAACGGATGGATCGAGCAGATGTAGGCGAACGTGCCCGCCTTGCTGAAGGTGAACGAGTAGGTGGCCCCGGCACCCATTCCGGGCGAGTGGAATCCGCCGTCTGTGGCGGCGACGGTGTGCGGCTCCTCGTCGTGATTGACCCAGGTAACCGTCGTGCCCGCCTTGACCGTGAGCGTCGCGGGCGTGAAGGCGAAGCCGTCGATGTTCACGGCGTTCGGCCCGGTCGGCGCGGCACCCTGCGTCGGTGGCGGCATCGACATCCCCGGCATGGCTCCGGCTGTCGGGCCGCCGGGCGGGAAGCCGGGAGTCGCTGTGCCGGAAGCGAATACGGGTGTCGGCGCGGTAGTGTCCGGGCGCGCGCCACCGCACGCACTCACCGTCGCCACCAGTGCTGCCGCCGCGACCGCGACCATCATTCGTCGGCCGCCAGGAATACGTCTCATCGATCCGGTCCTCCATCCGGGGATGACCCGCGGGGTGCGGGCCTCTCACCGACAGATAGCGACCGGGGTTACACCGGCGGCGGTGTCAGCCGGGCTGGGTCGGGGCGAATACCTCGATCGTGCCGTTGTTTTCGCGCACCTCGAGCCGCGGCAACGGCGTGGGCGCGATCGGCAGCTGATGCTCGAGCACCTGCCCGTCGGCGGCGAACGAGGTGGTGTGACAGGGGCAGCGGAGCCGGGCGACGGGCGCGTCGAGCCACAACTTGCAGCCCTGATGGGTGCATACACCGGACACCGCCGTCGCAATCCCGTTGACGCGCCGCACGAATCCGCTCAGCGTACCGACATCGAAGTGGATGATGCCGACCTCCGGCAGGTCGGAACTCGCCGCGATCGCGTGCCACGCGCCATTGTTCGGTGTCAAAGACTGTTGTGCCGCAGGCGCATTCGTGGGCCGATCGCCCACGGCGTGGTCGATCGCCGCACCGGCGGCCGCCGCTACCGCGGCCGCGGAAGTGCCGATGAGCACGTTTCGCCGCGCGGTCGCTCCGTCCGGCCGGGATTCCGTTGCGGCGTCCTCCATTTCGGCGGCGAGCCGCCGGTGGAGATCGGCCAGGAATTCCTCGCTGGGCGCCTGACTGCCGAGCCGCGCGGCCCGCAGATCGATGGCGGTCCGCATCTGCTCGGCCTCCTCCGCATCGGGCCGAAACGATCGGGGACGGTGTCCGGCCAGCAACCGCTCGACGTACCACCGCACGTCTCGCCCGCTCACGGGGCACCTCCCGTACTCTTGCGCGCCGCCATCTGTAATGCTCGATGCTGCAGCACTTTGGCGTTCGCGACGCTGACGCCCAGCGTGCTCGCCGCGTCGCGCACCGACAACCCTTGCAGGAACCGTAGTTCCAGAATCCGGCGATAGCGATCCGGCAGCCGCTCGAGCACGGCCTGTGCGCGCGCCGCGGAACCCTGGTCCGGCGGTTGCGGCGCGGGCCGATCGTCGACGATGTCGTCCTCGATCGTGGTGATCTCCCGTCCCATCCGTGTCCGCCAGTACCCCGCCAGCACGGTGCGCGCGGTGGCCCGCAGGTAGGCGCGCACCTCGGCCACGCTCGCCGACACCCGTAGCGGCCGCAGCGCGGCCATGAATACCTCCGCGGTCAGGTCCTCGGCGTCCGGCCGGTTGCCGACCTTGGTGAACATGAGCGCGAACACCCAGGAGACGTTGTCCCGGTACACGGCCTCCCAGTCCGGGTAACCGTCGCCGGAGACCAGCCGCAACTCCCGGTCCGCCCCGGGTTCCTCCCGTGCGGACCCGGCTCCCGTTCGTCCCACGATGCCTGCCTTCTGCGCCCGGTGTAACCGCGCTCCCTACTAGGTAGAGCACGGGGTTACACCCGCGGCAGTTCACCGGTGAGCACGGGCCGGCCCGCAAACGACAACTGCGCCACCTGAATCAGGTGGCGCAGTTGGTTGCGCGTCACTGGGTTACGCTGCGCCCCAGCGTCTTCGACGCGTTACTGCGCGGCGTTCTCCCGCTTGGGCAGCTTCCAGCCCGGCCGGGGGAAATGGCAGGTGTATCCGTCCGGGTACTTCTGCAAGTAGTCCTGGTGCTCGGCCTCGGCCTGCCAGAACTCGCTCGCCGGCGTCACCTCGGTGACCACCTTGCCCGGCCACAGGCCGGAGGCGTCCACGTCGGCGATAGTGTCCAGCGCGACCTGCTTCTGCTCCTCGTCGAGGTAGAAGATGGCCGAACGGTAGCTGCTCCCGATGTCGTTGCCCTGCCGATCCTTGGTGGTCGGATCGTGGATCTGGAACAGGAACTCCAGCAGCGCACGGTAGTCGGTCTGCGCGGGGTCGTAGATGATCTCCACGGCCTCCGCGTGACCCGGGTGGTTGCGGTAGGTGGGGTGATCGTTGCGGCCGCCGGTGTAGCCGACCCGCGTCGACAACACCCCGGGCTGCTTACGGATCAATTCCTCCATGCCCCAGAAACATCCGCCGGCCAAAATCGCCTTGCGCGTGTCGGTCACGCGTCCTCCTTCGTGAACAGGGTCCGATACTGCGCATACCCTTCCGCCTCGAGGTCGTCGAGGTGGACGAAACGCAGTGCCGCCGAATTGATGCAGTACCGCAGGCCGCCTTCGGCCTTCGGCCCGTCGGTGAAGATGTGCCCGAGATGGCTGCCACCGTGCGCGGACCGCGCCTCGGTGCGGATCATCAGATGGCTGAAGTCGCGCTTCTCGACCACATTCGCGGCGTCGATCGGCTTGGTGAAACTCGGCCAGCCCGATCCGCTGTCGAACTTGTCGACCGAGGCGAACAACGGCTCGCCCGACACCACGTCGACGTAGATGCCGGGTTCGTGATTGTCCCAGTATTCGCCCGTGAATGCGCGTTCGGTCCCGTTCTCCTGGGTGACGTGGTACTGCTCAGGGGACAGGGCGGCGACGGCCGCGGGATTCCTGTTGTATTCCGGTGCCACATGACCTCCTCATATCGGCCCCACGTATAACCCGGGCTCCAGGTGGGAAAGTCCCCGCGTGGCCGGACGTCACACTTCGGTCATCATTGTCCGCCACTCAGTGTGCCGCGTCGACGAATGCCCCGTCTACCAGCAGTGGAACGGTCCGGCCCGCGTCGATTTCGATCGCGATCGCGACATCGTCGGGGAATCCGAGGTCGGCCAGCTCGCGGCCGGAGGCGCAGTGCGAGATCAGCGACGGCACGTCGGCGGTCGCGGCATAGGTGGTCGCGGCCGCCGAGGCCTCCGGTGACAGCGGTCCGGCCCCGTTCGCGGCGAGCGCCGAGCTGACCGCGCCGGCCCCGAACCAGTCCTCGATCGCGGGCCGCAGCACGTCCTGACCCGGCCAATGTTCGCCGGCGGCGATGACCGCGACCGGCCGCTCGACGGTGCCCCAGCCCTGCCGGATGATCCACCGGGCGACCGCGGACGCGTTGCGCAGGCAGGCCGCGAGCACCGGCACTCCGGTGACCGCGGCCGAAATCGCCGATCCGTTCGGCGACGGCAGCACCAGGCGGGCCGGAGCGGGCGCCCGGCGTAGCGCCGCGGGCGACAGCGACCACGGCTGCTGCGCGGACACCGCCGTGCGCCCGACGGCCAGCCGAGCGTCCCGGTCGGTCGCGAACGCCGCGGCGGTCTCGTCCCGCCACGGGTAGGGGAATACCCGGGTGCCCGCCTCGACCGCGACCGACACCGACGTGGTGAACGACAGCACGTCGACGACGACAACTGCCGCGCTATCCGCCCCTGACGCCCGCGCACCCGCCAAACCCCAGTCGACCCGCACGCCCCACGGACGTTGTCTCGACCACTCGGGAATCTCCGGCATCAGCTCTGCGAATTCTCGACCATCAGAGGAAGTACGCGGTCCCCGAGGAACTTCCGGTTCCGTAGCCCATGCTCTTGAGCCAATTGCGGAAGTTGATCAGGGCATTGCCGACCGGGCCCGGATCGGAGCACGAGCCGCCGACCGAGGAGAAGGTGCACCCGTCATCCGCCACCGCGGACGTGCCGAGCTGGTTGCCGGCGGGCTGCCCGCTGTCCGCGGACGCGGGCGCCGATCCGGCCAGCACACCGGCGACCACGCCACCGGCCACCAGCACGCCGCTGATTCCACGTTTCCATTGCACACTGTCCTGGGATGTACTCATTCGTACGAAGCTACCGCACCGTGCGGTGAAAGCGTTTGTCGCGCAGCGCACCCCAACTATGGGGTCTCGCGGAATCCGCCGATCGGTGTAGCTAGCCCAACCTGGCGTTATTGATCAGAACCGGCTGGGCCGGCAGTCCATCCCGCTCGCCGCGTTCGGTCGGCGTGATGCCGGCGGCGACGATCCGATCCAGCACGTCCATGCCGCTCACGACCTGGCCGAGCACCGAATAGTTGGCCGGAATATGCGCGAACGAGTGGACGATGAAGAATTCGCTGCCGTTGGTGCCGGGGCCCTGATTGCCCATCGCGACCGTGCCGCGCTCGTAGGTCTCGGTGCCGTCGACCTCGTCGGGGAACTGGTAGCCGGGGCCGCCCTTCTCCACCTCGTAGATATCGCCGCACTGCAAGACGCCGAGGCGGGCGCTGTCGGTGAGCCGCCAGCATTGGCTCTGATCGTAGAAGCGTTGCAGCACCAGGCTTGCCATGTTCTGCGCGGCGCACGGTGCGGCCCCGGCGCGGTTCAGTCGCACGGTGACCGGCCCGTAGTTGAACTGGAAGGTCACGTCCATGGTGCCGACGGCCAGCGCGACCGGCGGCGGCGACACCACCGGCCGGGCCGCGGCGTTGTCCGGCGCGGTCGGCGTAAAGCTGCACGACACCACGGGCGCACCGGCCGAGGCCGGGGCGGTACCCGCGACCAGGCCGGACAGCGATAGGACGGAGATGGCGAGCGCAGCGCCCCAGCGTGAATTCATAGCGTGCAAACTAGCCGATAGTGCCGAATAACGTTCACTAACGCGGCAATCCACTCACTATCGCGCAGCGGTGATCAGGGGAGTGAGGCCTTCGGGGCCGAAGAGGGGCTGGGGTTCGGTGACTTGCTTGCCGTTGACGAATACCGAGGGGGTGGAGGTGATGCCGCCGGCCAGGAGTTCCTTGGTCTTCGTGCGGAGGTAGGGGTCGTACTTGCGGTCGGTAATGCATTGGGCCACTGCGGGATCGGTGTAGCCGGCGTCCCTGGCGAGCTCCAGCAGGCGCTCGTCGGGCAGGCCGTCACCGCCCTCGGCGGGCTGATTCTGGAACATCGCGGCCAGCCAGCCCTGGTACTTCGACGGGTCGGCCTCGGCGACGCAGTAGGACGCGTTGCCGGCCCGGGACGAGTACTGGGTCGTCGACGCGCGGTCCAGGAACGAGATGATGTTGTACTCGACGATGGCCGAACCGCCGGTCGCGGCGTCCTCGAGCGCCTTGGCGTTGGCCTTCTCGAACATCTGGCAGGCCGGGCATTGCAGGTCGGCGACGACGCGCACGACGACCTTCGCGGCCGGGTCGCCGATCCGGATCGCGCCGTTGTCGGTCACCCCCGCGGGGGTCGCGGGCAGTTGCTCGGCCACGGGGAGCGGGCTGGCGTTCTGGACCGGTTTCGGCGTGCCGATGACGTCCTTGGTGAGGTCGCGGGCGACGATCCCGACGCAGACCGCCGCGACGAGGGCGAAGAGCACGCCGCCCGCGATCAAGGCGGCCAGCACCTTGCGGTTGTGCGCCTCGCGCTCCGGCTCCGATGGGAGGGTGGACCAGCCACCCTGCGTGGTGTTCACGTGTATTCCCCCGTGCCTCTCGCCAATTCAACAGTTTCGCTCCGTCACGATAGTGGTTGCCGAACCTGTTTGGTGACGCTGACCGGGTGCAGTACACGTCCAGTACCGCTGAGCCGCCCGGCGGGGAATACTCGCTTGACCCCGGTCCCCGCCGGAAAAGTAGGGTGGGCCCGTGATTCGCACAGCCGCGTTGGCCCACGTCAGGGATCGTCGTCTGTTGCAGGCGCGATCGATCGGCAAGGACATCTTCTACATGGCGGGTGGGAAGATAGACCCCGGCGAGACGCCCGAGGGAGCACTGCGCCGCGAGGTGCGCGAGGAACTCGGCGTCGGCGTCGTTTCCTTCGACGAACTGGGCGTTTTCACCGCCCAGGCGGTGGGCTACGCGCCCGGCACGCAGCTGCACATGACCTGTTTCACCGCCGAACTGGACGGCGAACCGCAGCCGACCAGCGAGATCGCCGAGCTGCGCTACTTCACGGTCAGCGAGTACGCCGCGATGGACCACGTCGCGCCCGGCTCGATGCTGGTATTCCGCAAGCTGCACGAGCTCGGCATCGTCGACTGGTAGATGCCGAGCGTATAAGCCTGCGGCACAGAACTATTGGGCGGCCGCAGGCTACTGCTCGTGCCGTCGGTCAGAACAAGGACTGCGCGTCGGCCGCGATGAAGAATCCGTGCCCACCCTGATCGCACCTGATCCCGGCCTGCGTCGACGTGCATGCGGTGCCGCGGACGATGAGGGTCTGCCCGTAGCCGAGCACCTTGCCGCCGCCCTTGCTACCGCCGTCGAGCGGCGGTCCGACGAAGATGCCTTGGCTGGTGCAGAGGAACTTCGCCTTGCCGCCCACGACCTGCGCCGCCACCGCACGATTGGCGCGAGTGCCGCAATCGGGCAGTTCGGCCGGAACCACCGACGCGTGCTCCAGTTGGCAGCCGGTGCCGAGGGAGTCGGCCTCGACGAAGCCGCACATGATGTTTCCGCTCGGCGACTGGAAGTAGTACTTGTCCCCGCTCTGATAGTCGCGCGCGTCGACGGTCGCGTCGTCGCGGCTCGGCAGCTTCGTGGTGGCGTCGGCGCCAGCCGTCTCCGGTGCCGCGGTCGAACCGCTCCGCGGCGCACCCGTCGGCCCGGTGCCTGCGGCACCGGGAACACTCGTGCCAGGCGCGGTGCTCGCGGCCGGGCTCTTCGCGGTGTCCGAACACCCGGTCAGGGCGCCGATCGCGGCCACGGCCGCGAACGCCAGAACAATTGCCTTCATCTCGTCTCCTCCGTCGATTCCACCCCCACGATCTTGTCGATCATCGATGAGCCGAGCCGAGTCGTTACTTCGGCATGGCAACGGACGGCGGTCCACGCCGGAAATCCGGTTCGCGGACAGCCGTTTTCGGTGCGCCGGGTTAGTGGCTCTCGTCGATCGGGTAGCGTGCTTCGAGCCCCGACCGGTCGCCGACGCCGAAGTTCATGACCAGGTCGTCGGCGACCTGGATCAGCACATCGCGTCCCTCGACCGTGGACACCAGATCCATCGGCAGCGCGGAGACCCCGTGCACGGCGCCGATCAGGTTGCCCGCGACCGCGCCGGTCGAGTCCGAATCGCCGGAGTGGTTCACCGAGAGCAGCAGCGCCGCCCGGATATCGCCGCTCTCGACCGAGTGCAGCGCGCAATACACCGCGATGGCCAGGCATTCCTCGGCGATCCAGCCCGCCCCGACGCGCTCCACCTGTTCGGCGGTGGGCGCCTCCGCCGCCGACTCGACGGCCCGGGTCAAGGCCGCCACCGTCTCCTCGCTCGACGGAATCCCCGCGAGCTGACCGATCGTCTCCCGCACCGCGATCGGCAACTCGACTCCGCTGACCACCCGATCGAGAATCGCCGCGAACGCGCCCGCCGCGAGGTACCCCGTCGGATGTCCATGCGTCAGTTGCGCCGCCCGCGCCGCCAGGACAAACGCTTGATCAGCGCCCATTCCGGCCAATCCGAATGGCGCGGAACGCATCACGGTGCCGCAGCCTTTCGAATGCGGATTAACCGGCCCTTCCGCCCCGAACGGCTCCGGCGGATGATATTCGCGCGCCTGCCGGGCAAGCCCGGACATGCACGCGTTTCCCGGCGCCCGGGACGCATACAGAAACGGCAGGCTCGCCAGCCAGCCATCGGTGTGGTCCGCGGGCCCGCTTTCTTGCTGAGTCCGCAACCAGCGCAGATAAGCCCGCCGCAACGCCGGCACCGGATCCGCCCCCGCCGCCGACCGCAACAACCCTTCGGCGGTGAACAACGTCATCTGCGTATCGTCGGTAATCTCTTGCGGCGCACCCATATTCGCCTGCGGCACAAACCCGGTCACCCCGCTTTCGCCGTGCCGCCCCCGAATCTGCTCCAGCTTCAAGAACTCGATAGGCCACCCCAGCGCGTCGCCGACCGCCCCACCCAGCAGGGATCCCCGAACCCGCTCGAATATCGTCGCGTAATCCACCATAAGGTCCCATCATTCCCGACCCGCCCGCCCCTGTCCCAGGACCTCACCCGGCCCGGCGCAACCGCGCGGCCAGCCAGAGCACGACACCGTAACCGAACGCCGCGTCGGCGCTCGATACCAGCGCGGCCGTCGGGAACACGACGGCATGCCGCAATCCCGCGTCGGCCAGTTCGCGAATGCGGGTGAGAACCTCTGGGGGAGTGCCGATCATGAGCCATTCGTGCAGCACCTCGTCCGGCACCTGCGCGATCGCCTCCTGCACGTCGGCCTTGGTCAGCCGATGCGGCATGAGATCGATCAGGCCGCGGAATCCCTCGCCGAACGGATGTTTCGCACCGCAGCGCGCCCACACCGCGTCCGGCGCCAGCAGCGCCATGTAGCGAATCCCGGGGTGGCGCATCAGTCTCCGGATGCCTGCGGGCGTGCGCGCGGTGAGCATGGAGATCATGGTGGCGGGGACGATCGCCTCGGGATCGCGCCCCGCGGCGCGGGCGGCGGTGTGCACCACCTGCAGTCGTCGCCCGTACTCGTCGGGCGACATCGCCTCCCACGGATACCAGCCGTCGGCGTAACGCCCGGTCAGTTCCAGCATGCGCGGACCGTGCGCGCCGAGCCAGATCTGCGGCATCCGGTCCGCCGGCGCGGTCAAATCCATTGGCGCGCCGTCGATCCGGTAGTACTTGCCGGTGAAGTCGAAGGGCTCCGTCGCGGTCAGCGCGGTGCGCAGCACCTGGAGCGCCTCGGCCAGCCGGGAGACCGGCCGGTCCCAGGCGAATCCGTAGGGATCGAGGTTTTCCCGTTCGCCGCAACCGAGTCCGAGGATGGGCGGCGTCTTCGTCAGGTGCGCCAGCGTGAGGAACGTCTGCGCGAGCAGCACCGGATGCCTGCGGATCGGATCGGTGACCCCGACGCCCAGCTGCACCCGGCCGGCGCCGGCGGCCAGAGTGGCCAGCAGCGGTGCGTAATCGAACTGCTCGTCCGGGCTGCGGACCACCTTCGCCTGCGGGGTGAAGTCGGTATCCCAGATGGCCCTGGGGAACACGCTGATCAAATGATCCGGCGCCAGGATGGAATCCAGCCGACCCAGCTTGGCCAGCCGCACCAGGAGGCGCGAGGCGCTCAGCGGCGGATTGACCCCGGCCATGGTGCCCACCGCGAACGACCGGGAACTGTGCGAGTCCGACACCGTGGTCTCCTCTCGGCCGGTGCCGCATCGGGCACCCCCACCCGATTATCCCGGCTACCCCAGGTCCGCGTCCGGCGAATCCGCCGGGCAGAATTGACACACGTTGCAGTTCCTGCGAATGTTCGAGGGACCGCGAGGTCCCCGATTCGGCTGGGCGCCTCGGTGTCGTCGAGTCGGAGCGTGCGCTATGGGCTTTCTGCAACCCGAACTGCCGGTGGTCGATCTGGCGGAGTGGAGCAAGGGCACCCGCGGCGAACGAATCCGGCCGATGGCCAGGCACTGGGCCGAGGTGGGCTTCGGGACGCCGGTCGCGCTGCACCTGTTCTACGTCGCCAAGATCGTCCTCTACGTGCTCGGCGGCTGGCTGATCGTGTTGGCCACCAAGGGCATCGACGGGTTCACCGCCGTCGATGCGTGGTGGTCGGAGCCGATCGTCTTCCAGAAGGTCGTGCTGTACACGCTGCTGTTCGAGGTGGTCGGGCTCGGCTGCGGATTCGGGCCGCTGAACAACCGGTTCTTTCCGCCGTTCGGCTCGATCCTGTATTGGTTGCGGCCCAAGACCATTCGGCTGCCGCCCTGGCCGGGCCGAATTCCGTTGACCAAGGGCGACACTCGTTCGGTACTGGATGTCGTGCTGTACGCGGCGTTGCTGGTGCTGACCGTGATCGCGTTGCTGTCGGACGGGACCGACCCGGTGCGCGAGCTGGATACGACGGTGGGGCTGCTGCCGGTGTGGCAGATCCTGGCGGTGCTCGGTGTGCTCGCGGTGCTCGGCCTGCGCGACAAGGTGATCTTCCTGGCGGCCCGCGGCGAGGTGTACGCCACCCTCGCGGTCACCTTCCTGTTCACCGGCGTCGACATGATCGTCGCCGCCAAGGTGGTCTTCCTGGTGATCTGGATGGGCGCCGCGACCTCCAAGCTGAACAAGCACTTCCCGTTCGTGGTGTCCACCATGATGTCCAACAGTCCGGTGTTCCGGCGAAAGGCGTGGAAACGCAGGTTCTTCGAGAACTTCCCCGACGACCTGCGCCCCGGCAGGCTGTCCCGGATCTTCGCGCACGGCGCGACGGTCGTCGAGATGCTGGTCCCGCTGGTGTTGTTCTTCTCCCACGGCGGTCTCGTGACCACGATCGCGGCGATCGTGATGGTCGGCTTCCACCTGGGCATCCTGACCGCCGTGCCGATGGGCGTGCCGCTGGAGTGGAACGTCTTCATGATCTTCGGCGTGCTGGTGCTGTTCGTCGCGCACGCCGATCTCGGCCTCGGCGACCTGCACCACCCCGCGCCGGTGGCGGTGCTGTTCGTGGTGATCGCCGGCACGGTGATCGCCGGAAACCTGTTCCCGCGCAAGATCTCCTTCCTGCCGGGCATGCGCTACTACGCGGGCAATTGGGATACCACCATGTGGTGCGTGAAGCCGTCGGCGGCGGCCAAGATCGGGCAGGGGATCGTCGCGATCGCCAGCATGCCGCAGGCGCAGCTGGAGCGGTTCTACGGCAAGGACCGCGCGGTGATCCCGATGTTCATGGGATACGCCTTCCGCGCGATGAACACCCACGGCCGCGCCCTGTTCACCCTCGTCCATCGCGCCATGGCGGACGGTCGCGAGGACGAGTACACCATCACCGACGGCGAACGCATCTGTAGCACCGCCATCGGCTGGAACTTCGGCGACGGGCACATGCACAACGAGCAGCTCATCGCCGCGATGCAGCGGCGCTGCCGGTTCGAGCCCGGCGAGGTGCGCGTCGTGCTGCTCGACGCCCAGCCGATCCACCGGGGGACGCAGGAATACCGGCTCGTCGACGCCGCCACCGGCGAGTTCGAACGCGGGTTCGTCAACGTCGCGGACATGGTGACCCGCCAGCCGTGGGCCGACGACGTGCCGGTGCACGTCCGCGACTGAGCTACGCCGGATCCGGGAGCATGGGCCGCATGAACGTGCGCTCGTAGCGCAGCACGCACCCGCTCTCGTCCCGGATGCGATCCGCGGCGATGAAGTCGGGGTCGACGCCGAACAACTCCCGGTACTGTTCGTAGGCGCTGAGACTGGCGAAACTGAATAGCGCCATCGCCTTGTCGCTGGCCCCTTCGCCGGGCAGGAAGTAGCCGTGGTGGGTGCCGCCGTGGCGCCGCACCAACTCCATCCATCGGCGCCCGAATCGTTCGAAGGCCTCGATCTTCGCGGGATCGATCACGTACTCCACTACACAGGTGATCACCAGGTCAGCGTACGGGCGTCGCGGTGGCCGACCGACGAACCGCTGTGTTCTGGATCACACATTGTTTGGGTGGTCGGGTCCGGGGCATATCGCCGGACGGTGCACAGCGCGCCGGCGAAAACAGTGCTTCGGAAGGATCGGTATCTGTCGTGGGTTTGCTACTGGTGGGAATCGGTACTGCGTCGGCCGTCGTGATCGCGACGCACGGCGTAGTGGTCGCCGCGCACCTGGCCCAGCGCCGCCCGGCCCCGCGTCGCCGGGCCGTCGCCGTGGACGTGCACACCACGAACACCCCGCGCGTCTCCGCGTAGCGCGCCCGGCTCGGCTCGAGCCACGACACCTCATGGACCGCCGTCGTGTCGGTTGTTCGGCCGATGGTGCGGCCTCGTCGCAGCGAGCAATCTGTTAGAGCAAACACAGAGCGCCGGGTCCCGGCACTGCGAAGAGGTGCACACGATGGCCGAGCACATCCCGCCACCCGACCGGGCTCCGGCGAGTCGGCGAATCGCCGCCTGGGCAATCGATTTCGGCCTCATCATCTGCGCGGCGGTGCTACTCGGCTCGGTGACCCACTATCGGATCGCCGACTACCTCTCCAGCTGGCCGGGGCTCGCGCAGGAGGGCGGCTGGCGCCTGTTCCGCGCGAACGGGGATTGGGGCGGTGCGGGAAAAGCGTTCGGGTGGGACGTCTTCGGTGAGATCCTGCTGCTCGTCACCGAGGCGTTCGTCGCCTTGGTGCTGATCGTGTTCGCCTACCAGTTCGCCGCGCTCGCCTGGAAGGGGCGCACGCTCGGAAAGTTCTTGCTGGACATCCGGGTGCAGTCGCTCGCGGATCCGCAAGGCGCGCTGAGCAAAGGGCAGTCGGCCCGGCGGGCCTGCGCGAGCACGATGGTGGATGTCGGGTTGTACTCCGCCGCCTGCATCGCGCTGCTCGCGGGCAAGTTCGTGCTCTCCCTTGTGCTCTGGGTGGTCGCCGTGGTGGCGCTGATCGGCAACGCGGTCCCGCTGGCGGGCGGTCGGACGGTGATCGATCGCCTCGCCGGCACGACGGTCGTTCGCGCGGGGTTGTACCAAAAGTCTTGGCAGGCAGCCAAAGACGCGGCCATCGTCGAACGCGGCGCGCAGGCCGGTCTGGCCCGGATGCACGCGGTCACCAGCGCCATGCGGGAACAGGCGCAGCATCTCGCCGAGGACGAACGACTCCGGCAGCTGCGCGAATCGAACCAGGCCGCACAGCTGCGCCGGATCGGGCAGGACGCGGGCAGGCATACCGGCGCGACGGCCAGGCAGCTGCTCAATTCCGAACGCGGACAGCAGGCTCAGGACACGGCCAAGCGCGTCGGCTCGAATCTCCGCGCGGCGTACGCCAAGCGCCGCGGCTCGCACAGCTGATCCGGGTCATCCGGCGATGCGCGCCGTCTCGCCGAGGGTGCGGACGGCGCCGCTCTTCGGCGCATCGATGCGCACCGCCACCGCCGCCCTGGCCGGCCGGTCGGCCTCGGTCGGGAACCAAATCCGTTCCCGGTCAACCAGAATGATCAGCCCGTCATGGTCACCGACCGGAGTGAAGGCGGGCAGCCGCGGCGTGAAGGCGGCGAGACCGTACGTCTCGGTGAGTTCGCCGACCGCTTGCTGAACGTCGGGCACGCCGATCCCGACCTCGCTGATCGACAACAGCCTCGGGGTCGCACCGGTGCCGGTGGGAACTCCGGCATCGGCCGCTCGCGCGATCAGCTCCAGCACGATGCCGTCCGGTCCGCGGAAGTAGAGCGAGCGCGAATCCCAGCCGGGCGGCCCCTCGATGATCTCGGAGCCGTTCGACGTGATCAGCTCGACCCGGCGCCCCAACCACTTCCGCGCAAGCCCGAACTCGTCTGGGGAAATCCCGAACGCCAGATGATGCGCACCCGAGAAGGTTTCGCCACGGGTCAGGACGAGCGTGCCGAGGCCGATTTCGACCGTTACCTGATCGCCGCCGACCACGACCGGTAGTTCGAGCACGTTTCGATAGAACTCCGCCGCCGCATCGAGATCCGTTGTGCTGATGGTTACTTCGCGAATTCTCATGACTTTCCCTTCGGTCGGTCACGAGGTTAGATCCTCAACAACGGTTGAGGTCAATCGGCGCCCTGTGCCGCATGACGTTTGGGTATCCGCTATGCGGACAGCGATTGACAGGCTGTCGAACCGGACATACAGTCCCTCCTCAAAGTAATTGGAAACTTTCCTAATAGTTCACCCGGTGCGGGGTGAGGGGAGGGGGTCGCGTGGCCACACGGCAGACCCTCGCCGGCACGCCCAGCCTGCTGCGCGCGATCAACGATCGCGCCGCGCTGGAGCTGCTGCTCGCCAACGGCCCGCTGTCCCGGACCCAAATCGGCACGCTCACCGGCCTTTCCAAGCCGACCGCCTCGCAGCTGCTCGGCCGGCTGGAGGCGGCGGGGCTGGTCGTCCCGGTCGGCACCATGGCCGGCGGCCCCGGGCCGAATGCGCAGCTGTACCAGGTGAATCCGGCGGCCGGGTATGTCGCCGGACTCGATGTGACGGCCTCCAGGATCCGCATCGCGGTCGCGGACATCACCGGTCGCACGCTCGCCGAACACGAGGTCTCCACCAAGGGCTGGCCCGCCGCCGAAACCACCGCCAGGGTGGGCGAGGCGGTCGGCGAGGCGGTCGAACTGGCCGGGCTCGCCGAGGGCGTCTGCTGCGAGGTGGTGATCGGCATCGGCGGCGCGCTCGATCCGGCCACCGGCAAGCTCCGCTACGCGACCCACCTGCCCGGCTGGCACTCGCCGCGCCTGGTCGCCGAGCTGGAGGACGCGATCGGCTGCTCGGTGTCGATCGAGAACGACGTCAATCTCGCCGCGATCGCCGAGCAGGCGCACGGCGCGGCCCAGGGGTGCGAGGACTTCGTGCTGCTCTGGACCGGCGTCGGCGTCGGCGCGGCCATCGTGATCGCCGGCCGGTTGCACCGCGGATTCCACAGCGGTGCGGGCGAAGTCGGCTACATGCCGCTGCCGGGTGCGCCGATCGTGCACGACGTGCGCCGGAAGAACTCCGGTGGCTTCCAGCAATTGGCCGGTGCGCCCGCGGTGCTGGCGCTGGCCAAGCAGCACGGACTGTCCGCGCCGACCGCCGCCAGGGTGGTGGCCGAGGCGCTGGAGACGCCGGGCTCCGGCGACGCGTTCCTGGTCGAGTTCGCGGGCCGCCTGGCGCTCGGCCTGGCCTCGATCGTCTCGGTGGTCGACCCCGAGCTGCTGATCCTGGCCGGCGACGTGCCGACCGCCGGTGGCGAACGGCTGCGCGCGCTGGTCGAAGAAGCGTTGACCGAACTCACCTTTCCGCGTCCCGAGGTGCGTTCGAGCACGCTGCCGGGCTCGCCGGTACTGCACGGCGCGCTGGAACGCGCGCTGGCCACTACGCGGGACTCCGTGTTCTCGACCCATTGATCCGCCGCACAACAGCAGTACCCAGGAGAACCGCACATGCGCAGAACAACTCGCCGCACCCTCGCCGCCCTCACCGCATGCGCGACCACCGCGCTGTTGCTCACCGCCTGTACCGGCCAGAGTTCCACCGGCGGTGACGACGGATCGGCCGAGGGCAAGGACGTCACCATCACCTTCTGGCACGGCTGGAGCCAGGACACCGAGGTCAAGGCGATCGAGGACAACATCGCCGCCTTCGAGAAGCTGCATCCGAACATTCACGTCAAACCGGTCGGCAATATCGCCGACGACAAGCTCGAGCAGGCGCTGCGCGGCGGCGGCCGCGACGCCCCGGACGTGGTGTCCTCGTTCACCACCGACAATGTCGGCAAGTTCTGTGCCGCCAAAGTGTGGGCCGATCTGGCGCCGTTCATGCAGAAGGACGGCATCGATCCGGCCACGACGTTCCCGGCCGGGATGCTGAAATACAGCCAGTTCGAGGCAAACCAGTGCGCGCTGCCGCTGCTGGGCGATTCCTACGGCCTGTACTACAACAAGACCGCCTTCGCTGCCGCCGGAATCACCTCGCCACCAAAGACATTCAGTGAGTTCGAGGCGGCGGCGCGCAAGCTGACCATCCCCGAGGGGGACAGCTTCAAGCAGCTCGGCTTCCTGCCGAATTACCACGGCTACGAGACCGCCGCCACGCGCTACCTGGCTCAGTACGGGGTCGACTACTTCGGCGCGGACGGGAAGTCGAACATCGCGACCGATCCCAGGGTCGCCGCGATGTTCGCCTGGCAGAAGGACCTGATCGCCAAGCTCGGCGGGTACGACCGGCTGGAGAAATACCGCACCACCTTCGGCGAGGAGTTCAGCGCCAAGAATCCGTTCCACACCGGGCAGGTGGCCATGGCGCTGGACGGCGAGTGGCGTACCGCCTCGATCGCGGAGAACCCGGTGAGCTTCGAGTGGGCCACCGCGCCCTTCCCGGTGCCGGACGATCAGGCCGCCACCTATGGCCGCGGCTACCAGACCGGCACCATCATCGGCATCGCCAACTCCAGCCGAAAGCAGACCGCCGCTTGGCAATTGGTGAAGTACCTGACCACCGACACCGATGCGGTGGTCAGCTTCGCCAACGCCATCCACAACGTGCCGAGCACCATCGAGGCGCTGAATTCGCCGAAGCTGACCGCGGATCCGAACTTCCGGACCTTCATCGACATCGCCAAGAACCCGAACTCGTCCACCACGCCGTCCAGCATCAACGGTGGCGCGTACCAGCTTTCGCTGCGCAACTTCGGCTACGAGTACGAGGCGGGCAAGGTCGATCTCGCGGCGGGCCTGGCCGCGACCGCGAAGGAAATCGACGAGGCGATCGTCCAGGCGAAGTGATGTAGCGATGGCATCGATGACCGCGACCGTTCCGGCGGCGCTGAAACGCAAGCGCCGCCGGGGGAATCTGCGCACCCTGGCGTTCCTGTCGCCGTGGCTGATCGGGTTCGGCTTCTTCTTCGCCTACCCGCTGCTGTCCACCCTCTACTTCTCCTTCATGAGGTACGACGGGTTCGCCGCGCCGACCTTCACCGGGCTGAAGAACTGGGACTACGTCCTGGCCAAGTACCCCTTCTTCTGGCAGGGGCTGGGCAACACGCTGTGGCTGGTGCTGATCATGGTGTCGCTGCGCGTGGTCTTCGGGCTCGGCATCGGGCTGCTGGTCACCAAGATCAAGACCGGGCTCGGGTTCTTCCGCACGGTGTTCTACCTGCCGTTCCTCGCCCCGCCGGTCGCGGCCACCATCGCTTTCGCCTTCCTGCTGAACCCGGGGACCGGGCCGGTCAACCATCTGCTCGGCAATCTCGGTCTGCCGCAACCGGGTTGGTTCACCGATCCGGAATGGTCCAAGCCCGCGCTGACCATGCTGGCGCTGTGGGGGATCGGCGATCTGATGGTCATCTTCACCGCGGCGCTGCTGGACGTGTCGCGGGAGCAGTACGAGGCGGCCGAGCTGGACGGCGCCGGCCCCTGGCAGCGATTCCGGTATGTCACGCTGCCGAACATCATGCCCATCGTGCTGTTCGCGGTGGTCACCGGCGTGATCCAGACCATGCAGTACTACACCCAGGCGATGGTCGCCGGGAAGGTCGCCAGCGGCAAGGCGGGCAACTCGGGCGAGGCGTTCGAAGCCGGCTATCCGCACGGCTCCACCTGGACGCTGCCGCAGATGGTCTACAACCTCGGCTTCCAGCGCTTCGATCTGGGGTCCGCGTGTGTCGTCGCGGTGATCCTGTTCGCCCTGTCGATGGCGTTCACCGCGCTGCTGCTGCGGCGCAAATCCGGCTTCTTGCAGGAGGACGCATGAGTGGGTCAGGGCAGGCGAAAGGTGCAGCGCGATGACCATGACGACAACGCTCCCGGTGCCGGTGTCCGTGCCGACGGTCGAGGCCGAGGGTGCGCGCCGGAAGCGGCTGCTGAACTGGATCGCCGTGCACGCGTTCGCGATCGCGGGCGCGGTGCTGTTCCTGATGCCGTTCGTATTCGTCTTCTTCACCTCGGTGATGTCGGACCGGCAGGCGCTCACCGCCGATCTGTGGCCCGCCGAGTGGCACTGGGGGAACTACGTAAAGGTCTGGGACACACCGGGATTCCTCACCTGGTGGCGCAACACGCTGGTGTACGCGGTGGCCGGTACCGCGCTGACGCTGCTGTCCAGCGTCCCGGTGGCGTACGCGCTGGCCAAGTTCCGGTTCCGTGGCCGCAATCTGGCGCTGATGGCCGTGGTTTCGATGATGATGCTGCCGCCGCAGGTGACGGTCATCCCGATGTATCTGATCTGGGCCAAGCAGTTTCATCTCACCGGTTCGCTGTGGCCGCTGATCATTCCGCTGGCGTTCGGTGACGCCTTCTCCATCTTCCTGCTGCGTCAGTTCCTGCTGACCATCCCCAACGACTATCTGGAGGCCGCCCGCATCGACGGCTGCGGCGAGCTGCGCATCCTGCTGCGGATCGTGCTGCCGATGGCCAAGCCCGCCATCGCGGCGGTCGCGCTGTTCCAGTTCTTCTATTGCTGGAACGACTATTTCGGCCCGCAGATCTATGCCAGCGAGAACCCGGGCGCCTGGACCCTGAGCTACGGCCTGGAGTCGTTCAAGAGCGCGCACCACACCAACTGGAACCTCACCATGGCCGCCACCCTGCTGGTGATGGCGCCGGTGATCATCCTGTTCTTCTTCGCACAGAAAGCCTTCATCGAAGGCGTGACACTGACAGGGGTCAAGGGCTGATGGGCGCACTCAAGCTAGCCATAGTCGGTGGTGGTTCCACCTATACGCCGGAGCTGATCGACGGATTCGCCCGTCTGCGGGCGAGTTTGCCGATCGAGGAAGTGGTTCTCGTCGACCCGGCCGCGGATCGGCTGGAGCTGATCGCGGGGCTGGCCCGCCGGATCTTCGCCAAGCAGGGCCACGGTGCGCGGGTCAGCACCGCCGCCTCGATCGCGGACGGCGTGGACGGCGCCGACGCGGTGCTGCTCCAGTTGCGGGTCGGCGGGCAGGCCGCGCGCAACGAGGACGAGAGCTGGCCGCTCGAATGTGGCTGTGTCGGACAGGAAACGACCGGCGCCGGCGGGCTGGCGAAGGCGCTGCGCACCGTCCCGGTGGTGCTGGAGATCGCCGAGCAGGTGCGCCGGGCCAACCCGGACGCCTGGATCATCGACTTCACCAACCCGGTCGGGATCGTCACCCGCGCGCTGCGGGACGCGGGACACAAGGCGGTCGGCCTGTGCAACGTCGCCATCGGATTCCAGCGAAAGTTCGCCGCGCACTTGGGCGTTGACCCCGAGTGTATTCGGCTCGACCATGTCGGCCTCAATCACCTCACCTGGGTCCGTGGCGTCACCGTGCTCGACTATCCGGGCGCCGGCACCGGTCACGAGGCGTTACCCGAGCTCCTCGCCGGCTTCGGCGAGGAGATCGCCGCCGACGTGCGGCTGCCCCTTCCGCTGATCCGGCGCCTCGGTGTCGTCCCCTCGTACTACCTGCGCTACTTCTATCAGCACGATGTGGTGGTCGAGGAGCTCGCGACGAAGGGTTCCCGGGCCGCCGAGGTCGCGGCCATCGAGCGGCAGCTGCTGACCATGTACGCCGACCCGACCCTGGACACCAAGCCCGAACTGCTCGGAACCCGCGGCGGCGCTTTCTATTCCGAGGCCGCGGTCCATCTGCTCGCCGCCCTGCTCGGCACCGGCGACACCGGCATCCAGGTGGTCAACACCCGCAACGAGGGCACCTTGCCGTTCCTGCCCGACGACGCGGTGATCGAAGTGCCGGCGGAGGTGGGCGCCGCAGGGGTGCGCCCACTACCGCAACCGCCGGTCGAACCCCGCTACGCGGGCTTGATCGCCCACGTCACCGCCTACGAGCAGCTCGCGTTGCGGGCCGCGCTCGACGGTAGTCGCGACCGAGTCTTCGACGCGCTACTAGCTCACCCGCTGGTCGGCCAGAACGAACTGGCCGAGCAGCTGACCGACCGGCTGATCGCCCACAACCGCGCTTACCTGAGCTGGGTGTGATCATGCCGACAAACACCGTGCACTGTTGGCGGGGGAAGCGTCTGATGAAACTCCCACAGAATGAACAGGTTCCGGGCGTCCTGGCCATCGACGCAGGCAACAGCAAGACCGATGTGACCCTGGTCGGGCGCGACGGTGCGATCCTGGCGACCGCGCGTGGCGGCGGTTATCAGCCGCATCGGACCGGCGCGCGGAAGGCGATCGAGGGACTCAGCCCGCTGGTCGAATCGGTTGCCCGGCAGGCCGGGCTGACTCGCGGCGGCATCCTCACCACCCGGGTCAGCGCCTGTATGGCCAATGTCGACCTGCCGATCGAGGAGCAGCGGATCCATGCCGCCATCGCGGCCAGGCCGTGGGGCCTGACCGTCGGCGTGGTCAACGACACCTTCGGCCTGCTCCGCGCGGGCACCGACGGCCCGCGCGGGGTGGCGGTGGTCTGCGGCGCGGGGATCAACTGCGTCGGACTGCTGCCGGACGGCCGCACCGCGCGTTTCCCGGCTCTCGGTGTGCTGACCGGTGATTGGGGTGGCGGCGGCGGAATGGCGGCCGAGGCCATGTGGCATGCCGCGCGCGCCGAGGACGGACGGGGCGAGCCGACCGCGCTGTCGGCGGCGATCGGCGAGTACTTCGGCCTGGCCGGCGCCAACGCGGTGGCCGAGGCGATCCACCTCGGGGAACTGCCGGAGAAGCGGCTGCACGAGCTGGTCCGCGTGCTGTTCACCGTGGCCGAGGCGGGCGACCCGACGGCCCTGCGCCTGATCGATCGCCAGGCGGACGAGATCACCCGGCTCGCGCTCGTCGTGCTGCGCAAACTCGACATGCTCGACGAGCAGACGCCGGTCATCCTCGGTGGCGGCGTGCTCGCGGCCCGCCAACCGCTGCTGATCGACAACGTGACGCGCAGGCTCACCACCGCCGCACCCCTGGCCGAACCCCGAATCGTGGTCGCCCCACCGGTTCTCGGGGCCGCCCTGCTCGGCCTCGATCACCTCGGTGCGACACCGGCCGCCCACCAGCGACTCCGCGCGGCCTACCCGACCGTGTCCGCCACCGACGGCCGACCGGAGTACCCGAGCGAGATGGGCCAGCCGGCCTGATCGTTCGCGATGACAGCAGCTCGATCCGGTCCGGCGTGCGCACTTCCCAACTGGCCGGTTGCCCGAATGCGGTATACCTCGTTAGTACCGATTCCTACGCGCAAGGAGACTTCGGCGTGTCCGACGGCCCGATCGACCTGCAGACCGACATCGCGCATCCGGCCAGGATGTACGACTATTTCCTCGGCGGCAAGGACTCCTACGATGCCGACCGAATCGCCGCCGAGCAGGCGCTGCAAGACTTTCCGCACGTTCAGCTGACCGCCCGCACCAATCGCGAGTTCATGCGGCACGCCACCCGCTACCTCACCGGGCAGGGCATCCGGCAGTTCCTCGACATCGGCACCGGCATCCCGACCGAGCCGAACCTGCACCAGGTCGCCCAGGAGCTGGCGCCCGAGTCGCGGGTCGTCTACGTGGACAACGATCCGCTGGTCCTCGCGCACGCGCGGGCGCTGCTGGTGAGTTCGCCCGAGGGCCGCACCGCCTACCTCCAGGCCGACGCCGCGGAACCGGAGGCCATTCTCGCCGCGCCGGAACTGGCTGCGACACTGGATCTTTCGCAGCCGATCGCGGTATCCCTGATGGCCGTGGTGCATTTCGTGCCCGGTGACGTCTACCAGATGGTCAAGACACTGCTGGAGCCGCTGGCGCCGGGCTCGTACCTCGCGATGTCCCATGTCACAACGGATTTCGACGACGGGGACCAGGATCCGCAGGGCATGGCGCGACTGTTGCAGGTCTACGCCGACCGCGGCATCCCGGTGCGTCCGCGCTCGCGCGCCGAGGTCGCCCAGTTCTTCGCCGGACTCGAACTGGTCGAGCCCGGCGTCGAGGTGATCCACCGCTGGCGCAACGAGGGCATCGCCCCGCCGCAGAGCTACGACAAGCGGATCTCGCTCTACGGCGCCGTCGGCAAGAAGGTCTGATCCGGGCGAATCCGTCAGGGGCGCCAGGTGATTCGGCCGCCCTGGAAGTCCTGCGCCTTGCCGCCCTCGAAATCGTATTCGTCGCCGGTGGGGTAGCCGTAGATGCCATCGGCGCCGGCCCTGGCCTCCCAGCTGGTGCGGATGGAACCCCAGACGGCGTGCGCGCCGGTCTTCTGCGACCAATAGATCGTGCCGTCGTTGAACAGGTTGTAGCGGCCGCCGCCCTTGGCGGGCGCCTCGTCGGTGACCGGGAAGCCGAGCGGGCTGTTCTCCGCGCCGAGCGCGTACCACTTGTCCCGGATGACGCCGCTCACCTGATGGGCGGCGGTGCCGACGGACCAGTAGATCGAGCCGCCCTGGAAGTGGCTGAACCGGCCGGGCTTGGCCGGGGTGGACTGCTCGCTGGTGACGGGATACCGCAGGCCGCCGGTCTCCGCGCCGAGTCCGCGCCACTTGTCCAGGATCGGGCCGGTGAGCGCGTGCGCGCCGGTGTCGGGGTGCCAGTAGATCGCGGCGTTGCGGTCGAAGGTCTGGAACTTGCCGCCATTGGCGGCGTCGGCCTCGGGTGCGGTCGGGTCGCCGAACGCCCCGCCGCCGCCGGCCGCGTCGTATTCGGCCTCGATCGCGCCGCCGACCTCGAACGGGCCGATCGGGCGCGCGGTCGCGGTGCCCGCGGTGAGCAGCACCGCCAGCGCGACGGTCGCGGTGGCCAGCGTCGCGGTGCTGGAGCGGCGGTGGGTACGAAGGCGGGCCAAGAGAACTCCTCAGTCAGGCTTTACCGGGTGACAAAGACAGGGCGGAGCGTTGGTAGGCGATGATGGCATGCGGCATCGGCCCACGCGCCGGGCGGGTCAGGGTTGCCAGGTGATGCGGCCGCCCTGGAAGTCCTGTGCCTTGCCGTTCTGGTAGTCGTATTCGTCGCTGGTCGGATAGCCGTAGCCGCCGTTGACGCCCGCCCTGGCCTCCCAGGTCGTGCGGATCGCGCCCCAGATCACGTGTGCGCCGGTGGCCGGGGACCAGTAGATGGCGCCGCCGTCGAACAGGTTGTAGCGGCCGTTGTTCTTGGCGGCGGCCTCGTCGGTGATCGGGAAGCCGAGCGGGCTGTTCTCCCAGCCGTAGGCACTCCACTTCTCCCGGATCGCGCCGCCGACCTGATGCGCGGCGGTGCCGATGGACCAGTAGATCGAGCCGCCCTGGAAATGGTTGTAGCGCCCGGGTTTGGCCGGGGTGGACTGCTCCCTGGTCACGGGGTAGCCGAGGAAGCCGTTCTCGAAGCCGAGGTTGCCCCATTTGTCGCGGATCGCGCCGCCGATCTGGTGCGCGCCGGTCGCGGGATGCCAGTAGATGGAGGCGTTGCGCTCGAAGGCCTGGTACTTGCCGCCGCGGCCGGCGTCGGATTCGGGATTGACCGGGTCGCCGAAGACCGCACCGCCGCCGGCCTGGTCGTACTCGACCTCGATCGCCCCGCCGACATCGAAGGGCCCGATCGGCCGTCCGGCGGCGGTGCCCGCGGTGAGCAGGACCGCGATTCCGGCGGTGGTCATGGTCAATGCGGCTCGGGTGCGACTTAGGCGTGCCAAGAGAAACTCCCTATGCAAGTGGTCGTCGTATACGAAACGGTCGGCTCGGCAAATCGGGCATGGTGAGGCTGTGTCGGACTATCCGACACTCGCCTATCGGTCCCATCGCCGTCACCGTTAGCCCGGCGGGCCCGGGGCTAAGCTCGGATCCATGGTCGAGACGACGAGAATCGTGCTTGCTTCACGCCCGGAGGGCGCACCCACCGCAGCGAATTTCCGCACCGAAACCGCGGAGTTGCCGCCGCTCGACGCGGGGCAGGTGCTGTTGCGTACGTTGTATCTGTCCCTCGATCCGTACATGCGCGGCCGGATGAGTGCGGCCGAGTCGTATGCGAAACCGGTCGAGATCGGCGCGGTGATGGTCGGCGGGACGGTGGCCGAGGTGGTCGATTCACGCGCCTCCGATTTCACCAAGGGCGATGTGGTGCTCGGGTATTCGGGATGGCAGACGCACGACGTGGCGGACGCGTCCGCGCTGCGCAAGCTCGATCCCCGGACGGCGCCGGTGTCGACCGCGCTGGGTGTGCTCGGTATGCCCGGCTTCACCGCGTACTCCGGGCTGCTGAAGATCGGACAGCCGAAGCCGGGGGAGACCGTCGTGGTCGCCGCCGCCACCGGGCCGGTCGGTTCGGCGGTCGGGCAGATCGCCAAGGTCAAGGGCGCCCGCGCGGTCGGCATCGCGGGTGGTCCGAAGAAGTGCGCGTATCTGATCGATGAGTTCGGTTTCGACGCCGCGATCGACCATCGTGCCCCCGATTTCGCCGAGCAGCTGAAGGCCGCGGTGCCGGACGGCATCGACGTCTACTTCGAAAACGTCGCGGGCACGGTCGCGGATGCGGTGTATCCGCTGCTCAACACCTACGCGCGTGTTCCGGTCTGCGGCCTCATCGCCAACTACAACTCCGCGGGCGCCGCCGACGGCCCGGACCGGTTGCCCGCCTTCTACGGCCGGATCCTGATCAAGAGCCTCACCATCCGCGGCTTCATCCAGAGCGAGTTCGTCCGCGAGCTGTACCCGGACTTCCTGCGGGACATGGCAGGCTGGATCGCCGACGGCAGCGTCAACTACCTCGAGGACGTCACGGAGGGCCTGGACAACGCCCCGGCCGCGTTCGTCGGCATGCTCGAGGGCCGCAACTTCGGCAAGGTCGTGGTGCGGGTCGCAGACTAGGGCTTGCGGCCGATGCCCGCCCAGTACCAGGCGGATTCGGGGTCGGTGGGCGCGTCGCCGGGCGCCGGATGCCAGGTGACCACGGGCACGACCCCCGGCTCGACGAGTTCGGTTCCGGCGAAGAGGGTTTCGGTCTCGGCGTGGGTGCGCGGGTAGAAGGTGATGCCCGCCTGTTCGGCGGAGCCGACCACGCGGGACATCGCCCGCTCGTCGAAATCGGCGGTGGGGTGGCTGATCACCAGGTAGCTGCCGGACGGCACCGCGTCCAGGAGGTTGGCGATGATGCCGTGCGGGTCGTCTTCGTCGCGGAAATACATCATGATCGCGACCAGCATGATGCCGACCGGCCGGGTGAGGTCGAGGGTGGCGCCGAGGGATTCGTCGCGCAGGATGCCGTACGGGTCGTGCAGGTCGGCGTGGATGAACGCGGTCTTGCCCTGCGGGTTGCTCGACATGAGGGCACGGGCGTGCGCGAGCACGATGGGGTCGTTGTCCACGTAGACCACCCGGGCTCCCGGATTGAGCCGCTGGGCCACCTCGTGCGTATTGCCCGCGGTGGGGATGCCGGTGCCGATGTCGAGGAACTGGGTGATCCCGGCCTCGCGGGTCAGGCAGTCGACCGCGCGGCCGAGAAACGCGCGGTTGGCGCGGGCCATGGTGCGGATGGCGGGGATGTGGCCGGCGATGGTGTCGGCCAGGGCGCGATCGGCCGGGTAATTGTCTCGCCCGCCTAGCCAGTAGTCGTAGACGCGCGCCTCGTGCGCGACGCTGGTGTCGATCCTGGTCGGTAATCCGTTGGCGGTCGGTGATTGGCTGTCCGGCATGGTGATTCCCTCCTGAGGCGGGTCCCGGAGAGTCGGTTCCGGTGGCCGCCGAGTCGCCCACGGCTGGCGACTTCTACTGCGAAACGTGCCCGCCAGGATATTCCAGCGAACGCCTGGCATGCGGTGCTTCGGCGGGATATAGGTGGGTTTACGGGCAGTCCTCCGGTTTCCTTGATCATTTCCGGGAACGGCCGCCGGAACGGTCGCGCGATGGGTGGCAAACCGGTCGGTCGCTTGTTGGGCGGTATGTCGTTTATGCGGTGTGTCGCGGGGCATACGTGATCTTGATGAGGTTGAATTGCCCAGGTCACGAGTTTTTCTTCGATATTCGAGTCTTGCGAGCCACACGCGATTCCTCGTGTCCGGACCCACCTCAGCCTGCGAAAAGGAGCATGAACGTGAGCATGATTCTGGCTGCGTTACACGACACCGTTCTTGCGGAGGTCGGCAATCCCACACCGGAGGCGCCTCCGCTCGCGGATAAATTGATGCAAATGGGCCGCTACTTCACCTGGCTGGTCCAACTCTCCGGCATCACCGCCATTACCTACGGCGGCGGGCGGTTCGCCTGGGAGAAGTGGAACGGCGGCGGTTTGCAGTCGCCGAAGATGATCGCCAGTGCGATGGCCGGCGGTGCGGTGGCGACCAGCGCGGGCACCATCATGAACTCCGTGATCGGCTGAGCCGGTACGGCATGTGGTCACCGGCTCGGCGAGGTCGGTCTCGTTGAGCCGGGTCCTGTTGTGCCGCTGCCCGATTCGTTTGGTCATCCGACCAACAACTGGTCGCTTGTTCAAAGTTGTTGCGCAGCAAGATAATTGCCAAGAAGTATGACGTACGTCACATTGTCGTAACCGAACTGTCCCAGATACATTGTGGGCGATGAATCGCACGCGATCAATTCTAGGAACGGCGAGCGAAACTGCCGTCGAGTCCCGAATCACCGTCGCCGACCGCATTGTCGACGTGCTCGCCGACCGCACCGACCACGTCTTCGGCGTCGGCGGCGCGAATATCGAGGACATCTACGACGCGGTGCACCGCAGTACCGCGCCGATCACCGGGATCGTGGCCAAGCACGAATTCGGTGCCGCGACGATGGCCGATGGCTATGCGCGCAGCACCAACCGGCTCGGTGTCGTCGCGGCCACGTCGGGTGGCGGTGCACTGAATCTCGTTGCCGCGCTGGGGGAATCATTCGATTCTCGAATCCCGGTGCTGGCCTTGATCGGCCAGCCGCCGCTCGCGCTCGAAGGCCGAGGGGCGTTCCAGGACACCGGCGGTGGGTCCGGCCGGATCGATGCGGAACGACTGTTCGGCTCGGTCTCGCGCTTCTGTGTCAAGGTCACCAGCGCCCAGGATGTCACCGCCGCTCTCCTCGACGCGATGCAGGCCGCACAGACAGGCGGCCCCGCGGTGTTGTTGTTGCCGAAGGATATTCAGGCACAGGAGCTGTCGGCGGCGGACTCCGCTGTGCTGAACGGCCCGCTGTCGGGCGACAGCCTGGTCTGCGACGAGCTCGACCAGGCGCATGACGAGGCGCTCGCGCTGGTCCGTTCCGCCGCGGGCGGTGGTCCCACGGTGATCATCGCGGGACCGGAAGTCGCGCGCGCGGATGCCCGCGCCGAGCTGATCGTCCTGGCCCGGGCGTTGCGCGCCGCAGTGGCGGTGACGCCGGATGCCAAGGACGCCTTCCCGAACGACCATCCGCTGTTCGCCGGGCTCACGGGCAGCATGGGGCATCCGCGGATGGCCGAGCTGATCGCCGATGCCGCGCTGTGCGTGCTGGTGGGCACCCCGATGCCGGTGCTGGCCAGGGCCGGACTCGAAGCGGCCCTGGCGAATTGCCCGCGGGTGCTGCACCTGGGCGCCGAACCGGCGTTCGTGCGGACGCATGCCTGGCTGCGCGGGCCGCTGCGGACCCGGCTGCCTGCGGTGGCGTCGGCGGTGGCGCCGGACCCGGGATACGCACCGCCCCGGCCGATTCCTGCGCGCGCACTCGACGTTCCGCCCTCGCCGGGACCGGGGGTGCGCTACCGCGACGCGGTGGAGGCGATCAATGCCAGGCTCGTTCCCGGCACGGACGTGGTGGCCGACGCGGGCAATACCGGCGCGGCCGCGGTACACCACCTGCCGGTGCCTGCCGATGGCCGCTTCCTCATCGCGCTCGGCATGGGCGGCATGGGTTACGCGTTCGGCGCCGGCATCGGCAGCGCGCTCGGTCGTCGCCGCCGGACGTTCGTGATCGCGGGCGACGGCGCCTATTTCATGCACGGCCACGAAGTCCACACCGCCGTGGAGCATCACGTGCCGGTGACCTTCGTGATCTTCAACAACAACGCGCACGCGATGTGCGTGACCCGCGAACAGCTGTACTACTCCGGCGATTACACCTACAACCGCTTCGGCCCCGCGCGCATCGGCGCCGCGGTCGCCGCGATGTTCCCGCATCTCCCCGCCTACTCCACCGACACGCGCGCATCCCTCGAAGCCGCGCTGGACGAAACGCGCGACGCGTCCGGACCCGTGTTCATCGAAATCCTCTGCGACCCCGACGAAATACCTCCGTTCGCCCCATTTCTCAAGGAGCTCTCCGCATGACCGACACCGCACCGACCGCGATCACGGCCGAGCCGATCGAGGCGCCGGACATCGATGTGCCCGGCGTGTACCGAGTCGAGGACATCCCACTGAAACAAGCGATGCCGATCGTCCTCGACATGACCCGTGCGGTGTACCCGCACGACGATGTGTACGGGGAGTTCTGCACCGTGCACGAGTATGTCGCGGCGCCGCCGGACGAGGTATTCGACTATCTGTCCGACACGCGCAGTTTGTGCGAATGGACCTACAGCATGCGGGGTTTCGAGCAGACCGGCGAGCCGGGTCTGTGGGTGTCCGACGACCGGATCGGCGACAACACCCGGATCTACACCCGCACCGTCGCCAATGCCGCCGCGCGCACCGTGGACTACCACTGTGCCTGGGATCAACCCGCGCACCTCTGGATGATCTATATGATGCGGGTCGCCGACGCGCAGGTGGTGCTGAACAAGCCGGGATCGGTTGTCCTGTGGACCAATTGCCATCACCCGTTCTACGACGAGAACGGCTATCCCGGCACCGCGCCGCCGGAGCGCCCGGTCTGGGTGGGCGATTTCTGGAACATCTTCTACGCGGGCCATCGGTTGGAACTGGCCAATCTCAAGGCGATCTGCGAACACCGCCATGCCAAGGGCCTGCCGATCAAGCCGGAATGGATGAGCTGATGAGCACCGGCACGATCAGCCTCGCCGACGTCTCCAGCTACCTGCCGAAAAACCGCGTCGCCGCGGACTATTTCCGGCGCTACGCCGACCCCGACGACGCCGACTCGGGCGCCATGTTCAAGGCGCCGTCGTTTCGCAGGCACCTCGCCCCTGGCGAGACACCGGCGGATATGGCCGAGCAAGCCATCGCTCCGATGTTGGCGCGGCGGGGCGACGAATTGCTCGACGAGGTGGACATTCTGATCGTGCACACCCAGCTGCCGGAGACCTTCATCGTGGGCAACGGGGGAGAGATCGCGGCTCGGTTGGGGATCACCCCGGAGTGGCTGATCGACCTGCACAACGGGGGATGCGCCGCGTTCATCCACGCCATGAAGCTGGCCAGCCGGCTGATGGCGAGCAGCGACGCACGCTCCGCGCTGATCGTGACCGTGCAGAACGCCGCCGGACAGGTCTTCACCCAGGAACAGGTGCGAGGCAAGCCGCAGGCCGCCATTCCCGGGGACGGGGCAGGTGTCGGGTTGCTGGTGAAGTCGGACGACTCACCGATTCTCGACATCGAGACTCGGCACCTCCCGGAATTCGCCGGGCAGATGACCGTGGTCGCCGATCCGCCGCGCAAGTATTGGGAGGCCGGTGACGGCCAGATCCACGTCGGCTTCACCGAGTCGAAGATCGCGAAAGTCCTTGCGCGCGGCAACCGTATCGTCCCGGAGGCGGCGCACGCGGTGTGCGGGCGCATCGGCGTGCGGCCGCAGGACTTGGACGTGCTGGTGACCAATCAGCCGAACCGGGCGTTCCTGCGCAACTGGCGTGATGCCCTGCAACTGCCGGTGGAGAAGCATCCCGACACCTTCGACGAGTGCGGAAACCTGTTCGCGGCGGGCATGCCCGTGACGTTCGATCAGGCCGTCGAGGCGGGGCGGGTGCCCGCCGGTTCGCTGGTCATGTTCGCCGGCTTCGCGCACGCCGGAGACTTCGCCGCGGCCGCCGCGGTGCGCTGGGGCGGACGCTGAGGGCCGTGCGAACTGTGCAACTCGGTCATCAGCTCGCGCTCAACGAGAACCCTTATGGCCCACTGCCTTCGGTGCGGGCGGCGTTGACCGGCGCGCTGGTCGCCGCGAACCGCTATCCGGAGTTCCTGCCGCGCAGGCTGCCCGGGCTGATCGCGCAACGGCACGGTTACCCGGCGGAGCGGGTCGTGGTCGGCGCGGGCGCGACCGGCGTGATCATGCACATCCTGCAGGAGTTCGTCGCGCCGGGCGCCGGGGTGGTGATGGCCACGCCGACCTTCGACGGCTATCCGCTGCTGACCGGCACGGTCGGCGGCCGGGTGGTGGAAGTCCCCTTGACGCCGGAGGGGCACCAGGATCTGGCGGCCATGTCGGCCGCCGTCGACGAGCGCACGGCGGTGGTCGTGCTGTGCAGTCCGCACAACCCGACCGGAACCTGCGTCGGGCACGGTGCGCTCGCCGAGTTCCTCGCCCGCACCGATCCGTCGGTCACCGTCGTCTTCGACGAGGCGTACATCGACTTCGTGCCGTCCGCCGACCGCGTGGACACCGGCGTGCTGGTCGATCGACATCCCAATCTGGTGGTGACGCGCACCTTCTCCAAGGCCTACGGTCTGGCCGCGCTGCGCGTCGGCTACGCCTTCGGCTCGGCGCCGACGATCGGGCGAATCCGCCGCTGGCAGTTGCCGTTCGGCATGACCGCCCTGGCCGAGGCCGGTGTCCGCGCCTGTTACGCGGCGGAGGACGAGCTGGCCCTGCGCACCGAAACCATCACCCGGGAATGCGGGCGGCTCACCTCCGGCCTGCGCGAGCTCGGCTATCGCGTCCCGACCAGCGCCGCGAACTTCGTCTATCTCTCCGGTTGCGCTCCGGCCGAACTCGACCGGCTTCGCGCGGTGTTCACCCGCGACGGCATCCAGGTGAAACACTGTTCCACCGGAATCCGGATCACCGTGGGTGACGCCGCGGCGACGGCGGCGGTCGTCGGAGCGGCGCGGTAAGAACCGATAGAATAAGCGAAAAGTTTGCCGGGTGGTCAGATTTCGCGACCGGAACCGGCCGGCGAGATCATGCTGTGCGTTGTGAACGTGCACCGTCGACCGGGTTTTCGACCCGGACGGACCGCCGGTACCGGATTCATTGCCGGCTGGCCGGCGGTGGATATCCATCCGCTCCGGCCTCGTGATCGCCTGTGGTGCCGGGTGCCGGTGCTCAAGGTGATCCGGTCGATCGTCGTGCCCGAGGTCGAGGAGGTGCGCAGTCGGCTCGCCGAGTGGAGCGTCGCGCACCCGGACGACGTCCGGGTGCGGTTACTGGATGTGGAGCGGGGCCGGACCGGACGGCCGGCGCACGAGTGGGCGGCCGCGTTCCTGGAAGCGCTGGTGCGGAGCTCTGCGGAGGGCGGTCCGGCGGACGGCTCGTCGTTGCCGGATACGCGCGATCTGCGCGGGTTACCGTTCCGGCTCACCCTCGGCGGCGACTGGGCGCGGCTCTACTACTCGCACGCGCTGGGTGACGGCACGGCCAGCTGGGATTTCGTGGGATGGCTGCTGGCGCAGGACAATCGACCAGACTTCGGCGCCGATCGGTGCGCAGGCCCGCTGACCCGCGGACTGCTGGCCACCTTCTGCCGCCCCGGATCGAAGCTGCCGCAGGCAGTCTCGATCCACCGGCAGCTGGGGCGCCTGCGCACCGGCGGCACCGAGAAGGTGGTGCACGTCGCCGGTCCGCCGTCCGGCACGACGACGGTGGCGGCCACCAGTTCCGCGTCGTTTGCGCAGGGGGTTCGGCGGTTTCGTGCGGCGCGGGGATCGGCGGCGTCGGTCATGTCGATCATGACCCTGCGGGCACTGCTGCTGTGCCGACATCATGGGCTCCAGGTCGACGGCACGGTGGTCTTCATGGTCGACCTGCGGCGCTATCTTGCCGACCGCGGGCCGGTCGACGGCAACTTCAGCTGGTCGAAGTCCGTGCCGATCCTGGACTCGGACACCCCGACCGAGCTGAGCGCGCGGATCGGCGGCATCGTCGACAGCGGGCTGCCGCTGCTCATCTTCGGCCGGGCCGTGCAGCGCGCGCGGACGCATGGCTCCGGTCGGCCATCGGCGCGCGCGGACGGGCCTGTCCGCCTGATGATGTCGTACGGGACCAGGTGGTCGACCGCCCCGCCGCCCGCAGGGTCGGCGCCACCGCGGATCACGGTCTCGATCGCACCGCCGGGGCCGGCCTTCATCGGCGTCAACGTCGTCGAGGCCTATGGCCGCATCCACGCGTCGGTGAATCGGTGCGGGGGAGTCGATCGTGCGCTCGTCGGCCGGATCGCCACCGACTTCGTCGCAGACCTGGGTACCGGCCCGATCGACGAATCGCTGTGGGGGCGATGACCGCCCATCGGCCCGGCCGCACCGTCAGGCGGAGCTCGGACCCAGCACGGAGTCGGTCCGGCCGGGCGGTGCTTCCTTCAATTCGATGAACAGCGCGTGTGTTTCGGTGTCGCCGATGTTCTCGCCGGAGTGCTCCCGCGCACCGACCCAGCGCACCTGCCCTTGCGTGAGGGCGGCCTCCACCTGCCTGCCGTCGGCGGTGATCCGGCGGCGAAACGACGTCAAGGGATACAGCACGCTGTCCGGGTGATCATGCGGCTGGGTCCGGTCGCCGGACCGGTCGCGGTATTCGAGGACGCGCACGCGTTCATTCTCGAAGATCACCCGATACAGATCGGGGTTGATGACAGCGGGGTCAGTGCTCATGGCGACACCTCCGGATCGGCATGGGCGACTTCGCGGCAACCGCCGCGGTAGTCGTCGGGGCGCGGTAAAGTACATGGTTCACGCGATATTTGCCGCTCGCGGCCGGTGTCGCCCTTGCGCTGGATAAAACTGATCAATCGCACAGAGGCACCAGGAAGATGAGTCGTTTCGGGCCGGTTCGCTTCATTCTTATTGTGGTGGCCGCTGTTTCGCTGTTCGTGGGAGTGGCGATGCCCGCGGCGGCGAGCCTGCCGTTGCTGCCGACTCCGCCGATCGGGACGGCGTCCTACACGGTCGAGGTGGATCGATCGGGCAACGCCCCGGCGTACATCTTCTACACCGCCGGTGTGAGCGCGGCGGCGCTGGTCCCCGCGGTCGGTGCGGCACTTGCCGGGTTGCCGGGCGGTGCGCCCGCCAACGTGATCGCGGATCGCTCCGGCCGCGAGATCTGGCGCTACACACCACCTCCCGGCCTGGGGGTGGCGAACTTCCGTACCCAGACCTATCGGGGCCAACCGGTGCTGACCTGGTGGCAGGGCACGACCGTCGGCGGGCACGGCTCCGGCGTCGATTACCTCGCCGACGACCACTATCGGATCATCGCCACCGTCACGCCCGGTCCGGGGCTCAGTTCCGATGTACACGAATTCCGGCTCACCCCCGACGGCCGCGCCCTGATCACCGCGTACCGGGAGGTCGCCGCCGACCTCACCGCGATCGGTGGCCCGAGGGACGGCACGATGTTCGACTGCATCGCCTCGGTGGTCGACGTCGCGACGAACGAGGTGCTGTTCCAGTGGAGCGCCGCGGCGCACATCCCGCTGACCGACACCCTGGTGCCGGGTCTGCTCCCCGGCAACACGAGTTATGACCCCTACCATATGAATTCGATCGCGCTGGACCCGGCGGGCGACCTGGTCGTCTCCCTGCGCAACACCTCGGCGGTCTACGACATCGATATCCGGACCGGTGCGATCAACTGGCAACTCGGCGGCCAGAACTCCAGCTTCGAACTGGGGCCGGGCGTTCAGTTCGGCTTTCAGCACGACGCGGAATTCAGCGACCCGGCAACGCTGCGGCTGTTCGACAACAATTCCAGCGGGCCGAGCACGCTCGGTCCGTCCGGCGTGCAATGGATCCGTCTCGACCTCGACGCCCGGCGAGCGACGTTGGTACGCAACCAGACTCATCCCAGTGGGCTGGTCACCGTGGCGATGGGCAACGCGCAGGGCCTGCCGAACGGGAACACACTGGTCAGCTGGGGCGTCGTGCCACGCATTTCCGAGTTCTCCCCGGTCGGCGAACTGGTCTACGACGCGACCCTCCCGTTCGGCACCTACCGCGCCTACTCGGACCCGTGGACCCCATGATCTCGTGACGGCACCCGACCATCGGCACGTGCCGTCCGGAAGGCCTTGGGGCGCAGTCCGATTCCGGCCGCGATCAGGGCGATCGTGCCGCCCAGGCACAGCCAGGCGAAGAGGTCGCCGGTGAGCCGGTAGAGCGTCGTGGTGCCGTGGATCGGCACGTCCACGATCCACGGGTCGTGATCGACGGTGGTGTCCTTGGTGGCGTATGGCGTGTCCGCCACCGGGACCTTGCCGTCACCCGGGGTGTAGGTCTCCAGGCCCGGGATCGGGTGGGACTTCTGGTAGGTCCACAGGATCGCGCCGTCCGGTGCGAGGAAATGAGTCTCGTCACGGCCGTAGGGTGCGGTCGGCAGGTAGACGTGCACGGCGACGTTCAGATAGATCTGCTCCTGCCGGGCCAGGGTCTGCGCGGCGGCGAGGAAGCCGGCTCGCCCGGCACCGAGATTCTGGCCGCGTTCTCCGACCACAGCGCGATTTTCGCGCCCGCTCGGGCGGCCCGCCGGGTGCCGTCGAACAGGCCGTCGATGACCGCCGTCGATTCCCGCTCATCTGCGCAGCCATCGCCGTCATGCTCGGGTTGATCCCGGCGATGCGCACGGTCTGCGCGGTCGATACCGGGAAGAACGCCAAACGTGCGCTGCCGCCGACGATTACGACGCCGAGCACGGCCACGTAGACGCCGGGCGTGCGGGTGGCGCGCCACGACCGGGGACGCTCCCACAGATCGTTGACGACGGTGGCGAGTCCGCCGACGAGGAACCCGACCGAGTATGGGCCGGACGCCGAGATCATTTGCAGCAGAGCGGCATTCGTGTACTGGGTGTCGGCGAGCAGGCCGTAGACGGTGCCGAACGGGCCGAACACCCCGAGCAGGAACTCGCACGCCGCCAACGTCATCGGAAGCAACAGTAGGCGCGCGACCGTGCCCAGCCGCGGCGCGAGCAGCCGGTCCACCAGGTAGGGGAGCGTGAGCACGGTGCCGAAGGCCAGGCCGCCCAGCGCGGTCATCGCCGTCAGTGGAACGGCCACGTGCCACAGAAAGAACATCGCGGCCGCCACGCCGGCCAGCCAGACCGAGCCGCGGATTCCGGGCACCGCCGGTGCGGCGGCCTAACCCTGACGCTGCGGCCAGGTTGGTGCGACGGCGGGAAGGGTTGACACGCAAGGGATTTGCGGGCCGCGCGGCGTGTATGCGGGCAGTCATCGGCGGCGTGTGCGACTGTGGCGGGTGTCACCTGGCTGGGTGCGCGTGACCGGGTTAGCTTGAACTTTAGAGGTGCTAACTAAATCCGTGTGTGACTGATGCTTCGGGAGAGACGGCGACATGACTGACGACGTGAATGTGAAGCAGGACAACGACAATGGCGCGATCGGCCGCCGGGCACTGATCGGCACCGGTGTGGTCGCCGTGGGCGCGGCGGCACTGGGCGGCGGCCTGGTCGGGGCGGCGGCGGCGAGTCCCGCGGCGCCGGACGGGCTCGGGAACGAGGGCGCTGTGGACAGCAACCTCAACAACGCGCCGCATCTGTTCAAGCTGACGGCATCGGAACGTGCCATGCACGACGGCGGTTATCTGCAAGGCGCCAACGAAGACAATTTCCCGGTGTTGAAGGGGCAGAAGGGATCGGTGTACTTCGTCCATCTCGACGGCGGCGGTATCCGGGAGCCGCACTGGCATCCCTCGGCCTGGGAGCTGAACTTCATCATCGCGGGCCGGGCGAAGTGGTCCATTCTGGGGACGCATCCGGACGGCACCTACCACAACGACGTGTTCGAAGCCGGGCAGGGCGATCTGGTCTTCGCCCCGCAGGGATACTTCCACTACTTCGAAAATGCCAGCGCCGATACGCCTTTGGACGTGCTCGTCATGTTCAACACCAGCGCGGGTGAGCCCAACGACGACATCGGCATCGTCGGCACGCTCAACTCCCTGCCCAGGGAGGTCCTCGCCGCATCCTTCGGGATCCCGGTCTCCGCCTTCGCCGGCGTCCCCACCGAGATCAAGCCCGTGGTGATCACCCGCCATCGATGACCCGATGCCCGCCTCCGCCGTCGAGTGACGGTGGAGGCGGGCGGATTCGGGCCTGCGCCGACCGGCCACACCAGGGTATCGCCGGGCCCGGCGATACCCTGGGGACGACGTAGGCGGGCCATGGTGGCGGTACGCGTTGCCGGGTGAGTGAAGGGAAGTCACGCAATGCTGTTGCCCTCGACCGAGCGGGCGTTGTTGCATCGGGTCGCCGTCGAGCAGGCGGAATACCGCGTGCCGTCGCTCATCGCCGCGGTGGTGCGCGAGGGCGCGCTCGTGTGGTCCGGCGCCAGAGGCCGCGTCGACGGGCACCTTCCGACGACCGATACGCAGTACCGCATCGGCTCGATCACCAAGTCGATGGTGGCCACCGTGGTGCTACGACTGCGCGACGAGGGCAAGCTCGACCTGGCTGATCCGGTGGCCAAGCATGTGCCCGGCGCACCGCTGGGAGACCGGACGGTCGCTCAGCTCCTCTCGCACACCGCGGGCCTGCGCGCGGAGTCGCCCGGCGAATGGTGGGAGCGCACCGCGGGCGGCGACTGGGCCGAACTGGCCGACAGCCTGGACGGCGACGCGGACAGCCGGGCGCTGGTGCACCGCGCGGGCCGGCGGTTCCACTATTCGAACGTCGGCTTCGCCGCGCTCGGCGAGTTGGTCGCCCGGCTGCGCGGGCACAGCTGGTTCGCCGCGCTGCACGCCGAAGTGCTTGTCCCGCTGGGCATGACGCGCACCACGGTGTCGCCCGCGCCGCCGCACGCCACCGGGTGCGCGGTGCATCCCTGGGCGGACGTCGTGCTCGCCGAACCCGCACACGACCACGGCGCGATGGGCGCGGCCGGTCAGCTGTGGTCCACGGTGCAGGACCTCGCCCGCTGGGCGGCGTTCGTCGGCGGCGACACCGGCGACGTGCTCGCGGCCGACACCCTGGCGGAGATGCGGGACCCCGCCACGGTCGACGACGGCGACGAGTGGAGTATGGGATACGGGCTCGGCTTCCAGCTGCGGCGCCACCGGGGCCGCCGGTTGGCCGGGCACAGCGGCGCCATGCCCGGCTTCATCGCCAATGTGTGGGCCGACCCCAAAGATCGCACCGGCGTGCTGTTCCTGTCCAACACCACCTACGGCGGCATCCGGGGCAAGCTGGACCTCGCGCTGCTGGACATCCTGGCCGAGCACGAACCGGCGTTGCCCGAGGAATGGCTGCCCGCGCCCGCCGTGGACCCGAACCTGTTGGCGCTCACCGGAACCTGGTACTGGGGCACCGCCTCGATCGCGCTGCGCCTGCGCGCCGACGGCCTGCTCCAGCTCGAGGCGCTCGCGCACGGCGGCAGGCAGTCCCGGTTCCGCTCCGAACCCGACGGCTCCTGGACCGGCCTGGACGGCTACTACGCCGGCGAACGCCTGCGCTTCGGGCGCGGCCAGGACGGTACGGCAACGCGCCTGGAACTGGTGAGCTATGTATTCACCCGCGCGCCCTACGCGCCCGCCGACCCCATCCCCGGCGGCGTCGACCCGGCGGGCTGGCGAGGCCGGGACTGAATCACCAGCCGCGCTCCGCGGCCCGCACCTCGCCGGACTCGATCGCCGCTACCAGCGCGGCGTGATCGGTATGCGTCTGCGCCGCGTACGCGCGGGCGAAATCGAGAATCCCGGCGGTGAAGGCCGCGCCCTTCCCGATGTACGCCTCGATCGCCTCGGGTTCGCCGCTGCGAGCGTGTGACTTGGCCAGCGCCGAACCGCACGTCTCGGCGAACTGCGGTAGGTAGCCCGCGATCTGACTACCGCTGGGGATGATCTTCATGTCGCGGAATTGTCTTGTGTAGTAATCGATTCCGTCTACGCGGACCGAGCCGAGAAAGATGTCGCTTGCGGACTGCATCAACCGCTGGCCGACGCAGACCCGCTCGCCGTGGTTGCCGAACTCGCTCGGGCCGAGGAACTCCGCATAAACCGAGGCGGTGGCCTGCTTCATCTGGAAGAAGACCAGCTCGCCGCTGTCGCCCTCCATGAGATGCAGGTAGACCCGCATTCCGACGCTGCCCACCCCGACCACCTGCTGGACCGTGTCCAGCCGGGAGAAGCGAGCGACGAGCCGGATCAGGTGGGGCGGGATCGACGCCAGATAGGTGTCGAAGATCTGCTCGTACATCCGGATCTCGTCCACATCGGTGAGCTCGACGTGGCGGCGTTTGATCGGATCATCGGCAATGCGCCGCTGCCCGTTCACTACGGTGACCAGCTGGCGCGCCGTCCCCTCCTGCGAGCGCGTCTTGCTCTGCTTGCCGATCGTCCGTTTGGCGTGTTTGGCGAACTGGGAGTCCAAGCGCCGCAACGGAACATCCGCGGTGATCCGGTCGTACCACACGTCCAATTCGCCCGATCGGGCATAGCGGCGCATCGCCGTGCGATAACCATCGACGGCCGCTGCCGCCGCCGCGTCCGCCGTCGACGCCGCGATCCCCTCGGTGGCCGCGAGCACGTACACGCTCGTGCAGAGCCGCTCGAGGTCCCACTCGAACGGACCGGGCAGGGTCTCGTCGAAATCCCGAGCGTCGAACAGCAATTGCCGCTCCGGCGACGCCCACAACCCGAAATTGAGAATGTGCGCGTCCCCGCACATCTGCACCATCAAGCCGGAATGCGCGCGCGCCGCCAGATCCGCGGCCATCACCGCCGCCGCGCCGCGCAGATACGCCCACGGTGACGAGCTCATCCTGGCGTAGCGCAACGGCAGCAACTCGGCGTCGCGCACCGCCTCCTGGGCGCGCAACCGGCCGAGCGCCGACATCGAACGACCGCTCGGATCCCAGTCACCCGCCGACCGCCGCGGCGCGCGGGCCCTGGCCGCGCGGCCCGCCTCGCGATCCCGGCTGACCGCGGGCATTGCCCGGACGCGCGCCGACGCGGGCGCGATCGCGGTGTCGGAAAGTTCTGTGCTCATCGTGTTCCCTTCCTGATCGGTCCGGGAGATAACGAGATCAGACAACTGACAGCAAATCATCAATCGAGCGAGTTGACCAGCAGACCCGGTTGCGTGCGCGCCCACAGCTCGCGCCGACGCAGCTGAGCCTCTGGATCGGCCACCGGCACCGCCAGCAACAGGCGCCGGGTGTAGGCCGAGCAGGGTTCGGTGAGCACCTGTGGGGTGGGACCCTGTTCGACGATGGCGCCGTCGCGCAGGACCACCACGTGGTCGGCGAGTTGCTGGACGATCGCGAAATCGTGGGTGATGAACACCGCCGCGAAGCCGAGTTTCGATTGCAGCCGCCGGATCAGCGCCAGCACCGACGCTTGAACGGCCGCGTCCAGGGCGCTGGTCGGCTCGTCCAGCACGAGCACATCGGGTTGCACGGCCAGCGCGCGGGCGATGGCCACCCGCTGGCGCTGTCCGCCGGAGAGCTGGCGCGGGTAGCGCGCGATCAGGCCTCGGTCGAGCGATACCTCGTCGAGCAGCTCCTCGACGCGTTCGCGCCGTCGCTCATCGTCGAGCTCGGTGTGCACGCGCAACGGCAGTTCGATCGATTGCCGCACCGTGTGCTGCGGATTCAACGACGACATCGGATCTTGGAACACCACGCCGAGCTGTTTGCCGAGTGCGCGGCGGCTTCGCTTGCGTAGCACCGCGATCGACTCACCGTTCAGGGCGACCCGGCCCGCCGCGGGGGTGACCAGCCCGCACAACGCGCGCCCCAGCGTCGACTTCCCGGCACCGGACTCGCCGACGAGGGCCACGATCTGATGTTCGCGGACAACCAGATTCGCCTCCCGCAAGGCGGTGAACCTGGCACCGGCCTTACGGTAGTCGACGGTCAGATTTTCCACCTCGATGACCGGCTTCGCCTGTTCGGCAGCCGAATTCGGCACCGGCGCCGCCAGCTGCAGCACCGCCGCGAGCAGCGTTTTCGTATAGTCCTGCCGCGGGGCGGTGAGTACCTGCGCGGCCGGCCCCGATTCGACCGGGCTGCCGTCGCGCAGCACGACGACATCGTCGGCCAGATCGGCGACCACGCCCATGTCGTGCGTGATCAGCACCAGGGCGATGTCGTTGTCCTGCTGCAACTCTCGAAACAGCTGGAGCACCTCGGCCTGCACATTCGCGTCGAGCGCGGTGGTCGGTTCGTCGGCGATGATCAGTTGGGGCGCCCGGGATATCGCCATCGCGATCATGGCGCGCTGCAACTGCCCGCCGGAGATCTCGTGCGGATAGCTGGCCGCCACCCGCGCCGGATCGCCGATCTTGACGCGTTCGAACAGCTCCAGCACCAGCGAATCCGCCTGCCGCTTGGAATACGCGCGATCGGTGCGGATCACCTCGCGCAGCTGCGCACCGATCCGATACACCGGGTCGAACGCGGCCGCCGGATCCTGGAACACCACCCCGATCTCGCTCCTGCGTATCTGCCGCAGCGCTTCGGGCCGCATCCCGAACAAGCTCTTGCCGGACAGGGCCACGGTGCCGGTCGTGGTCGAACCCGGCGGCAGCAGGCCGAGCACCGACAGCGCGGTGAGCGACTTGCCGGAACCGGATTCACCAACCAGCGCAAGGGTTTTGCCGCGTTCGACGGTGAAACCGAGGTCGCGCACGATGGTCCGGCCGTCGATCGCTATACCGAGATCGCGGACGGCCAGAACCGGCGGCGGTGTCATTGCGCGAGCGAGACTTTGAAGTACACCGGGTAGGCGGGGAACGGCGGCAGGTAGAAGTTGCGGACGTCGCTGCCGAAGATGAACGTGTTCACCGAGTTGACCAGCGGCACGTTCGCGGCGTCGCCGGTGACGATCCGGTCGACCTCGAGCCACAGTTCACCCGCCCGCTTCGGGTCGACCTCCGCGGTCGCCCTTTCGATCAGGTCGTCGACCCGCGGATTGCTGTAGCGGGAGACGTTGAAGCCGCCGTTGCCGATCTCCGAGGTGCCGAAGCTGGGCTGCAGCATCGACGCCGCGCTCGGGAAGTCGGCCTGCCAACTGGCCAGGGCCAGGTCGTAGCCGGACCCGTCCTTGTGCTGGGTGATGTCGTCGTAGCTGGCGTTGTCGAGGGCCTGGATGGTGACCCGGATACCCGCCCGCCGCAGCCCGGCTTCGATGGCCTGACCGCCCGCGGAATTGGTCGCGTCGTTCTTGGTCACCAGCACCAGGTCGATGCCGTCGGGGTGTCCCGATTCGGCGAGCAGTTGCTTCGCCTTCGCCACGTCACCGGTCGGCTGGGTCGGGAAGGCGTCGAACTTCTGGTAGCCGGGGATGGCCGGCGGGATGTTGGTGGTCGCGTAGTCGCCGCGGGACTCCCCGCCGAGCGAGGTGCGGAACGCCTGCTTGTCCGTCGCGTAGACGATGGCCTGCCGGACCTTCGGATCGTTGAGCGGCGCCTTGCTCACGTTGAGCTGCAACTGATAGAGCGATCCGCCGCCGGCCTCGGCGATCCGGTTCTTCGCCGACGGGTTCGACCGGATCAGCGGCAGCTGCGAGGCGGGCACGAACGAGGCGGAGAACGCGGACCTGGCCGTGCCGGTGTCGGCGATCAGCTCCTGGCTGATCGTCGTCTGCTGCATCCCGAGCTGGAAGATCACCCGATCGGGACCGGCCGTGCGCGCGGTGTCGGTCTTCGGATCCCAGTTCGGGTTGCGCACCAGGACAACCTCGGACGCCTTGTCGAATTTCTCCACCTGGTACGGACCCGAGGCGACCGGTGACTGGAAGTACGTGGCCGGGTTGTCCTTCGCCTTGGGCACCGGCGTGAACGCGGGTTGGGAAGCGATCCAGGGGAAATCGCCGAACGGCTTGTTGAGGTGGAAGATCAGCGTCTTCGCGTCGGGGGTCTCGATGGAGTCGAGCGACTTGCCGTTGTACGGGCCGTCATACGCCTCGCCGCCCTGGAGCAGCGTGCGGTGGTAGGTGAAGCCGCCGGACAGCAACGGCGCGAACGACCGTTCCAGGCCGTATTTGATATCCGCCGAGGTGATCGGCGAACCGTCCTGGAATTTCAGGTCGTCCTTGAGCGTGTACTTCCAGGTGCGCCCGCCGTCGGCGGTGGTTCCGGTATCGGTGGCGAGATCCGGGATCGGCGTCATCGCTTTGCCGGGTTCGGCCTGCCAGGTGGTGAGCCGGCGCGCGATGAGACTGAGCGAGGTGATGGCCAGGTTCGTCGACTTGGCCGGGTCGAAATTGAAGTCGGTGTTCGACGACAGGATCCGCAGCGTCCCGCCCTTCTGCGGCGGCACGGATTGCGTGCTGTTCCCGGCGCCGTCGGTCGGATTGGCATTGCAGGACGTCACCGAGAGCGCGACCGCCAGCGCGGCGGCGGCGAGTGCCGTCTTGGACTGTTTCTTCATCACTTCACCCTGGGATCGAGCAGTCCGAGAACCGCGTCTACGAGGAAATTGGCGATCAGAACGATCGCGGCGGAGAAGATGGTGACCCCGACGATGACCGGGAGGTCGATGGTGTGGACCGCATCGATGAGCAGCCGGCCCAGGCCGGGCATCCCGAAGACCTGTTCGGTGATGACCGCCCCGCCCAGCAGCGCGCCGAGGTCGACCGCGAACAAGGTCAGGATCGGCGCGAGAATGTTGCGCACCGCGTGACCGAAGACGACCCGCCGCTCGGCCAGGCCGTTGGCCCGCGCGGTGCGAATGAAGTCCTCACGGAAGATCTCGATCAGCTGATTGCGCGAAATGCGTGCGTACATCGCGGCATTCACCAGGGCGAGCACGACCCAGGGCGCGACCAGGTGCCAGGCCCACTGGACCACACCCGAACTCAGCGGCACGTAGCCGCTCACCGGAATGACGTTGAGCGTGAACCCGAACAGCAGCACCACGAGCAGACCGAGCAGATACGTCGGGGTCGACAATCCGAGCGCGGCCAACGAGGTGACGACCCGATCGGTCGGCTTACCCGGTCGCCGGGCCGCGACCAATCCGGCGCCGACACCGAGGATCAGCCACAGCACCCCGGCGCCGATCGCGATGGACAGCGTGATCGGGAAGCGCTCGAAGATCAGCGACGCGACCGACTCGTTCTGCTGGAAGGAATAGCCGAAACACGGTGCGGCGCACTGGATCGTCGCCAGCCCCGACCCGTAGCTGCGACCGGCGACGACGCCGCCGACGAAGTCGAAGAACTGCTGATACCACGGATGATCGAGGCCCATGTACAGCTGCGCCTTGAGCAGATTGTCCGGGGTACAGGGCTTTCCGCAGGCGAGCTGCGCCGGATCGGCGGGCAGCAGGTAGAACACCGCGTAGGTCAGGAACGCGACGATGAGCAGGACACCGAGCGAGACCAGCAGCTTCACTGCCGACGACGAGAGCCGACGGCGCACGATCGTCCACCTCATGCCGCGTTGAACGCATTCCGTAGACCGTCGCCGACCAGGTTGAACCCCAATGTCAGCAGGACCAGGGCGATTCCGGGAAAGATCAGGAACCACGGGTCTGTCTGCACCCAGGCCACCGCGTCACCGATCGACCGGCCCCACGACGGTGTCGGCGCGGGCACACCCACGCCGAGGAACGACAGCGAGGCCTCGGTCGCGATGAGCCCCGGCATGCTCGTGGTGGCGAAAACCACTACCAGAGCGCGCAGATTCGGCAGCACCTCGCGCACCAAGGCGTGCAGCGGCGAAACCCCGATCACCAGCGCGGCCCGGACGAAATTCCGGTTGCGCAGCGACAAGGCCTGCGCCCGAATCACTCTCGCCATGCCGGGCCACCCGAAGATGCCCACGATGAACACCACCAGCACCGGGCGCGGGAAGGTGGCGGGCAGCACCGCGCTGAGCGCGATCATGAACAGCAGCGACGGAAAGCCGAAGAGCACATTGATCGCACCGGACAGGATCCGATCCACCCAGCCGCCGGCGAACCCGGCGGTAACGCCGATCACGAGGCCGAGCAGTGTCGAGATCGCCAGCGCGCCGAGCGCGATGAACAGCGAGGTCCGAGTACCGGCGACGATGACCGCCAACAGATCTCGACCGGTCAACGGCTCGACGCCTAACGGGTGCGCGGCGCTCGCGCCGCCGAACCGGCCGGACGGCACGCTCTGCGCGTCGAGGGTCTCGGCATGGAATGTGTACGGATCGATGTCGAGGAGATCGTTGATCAGCGGCGCGAACGCCGCGACCACGACGAAGAAGACGACCACGACAAGGCCGAATGTGCTCCAGCGATCGCTCGAGAACCGGTACCAACGCGACCGCAACTAACCCCCCAATTCATCGGATGTCCGGGTCACTGTAGACAAGGGGCAGGGGGCGATCCACTGATTGCGTCAGCGAGATCGTAATCGGCCGGAACCGGCGCGTGCACAGCGGAATAGCCCATGAGCAGCGGCAAACTCGCTGGCGTAAGGTGATTGAATGCCCGAAGTAGCGCATCCCAGTTCCGCGGTGCGTGTCGAACCGGCCGCAGCGCCGGGCACCACCGCAACCGCCGGGGATTCCGATCACGACCTGCTGTCGCTGTCGAACCAGCTGTGTTTCGCCCTGTACTCCACCTCGCGCTCGATGACCGCCGCCTACCGGCCGTTCCTCGAGGCCATGGAGATCACCTACCCGCAGTACCTGGCCCTGCTGGCGCTGTGGGAACGGCCCGGGATGACGATGAAGGAGCTCGGCGAGCAACTGTGCCTGGACTACGGCACCGTCTCGCCGCTGATCCAGCGACTACAGTCGCACGGTTTCGTGGAGAGCGTGCGCAGCGCGCACGACCGCCGCTCGGTCGAACTGCGCGCGACCGAAGCGGGTCTGGCCCTGCAGCGTCAGGCGAAGGAGATGATCGAGTCGGTGATGGACTCGGTCGGCTACCCGCTCGACGACCTCATCGCCCTGCGCGATCAGGTCAACGCGCTCGGCGAGCGCCTCGACGCGGTCGCCGTCGCGCGCAAGGAGCACTGAGCGCGGTTACGCGTCGAGCACCTTGACCTGTCGCTGCACCACCGGCGGCTCGGTGGACCAGGGGAAGTTGATCCAGCGGTCGGTGTGCTTCCACACGTATTCGCAGTCGACCTCCGAGCGCGGCTTCTGGTAGATCACCGCGCAGCGGACCTCGGCGACGTGGTCCTCGCAGAAGTCGCGGACCAGCTTGAGCGTGGCGCCGGTGTCGGCCACGTCGTCGGCGACCAGCACGGTCGCCCCGGCCAGGTCGACCGCCTGCGGCACCGGCGGCAACATGACCGGCAGGTCCAGGCGCTGGTCGATGCCGGTGTAGAACTCGACGTTCATCACGTGCAGGTTCTTCACGTCCAGCGCGTAGCCGAGCGCGCCCGCCACGAACAATCCGCCGCGGGCGATGGACAGGATCAGATCGGGCTCGAACCCGTCGTCCGCGATCGTGGTCGCCAACTCCCGACTCGCCGAACCGAACAGATCCCAGGTCAGCACTTCCCGATCCGCCATGGATGCTCCCTCTTCCTCGTCACGACTGCGCACCGAGCATACGAGTTGCCACGTTGTGGCCGGCGGCACGGTGACGGCGTCGGGTCGTCCGGTGAACAGTAAGAACTTCATCGAACGGGCCGGACGATCCGGTTCTACTGTGCGGGCATGGTTTTCGCACGAGCCTCGCGCCGCCGGCTGCGCACGACCGTCTTCGCCGCCGTCGCGACCGTCGCCGCGGCGTGCTCCTTCGGAACCGCCATGGCGGACCCGGGTCCGTGGTGGCATCCGGAGCGGGGCCTCACCTGGCAGTGGCAGCTGCACGGCGAGCCGGTCGACACCTCGATCAACGCCCAGGTCTATGACATCGACCTGTTCGAGAATCCGGCCGCGACCGTGAAAACCCTGCACGATCGGGGACGCAAGGTGATCTGCTATCTGTCGGGCGGTTCGTGGGAGCCGTATCGGCCGGACGCGGGCGATTTTCCGGACAGCGTGAAGAGCGGTCCGGTCCCGGAGTGGGACGACGAGCGCTGGCTCGACATCAAACAGATCGACGTGCTGAAGCCGCTGATGGCGAAGCGGATGGATCTGTGCAAGCAGAAGGGATTCGACGGCGTCGAGCCGGACTGGGCGGATCTGCACCGGCAGAACACCGGCGATCTGAAGATCTCCGCGGCCGATCAGCTGGCGTACAACCGCATGCTGGCCGGTCTCGCGCACGATCGCGGCCTGGCCATCGGATTGAAGAACGACCTGGACCAGGTGTCCACGCTGGCCGGGCTGTTCGATTTCTCGGTCAACGAACAGTGCTTCGAGGAGCGGGCCAGCTGCGACAAGCTGACGCCGTTCCTCGCCGCGGGCAAGCCGGTATTCCACGCGGAGTACACGCTGAAGCTCACCGAGTTCTGCGCGGACTCGGCTCGGCTCGGCCTGTCGTCGATCCGGAAGCACCGCGAACTCGACGCCTGGCGGGAAACCTGCTGATTGCCCGACTTCGACAAACCGCGTTTCTCCGGTAATTGCGGATAAACGTCGCCGCCTTTTGCGGAGTTTCGGTCCGGCTTTTCGGCGGTCGATGATTCGCCCGCGACACCCGCTGGAAATCGGACAACGCGTCGCGCTATTCCGCTACGGTTCGCGCTATCGCCTGGAACGACACCGTACAGAATGGGGATTGTCATGCGCTTTCGCCCGGCCCGGATCGTCACCCTCGCAATCTTGTTCATCGCGGCGGCGGCCGGTCTGACCGCTCTCGCCTCGGCCGCCACCGCCGAGGAGCAGTGGACCTACATCTGCGACTCCATCGAGGAGCCGGAGGAGGTCGGCGCGAAGGGATCGGGGAATTGCCAGGCGAGCAACGGCGCACCGGACGCCGGTCCGATCAAGCAGAAATTCAAGCTGCATCAGCGCGGCGTGCAGCCGAAGCCGGACGTCGTCGCGGTCTGCGAAGGCGAATCCAAGAGCGCCTTCGGCGAGGCGTCGCTGCCGGCCCGGGTCGACGGATTCGGTTGCTACGTCTACGAAACGCGCTGATCGGCCGGCTCGCGTCTACTTCGCGCCCGACCTGAATTTCTGCATCGCGGACAATCCGGCGGCGGACAGGTCGGGCCACGGCGGGCGGCGGAATACCGCGAGGGTCGCGATCACCGCCGCCGCCAGCCCGATGAACTCGGCGAACAGCCCCAAGCGCGTGTGGTCGACCGCCGCCTCCCAGGACACCTTGCCGTCGTTGATGACGAAGATGCCGAGGGGCGACGGCGCGAACGGGCCGCCGCCGAGCCGGGTGACGGTGATGACGGTGGACCCGTCGGCGGTTTCGTAGGGCTCGCCGAACACCTGGGTGCCGCGGCCGCCTGGCTCGAGCCGTCGCACGGACCTGCCGATGATCGTCATCTTCCCCACTCTCGCCGTGACCCGGTAATCGCTGGCCACCACCGTACCGCCAGTGTCTCGACGGGGACATCCCAGCGGCGAAACCCGAGGTGCGCCACGGGATGTCCCGTTCGAGGTTCAGGGGCTGAGGCGGTGCACGTCGCGGGGGAACAGCGTTGCCTGGCGGATGTTGTCGGCCCCGATCAGGCGGCTGACCCAGCGCTCCAGGCCGATGGCGAAGCCGCCGTGCGGGGGCATGCCGTGCCGCATGGCCTCGAGGTAGGGGGCGTATTCGGCGGGGTCGTCACCGCGGGCCGCCAGCGCCTCGAGGTAGTCCGCGTGGTTGTGCAACCGCTGGCCGCCGGTGACCAGTTCCAGGCCGCGGAAGAGCAGGTCGAAGGAGTTCGTCCAGCGCGGGTCGTTCGGCTGGGGATGGGTGTAGAACGGCCGCTTGATCGCCGGATATCCCTCTACCGCAAGGAAATCCGAGTCGAACCGCGATTTCGCCCAGGCGCCGAGACAGCGTTCGTGCTCGGGTGCGAGGTCGGGTTCGTCCGGTGCCGCGCCGACCAGTTCGAGGGCTTCGCGGAAGTGAATGACCGGGATCCGCTCGGGCACGCGCGGCAGCTCGGCGCCCACGGTTCGCACCGCGTCCCCGGCCTTTTCGCCGATCGCGCCCACCATCGCGGCGAGCACGTCGCGCAGCCGGGCGAGTACGTCGCGGTGGTCGCGGATGAAACCGAATTCGACGTCGAGAGAGACGTATTCGGCGAGGTGCCGGGCGGTGTCGTGCGGTTCGGCGCGAAACACCGGACCTACCTCGTAGACCCGTTCGAAGACGCCGGTGAGCATCTGCTTGTACAGCTGCGGCGACTGCGCGAGATAGGCCGTCGAGCCGAAGTAGTCCAGCGCGAACACATTTGCGCCGGACTCGGTCGATCTCCCGACGATCTTCGGCGTGGTCACCTCGGTGAATCCGGCACCGTCGAGGTGCAGGCGGAAGCCGGACATCGACGCGGCCGCGATCTGCCACACCGCCTGCCGGGTGGGGTGGCGCCAGGTGATCGCCGCATGGTCGAGCGCGGTCGGCAGGGTGACGCCGAGGCTCGGCCGCCACAGCTCGACCGGCGGCGGCTCGGCGGGGGCGCCGAGCGGGCACACTGCCGGGTCGACGATCTCGATTCCGCCGGGCGCCTTGGCGTTTTGCGCCGCCGTCCCGGTCACGCGCACCACCGTCTCCTCCGGTAGCCCCGAAATCTGTTCGCGGACTTGCGGATCGGTGGCGACCACCTGCGCGAAGCCGGAACGGTCGCGCAGCACGACGAATGTGACGTGCGCCAGCTGCCTGCGCCGGTGTATCCATCCCTCGATGGTCACCGGTTCGCTTCGTGGCCGGGTGGCCGGCAGGGCCGAACACAGAATGCGTGGCATCGGTTTCACCTCCTGGTTGCTGTCCCCGGGAGGTGTGGGCGATCGGGTCCGTCGCGGTGCCACCACACCTTCGCAGCGTGCTGCTCGCTGCCTCTGGCTGGTCGAATGTCGTCGTCGGTGACCGGCCGACGCGGCTCGGAGTTCGTCACGCTCGTCAGCGCCGCGGGTCCGAGCTTAGCCGGTCCGGTCGCCTGCGCCAGCGATTAACCGCCGGCTAGCCGATATCGGCGGCGCCGCGCGACGACGTCATCCCGGTGACGTGACCGTTCGCGTTGAACGCGATGACGACCTGAACGCCGGGGCTGGTCATGCGCAGCTTCGACCCGTCCTGGTTGAATCTCGGGTCCAGTCCCCGCTGCATGGCGTAGCTGTGCAGCACGCGCCGGTGGTCGGGCACGCCGAGCTCGAGCGCCCAATCGAGCACCCGCCGGACCCTGGGCAGTTCCGGGGCGGGCAGCGCCAGATCGGGATGCTCGATCAGCACCGCGAGCCGGGTGCCGCCGCCGACATCGCAGCTGTACCAGGTCCAGCTGCCGGACACCGCCTTGGCCAGCTCGCCCATCAGCCAGGTGACCCGGCTCGGCTCGGTCGGTGACCCGGGCAGCCGCGCGAACGGCACCTCGGCCGTGTGCAACGCTGAAATCCCATGCCGGAGACCGTAATCGCGTACCGAGCGGGCGAGTTCGGTCAGCTCCGGCGGATACCAATCGTTGTTCGCCCAGCTCCACAGCCAGCTCTGCGGTCCGGGCGCCGCCGTGCCGAGAACGTGAAACCGCGTACACACCAGCGGATGGTCACCGAAGAACTCGAACCGCGGCGGTTCATAATTGACCTGCCATCGATGCTCACCGAGGACCTGGACACAGTGATCCTGATGTTCGAACGACATCAATGCGGCATCATCGAGTAGCTGTTCGAGCGTTGGTGATTCATGGTCGAGATTAGCGGTCACGACCGTCGATCCTGTCCTATCGAAGGACGCTGTGCATCCCCACAGAATTAAGGTCCATTAAGTTCTCGCCGCACGGGTAGCGCGAAACTCGCCGGTAATTCGGAGCGGCGACCGCGAGAATGCATATGCCGGGCGTTCCGCGCTGGGCAATTCCGACCCGGCATGGCACCATCGGACCCATGACCAGCAGTTCCGCCGACGCGTCGCACCTGCGCGACCTCGCGCGGCTGCGCCGGGTCCGCGATCGGATCGACCGGGAGTACGCGCAACCGCTCGACGTCGAGGCGTTGGCCCGCGACGCGCACATGTCCGCCGGTCACCTCAGCAGGCAGTTCAAGCTCGCCTACGGCGAGGCACCCTACAGCTATCTGATGACCCGGCGGATCGAGCGCGCGATGGCCCTGCTGCGCCGCGGCGATCTGAGCGTCACCGAGGTCTGTTTCGCGGTCGGCTGCTCGTCCCTCGGCACGTTCAGCACCCGCTTCACCGAGCTGGTCGGGGTGCCGCCGAGCGCCTATAAGCGCGACGCCGCGGCGGCGACCGCGGGGATGCCGTCCTGCGTGGCCAAACAGGTCACCAGACCGATCAGGAATCGAGAAGCGCAGCAGGCCGCGCCGGAATTAGCCTGATCAGCATGACGATCACCATTCACGCGAGCTTCCTCCCGCAGAACGACCCGGACGCCGCCATCGCGTTCTACCGCGACCTGATCGGCTTCGAGGTCCGCAACGACGTCGGCTACAACGGGCTGCGCTGGATCACCGTCGGCCCCGCCGATCAGCCCGGCATCTCCATCGTCCTGTTCCCGCCGTCGGCCACCCCCGGCCTCACCGACGACGAGCGCCGCACGGTGGACGAGATGATGGCCAAGGGCACCTACGGCAGCATCGTGCTGGCAACCAAGGACCTCGACGGCTCCTTCGAGCGGTTGCAGGCCGCCGCCGCCGAGGTGGTCCAGGAACCGACCGACCAGCCGTACGGGGTGCGTGACTGCGCGTTCCGCGATCCGGCAGGCAACATGGTCCGGATTCAGCAGCTGAGCTGAGCCGGCGTACCGGTTTGCCATGTACGTTCAGCCCTACCGCGCCGAGCACGGCGCCGTTCGTCCGAACCCTGCCTGACAGCACCGATCACCGGTTGGATGGAGACACCATGACCACTACTGCCGACAGTCACGATCTGATCCGCGTGCACGGTGCGCGGGTGAACAACCTGCGCGATGTCAGCATCGAGATCCCGAAGCGCAGGCTGACCGTGTTCACCGGCGTCTCCGGCTCGGGCAAGAGTTCGCTGGTGTTCAGCACCATCGCCGCGGAGTCGCAGCGGCTGATCAACGAGACCTACAGCTCGTTCGTGCAGGGCTTCATGCCGACGCAGGCCCGGCCCGAGGTGGATGTGCTCGAGGGGCTGACCACGGTGATCACCGTCGATCAGCAGCGCATGGGCTCCGATCCGCGCTCCACGGTCGGTACCGCGACCGACGCGCACGCGATGCTGCGCATCCTGTTCAGCCGGCTCGGCAAGCCGCATATCGGCTCGCCGCAGGCGTACTCGTTCAATGTCGCGTCGATCAGCGGTGCGGGCGCGGTGAGCATCGAGCGGGCAGGCCGGACCGTGCGGGAGCGCCGCAGCTTCAAGATCACCGGCGGCATGTGCCCGCGCTGCGAGGGGCGCGGCTCGGTGTCCGACATCGACCTCACTCAGCTCTACGACGACTCCAAATCCCTGACCGAGGGCGCGTTCACCATTCCCGGCTGGAAATCCGACAGCTTCTGGACCGTGCGGGTGTATGCCGAGTCCGGCTTCGTCGACCCGGACAAGCCGATCCGCAAGTACACCAAGAAGGAACTCAACGACTTCCTCTACAAGGAGCCGGTGAAGGTCAAGGTCGACGGCGTCAATCTCACCTACGAGGGGTTGATCCCGAAGATCCAGAAGTCGTTCCTGGCCAAGGACCGGGAGTCGATGCAGCCGCACATCCGCGCGTTCGTCGACCGCGCGGTCACCTTCGCCACCTGTCCGGACTGCGACGGCACCCGGCTCAGCGCGGAGGCGAGATCGTCGAAGATCAAGCGCAAGAACATCGCCGACCTGTGCTCGATGGAGATCCGCGATCTGGCGGAATGGGTGCGCGCGCTGGACGAACCGTCGGTCAAGCCGCTGCTCGATTCGCTGGTGCACACCCTGGATTCGTTCGTGGAAATCGGGCTCGGATACCTCGCGCTGGAACGCCCCTCGGGCACGCTGTCCGGCGGTGAAGCGCAGCGGGTCAAGATGATTCGGCATCTCGGGTCGGCGCTCACCGATGTCACCTATGTGTTCGACGAGCCGACCATCGGGCTGCATCCGCACGACATCCAGCGGATGAACGAGCTGCTGTTGCAGTTGCGGGACAAGGGAAACACGGTGCTCGTGGTCGAGCACAAGCCGGAGACGATCGCGATCGCCGACCATGTCGTGGATCTGGGCCCCGGTGCCGGATCCGGCGGCGGCACGGTCTGTTTCGAAGGCACGGTCGAGGGGCTGCGGGCCAGTGGAACGATCACCGGCCGCCATTTCGACGACCGGGCGACGCTCAAGGAAACGGTGCGTGAGCCCAAGGGCGCGTTGGAGATTCGGGGCGCGACGGCGAACAACCTGCAGAACGTCGACGTCGATATCCCGCTCGGGGTGCTCTGCGTGATCACCGGTGTCGCCGGGTCCGGCAAGAGTTCGCTGGTGCATCGGTCGGTGCCCGTCGCGGCGGGCGTGATCGCGGTCGATCAGACGCCGATCCGCGGCTCCCGGCGGAGCAATCCGGCGACCTACACCGGACTGCTCGAACCGATCCGCAAGGCGTTCGCGAAGGCGAACGACGTGAAGCCCGCGCTGTTCAGCTCCAATTCCGAAGGCGCGTGCCCGAATTGCAACGGAGCGGGGGTCATCTACACCGATCTGGGCATGATGGCGGGCACCGCGAGCACCTGCGAGGTGTGTGACGGCAAGCGGTTCGACGCCTCGGTGCTGGACTATCACCTCGGGGGTCGCGACATCAGCGAGGTGCTCGCCATGTCGGTGACCGAAGCCGCGGAATTCTTCGAGGCGGGGGAGGCGCGCATCCCGGCCGCGCACGCCATCCTCGAGCGGCTCGTCGATGTCGGCCTGGGATATCTCACCATCGGCCAGCCGCTGACCACGCTGTCCGGCGGCGAGCGGCAGCGGCTGAAGCTGGCCACGCACATGGGCGACAAGGGCGGGGTCTACGTGCTCGACGAGCCGACCACCGGCCTGCACCTCGCCGACGTGGAAAACCTGCTGGCCCTGCTGGATCGGCTGGTGGAGTCCGGCAAGTCGGTGATCGTCATCGAGCACCATCAGGCCGTGATGGCGCACGCCGACTGGATCATCGATCTCGGGCCCGGCGCGGGGCACGACGGCGGCAAGATCGTCTTCGAGGGCACCCCGGCCGAACTCGTCGCCGACCGGTCCACCCGCACCGGCGAGCACCTCGCGCAGTACGTCGGCGCGCCGAAAAAGCCCGCGCGGGCGCGTAAGTAGGCCGACCGATCGCCGGTCAGGCCAGGCGGACGTCGGCCGTGGCGAGGCCGAAGACCTTGCGGCCCGCCGACTTCGCCACGATCACGACGACGGCGGTCCTGGTCTCCGGGTCCAGCGACTTGATCCGGCCGCTGAATTCCACACTGCCGGAAGAGCGCGCGTCGATGACGGTGTAGTTGGACAGCCGGACGCCGTACCTGAGCACCGCGCCGGGATCGCCGAGCCAGCCGGTGACGAAGCCGGCGCCGAGGCCCATGGTGAGCATGCCGTGGGCGATCACGTCGGGGAGTCCGGTGAGCGCGGCGACGTCGTCGTGCCAGTGGATCGGGTTGACGTCGCCGGCCACGCCGGCGTAGTTGACCAGGTCGCCCCGCGTGAGTTGGGTTACCCGCGTGGGGAGTTCGTCGCCGACGGCCAGATCCTCGAAGCGGATCGCGGTGTGCGGGACACGCGTCCGGGCGACCTCGGACCGGATCGGATCGGTCACCGCGGCCGGTTCCGATTCGACCGGCTGCTCGGCGGCCGTTGCCCTGGAGGGCATTTCGACGCCGTGCATGATCACGCGCTCGATCGCCTCGCCGATGCCTGCGGCGACGTCCGCGCCGGTGACGCCCGCGATGGTCGTGTGCATGACCTGCACGACCCTGCCGGTCCGGTCGGTGAAGGTGTTCTTGACGGTGAGCAGATCATTGCCCGCCACCCTGCGCACCGCGGCGAGTTCGACGTCGCTGATCAGCCGGTCGCCGGTGACCACCGGCTGATACATCTCGAAAACCTGGTCGGTCTGGACGAATACGTCGTAACCGGTGATGACGTTCTCCAGCAGCCTGCGGTTGGCCAGCATCGCGGGGATCGAGACGAACGTGGTGGGCGCGACCAGGCCGGGGTAGCCGAGTTCGGCGGCCGCGTCCTCGCTCCAGTGCACCGGATGGAAATCCTGTACCGCGCGGGCGTATTCGCGGATCTTCTCCCGGCCCACCTCGTAGTAGTCGTCGGCTCGGTAGTGATGGCCGACCAGGGCGGCCACATCGAATGTTGCTTCCATCAAGCCGCTCCTCGCGTTGGATTCCCCGGCATCGTAATCGGCGTCATGCGGCGGCGCGGCGGCGGACGGTGCGCTCGAGGATGCCGAGGGTGGCCTTGAGGGCCGATTCCGGGACCACCGGGAAAGTGAGGCGCTTGCGCCACTTCTCGTCGATCTCGGACCAGTCGTAGTAGGACGTGACCAGGGTGCCGCCCTCGGCCGGCCGCAGCCGGTAGCCGTAGATATGGCGGACCGGCGGGCGGATCTGCCCCTCGACGGTCCAGGCGATCTCCTGATTCGCGGTGAACTCGGTGATGACGACCTCGACGTCGTACTTGCCGAGCGGGAAGTCGCCCAGGGCTTCTCGGTCCATGTGGACCAGGAACCGGTCGCCGGCCCGGGTGACCGGTTCGCCTTCCGCTTCGAGGAGCATGCCCGACGCGTCGATCTCCACGTGGCCGTTCGGGTCGGTCAGGACCGCGAAGATCGCGTCGGGGGCGGCCGGGATGAGCCGGGAGACCTCGACCCGATCGGTGTCCGGCGCGGAAACCTCGCCCTCCGGAAGCGTTTCCGCCGTCGCGATCAGGACCGCGCGGCCGAGGGTGTGGCCGGACATGGTGAAGCCGAGGACGGCCGGGGTCGCGTCGGCGGGGACGCCGATGGCGTCGACGTCGAGCGCGTGCACCACGACGAAGTAGCGGTGCTTGCCGTGCCCGGCCGGCGGGGCCGCGCCCAGAAAGCGTGCGGTGCGAGCGTCATTGAGGATCTGATATGCGCCTTCGGGCAAGCCCGACCCGGTGTCGTCACCCGCACCCTCGGGCAATTCGGTGACGGTGGCGGGAATGTCGGCGACCGCCCAGTGCCAGAACCCGGACCCGGTGGGGGCGTCCGGATCGTAGACGGTGACGGCGAAGCTCTTCGTCCCCTCCGGTGCGCCGCTCCAGGACAGATGCGGGGAGGCGTCCTTCCCGCCGGGGGCGCCGGCCGAGTACTGCTCGGGTGGCCAGGCGCCGCCGTCGGTGACGGTGTTGCTGGTGACGGTGAAGGTGGCTGCCTCGGGTAGGCGAGCGAAGGGGTTGTTGGCGCTCATCGCGTGGTTCCTCTCAGGCCGTGCGTGGAGATCGACGGTGTGGCCGTCCAATCGACCATAGCACTGATAATCGATTATCCGCCAGATCGTCTATACTCGGACCATGACCCGGACGGCTGATGCCTCGACCTCGTCGGGGAAACGGATGCTCAGTGAGCAGGTCTACCTGCGCCTGCGGGACGCGATCATGCACGGGGAGTACGCACCCGGCGCCGCGCTCAAACCGCAGGACCTCGCCAGGGAGCAGGGCGTGAGTCTCGCCGTCGTGCGGGAGGCGCTGGTGCGGGTGGTCGGTGAGGGGCTCGCCGATCGGCTGCCCAACCGCGGCTTCGCCGTCCCGGCGTTCTCCGATCGGCGCTGGCAGGAGATCGCGGAGGCGCGGCGGACCATCGAACCGGCGATGGTGCGGATGTCCATCGAGCGCGGCGACATCGAGTGGGAGGCGCGCGTGCGTGCCGCCCATCATAGGCTGGCGCGCACGCCGCCGTTCGAGCCGGACGGCGGCGAGTTCTACAGCGACGAATGGGCCGAGGCGCATCGCGTCTTCCACCGCACGCTGTTGGACGGATGCGGCAATCCGTTCCTGCTGGAGACCTTCGATCGAATGTGGACCGCGAGCGAACTGGCCCGTCGCTGGTCCGGACAGCGCAATCCCGGTCGGGACGGAGCCGTGGAGCACCGCAGGCTGGAGGAGACGGCACTGGCCCGCGACGCCGACGCGGCGGCCGAGACCCTGACCCACCACCTCACCCTGACCGCCGCCGGACTGACCGTCCCCGCACCCGCACAGGAGACCTGAGGTGCGGCGGTTCTGGATCGAGTTCGACCTGGACGGCTCGTATTGCGCATGGCCACCCCTGGCGCAGGGAGTTGGGGTCACCGGGTACGACGCCCGGGATTGCTTGACCCTGGTCGCCGCCATCGTCCGCGATGGACCGTTGCCACCGGTACGCCGGATAACCGTCGATATCTCACTGGCCGAACCGCTTCCGGTGAATCCGCCTCATCTCGGCGTCCCGGTCTGGCGCGGCGTCTGGTATCCCGCCGATAATCTCAGCGCCGGGCCGACCCTGCGCTCGGTCGGCCGAACCGGCGAGCACTTCGACTTTCCGGCACCGATCTCGGCACCCCCGCGCCGACCGCGAGCCAGCGAAACCCTTGGCGCGCAGACGACCTGGTGGGACGAGATCCCGCACATCCGCGGCCTGCTCTGGCCCCTGGTCCAGCTGCATTCCGCCCGGTACTGTGCCTCGATGCCGATGGCCGCCCCGGTGATCCGCGACACCGTCGCCCGAGATTCGGCGTACGCGACGATGCTGCGCGATGCCCTCGACTTCATGATCGCGTGGCACCCGACGCCCGACGAATGGTCCGACCCCACCGGCATCCGGTTCGACGACCAGCAAGAGTTGGACGACTATCTGCAAGCCTTCCGTGACTACCTCTTCGGCGGCCGGGCCGATCCGATCTACCCGGCCGGCCGAAATCATCCGCCACCCGAAATCCGAGCTGACCGCCCCGGCACGTGAGCGGTGTACGCGGAGGTCGAGCCCGATTCGATCGGGAATCGGGCTCGACGACTGGCTGTGGGGTGGAGCTACGCGCGGTCGAACTCGCCGTCGGCTATCCGTGTGGTGAACGCGTCCCAGGCCTCGGGGGCGAACACCAGGGCCGGTCCGGTGGGGTTCTTCGAGTCCCGGACACCGACCGCGCCACCTTCGATGAAGGCAACCTCCACGCAATCCTTGGAGGCACCACTGCGACGGCTCTTGAACCACTGCGCGCCGGACAGGTCTACGTTCACGGGCATACTCCTTTGTGATCCTGAGAATGAGAGCGCGGCTGTTGCCGCGTCCACGATAGCCACACACCATCGAGCCGAGCCACGATACGACCCGATCCCGCCCCGGCGCCACTCATGGAATTCCGCCGAGTTCAACGCCGTGGCGTCCCGCTCCGGTCGTGTTGGTGCCCGCTTTGCGCGTTTTACGAATAACGCCTTCCGGCCTGCCCTACCTGGTGCCGTTCAAGAGGTTTCGCAATTCCGCCGCCGATCACCGGCGGTGGATTCGCGACCGGTCAGGACCAGCGGGCGAGTTCGTCGGGACGCGGATTCGAGATCAGTTGAGAGCGTGGGGTGTTGAAGGTCATTACGGGGCGGTTGGTCGTTTCGTAAGGGGTCCAAGGGGTGCGGCCGTTGGCGAAATCTATCCAGTTGTGGTGCATTTCGGCGGCCAGCGTTTGCGGCGGGGTGCAGGGGCCGAGCATCATCGCGGCGCCTTCGGCGGTCAATGTGTCGAAGACGAAGGCGATTTCGATGGCGTGGCAGGCTCGTAGATCGAGGTGAGTTGTGGGCCAGGCGAATTCGTAGACGTGGGCGGTGGTCGCGGCCTCGGCCAGGCGGGTGGCGGGGACGCGGAAGGCCCAGTCGGTGAGGATGGCGGCCAGGAGGTCGGCGGGAGTCGCGTCGGGGCGGTTGGCCGAATAGGTGTCGGCGACGGCGGGATCGAGGCCGCGGGCGCCGAGCAGGTGGGTCAGGGAGTCTCGGGTGAGGGTCAGGCCAGCGGGGGCGGTGTAGAGGCGGAATTCGTCGGCGGTGGTGCCGATGATGAGCGGGATGTCGTGGGCCGCGCCCGCGGCGATCGCGTCGACGGGCAGGCGGCTGAGGACGTGGTCGTCGATGGTGGGGAGGAAGGCCATCAGCCCCAAACTGGCGGTGAGGGTCGACTGTCCCCAGCGGGCCGGGTCCTGGCGAAGGGTGAAGTCGAGGACGAGGTTTCGTTCCGCTTCGAGCAGAGCCGGGATCGCGGCGTCGGCGGGCGCGGTGTCCAAGCGGCCGGCCAGGTCCGCGGCGACCAGGCGGGCGTCGTCGAGGGTGGCGGCGACGGATCCGTTGCCGCTCTGGCTGATCGCGCGCTGGAACAGGCCGGCGGCCAGGGGAGAGGCGAGCAGCGTGGCCACGCTCATCGCCCCCGCGGATTCGCCGAAGAGGGTGACTCGCGCCGGGTCTCCGCCGAAGGCGGCGATATTGTCGCGGACCCATTCCAGGGCGGCGATCTGGTCGAGAATGCCGCGGTTGGCCGGGGTGCCCTCGAAGGCGGCGAAGCCGATGGCGCCCAACCGATAGTTGAGGCTCACGAGTACGACGCCGTCCCGGGCGAACGCATGCCCGTTGTACACCGAGACCGCGCTGGAACCGACGCGGAACGCCCCGCCGTGGATCCAGACCATGACCGGCAGTCCCGAGGCGGTCGGATCGGGCGTCCACACATTGAGGTTGAGGAACTCGGCCCCCGCGACGATCGGGTTGTGCAGGATCGACCGCAGCGGGTCCGGATAGCCCATCTGCGGTGCGGTCGGCCCGAATCGAGTGGCGTCGCGCTCGTCGTCCCAGGTGGGCGCCGGGCCGGGCGCTTGGAACAGCGCCGCCCCCAATGGCGCTGCCGCATAAGGTATTCCGAGGAAGGCGTGCACGGATCCGGTAACGCTGCCGCGCACCCTGCCCTGGGTCAGGTCCACTGATGACGTGCGCATGCGGGTTCCTCACAAATCGCCGACGACACCTTGAAACGTCTCATACCCGGACGGCTCACTAGGGTGGAATGATGCGGATCTTTCTGGCCGGTGCGACCGGTGTGATCGGAACACGGTTGGTCCCGCTGCTGATCGAGGCGGGACACGAGGTCGCGGGCATGACCCGATCGGCGACCAAGGCGGATCGGGTGCGCGACGCCGGGGCGCTCCCGGTGATCTGCGATGTCTACGACCTGGACGCGCTGACCGCGGCCGTCGCCGATTTCCGTCCCGACATGGTCATGCATCAGCTGACCGACCTCCCCGACGACGTCGCGCGGCTGCCCGAGGCGGCGAAGGCGAACTCGCGCATCCGCACCGAGGGCACGCGCAACCTCATCGCCGCCGCCCGCTCCGCCGGCGCGAAGCGTTTCCTCGCGCAGAGCATCGCGTGGGAACCCGCGGGCGGGGCCCAGGTCATCCAGGACCATGACGCCGCCGTCCTGGACATCGACGGCGTCGTGGTGAAGTACGGCCAGTTCTACGGTCCCGGAACCTATTACGAGACCGAGCTGCCCGCTCATCCGCGCGTGCACGTGGACGACGCCGCGGCCCGGACGATTCCACTGCTGGACGCGTCCCCGGGCGTAGTCATCATCGCCGACACCGCTTAACCGTGCGACAACGCGGCCGGGTATAGGTCGCAGGTCGGTGTCAGCGGCGAGTTATCGAGGGCCGTAGGTATTGAGGAAGAGCACCGGGCCCGCGCCGAAGGTGCCGGCCGTGTCGAGGTGCAGGGCCGCCGCCAATGCCTTGGCGGTGTACACGGTTTCGAGGTGGAGTGCGTCCTGTGCCGCGAGCGACTGCGCCTCGCGTGCGGCGGGAGTGGCGTGTCCGTAGCCGGGGCCGAGCCAGTCCGTGGTGATGGTGAGGTCGTCCGCCCGCAGGCCGGTCGGCTCGAATCGCGCACCGCGCGAACGCAACAGCCGTTCCGCCCGCGAAGCCAGCCGGACGATGTGGGGTGCGTCGAGGGGGAGGGCGTCGTTGACGACGACCCCGACGACCCGGGTGCGCAGCCCGGCCAGCCGCAGTCCGAGCGCCAAACCCGCCGCAGTGCCGCCGGACCCGACCGCGGTGACGAGATGGCTGGGCTCGGGCAGCACGCCCGCGGCGACCTGATCGGCCAATTCGAGTGCGCCCTCGACATAACCGAGCGCGCCGAGCGGCGACGAGCCGCCTACCGGCAGAAAGTACGGTCGTTCGCGCCCGACCTTGTGCCGCAGGTAGAGCCAGGGTGCGGTCACCATGGTTCGCCGCTTGGTATGGGTGAGATGCACTGCCGCGCCGGACTTCTCCAGTCGCCGCAGCTGCGCGCGAACATGGTCGTCCAGCGGCTGGTCGACCAGCGTGAGGATGGTCGAGATGCCCTGCTCACGCCCGTAGAGCGCGGTGGCGAGCCCCCAGTTGGTGCCGGTGCCGCCGATGGTGAGGATGGTGCGGGCGCCGCGCCGATGTGCCTCGGGCAGTAGCCATTCCAGCTTGCGGACCTTGTTGCCGCCCCAGCCGCCGTCGCCGTAGCCGCTGTCGTCCTTGCACCACAGCGCGGCCGCGGTGCCGACGTCCATGCGGCGGATCGGGGTGGGCGCGGTGCCGAGGCGCAGATACGGCAGGGTGTCGGCGAGGTCTGGAAAACGCTTGTGCAGCAATGAGTCCGACATGTCAGCTTCCGGTGGGAGGTCTCGTGATCGCCTCGGGGATGCCGAGCAGTGCGGCCTGCACCTCGTGCAGCCGGTCGACATCCCCTCGGATGCCTGCGACATTATCGTTGTACAGGAAGGCCTCGCCCAGCCGGACCAGGGTGTAGGCGAGCAGGTCCGGTTCGACCGGCGGCCGGTAGCCGTCCTCGCGTTCGGCGCGGGCGATGAGCTCGCGCACGGTGGTGACCACCAGCGGCTGGACCGGCCCGTCGCTCGCGGTGAGAATGCGCAGCCCGGCCAGCGGCTCGTTCTCGAAGTAGCGCCGGAACGGGACGTTGTCGGTCATCCAGCGATTGACCCGGTAGAGCACGTCCAGGATGCGCCGGGCGCCCGTGGAGCGCCGCTTGGCGTCGGCGCGGGTGAGCAGCGCGGCGAACTCGCCGGCCAGCACCGTGCCGAGCACGCCCTCGCGCGAGCCGAACCAGCGGTAGACCGAGGCGCGGCTGAGCCCGAGCTGCGCCGCGATGGCCTGGATGTCCACCCGCTCGCCGGCCAGGAACGCCTGGCGGGCGAGGTCGATGACCTCCTCCCTGGTCGCCGACGCCGGTCGGCCTGGCGGGCGGGTGGTTCGCTGGTTGGGGGTGGTCATCGAAAAATGGTACATCCTTGCCGATGTGTACCGAATCAGAACCAGGCGTCGCGCATGTCCAGGGTAGTGGTGTCGAGGCGGGCGAGCAGGTCCAACGCCGGTGCCGTCTTGGGCAATTCGAAGCGGTAGAAGTACCGGGCCGCGTGCCGTTTGCCGTCGTAGAAATCGCCGGTGTGGCCCTCGGCGGCCAATAGCTGCTCCAGCCAGATCCAGGCCAGCACGATGTGGCCGAAGGCCTCCAGATAGACCGAGCTGTTGGCCAGCGCGGCCTCGAAGTCGCCGGTCGCGAACAGCCCCGAGGTCACCTCGACCAGGCGCTGCCAGGACGAATCCAGTTGCGCCGCAAGCTCGGCCGCCTCGCCGCCGGCGGTGCGCGCCGCCGCCACCGTGCCCTGCACCCGGTCGTTCAACGCGAGCAGGCTGGCGCCGTTCTGCTGGGTTACCTTGCGCCCGAGCAGGTCCAGGCCCTGGATGCCGTGGGTGCCCTCGTGGATGGGGTTGAGCCGGTTGTCCCGGTAGTGCTGTTCGACGTTGTACTCGCGGGTGTAGCCGTAACCGCCGAGCACCTGAATGGCGAGGTTGTTCGCCTCCAGGCACCATTGCGACGGCCAGCTCTTGGCGATCGGCGTGAGGATGTCGAGCAGCAGCGTGAGCGCCCGCTTCTCGTCCGCCGAATCGGCGGTCTGCTGCTCGTCGACCAGCCGCGCGCAGTAGAGCACCAGCGCCAGCGCGCCCTCGGTATAGGCCTTCTGCGCCAGCAGCATTCGCTTGACGTCGGCGTGCTCGATGATCGGCCGCTGCGGTGCGGTCGGATCGGCGGGCAGCTTGGCCCGCCCCTGCGCGCGGGTGCGGGCGTAGTCGAGGGATTCGAGGTAGCCGGTGTAGCCGAGCGCCGAGGCGACCATGCCGACGCCGATGCGCGCCTCGTTCATCATGTGGAACATGTAGCTGAGCCCGCGGTGCGGCTCGCCGACCAGGTAGCCGACCGCGCCCGCGGCGCCGCCGGGCGTCCAGCGGCCCTCGCCGAAGTTGAGCACGGTGTTGACCGTGCCGCGGAAGCCCATCTTGTGATTGAGCCCGGCCAGCGCGACGTCGTTGCGTTCGCCGACCGTGCCGTCGTCCTCGACCAGGAACCGCGGCACGACGAACAGGGAGATGCCCTTGGTGCCCGCCGGGCCGCCGGGGATCTTCGCGAGCACCAGGTGCACGATGTTCTCGCCGAGCTCGTGATCGCCGCCGGAGATCCACATCTTCGTGCCGAACAGCCGGTAGGTGCCGTCGTCCCCGGGCTCGGCCCGGGTGACGATGTCGGCCAGCGAGGAGCCGGCCTGCGGCTCGGACAGGCACATGGTGCCGAAGAACCGGCCATCGAGCATCGGCCGGACGAACCGATCGGTGAACTCCGGACCGGTATGGGCGAGCAGGAGATTCGCGTTCGCCACGGTAAGGAACGAGTAGCCGGAGGTGCCGGGGTTGGCCGCCTGGAACCACGCGTAGCTCGCCTGCGCGACGGTGACCGGCAGCTGCGCGCCGCCGAGTTCGTAATCCATTGCCGCGGCGGGCAATCCGGCCTTGGCGAAGGCGGCCAGCGCGGTCGCCACCTCGGGGATGATGGTGACCCGTTCGCCGTCGAAGGTCGGCTCGTTCGCGTCGTTGAGCTTGTTGTGCGGCGCGAAGTACTTGGTGGCCAGCTGCTCGCTGAGCTCGAGCATCGCGTCGAAGGTCTCGCGCGAATGATCGGCGTAGCGCTCACGTTTGATGAGCTGCTCGACGTTCAGCCACTCGTACAGCAGGAAGTCGAGATCGCGCCGGGAAAGCAGCGTGGAACGCATCAGCCGTCCTTTCGAGACATGTGCCATCCACTGTATCTTACGCGGAGCGGCTGCGCCTCGGCGTCGGCTCAGCTGGTCACGCGGTCGATCTGTGCGGCCGCAACGCCCCAGCCGGACAGCAGCTTTCGGACCTGTTCCGGGTCGGACGCGAGCGGGGCCGGGGTATCGACCGGGGTGCGGTCGAAGCGCGGCGCGGGCGCGGGCTGGAGCACGCCGTCGACCTCGATGAAGGCGTTGCGGGCCCGGTTGTGCGGGTGCTCGTGCGCCTCCCACGGGCTCAGCACCGGGGCGACGCAGGCGTCGGAGCCGGTGAACACCTCGGCCCATTCGTCGCGGGTGCGCTCCTTGAACTTGGCGCCGAGCACCTCCTTCAGTCGCGGCCAGCCGTTCTTGTCCAGCTGAAACGGCAGATCGGGGTCGTCGATGCCGAGAATGGCGAGCATCTGGTCGTAGAACGGGATCTCCACGCAGCCGACCGCGAGAAACTTGCCGTCCGCGCATTCGTAGGTGTCGTAGAACGGCGCGCCGCCGTCGAGCATGTTCTCCCCGCGCGGGAAGTTCCACAGCCCGAGGTGGTGCAGGCCGTGCATGGACGCGGTGAACAGCGCGGAACCGTCCACCATGGCCGCGTCGACCACCTGCCCCCGGCCGGAGCGTTCGCGCTCGTAGAGTGCGCCGAGCACGCCGACCGCGAGCAGCAGGCCGCCGCCGGCGAAGTCGCCGAGCATGTTCGCGGGCGGCACCGGCGGTTCGCCGGCCCGGCCGACCAGGCCGAGCGCGCCGGAGATCGCGATGTAGTCGATGTCGTGGCCCGCGGTGTGCGCCAGCGGACCCTGCTGGCCCCAGCCGGTCATCCGGCCGTAGATCAGCCGCGGGTTGCGGGCCGCGAGGTCGACGGGGCCGAAGCCGAGGCGCTCGGCGACGCCGGGCCGGAACCCCTCGATGAGCACGTCCGCGTGCTCGGTGAGCGCGAGCAGCGCCTCCCGATCGGCCGGCTGCTTGAGATCCAGTGTGATGCTGTGCTTTCCGCGATCGAGCGGGCCCGGGGGCGAGACGATGCCCGCGCCGGGCGCGCCGCCGCGGTCGACGCGCAGCACCTCGGCGCCGAGATCGGCCAGGATCATCGCGCCGAACGGACCGGGCGCGAGACTGGCGATCTCGATGACTTTCACTCCGTGCAGTGGTCCCATGTCTCCGCTCTCTGTCGTCCTCGACGAGGGCACGCGGCCACGGCCGAACCCCGCCCGTCCGGATCGGTGCCCCGAGGCTAAGCCCGCCAGGGCAGTGCCGCCAATGACCATCCCGCTCGATAAGACATGACCGTAGCGCTCAGGTCCGGTCGGCAGCCGGCAGGCGATGGGCGTGTGCGACCGCCGCCGCCTCGGTGCGCGAGGCGACGGGTGTACGGCGCGCCCGCGTTCGATTCGCTGCCCGCCCCTTCGGCCGTTTCAGTCCAGGCCGGAGAGCCGGGCGAGGATGGCGGCCGCCATCGCCGCCGGGTCGCCGTCGTCCGGATGCAGGACGAGTTCGGCCTCGGTGGGGGCCTCGTAGGGGTCGTCGATGCCGGTGAAGCCGCGGATCTCGCCGGCCCGGGCCTTGGCGTACATGCCCTTCGGGTCGCGGGATTCGCAGATCTCCAGTGGCGTGTCGACGAAGACCTCGACGAACGGGATGCCTGCCGTCAGGTGTGCCGCGCGGACCCGATCCCGATCGGCCTGGTACGGACTGATCAGCGAAACCACCGCCACCACACCGGCTTCGGCGAACAGCCGAGCGACTTCGCCGACGCGGCGGACGTTCTCGACCCGGTCCTCGGCGCTGAAGCCGAGGTCGGCGTTGAGTCCGTGCCGTAGGTTGTCGCCGTCGAGCAGGAAGGCCGGGCGGCCCGCCGCCACCAGCCGGCGTTCGAGTTCGACCGCGACGGTGGACTTTCCGGAGCCGGACAGCCCGGTCAGCCAGACGGTGAGCCCGCGGGTCGCGCGCTCGTCCCGCCCGACCGCGGTGGAATGCCAGACCACCCGCGAGGACGGCAGGCTCGGCCCGGTGATCATGCCCGCGCCGACGGTGTTGTTGGTGGTGTCGTCGACCAGGATGAAGCTGCCGGTGAACCGGTTGCGGCGATACGGATCGAACAGCAGCGGCTGCCGGGTGCGCAGCTGAACGCGGCCGATCTCGTTGAGCGACAACGATTCCGCGTGCTCGTCCCGGTGCAGGGTGTTGACGTCGAGCCGGTAGTCCAGGGTGCGCACCTCCGCGGTGGCGGTGCGGGTGGTGTGCCGGATGGTGTAGGTCGAGCCGGGGGTGAGCTGGGATTCGTCGGCGAACCAGCAGACCATCGCGTCGAGATCGCGTCCCGCGGTGGGCCGGTTGTTCGGCCTGCAGATCAGGTCGCCGCGGGACACGTCCAGGTGATCGGCCAGCTGCATGGTGACCGCCTGCGGCGGAAAGGCTTCCGCGACGGGCTTGCCGCCCGGACCCCAGATCGCCTCGACCGTGGTGGTGAATCCCGAGGGGAGCACGGCCACTTCGTCGCCGGGCTTGAACACCCCGCCGACCACCGTGCCCGCGTAGCCCCGGAAATCCTGGGCGTGGCTGCGGGTTACGTACTGCACCGGGAATCGCGCGTCGATCAGGTTGCGGTCCGAGGCGATGTGCACCTCTTCGAGATGGTGCAGCAGGGGAGTGCCCTCGTACCACGGCATGCTTGCCCCTCGGTGCACGATGTTCTCGCCGGCCAGCGCGGACATCGGCACGAAGGTCAGGTCGAAGATGTCGAGTTTCGAGGCGAACTGAGCGAATTCGGTGCGGATCTCCTCGAATCGGGCCTGCGACCAGTCGACCAGGTCCATCTTGTTCACACACAGCACCAGGTGCGGAATGCCGAGCAGGCTGGCCAGGAACGCGTGCCTGCGGGTCTGCTCCACCACGCCCTTGCGGGCGTCGACCAGGATCAGCGCCAGGTCGGCGGTGGACGCGCCGGTCACCATGTTCCGGGTGTACTGGATGTGGCCGGGGGTGTCGGCGATGATGAATTTGCGCCGGGGCGTGGCGAAATAGCGGTGCGCCACGTCGATGGTGATGCCCTGTTCGCGTTCGGCGCGCAGGCCGTCGGTGAGCAGGGCCAGGTTCGGGTAGTCGTCGCCGCGGTCGCGGCTGGTCCGCTCCACCGCGGCGAGCTGGTCGGTGAAGATCGTCTTGGAATCGAAGAGCAGGCGCCCGATGAGGGTGGACTTGCCGTCGTCGACGCTGCCCGCCGTGGCGAGGCGCAGCAGGGTTGCGGTCATCAGAAGTAGCCCTCTCGTTTGCGATCTTCCATGCCCGCCTCCGAGATTCGATCGTCGGCGCGGGTCGCGCCCCGCTCGGTGACCCGGGCCGCGGCCACCTCGGTGACCACCTCGGCGGGGGTGGCCGCGGTCGACTCCACGCAGCCGGTGCAGGTGGCATCGCCGACCGTGCGGAACCGCACCGTCGTCTCGTGCGGTTCCTCGCCGGCGAGCAATTCCAGAAAGCGCGTGTGCGCCAGCAGCATTCCGTCGCGCTGCACCACCGGCCTGCGGTGCGCGTAGTAGAGCGGCGGCAGGTCGATGCCCTCGGCGGCGATATAGGTCCAGATGTCGAGCTCGGTCCAGTTGGACAGCGGGAACACCCGAATGTGTTCGCCCGCACGGTGTCTGCCGTTGTAGAGGTTCCACAGCTCGGGTCGTTGACTGCGCGGATCCCACTGGCCGTACTCGTCGCGGAAGCTGAAGACGCGTTCCTTGGCCCGCGCCTTCTCCTCGTCCCGGCGCGCACCGCCGAACACCGCGTCGAAATTGCCCTCGTGGATCGACCGCAGCAGCGTGGCGGTCTGCAACCGGTTGCGCGAGGAGCGCGGACCGGTCTCCTCGACGACGCGGCCCGCGTCGATGTCGTCCTGCACGCTGCCGACCACCAGTCGTAGCCCGAACCGCGCGACGGTCTCGTCGCGGAAGGCGATCACCTCATCGAAGTTGTGCCCGGTGTCGATGTGCAGCACCGGAAATGGCAGCGGCGCCGGCCAGAAGGCCTTGGCCGCCAGGTGCAGCATCACCACCGAGTCCTTGCCGCCGGAGAACAGCAACACCGGGCGCTCGAAGGTTGCCGCGACTTCTCGGAAAATATGTGCCGACTCGGCCTCGAGCGCGTCCAGATGAGGCAGCTCGTAGGTGCTCGCCGTCGACTTCGCGTACTGGCTCACACCGCAAAACTAGAACACGTTTCGATTGTTGGCAACAGGTCGTGCCATGCCGGAATCGGCGAACGGCCGCGGGGGTCAATTCCAGGATGACTGCCGCGGCGGACGATTGCCACCCGAGGCGGTGGTCACGGCGTCCGCGGCCGCGACCAGAGCCGTTCCGCGCCGGTCGATTTCGGCGCCGGTGATGGACTTGCCGACGTACATGGTCAGCACCATGTTCTGCCTGCCGTCGCCGCCGTAGGTCGGCGCGGCCAGCAGGCTCACCGGATGTTCCTTGCGCGGGCGCAGATCCGTGCCGAGGTACACCCGCTCGCCCAGGCTCGTGACCAGCTCGCCGACCAGTTCGCGCAGGTCGTCGGGCAGATCGCGGGCGGCGAAACCGGCGAGCATCGAATACAGCCTGCGGCCCGCGGCGGTGAGGCTCTCCACCAGGTAACCGCGCTCGCGGCATTCGGCGACGATCTGCCGCAACCGCGCCTCGTCCTGCTGCAGCGGCACGGTCGCCGGCTTGGCCAGCCAGGCGTCGAACGCCGCGTCGGTGTCCCACAGCACGTACATCAGTCCGACCGGAGGCGCGAAGTGGTAGGCCGCACCCACCTTGACCAGGCCCGGCCCGGTGCTCTCCAGCACCATGATCTGCTCGCCGACCACGGCGGACGCGGTGCAGGTCGTGCGGTAGCGCGCGGTGAGTTTCTCCAGTTCGGCGCGGGCGAGGGCGGATATCGCGAAGCTGTCCTGGGCGACTCGGCCCGCGGCGATGAGGGCCGGGCCGAGGCCATAGGTGCGCGTATCGGCGTCGCGGACCAGGTAGCCGCCCGCGGTGAGCTCGGTGAGAATGCCGAGACAGGTCGGTTTCGCCAGGTCGAGGGCGCGGGCCAGCTCGGACAGGCCGTAACGCTTGCCGCGCTGCTCGACCAGGAAATCCAATACCTGAACCACCCGCACGGTCGGTGCGGATCTACGGGCGACCATTGACCACTCCTAGAACACGTTCTAATCTTGCCTCAGACGAAATGTACCAGACTGGTACGTATTTGGAACACCGCGAGTCAATGGAGACCTTTTGCTGACACAGCCGTTCGCGGACGCCATCGCCGCCGCCGAGCAGATCATCACCGAGGCGGCGCACATCCGCACCGAACAGGACCTCGTCGAGGGCTACGACTACCTGGCGGGCAGCATTCGCGCGGCCTTGCAGATGGCGTGGGCCTACGAGCGGGACTTCCCGTTCTTCGTCCAGTCCACCGGGCCGTACACCAAGATGGGCCTGGACAACCCGGACACCCTCTACTTCCACTCCTACCTGCGACCGGACGCGGAATACGTGGTCACCGGAAAACGTGGCAGCACAAGGGATCTGAGCTTCCAGGTGCTCAACGGCAACTACTCGCCGGTGGACGTGCCGGACAGTCAGACCGCGTTCGACGACCGTTCCCTGGAGATCGGGCCGGACGGGTCCTACGAGCTGCGGCTCGGACCGGGCGAAGCGCGTCCCGGTTACGTCCAGCTCGCTCCGGACTCGGCCATGCTGGTGGTCCGTGAGGTCTACAGCGACTGGGCCACCGAGCGGCCCGGCACGATCCGGATCGCGCGGGTCGACCGCGTCGGCGACGCGCCGCCGCCGCTGACCAAGGACCTGCTGACCAAGCGGTACGGCGTCGCGGGCAAGATGCTCATCTCCCGGTTGCAGACCTTCCTGGCCTTCCCGAACTGGTTCTATCTGAACCTGCCGGTGAACACGATGACCGAACCCCGGTCCACGCCGGGCGGTCTCACCACCCAGTTCTCCTCGGCCGGCCATTACGAGCTGGCCGACGATCAGGCGATGATCATCACGGTGCCGAAATCCGATGCGCCGTACCAGGGTTTCCAGCTCGGCAGCATGTGGTACCTGTCGCTGGACTACATCAACCATCAGACCAGCCTCACCGCCGACCAGGCGCGGGTGGATCCAGACGGGATGATCCGCCTGGTGGTGAGCGAGCGAAATCCGGGTCTGGCCAACTGGATCGAACGCACCGGCCACGATCGCGGGTACCTGCAGTTCCGCTGGCAGCGGCTGGCCCGCGACATGAAACCCGAAGACGGCCCGACCGTCGAGGTGGTGCCGGTCGACGAACTGGCGCAGCGACTTCCGTTCCACGATCAGGCGGGCGTCACGCCGGAACAATGGCGCGCACGAATCGCGGCACGGCAGGCTGCCGTCGCGGAAAGGATGCTCGGCTGATGTTGTTGCAGGACAAAGTTGTAGTGGTCTCCGGGGTCGGTCCCGGACTCGGTCGCGCCATCGCGGTGCAGAGCGCCAAGGCGGGCGCCGACGTGGTGCTCGCGTCGCGTACCGAATCGCGGCTCACCGAGGTGGCCAAGGAAATCACCGAGCTGGGCCGGCGCGCGGTGGTGGTGCCGACCGACATCAACGACGAGGCCGCCGCCGTCCATCTGGTCGAGGCCGCGCAGAGCGCGTTCGGGCGGGTCGACACCCTGGTCAACAACGCGTTCGCGATTCCGCCGATCACCGATCTCGCCGAGGTCGACCTCGATCAGGTGCGTGCCGGATTCGAGACCAACGTGCTTGCGGCGCTGCGGTTGACCCGGCTGTTCATCCCCGCGCTCGACGAGTCCAACGGCTCGGTCGTGATGATCAATTCGGCGGTGCTGCGGCACTCCCGGCGCACCTTCGGCCCCTACAAGATGGCCAAGGCCAGCCTGCTCGCCCTGGCCCAGAGCCTGGCCACCGAGCTCGGCCCGCGCGGCATCCGGGTGAATACCATCGCCCCCGGCTACATCTGGGCCGACAACCTGAAGTGGTACTTCAACTATCTCGCCGAACAGCGCGGCATCACCGCCGACGAGGTCTACGCCGAGACGGCGAAGACCATCGATCTGCGCAAGCTGCCCGAACCCGACGAGATCGCCGACGCGGTCGTGTTCTTCGCCTCGCCGATGGCGCGCGCGATCACCGGCGCGTGCCTGGACGTCAACGGCGGCGAATACCACCACTGATCGGGTGCGGCTGTCTCGCACCACTACTGAGGAGATGAACGTTGATCGGTAGGGACGATGTCGGGTCCATCGATGATCTGCACGCCTCGGCGACCAAGGTCGTCGGGCTGACCGATTTCGGTGCCGACGACTACCGCACCGGGCTCGAAGTGCTGCTCGAGTCCTATGCCAAGGACGCGGAGCTGACGCCGTTCGGCAACAAGGTGAACCGCGCGTTCCTGCGCGGGGCCCTGATCGCCCGGTTGCTCAGCGAGGCCGCGTGGCAACGCTTTCCGGAGCACGCCGAGGTGGCGATCGAACGGCCGATCTTCGTGACTGGCCTGCCGCGCTCCGGTACGACCGCGGTGCACCGGCTGCTCAATGCCGATCCGGCGCACCAGGGTCTGGAGATGTGGCTCACCGAGATGCCGCAGCCGCGGCCGCCCCGGGAGACCTGGGCGAGCAATCCGGTGTATCAGCGGATCGAGGCGGCGTTCGAGCAGCATCATGTGGATCACCCCGAATTCATGGGGGTGCATCATATTTCCGCCGACCAGGTGGAGGAGTGCTGGCAGCTGCTGCGGCAGTCGGCCATGTCGGTGTCCTACGAGTGCCTCGGGTATCTGCCGACCTACTCCGAGTGGCTGCGCGAGCAGGACTGGACCGACGCCTATCGCCGGCATCGGCGCAACCTGCAACTGATCGGGTTGCCCGACGCCGGGCGGCGCTGGGTGTTGAAGAACCCCAGCCATTTGTTCGCACTCGATGCCATTTTCGAGGTGTATCCGGACGCGCTCGTCATCCAGATGCACCGGGACCCGCGCACCATCATCGCCTCGGTGTGCAGTCTCAACGAGCAGGCGTCGGCCGGGTGGTCGGACAAGTTCCGCGGGCCGGTGGTCGGCGCCGCGCAGTTGGATCTGTGGGCACGGGGCGCGGATCGGTTCCTGGCGGACCGCAAGCGGCACAATGCGGCTCAGTTCTGCGATGTCGACTATGACGACTTCGTCGCGGATCCGATCGCGACGGTCGAATCGATCTACCGGCACTTCGAGCTGCCGTTGACCGCGGAGGCGACGTCGGCGATGACGGCGCTGCATGCGGAAAGCACCTCCGGGGCGGCACGTCCCGCGCATCGCTACACGCTCGCGGACTTCGGGCTTACCGCGGATCAGGTCGACGAGCGGTTCGCGGAGTATCGGGCGGCGCACTTCCCCGGGCGCTGAGTGCGGGTGCCGGGCTTGGCAATTCATGCAGGCGTGCAGTCGGTGCGGTAATCGAGCCCGCGGGGCGGCTTCGGTCGCCGCGCGGGCGCGATCGCGAAATGGGTTGGATGCCGGAGCATCTCGTGCATGGATGCGGAGTGTGCAATTCCGCGGTGGTTCGGCGGGTTACGGCTGACCCGGCTTGAGCACGACGAACAGGGCGTTGGCTTCGGCGCAGAGGCGGTCGCCGTCGTGCAGGGTGGCGCGGACGTAGATCTTGCGGCCCTCGCGGCGTTCGGCCCAGGCGCGCACCTTCAGCTCGGTGTGCAACGGAGTGATGGAACGGTAGTCGACGGTGAGCGACGCGGTGCGGGTCACCTCGCCCGCGTAGACCGCCGCGGCCATGCCGAGGATGTCGTCGAAGCCGACCGCGACAACGCCACCGTGCGCGGCGTTGTTGCCGCCGAGGTGGAAGGTGCGGAAGGTGATGCGGGCGTCGACGCCGTCGCGGCCGACATGATCGAAGACGAACGGCGGCAGCGTGATGTTGCCCCGGCCGGGCAGATCGTGCCTGGTCCAGTTCGGGGTGGACCACTCGTCCACCTTCGCGGCGTCCAGCTTGTCGTTGAGCTGCTTGAGCAGGCCGATCGCCTCCACCGCCAATTCGTCGGAGGGGGAGGACAGGCGCACGCGGTCCATCAGCCCGCGCACCTGCTCGATGTATTCACCGTAGTGCGGTCCGCCGCGGGTGATGTCGACATTCTGCTCTTGTGCGTTGATCAGCTCGCTCATCGGCCGGAACGCGCCCTCGTGGTGCTCCTTGCTCGGCAGCGAGTCACCGGCCTGTTGTTCGTTCATGCAGAACACGTTATAGGTTGCCCGCCGGGTGCTCACGTCGTGGGCGGCCGGACCGAACGCGACGCGCCCGAGGTGGCCTAGGCTGGTTCGTGATCAACGATCGCGGTTACTCGGGGAGGAACCAGACGGGTGGCGGCGATGACCGGCCGCCACCCCGCGCACTGACCGGCTAGGCGGCGAAAGGCATTGGGCAGATGGGTATCACGGCGGTTGTCTTCGACATGGACGGCGTACTGATCGACTCCGAGCCGGTGTGGGAACAGGTGCGCCGCGACTATGTGGCGGAGCGGGGCGGGCGATGGCTGCCCGACGCGCAGCAACGGCTGATGGGTATGAGCACCCGCGAATGGTCGGAGTATCTGAGTACCGACCTCGGCGTCGACGCCGCGCCGGAGACGGTGGCGCGGGAGGTGATCGAGCGGATGGCCGCGCACTACGACCGCGAGGTCCCGCTGCTGCCCGGCGCGGTCGACGCGGTGCAGCGGTTGAGCGAGCAGTGGCCGCTCGGCGTGGCCAGCTCGTCCCCGCGGGCCCTGATCGACGCGGTACTCGGCCGCACCGGCCTGATCGAATTCTTCAACGTCACCTTCTCGACCGAAGAGGTCGACCGCGGCAAACCGGCCCCCGACGTCTACGTGGCCGTGGCCGCCTTCCTGCGCCAGCGCCCCACCGACTGCGCCGCGGTGGAAGATTCCAGCAACGGACTGCGCTCCGCCCATGCCGCGGGCATGCGCGTTATCGCCGCCCCTCGGCCCGAATACCCGCCGGCCGCCGACGCGCTGGCGCTGGCCACCCACGTCATCACCGACCTCACCGAACTCACGCCGACCCTCGTCAGCGAACCCGCCTGACCGCCGCAGGGGGTGGTGCCCGAGGACGCCATGGTCAGGGTCCGGTCGTGCGGTAAGAGCTCAGCAGGGTGCGGGCGGCCTCGGGGAGGTCGGTGTCGAGCCAGGCGGGGAGGGTGGGGGCGTGGCGGCGGAGGGTGGCGTAGGGGAGGTCCACTACCACTCGGCTGATCGCATCCAGTTCGCGTGTGCCCGCGCGGCCGAAGAGGTCGGTGGCGAGGCGGCGGAGGTGCGCGATCAAGGGTTCGTTCATGGTGGCGAGGCGGGTGCGGAAGTCGTCGTCGGGGCCGCCGTCGAGCAGGTCGCGGAAGCGGACGTTCAGCAGAAGTCGTGCGTCGTCGGGGAATTCGCGGCCGAAGGCGAGCGCGGCGCGGACCATCGCGACGCCGGCCTCGACCGGATCGGGGTCGCCGGCGGCGACGAGCACTCCGCTCTGGAACCGTTCGAGGGCGCGGAGCCAGGCGGCGGTCAGCACGCCGTTGCGGTTGCCGAAACGGTGGTACAGCGTGCCGACCGGCGCGCCGCTGGCCTCGGCGATGGCCGCCACGCTGGCCGCGCGCGGCCCGTCGGCGAGCACCAGGGCGCGCGCTGCGTCGAGGATCACGTCGGTGTCGTGCTTGCGGGGAGGAGCCATGTACTAGTACGTTCCTTCTATATGGAGCGTTTGTCCTATATTGATGAGCATGCCAGATCGATCGACGCGAATCGCGATCGGGCCTGGACGGCACTGCTCAAAGTTATCTGCAAAGACCCGGCGGATCCGGCCACGGTGCCGGCCGGCTTCGTGCTCGACGAAGCGCAGGCCCCCGCACGGCTGGCGCTGAAGGGGCGGCACTGGTTCTCGGTCTACGCCCTGGTCTTCGAACTCGACGACGAAGGCGCGAACCGAACCCGCGTCCGCGCCAAGTCCTGGGGGAATTTCCCTGGGCCGCACGGCAAGATCTACCGGGCCCTGGTCATCGGCAGCGGCGGCCACAAGATCGTGGTGCGCCGGCTGCTCCGTCAGATCGCCGCCGCCGCATGATCACCGGACTGGTCTGGGGCGCCACCCCCGCCGAGTGCGCCGCCCCGATGCCGTGTGACGACCTGAGACCCGATGGGCTGCAAGTGGATCGCGCCATCACCATCGATGCCCCACCCCGCCTGGTCTATGCCTGGCTGTGCCAATTACGGGTGGCGCCCTACAGTTACGACCTCCTCGATCGCTGGGGCCGCCCCAGTCCGCGACATCGAGACCAGCTGCTCGTCGAACTCGAACTGGGTCAACGTTTCATGGGGCAGTTCGACCTGGCCTCCTTCGAGCGAAACCGGCACATCACCCTGTCCATCAAGCGAGTCGCGGTCACCTACGCGGTGCACCCCGCCGGGTCCGGTACCCGCCTCGTCGTCCGGGCGCGAATGAAGGCCCCACGCGTAGTGGGACATCCGCTGGCGATCGGCGACCTGATCATGATGCGCAAACAACTGCTGACCCTGAAAGAGCTGGCCGAGACCGAGCATCACGCCGCGCCGATCGAATCAGACGTTTCCATCCGGTAGCGGAGAATCGGGTCGCGCTTGCGCACGCACGACATTTCGGCAAATTGTGTGCTAACGGCGGCGCTGCGGGTCTTCGGACCGGTCATGCTGGGCGGTATGGACTTCATGAAACCAGCTGAACAACTGTTAGCGCAGGTTGCGGCCAGGTTCGGCTCCGCTGAGGCCTTTCTGGAGAAGCTGGCGGACGTGCGCGCGCAGGCGATGGACGACACCGTCGAGATGCCGCGTGTCGCCGGTGGGTTGCCCACTATTTACTGAAGCTGGTGAAGTTCGGCTACATCGAACTTCCACAACTCGAACCCCTCGGGCACGTCGTCGCCCACCGAGATCCGGTCGTGCGCCCACCTGCCCGCCAGCGCGTGCCGGTCGGCGCCACCCTCGGCGGTGAGGATCGGCAGGGGGTGGATGCGGCGACGCAGCGCGTTCTCCCGCACGGTCGCCTTGTCCACGTAACCGAGTTGATCGTGGTTGACGATGTAGCGCCCGGTGCAGCCGTGTTCCGGCGGAATCAGCGGCGCGACGGAAGCGGCGGCGGCATACAGGTTTTCCCGCCCGATCCGCTGCTCGGCCCACACCACGCGGGCGGGCGTGGTCAGCAGCCGCTCGATGCCCTGAACGAGGTGATGGCCGATCCACGCGTGTTCCTCGAGCTGGGTGTCCGGCTCCACATAGCCGATCAGCCGGTGGTCGTCGTCCAGGAGCACTGCTCGATAGAACTGCCGCACGTGGTCGGATTCCTTTCGGAGGTAAGCGATTTCGTAGCATGCTCACACGCGATTGCGGTGCGGCGATTACCGTCGCGTTACAACCGGACTCGAGCGCTGCCCGCGAACGTGAACGGCGGGCGGATCATCGTCGACGAGGTCTTCCTCGGCGGCGCCTCGGCGCAGCGGCGATGGCAGCAGGCCGTGGCCGGATTGAGCGTGCTGTGGGTCGGCGTCCGCTGCGCCGGTGCGGTCGCCGCCGGCCGCGAGGTCGCCCGCGGTGACCGCATCCCGGGCGTGGCCGCCGCGCAGGCGGAGGCGGTTCACCACGGCATGGTCTACGACCTGGAGGTGGGCACCACCCGCACCGAGTCCTTGGCCTGCGCTCGGGTAATCGCGGCGCACGTCAGGTGATTACCGACCGTCCTGCGCGCGGCCGAGCAGCAGTGCGCGCTCGGCCTCGTTCGCGGTGCGGTCGGCGGCGCGGAGAAACTCGCGCCGCGCTTCTTCGGCGCGGCCGAGCTGGGCGAGCAGGTCGCCGCGCACCGCGTAGTACAGGTGGTAGGTGTCCAGCGTGCCCGCGAGGGCGTCGACCAGGTCGAGCCCGGCGACCGGGCCGTGCACCTTGCTCACCGCCACCGCACGATTGAGTTCCACGATGGGGGACGGGAAGCGTTCGGCGAGAACGGCATACAGGCCGGCGATGCGCCGCCAATCGGTGTCGCGCTCGGTTGCCGCCATGGCGTGCACGGCGGCGATCGCGGCCTGCAACGCATAGCTGCCGGGCAGCAGGTCGCGGTCCCTGGCGACCGCGCCGGCCCGGGCCAACGCCGCGAATCCGTGCCGGATCAGCAGGCGGTCCCACCGCGACCTGTTCTGATCGGCAAGCAGCACAATATCTTTCGCTGGTCCGGTGCGCGCGGGCAGCCGCGAAGCCTGCAGGTGCAGCAGCGCGGCCAGCCCGTGCACCTCGGGCTCGGCGGGCAGCAACTCGGCCAGGATGCGGATGAGGCGTAACGCGTCCTGGCACAGTTCGATCCGCATCCAGTCCGCGCCCGCGGTCGCCGTATACCCCTCGTTGAAAATCGCATAGACGACCGCGAGCACGGAGCCGAGCCGCGCGGTCAGCTCGGCGCCCTCCGGCACCTCGTAGGCCACCTGTTTCGCCGCGATGGTCCGTTTCGCTCGCACGATGCGCTGCGCCACAGTCGATTCCGGGACGACGCAGGCGCGGGCGATCTCCTCGGTGGTCAAACCGCCGAGCAGCCGCAGCGTCAGCGCCACCCTGGCCTGCTCGGACAGCACCGGATGACAGGCGGTGAACATCATCCGGAGCAGATCGTCCTCGACCGCGCCGCCGGGTTCGGGATCCGCGGGCGGCTCGGTCACCAGGGCGTGGCCGAGCACCGCCAGTTTGCGGGTGAAGTTCTGCGCGCGGCGGATCCGGTCGATCGCCCGGTGCTTGGCGGTGAGCATCAGCCAGCCGCCCGGATTCGGCGGCACGCCGTCGCGCGGCCACTGTTCCAGCGCCGCGACCAGCGCGTCCTGAGCCAGTTCCTCGGCGGTGTCGATATCGCCGACGATGCGGGTGAGCCCAGCGACCAGCCGCGGCCATTCCATCCGCCAGACCGTCTCCACGGCGCGGTGGGTCTGTTCCGGCGACCGGTCGGGGCTCATCCGCGGCGCCCGATCAGGCCGGCTCGTCGATCTGCCGGATCTCGACGTCGATATCCCACTCCGGCCCGTGCACACCGAGGAACCGCGAGGTCCACTCGATCGCCTCGTCTTTCGACTTGGTCTGCAGGATGCAGTAGCCGCCGACGACCTCCTTGGACTCGGTGAACGGGCCGTCCAGCACGGTCTGCTTGCCGCCGGTCTGGCTGATCCTGGTCGCCTCGGTGACCGGGCGCAGGCCGTTAGTGTCGAGCAGCACGCCCGCCTTGGTCATCTCCTCGATCACCTTGCCGACCTGCTCGAACAGCGCCTCGTCCGGCTCCGGCGCGGTGGTCGGGTCGACGTGGATCAACATCATGTAGCGCATCTGCGGTCCTTTGCTCGTCGTCGTCAAGATCGGTCGATCCTCACCTCACTGCATCGAACGGCGGACACCCGGATCGACATCTCGCCGAGGATTCTCCTCGAATTTCTTTCCGGGCGGCCCCGACGACGCGATTCGCGTTGCCCCGCCGCGCTGTTCACAGCAGACTCCCAGCCAACAAAGACGTTAGTTTTGCTAAGGTAATAACGGCGGGCGAGTATCGCGCCGCCGAGTTTCTACCTGATCCCGTCAAGTTTTTGCTGGTCGTGGAGGTGGACCTACTTATGTCGATTGATTCCCGTGACGAGCGGCTCGCACGCCGCATCGCAGATCTACGCGCCACTGACGCACAGTTCGTCAGCGCGCTGCCCGACGAGACGGTGACCGCGGCACTCGAGCAACCGGGCCTGCGACTGTCGCAGCTGGTGCGTACCGCGCTGACCGGATACGCGGACCGCCCCGCACTCGGCCAACGCGCCGTGCGGTTTATCGAAGACAAGGCGACTGGGCGCGTCGCCACCGAACTGCTGCCCAATTTCGACACCATCACCTACGGCGAGTTGTCGGATCGCATCGACGCCTTCGCGGGTGCGCTGGGCGATGTGGTGCGGCCCGGCGACCGCGTCTGCATCCTGGGCTTCAGCAGCGTCGACTACACCACGGTCGACCTGGCCCTGATCCCGCTCGGCGCGGTGTCGGTTCCGCTGCAGACCAGCGCGCCGGTCACCCAGCTGCGCCCGATCGTGGCGGAGACCGAACCGCGGGTAATCGCCTCGAGCATCGACTATCTCGCCGACGCCGTCGAATTGGCACTGGCCACCGCGCCGGAACGGCTGGTCGTGTTCGACTATCGCCCACAGGTGGACGAGCAGCGCGAGGCGTTCGAAGCGGCCAGAGCGCGGCTTGCCGAAGCAGGCAGCCCGGCGGTGCCGGAAAGCCTCGCCGACCTGCTCGACCGTGGAAACGGTTTGCACACAGCGGATTTCGTGCCCGATGAGACCGATCCGTTGACCCTGTTGATCTACACCTCCGGCAGCACCGGCGCACCCAAGGGCGCCATGTACACCGAACGACTGGTGGCCAACTTCTGGCGCAAGTCGACCAAAGCGGCCTGGGGACAGGAGAGTTCGACCCCGGCCATCACGCTCAACTTCATGCCGATGAGCCACGTCATGGGCCGCGCCGTCCTGTACTGGACGCTCGGCACCGGTGGCACCGCGTATTTCGCCGCCAGGAGCGATCTTTCGACGCTGCTGGAGGATCTCGCCCTGGTGCGGCCGACCCAGTTGAACTTCGTGCCGCGGATCTGGGACATGCTGTTCCAGGAGTTCCACAGCGAGCTGGATCGGCGCTGCGCCGACGGCGCCGACCGGGCGGAGCTGGCCGCCGAGGTAATGGCCGAGCAGCGGCGGTCGCTGCTCGGCGGCCGGTTCGTCACGGCGCTGACCGGTTCCGCGCCGATCTCACCGGAGCTGCGCGCGTTCGTCGAAACCTATCTCGATCTGCATCTACTGGAGGGTTACGGCTCGACCGAGTCCGGCGCGGTGCTCATCGACGGGCAGGTGCGCCGCCCGCCGGTCACCGACTACAAGCTGGTCGACGTGCCCGAACTCGGCTACTTCCGCACCGACCGGCCGCATCCGCGCGGCGAGCTGCTGGTCAAGTCGACCGACATGTTCCCCGGCTATTACAAGCGGGCCGAGGTGACCGCGAGCGTGTTCGACGCGGACGGGTACTACCGGACCGGCGATATCGTCGCCGAGCTCGGCCCGGACGAGCTGGTCTACCTCGATCGGCGCAACAACGTGCAGAAGCTGTCGCAGGGCGAGTTCGTCACGGTGTCGACGCTGGAGGCGGTGTTCGACAGTAGCCCGGTGGTGCGGCAGATCTACATCTACGGAAACAGTGCTCGTGCTTACCTTTTGGCGGTCGTCGTGCCGACGCCGGAAGCGTCGGCACGCACCGGCGGCGACGTCGAGGCGCTGACTTCGCTGATCAGCGACTCGTTGCAGGAGGTCGCGCGCGCCGCCGAATTGCAGTCCTACGAGATCCCGCGCGGGCTGCTCATCGAGACCACGCCGTTCACGCTGGAGAACGGCCTGCTCACCGGCATCCGCAAGCTGGCACGGCCGAAACTCAAGGAGCACTACGGCGATCGGCTGGAACAGCTCTACCGCGAGCTGGCCGAGGGCCAGGCCGACGAGCTGCGCACGCTGCGCCGCGACGGCGCCGATCGGCCAGTGCTGGAGACGGTCAGCCGGGCGGCCGGCGCGCTGCTCGGTGCGTCGACCGCGGATCGGCGGCCCGACGCGCACTTCACCGACCTCGGTGGAGATTCGTTGTCCGCGTTGACCTTCGCCAATCTGCTGCACGAGATCTACGACCTGGACGTGCCGGTTGGCGTCATCGTCAGCCCGGCGACCGACCTCCAGGCCATCGCCGACTACATCGAGGCGGAACGGACCGGCGGCTCGAAGCGGGCCACGTTCGCCACGGTGCACGGCCGCGACGCCACCGTGGCGCACGCCGCCGATCTCCCCCTGGACAAGTTCATCGACGCCGAAACACTCGCCGCCGCAGCGGCATTGCCGCGACCGAGCGCCGAGGTGCGGACGGTTCTGCTGACCGGCGCGAGCGGCTTCCTCGGCCGCTATCTGGCGCTGGAGTGGCTCGAGCGCCTGTCCCTGGTCGGCGGCAAGCTGATCTGCCTGGTGCGGGCCAAGGACGACGCCGCGGCCCGGGCCCGGTTGGACCGGACCTTCGACGGCGGTGACCCGGAGTTGTTGCGGCACTACCGAAATCTGGCCGCCGATCATCTCGAGGTCATCGCCGGGGACAAGGGCGAGGCCGACCTCGGTCTCGATCGGCAGACCTGGCGGCGGCTGGCCGACACGGTCGACGTGATCGTCGATCCCGCGGCCCTGGTCAACCATGTCCTGCCGTACAGCCAGCTGTTCGGGCCGAACGTGGCTGGCACCGCGGAGCTGATCCGGCTCGCGCTCACCACGAGGCTGAAGCCGTTCACCTACGTGTCGACCATCGGAGTCGGCGCGCAGATCGAGCCGTCGGCGTTCACCGAGGACGCGGACATCCGGGTGGCCAGCCCGGCCCGCACGGTCGACGACAGCTACGCCAACGGCTACGGCAACAGCAAGTGGGCGGGCGAGGTGCTGCTGCGGCAGGCCAACGACCTGTGCGGACTGCCGGTCGCGGTCTTCCGCTGCGACATGATCCTGGTCGGCGCCAGGTATGCGGGCCAGCTCAACCTGCCGGACATGTTCACCCGGATGATGCTCAGCCTGGTCGCCACCGGCATCGCACCCGGCTCCTTCTACGAGACCGACGCGGACGGCAACCGGCAGCGGGCGCACTACGACGGCCTGCCCGTCGACTTCATCGCCGAGGCCATCACCACCCTCGGCGAGCAGGTGACCGAGGGGTTCGAGACCTATCACGTGATGAACCCGTACGACGACGGGATCGGCCTGGACGAGTTCGTCGACTGGCTGATCGACGCGGGCTACTCGATCCAGCGGATCGCCGAATACGACGACTGGCTGCGCAGATTCGAGACCGCGCTGCGGGCGCTGCCGGAACAGCAGCGGCACCATTCGCTGCTACCGCTGCTGCACAACTATCAGCGACCCGAGCGGCCGATCCGTGGCTCGTTCGCGCCCACCGAACGATTCCACGCCGCGGTGCAGGAGGCGAAGGTCGGCCAGGACAAGGACATTCCGCATGTCACCCCGCCGATCATCGTCAAGTACAGCACCAACCTGAAGCTGCGCGGACTGCTCTGAACCCGGAACCCGGTGCGGCCCAGCGCCGTACCGGGCTCAGGTGGGCCAGGCGGGGGTCGTGTGCGCGGCGCGGGCGCTCCAGCGACCGTCGTAGCGCACCTCGACGGGGTGTGCGAAGGCGGCCGTGACGTTGTCGGTGGTGAGCGTTTCCCTGGCCGGCCCGGCGGCGACGGTGTGGCCGTCGGCGATGAGCAGCGCGTGCGTCGTGGTACTCGGGAGCTCCTCGAGGTGATGGGTGACCAGCACCGACGCGACCTCCGGGTGGGTGTCGCCGAGGGTGTCGATGGTCTCCAGGAGTTGTTCGCGCGCAGCGAGATCCAGTCCGGTGGAGGGCTCGTCGAACAGCAGCAGCCGCGGTTCGCCGATGAGCGCGCGGGCGATCAGGGTGCGTCCGCGCTCGCCCTGGGAGAGGGTGTTCCAGGTGTTGCCGGCCTTGCCGGTGAGGCCGACGGTATCGATCATCGCGTCGGCGCGGACGAGCTGATCCGGCGTCGGCGTCCAGCGCATCGGCGTATCGATGGTCGCGGTGATCCCGGTCAGCACGACCTCGCGGATGGTCAGCGGGTATTGCAGCGGATGCCGCGGATTCACCTGGCCGATCGAGTGGCGCAGGCGTTGCAGTTCCACGCGGCCGAGCTGCTCGCCGAGCACCCGGACCGTGCCCGTGGTGGGAAACGTGACCGCGCCGCAGAAGCCGAGCAGGGTGCTCTTGCCCGCGCCGTTGGGACCGAGCAACGCCCAGTGCTCGCCGGCGCGCACGGTGAGCGAGATGCCGTTGATGATCTTCTTGCCCTCGCGGCGGAACGTCACGTCCGTCAGCTCGAGCACCGGCGTTCCGGTCACGTGAATGCCTCCTTCAATGCGGTGAGATGGGAGCGGCTGAGTTCGGCCGCGGCCGTGGCGTTTCGGGCGACGATCGCGTCGAGCAGCAGTTCGTGCGCGGCGTGGTCGGCGCGCTCGGACGGGACGGGGCGAATCGTCAGCATGTCGATCATGGCCAGGCGCAGCCGGGGGAGGAACGTGTCGAACAGCTGGACCAGCACCTCGTTGTGCGCCGCGACCAGCACCGCGCGATGGAAGGCCATGTCCGCGTCGACGTGCTCGGCCACCGGCTCGCCGTGCGCCTCGCGGGCGAGCAGGGTGGAGCGGAGGATGCGCAGGTCGGCACGGGTGCGCCGGTGCGCGGCCAGGGCCGCCGCCTCGGCCTCGATGGCGATTCGCGCCTCGATCACCGAGGCGATGGTGGCGCGGCGCAGCACCGCGTCCCAGTCGTCCCGCGCGTCCAGCGCCGTGACGAACACGCCCGCGCCCTGACGGCTGTCCAGCACGCCCTTGCCCGCGAGCTCGCGGATCGCCTCGCGCAGCGTCGAGCGGCCGACCCCGAGCTGCGCGGCCAGCGTCGTCTCCCCGGGCAGCCGGTGCCCGAGCGGCCACTCACCCGCCTTGATGCGGGTCATCAGCAGCTCGGCCGCCTGCGCGGCCAGCGGATGCCTGCGTACCTGCGAGACCATCGCAACCTCTCTACTTGTCTGAGGAGTTGTGTATAGTCTAGCCATCATGCGCACCATGCTTCTGCTTAGCCGCCACGGCGGGGCCTGACCGATCGGCCCCCCGCCGTGGGGCTCGGTCGTGGCCGGTCACCTCTGTTTCGTGACGACCAGAAGGCACCGCATGTCATTCCCGACGATCAACACTCCCGCCGGCGCGATCCCCGGCGACGCACAGGCCTGGAACCCGCAGCGGCACTCCCAGATGCCCTCGCACCGCTACCGATCCGTCTACGATCGGGTGGAAGTGCCGCTCACCGACCGTGATTGGCCGAACGCCCGCATCACCGCAGCGCCACTGTGGGTTCCGGTCGACCTGCGCGACGGCAACCAGGCCCTCGCCGAACCCATGGACCCCGAACGCAAGCGCCGCTTCTTCGAGCTGATGGTGGCCATGGGCTACAAGGAGATCGAGGTCGGCTACCCGTCCGCCTCGCAGACCGACTTCGACTTCGTCCGGCTGATCGCCGAGACCGGCCTCGCGCCCGACGACGTCACCATCGTCGTATTCACCCCCGCCAGAACAGATCTCATCGAACGCACCGTCGAATCGGTGCGCGGACTGCGCAGGGTCGTCATCCACATGTACGCCGCTACCGCACCCACCTGGCGAAACACCGTGCTGGGCAAGGACCGTGCCGCGCTGCGCGAGCTGATCCTGGCCGGCGGCCGCGCCATCCTGGAACGCACCGCCGGGCTGCCGGACGTGCGGTTCCAATTCTCGCCCGAGGTGTTCAACCTGACCGAACCCGACTACGTACTGGACCTGTGCGACCGGATGACCACGCTGTGGGACGCCACCCCGGAACGACCGGTCACCCTGAATCTGCCTGCCACGGTGGAGGTCGCGACGCCGAACGTCTACGCGGACCAGATCGAATACATGCACCGCAACCTGGCCCGCCGGGACAGCGTCATCCTGTCCGTGCACCCGCACAACGACCGCGGCACCGGCATCGCCGCCGCCGAACTCGCGATGCTGGCCGGCGCGCAACGCGTCGAGGGCTGCCTCTTCGGCAACGGCGAACGCACCGGCAACGTGGATCTGGCCACGCTGGCGCTGAATCTGCATGCGCAGGGCGTGGATCCGATGATCGACTTCGCCGACGTCGACGAGATCCGCCGAACGGTCGAGTATTGCACCCGCATGCCGGTGGCCGAACGTCATCCGTACGTGGGCGATCTGGTGCACACCGCGTTCTCCGGCACGCATCAGGACGCGATCAACAAGGGCATGGCCGCGCACCGCGCACGGGCCGCGCGCACGGGAACCCCGGAACGGCAACTGGATTGGCGGGTGCCGTATCTGCCGATCGACCCGGCCGACCTCGGTCGCACCTATGACGCGGTCATCCGGGTCAACTCGCAGTCGGGCAAGGGCGGCATCGCCTATCTGCTGAAGACCGAGTTCGGCATCGACCTGCCCCGGCATCAGCAGATCGAGTTCGCCGGGCACGTGCAGGCGCACACCGACGCGACCGGCCGGGAGATCACCGCCGCCGAGCTGCGCGAGCTGTTCGAGGCGGTCTATCCGACCACGCCCGCGCGCTGATCCGCCGGGCGTCTTCGGGCAAAACGCCCGGCGGCGCGCCCGTCCGTGCGAAGGTAATCGGCGTGGCGCGGTACGTGACAGGAAACCTCCCCGCCGAAGTGACCAGCTTCGTCGGGCGGGGCAGCGAAGTCGCCGCCGCCAGGAAACTGCTGGCCGGCACCCGCCTGCTCACCCTGACCGGGCCGGGCGGCGTGGGTAAGACCCGGCTGGCCAGGCGGGTGGGCGAGGCGGTGCGGCGGGCCTTTCCCGACGGCGTGTGGCTGGTCGAGGTGGCCCACGTCAACGACGGGGCACTGGTGGCGTTGACCGTCGCGCAGGCGCTCGGCCTGCGCGACGACACCAGCCTCCCGCTGGCCGGCCTCACCGATTACCTCGGCGGCAAACACCTGCTGCTGGTTCTGGACAACTGCGAGCACCTGATCGGCGCCTGCGCCGAGCTCGTCGACCGGCTGATCGCCAGCACCCCGGATATTCGGGTGCTGGCGACCAGCCGTGAGCCGCTCGGCGTGGTGGGGGAGCTGGTGCTGCCGGTCGCGCCGCTGCCGGTGCCCGACATGGACGAGGATTCCGGCGCAGCCGACGCGACGGACAATCCGGCGCTGCGGCTGCTGATCGACCGCGCGACCGCGGCGAATCCCGAATTCCGGGTCACCCCGGCGAATCTCGGCGCGCTCGCGGCGATTTGCAGTCGGCTGGAGGGCATTCCGCTGGCCCTGGAATTGGCGGCGCTGCGCCTGCGGGCGTTCACCCCGGACCAGGTGCTGGAGCGCCTCGACGACACCATGCGCCTGCTCACCACCGGCCTGCGCACCGCGCCGGAACGGCAGCAGACGCTGGAGGCGGCCATCCGCTGGAGTTACGACCTCTGCACCCCCGGCGAGCAGCTCCTCTGGGAGCAACTCGCGGTGTTCGCGGGCGGTTTCGACCTGATCGCCGCCGAGGCGGTGTGCCTGCTGGAGCCGCCCGGAGCGCTGGTGGACGCGCTCACCGGGCTGGTCGACAAGTCGGTGCTGAGTCATCGGCAAGACGGCGACGGCACCGGCCGCTACACCATGCTCGAGCCACTGCGGCAGTTCGCGCTGGCGCGGCTGGCGGCCCACGGTGACGAGTACGCGCTGCGGACCCGGCACCGCGACCACTACTACCGGGTCGCGCGGCGCGGGCGCGTCGAGTACTGGGGCGACGCGGATGTCGTCTGGTTCCGCGATGTCACGCGGGAACACGCGAATATGCGTGCGGCGCTGCACTTCGCGCTCGCCGACCCGGACGGCGTGCACCGGGGGTTACAGATCGCCAGCGAGCTGCGGCCGTTCTGGGAGCACTACCGGTTCTTCCTGGAGGGCTACCGGTGGCTGACGGACGCGCTCGGCAAGGACCTCGCGCGCACCGTCGACCGGGCGCGGGCGCTGGCCGCCGCGTCGGTCATCGCAGGCATGCTGTCGGACACCGCGTCGGCGTATGCCTATTTGTCCGAATGCGTGGCGATAGCAACGGAATTGGCCGCCGAGCAGGTGCTGGTCGAGGCGCAGTTGCTGGCCTCGGTGCTGGCGTTCGCCGACGCCGATCCGGTGCGGGCGCTCGAGATCGCCGAGGACGCCGCGGTGCGGGCGCGGGCGTGCGGGCATCACGGCACGGAAATGGAATGTCTCGCGTTCGGGTATGTGTGCGCGATGGTGCTGGAGGATGAGCGGGCCGGCCCGTTGGCCGAGCAGTTCCTGGCCAAGACCGCCGAGCATGGTTCGCATCTGCTCGGCGGGCTCGCGTGGTGGGCGGTCGGGACGAATCAGTGGCGAAACGGCAACGGGGACAGAGCGGTCGAGGATCTGCGTCGCGCGGTCGAACTGCTGCGGTTGTTCGATCGCTGCGTCTGGACGGCGTCCGCGTTCGACGGGCTCGCCTGGGCGGCGGCCGCGAGCGGTGACCAGCGCAGGGCGGCCCGCCTGATGGGTGCGGCGACGACGGTGCGGCGCGGCAGCACCCAGCGTCTCGCGCACGCCATGACCGATGCGGTCGGCGAGAAGGTCCGGCTACGGGTGCACGACGCGATGGGGGACAGGGAGTTCGGCGCGGCATTCGACAGCGGCGCCGCGCTCACCCTGGACGAGGCGGTGGGCTACGCGCTCGGGGTCGAACCGGCCGCCCCGCTACCGGCGCCGAAAGCCGTTGCGGACGAACAGCTCACCCGCAGAGAGAAGGACGTGGCCCGACTGGTCGCGGCCGGCTACAGCAACAAGCGGATCGCCGCCGAACTGGTCATCTCGATCCGGACCGCGGAGAGCCACGTGGACCATATCCTCACCAAGCTGGGCTTCGAATCGCGCGCGCAGGTCGCGGCCTGGGTGAGTCGGCACGCGCTCTGAGCCGGTCAGTCGCCGGTCGTGCCGTCGATGCGTTCGCGCAGGAGGTCGGCGTGCCCGTTGTGCCGGGCGTACTCCTCGATCATGTGCAGATAGACCCAGCGCAGGTTGTACACCAGGTGCGGCCGCCGGGGATGCGGGAAGGTGTGGTCGAGCGGCAGGTCGGCGACCGCGGCGTCGGCGAGTTCGATCTCCTGCCGGTAGAGCGCGAGATCGGTTGCGGGGTCGGCCTGTTCGGTGTCGTCGAAGTCGCCGTCCGGATTGTCGGTGCGGCAATAGATGTAGTCCAGGTCCATGCCCGCGGCGGCCAGGCGGAACCAGCCGCGCTCGACCTCGGACAGGTGCCGGACCAGGCCGTGCAGCGTCATCGCCGACGGTGCGACGGACCGCTCGGCGAGCTGCTTCGCGTCGAGGCCTGCGCACTTCTGCAACAGGGTGTCGCGGTGAAAGTCGAGCCAGGCCTGCAACATCGGCCGCTCGTCGGCGATCAGCGGCGGCTTGCTTCGGGTGCGCTCGGGCGCGGTCCAGGTCACGCCGGGGACTGTAACCCGGCGGGGTCGCCGCGGGCTCGTGATTTATCCCTTGGCGTCAGGGGGTGAACCGGGCCGCCTTCTCGCCGTGCAACCGGCCGACGGGTAGGGTCCGGCCGCACAGCACCAGCAGCAGGTCCTGCGCGGCGCCGGACACGACCTCGCCGGACCCATAATTCCATTCCAGGTCATCGGCGCGCAGCTGGATTCCTTTGAGATCAACTCCGAAGAATTTGACGCTTTTGGGGTTGATCGCGTCCAGTACCAGGCGCAATCGGTCCTCGGGCACCTTGCGGTCCAGGCCGAGCGCGACGGTGATGTCCAGACCGTGGATGACATCGTGACTGAGCGCACCCTCGAATCCGCCGCCCGGCGGCTTCCACGGGTGGGCGACGTTGTCCCACAACCACTTCAGCAGGTCCTCCGCGGACAGCTCCGCGGCGTCGTGCCTGGCGGTCCGATCCGACATCCGATGGAAACTGCCCGCCGCCCGCACCATCTCGAACGCGAACCGCGCCCCCGACAGCCGGTACGGCATGGTCATGTGCGCGACGACCTCGCGCACCCGCCACCCCTTGCACAGGGTCGGCGCGTCCCAGCTCTCCGCGTCGAGCCCGGCCAGCAACTCGGCAAGGTCGGTCCGCTCATCCGTGATCGCCTTGCGCACCTCGGTATCCGTCATAGTCTCTCCTCGCCCGAGATCATTCCCCGCCACGCGGCGAGACGCCATACGACGAGGGAAATTCGTGATCCCGCAACAGGATCGAGGGTCGGTAGTTGGGCCCGGTCGCCGGGGACCGGAGGGGATCTGCATGCGGTGCACCGCACACTGCGGGAGAGCGCGCCTGTGCACCGTGTCGCACTTCCCGACGGCACGGAGGTGCGGTTGGTGACTACAAGGTTTTCGCCCTCCCGCCGGTGTTCGAGGCGTTATGTCCGACCTGATCGCGTCGCGTGACGCGGGTGACGTGCTGACCGAGAACGAGCTTTCCGCACTGGCCTTTCTCATTTTCTGGGTGGGCTATGAAAATGCATCGCATCCGCCGATCGGGATCCATTGTTCGTGCTCGACCCCGATACCCTCGATTCGTCGAGACCGGGCCACCGGCACCTCGCCCTCGGCCACGGCATTCACTATCGCCTTGGCGCACCATTGGCCCGGCTGGAAACGCGCATCGCCATCGGCAGCCTGCTGCCCGCTTTCTGCGCATCGCAGTTGGCCGTACCGCACGACGAAATCCGCCGGCGGTGGTCATTCCGGGAACGCGGCCTGCATGCCTTGCCGTTGCTCCTTGGCGATCAGGCCGGGCTCGGCAGGTGTTTGCGGTGGCGTCCGTGCTGGCCGGACCAGGTGAACCGCTGGGCGTTGTCGCCGTGCAGCGTCCCGTCCGGCAGTGTGCGGCCGCACAGCACGAGCAGTAGATGCTGGGCGTCGCCGGAGAGGACTTCGCCGGTGCCGTAACTCCAGTCGAGGTCTTCGGCGCATAGCCGGATGCCTTTGAGGTCGACTCCGAAGAACCTGACGCTCTTGGGATTTACCGCGTCGAGCACGAAACGCAGCCGATCCTCGGGCACCCTGCGCTCGAGTCCGAGCGGGACCGTGATGTCCAGTCCGTGGATGATGTCGTGACTCAACGCGCCCACGAAGCCGTAACCCGGCGGGTGCCACGGGTGAGCGACGTTGTCCCACAGCGACTTCAGCAGATCCTCGGCGGTGAACCTGGCCGCGTCCCAGTGGGCGGCATGGTTGGCCAGCCGATTGAAACCACCGCCCGCCCGGAGCAGTTCGAGCACGAAGCGCGGCTCGGACAGGCGGAACGGCAGGGTGATGTGCGCGACGACCTCGCGGACCCGCCAGCCCCGGCACAGCGTCGGCGCATCCCAGCTGCCGGCGTCGAGGCCGGTCAGGATTTCGGCGAGTTCCGTCCGTTCCGCCGTGATCGCGGCGCGCACCTCGGTATCGATCATTGTTTCTCCTCGCCGCGACCATTTCTTCGCGTCCATCGGATATCGCCGGGCCGTGAATTCTTTCGGCCGGGCGGGACGCCGTCGCGTAATTGATCGGGATTCGTCGGGTATATCCCCTTTCGGCGATGTTATGCCGGAAAGCGGTCAAAACGCCGGAGTGTGGGAACTCGGCGTTTCAAACCGGCGTGTCGCGTCGGCGAACTAAGCGGGTTTCAGGAAAGTGCCTGCGTGCAGGGTGGTGCCGAAGCCGGGGGCGAAGGCGCCGTATTCATAAACGACGTGTCCGCCGACAATGGTGGCGGCCACGGCGCGATCATTGCGATTGACCATCCGATTCAGCCCGGCGATACCGGGGAATGGCGTTTCGGCGTAGGCGGCGCTCGATCCGTCGAACCCGGCCGGGTCGATGACGGCGATATCGGCGCGGGCGCCCTCGTGCAGGCGGCCTGCGTCGAGGCCGTACCAGTCGGCCAGCTCACCGGTCAGCCGGTGCACCGCCGCCTCGATCGGCATGAAGCGGCGCTGGTGCGTGCGCTCGAGCATGCGCAGGCCGAAGTTGTAGAAGGCCATATTGCGCAGGTGCGCACCGGAATCGGCGAAGCCGACCTGCACGTTGGGGGAGCGTTGCAGCCGGTCGAGCACGTCGTCGCGATCGTTGGCGATGACCGTGCGCCAGCGCAGCCGCGCGCCGTGCGCGACGGCGAGGTCGAGCAGCGCGTCGGCGGGATGGATGCCGCGCTCGTCGGCCACCTGGCCGAACGACTTGCCGACCACGCCGGCCTCGGGGCAAGACACGATCTGGGCGTCGTAGAGGTCCCGATGCCACACCCGCGGACCGTACTTCTTCGCGAGATCCTTACGGAACTGCCTGCGGTAGGACTCGTCGGCCAGCAACTCGCCGCGCTTCATCACGTCGCGGATGTTCAGCGCCGCGACGCCGGAGCCGAACTCCTCGAACACCACCAGATCGACGCCGTCGGCATACACCTCGAACGGCACCGGCAGGTGCTGCCACCGGAACGCCGCCCCGCCAACGATATTCGCGATCCACGCCGCGCCGATCGCCGCGCGCGCGGTCGTGCGATCGGCCTTCACGTCCATGCCCGCGATCAGGGTGGTCTTGAGCGGCTTGCGGAATCGTCCGGCACTCTGCGCGAAGTAGCGCGCGATCTCCAGGCGTGCGGTGAGATTCGGCGTGCTCTGATGGATCCGATCGCGCTGCCGCAGAATCTTGTTCAGTGCCGCGTACTCACCCCAGCCGGCATAGGTCGACGGCAGCTGCCTGGTCGGGAAGCGCACCCCCTCCAGCTTCGAGAACGAGCTGCGGATGGTGGACAGGCCGAGGAAGCCGGCATCGAGCGCGTCGGTCAGCATCTGCCGCATGCGATTCAGCTCGTCGCCGGTCGGCCGCACCCGCGGGTCCACCGCGCGGCCGAGCCCCATCACCGCGACCCGAATGTCCGAATGGCCGAGCAGCGCGGCCACATTCGCGCCGAGCGGACGCGCGGCGAGCGACTGGGCGTAGGCGCGCGGCCCGTCCCAGTCCCGGTGTTCCTTGACCGCCGCGTGCACCGCGTCCCAGGGCAGCGCCTCGACCCTGGCGAACATGTCCGCGCAGTCGTCGGCCTCGGCGTACACGGTGGACAGCGAGCAGTTCCCGATCACCACCGAGGTGACGCCGTGCCGCACCGACTCGCCGAGCCCGGGGCTGCCGAGCACCTCGGCGTCGTAGTGGGTGTGCACGTCGAGCATGCCCGGAATCACCCACTTGCCGGTCGCGTCGATGGTCCGCGCGCCGTCCGGCAGCGGCTCGGCGCTGATCGTGACGACCTTGCCGTCCCGGATGCCGACGTCCGCGGCGCGCGGCGGCGAACCCGCGCCGTCGAATACCGATCCGCCGCGAAGTACCACGTCGTACCGCGTCATCTGCGCCTCCATGCCCTCCGGTATCTGATACCACCGGTAATGAGTACATGGTCGCACGGGTGGTTGCCCGAGGTCATCCGATGGGCGCGAATGCGCCGATCCATCCAGGCCGCCCGCAGAAACGAATACGACAACGGTGGGTCGCTCGGTTCACCTCGTCGCCGCGGCGGCGGAAACCACGGAGAACGGGGAGCACGCATGCGGGTCGGGTCCGCTCGGATCAGTACGCTGGCCGCCTTTTGTGTCGTGGCGCTGGTCGGTCTGTCGCCGTCGAGTGCGGCGCGGGCGGACAGCGTCATCAAGGGAATCGACGTTCAGTCCGGCGGGGTCAACTTCGCCGCCGCGAAGAAGGCGGGGGCCGCCTTCGCCTACCTGAAAGCGACCGAGGGGCGCGACCAGGTCAACGTGCCGTTCAACGAGCTGCTCAACGGCGCGACCAAGGCCGGTCTGTTCCACGGCGCCTATCACGTTGCCGCGCCCGACGTGAGCAACGGCATGGATCAAGCCAATCACTTCGTCGACCACGGCGGCGGTGGCTCGACCGCCGCCGACCAGCGCACGATGCCCGGCGCCCTCGTCTTGCGGGACAGTGCCACGCCGGACAAGTGCTATGGCCTCGACGCCACGGCGATGGTCAGTTGGCTGGGCATGTTCGACAACACGTATGTCAACCGATCGAAGGGCCCGCACCCGGTGATCGCGACGACCGCGGAATGGTGGAAGGCCTGCACGGGCGATTCCCGCGCCTTCGGTGCGAACCCGCTGTGGCTGCTGCACTCCGCCGAATCGGCCGAGGAGCTGCCCGCGAGCTGGCGGGCTTACGCCCTCGTGCAGTACGAGGTCTCCGGAGCCAAGCAGGGTAAGGACAAGTTCAACGGGAGCGAAGACACGTTGAAGAATTTCGTCCTGCCACAGCAGGATTGAGCGGGCTCCGGATGGTCGCTCACGTTCTGCGCTCGTGACTGCGTCGCCGCCGTCCCCGCGGCACGGGGGTGGGCGCACTGGACTTGCCGTACAGATCTCCTTGCACCCGTTGATATTCCGCCCGGATGCGGTTGCCGATCGCGGGCGCGTCCGGTGCGGGTATCTCGGCGACCGTGCGCGCGGACCAGCTCGGCGGCTCCGCCGCACCGCTGAGCGTCCAGGCGGCCTGCCGGGCCGCGCCGAGCGCCACGTACTCGTTCGGCTGCGGAACCGTCACGGGCACACCGAAGATCTGCGCGGCGATCTCCGCGACCAGCGGGGAACGGGCGGCCCCGCCGATCAACAGGATTCGCCGCACTCCGGTACCGCGCGAGCGCAGATGATCGAGCGCCTCGGCCATATTGCACAGCATCCCCTCGTAGGCGGCGCGCGCGATGTGGCCGGGGCGCATGGTCTCCGGACGCAGACCGTGCAGGCTGCCGGTGGCGTGCGGCAGGTTCGGTGTCCGTTCGCCGGAGAGGTAGGGGAGTAGGACGAGTCCGTCGGCCCCCGGCGGAGCTTGCGCGGCAAGCGTTTCGAGCGTGGGCAGATCCACGCCGAGCAGGTCGGCGGCGTATTCGAGCACGCGCGCGGCATTGAGCGTGCAGACCAGCGGAAGGAATGCCCCGGTCGCATCGGCGAATCCGGCGACCGCCCCGCTGGCGTCGGCACTGGGCGTCGCGGACCGGGCGAAGACGGTCCCGCTCGTGCCGAGCGATACCACCACATCGCCCTCCCCGAGCCCGAGACCCAGTGCGGCACCGGCATTGTCACCGGTCCCCGCTGCGACGAGCACCCCGCCCGGCGTGCGCCCGGCGGCCTCCGCCGGCGCGAGCACCCTCGGCAACTCGGGGGTTCGTCCGCGAAATCCGAGCGCGAGCAGGTCTTTGCGATATTCGCAATCGGCGGGCGACCAGTACCCGGTGCCCGAGGCGTCGCCGCGATCGGTCGTCGGTTCGAGCGCGGGATCCGCCGGTCCACCGCCCCGCAGCCGCCAGGTCAGGTAGTCGTGTGGCAACAGCACCCGCGCGGCGCGGTCGGCCTGCTCAGGCTCATGATCGGCGAGCCAGCGCAACTTGGTCACGGTGAACGCCGCGAGCGGAACACTGCCCACCGCCTCGGCCCAGGCCTGCGCCCCGCCGAGCTCGAGGATCAGCTGATCGGCGGCCGCGGCCGACCGGACGTCGTTCCACAGCAACGCATCGCGTACCGGATTCCCGCCGGCATCGATCGCGACCATCCCGTGCTGCTGGCCGGCCACCGCGATCGCGTCCACCTGCTCGAGCAACCCGCCGCCCGCCGCGCACAACGCGTCCCACCACGCCTGCGGCGCCACCTCGGTGCCGTTCGGATGCGCTGCCTGCGCCTGGTGCAGGATTTCGCCGGTGTCCGCGTCGCAGACCACCACTTTGCAGGACTGAGTGGAGCTGTCCACTCCGGCCACCGTTGCCGCACACATACGCTCCACCTTGCACCCGAACCGTGCCCGCACGACGCATTTCGGGTATTCGATGCGCGGATCGGGCAGACTGGCTCGGTGACCGACGATCCGGACAGACCTGCCGACGCGCAGGTCCGGACCGGTGCCGGGACCCCGGTACCGGAGCTGACCGACGAGCTGCTCACCGAAATGCTGGACGAGCCGCCCGATCCGGACTGCCCGTTCATCGTGATCAACCGCGGCGAGCACGCCTATATCCAGACCCGCCTGCTCCCGGACGGCGTCTACGAGATCGAGCACCGCGCCGACGGCTCCGCCGAGCAGTTCCAGGTGTACACCCCCGACGCCCGCCTGGTGCGCGACGTCATGTGGGCGTGGCTGGACGAAGACCCGTGGTGGCGCGACGCCGTCGCCTGGTACCGGGTCGACCCGGCCGTCGCGGAGGTGCAGTCCGTGCTGCGCGACTTCGACGATCTGCTGGGCGGCGACGATCTGCTGGGCGGCCTGGACGTGCTCGACGACATCCAGGCCTCGATGGACGACGCGCTGGCCCGAGCCGACGAACTGCTCGCCATGGATGCCGGGGAACTGGAGGCCGAGCCCGGCGAATCACCGTGACGGCACGGCCCGGTAGTACCACGCGGTGCTGGCGATATCCGAATTCTCCAGCGGCAGATATGCGTCCCCCTGCCAGCCCAGGGCCTGCACGGTGACCCGCAGTTCGCGGTCGAAGCAGATGGGGTCGCGCTTGTGCCAGCGGTACATGCCGAATTGCTGGTACGGCTGGTAGATCTGGTCCGGCGGCATCACCTGGACCAGCCCGACGTACGGCGCGGAGTACCTGCGGTAGGTGCCGTCGATGTCGAAATTCCAAGCGCCGCCGAAGTAGTCCTCGGTGCCGGTGCCGCACAGGGTGGGGAAGTCGGTGTCGCCGTCGAGGAAGAACTTGAATTCGCCCTCACCCCACCAGCCGGGGGCGTTGGGCCGCATCGCGAGGTAGGTGCCGACGTAGCGCCCCGGTCCGGGGACCGGGTCCAGCACGGTGTGAATGGCGGGGTGGCCCAGCGGGTTTCGGCGCGACCACTGGGTGTGCAGGTAGCCGGCGGCGGCCTGCACGTCTTCCTCGGTGTAGGTGACCTGGTAGTACACCGGAACCGTACGGCCGGAGTGATTTTCCAGGGTGATCCGGGCGTGCTCGCGAAAGGGCATGGGCCAGTAGCTGTTCAGGCCGCCGGCCGGCGCGACCACCACCATCTCCGATTCGACCAGGGCGAGTTCTTCCCAGCCGTTGCAGAAGAAGTAGCCGAGCGGCAGGTCGATCGCGGGTTCCGGCGCGTGGTCCCAGGTCATCCGCAACGTGATGTCGCGCAGCGCGCCGCGATCGGTGGTCAGCCAGATATGGCGGACCACGCCGGGGCCGCACATATCGGCCAGGGTGGCGGTTTCACCGTCGTCGAGCAGGATCGACGGTGATACCTTCCAGCCGACCCCGAGGAACCTGGCCGCGTGCGCGCCGGTTCCGGTGATCGCGCGACCGCCCTGACCGGGAGCGCCCGTCGGGTTCTCGGCGCTGATCGACCGCGTCCGCGTGTTGTCCAGCTGCCATAGTTCCATCGGGCGCCTCCAGGGTTGGTTACAGGCCGGGCCAGCCATATCTGCTCGGAATCGGCGCGAGCCCCGCCATCCGCGAGGTCCCGCCCGGCACGGCCGGGGTGACCGCGCCGTAGGGATCGGCCTGGACGCCGTGCTGTTCGGCGAATTCCCGGCGGATCTTCTCCATATCCAGCCATTTGATGTTCTGGACGAGTTCTTCGAGCGATTCGGAATCGATATAGCCCGCCTCGTTGTACACGAGCAGGCCCTCGCGATAAGCCATCAGCGTCGGATACGCGGTGACCTCCGCCGCGTTCTTCATCGCTTCTTCCGCCACGGCATCGACGGTGCCGTGCACGACGTCGGGGTGCCGCTCCGCCGACGACTCGTACACCGGGGCGAATCGGGTACACCAGCCGCACCAGTCGGCCCACCAGTCGACGAGCACGATGGGGTGGCGGGTGATGACGGATTCGAAATTCGCCGGGGTCAGGGGGAGAGTGGGCATGAGATCCTCGTATTGATTCCGACAGAGCAACCCTGCATCCTCGCACGACGGGCGAGGTTCAGGACAACACCCCCTTGCGGTGTTGTTCGCTCGCGAGGAAATGGGTGATAGCGGTACTGCATTCGTACAGTTCGCGGTAGCGCTGGTAGTACGCGTCGTATTCTTCGGTGCGTTCAGGATAGGGCTCGACGGTTGTGACGACCGGATTCCAGTTCGCGGCGTCGACCCCCGCGGCCTCGGCGGCGAGGAGCGCGTCGCCGAGGCAGGCGCCGATCGTCTCGGCGGGCAGTTGCTGGGGCAGGCCGGTGACATCGGAGACGATCTGGGTCCACAGCCCGCCCTTGGTGCCGCCGCCGACCGCGACCAGCCGTCCGGCCTGTCCGCCCGCCTCGGTCATCGCGGCGAGGTTGTGCCGCACGCCGTAGGCGATGCCCTCCAGGACCGCCCGATACAGTTCGGCGCGGCCGTGCCCGAGGGTCAGGCCCGCGACGATGCCCCTGGCGTCCGGATCGAACAGCGGCGTGCGCTCGCCGGCGAAGTAGGGCAGCACCAGCAGTCCGCGCCCGCCGACCGGCACCTGCGCGGCCGCGGTGACGAGCTCGGTGAACTCGCCGCCGACCAGGTTGCGCAGCCAGTCGGTCACCGCGCCCGAGGTGGCCATGCCCGCGGCGAGAGTGTATGTGCCGGGCCAGGTTCCACAGGTGCCCCAGAGGCCGGGGTGCGGGCGCGGGTCGGTCAGCACCTGCACCAGGAACATGGTGGTGCCGTACATGACCATCGCGTCGCCCGGCGCGCGCACGCCGACGCTGGCGGCCTCGGCCCACGCGTCGATGGTGCCGGTGGTGACCGGAAGTCCAACGGGCAGGCCGGTAATCGCCGCCGCCTCGGCGCTGATCCGCCCGACGATCTCGGTCGGCCAGGCGAGTTCGGGCAGCGGTAAGCCCGGCGCGACGAGTTCGGCCCAGTCCGTTGCCCATTCGCGGTGGCGCAGGTCGTACATCGGAACGCACTGGCTGGCGGATTGATGGTCGAGCACGTAGCGGCCGGTGAGCCGATGCACCAGAAAGGAACTCGCCATCAGCAGCATGCGGGTTCCGGCGGCGACCTCGGGTTCGTGGCGGGCCAGCCAGCGCAGCTTCGGCCCGACCGCCTGACTGGTCAGCGGCGACCCGGCGCGTTCGAGCACCGCCTGCCCGCCGAATTCGGTATCGAGCTCGGCGATTTCGGCCGTCGCCCTGGTGTCGACGCCGTACAGGATGGCGGGTCGCAGCGGCCTGCCGGTCGCGTCGGCGGGGAGCAGGCAGGGGCCGATGCCGGAGACGGCGAGTCCGTCCAGGGGGACGCCGCCTGCGGCGTCGACGAGGTCGCGGACGATCGCGACGAAGTCGGCCCACCACACCTGCTCCGCGTCGTGCTCCACCCATCCCGGCCGCGGCGTCGAAACGCCGTGCGCGCGTTCGGATCTGGCCAGGACAGTGCCGTGCTCGTCGGTGAGTACCCCCTTCGAGCTGGCGGTACCGATGTCGACGCCGAGGAACCTCGTCACCGGACGAACTCGTCGAGGGCGACGCCGAGCAGCGCGCACGCCGCCCGCACGGCGGCCCGGTGATCGCCGGGCACCGCGTGAATGTGGTTGGCGCCGAAGCGGGACAGGAAATCCTCGGCGCTGGCGTCCAGCCGGGCGAACGCGTGCGGCCACTCCCAGGTGGACTGCTTCATCAGCGCTTCGTTGGTCTGCTCGTCGTAGGTCTCGAAGTCGCCGAGCATCAACTGCATGCGGTAGTCGCCGTCTTTGCGGGTGAGCCGGGCCAGCGTCATGCCGCCGGGCGCGGCGAGATGGTGCACCGAGGCGCCGCCGGCCGGGAAGAAGAACACCTCGGGATACAGATGCACCTTGGCGAGGTTCTCCGCCGGGTCCGCGCTGCGGGCGGCGAACCACGTCGCGTGCTGACCCGAATTGCACAGATCCCAGATGTCGCGATCGGCGTGATAGTGCCGCACGTCGGCGAAAAGCACCGGGGTACCGGCGATCTGCTTGAGCAACTGCATGGTGAGCGCGCCGTCCATGTCCGCCTCGGTGGCGCACACATGGGTCTGCTTCGGCCCGTTCCAGTCGTACGGATCGTTGAGGAACGCCTCGGTGATGTCCATCGTGGCGAAGTACTGGGTGAGTTCGGGTTGGCCCTTGATGCCCGAGAAGTCCAGGCGCCATTCGGCGATCAGTTCACGCACCGCCAGATACGAACGGATCTGGCGCTCGAGAATCTCCGGGGTCAGCTTCGCGCCGTCGTAATGCACGCCCGCGGCATGGGTTTCGAGCCATTCACGGGCCGCCTTCGCCTCGCTCGCGTCGGCCAGTTCGGCCCGCCGGACGATCTCCCACTGGTCGATTTCCTCGACGTCGATGCCGAAGATCCGTTGCCACTGATCGGTATTGGCGACCGCGGTGTTCATGCCCATCGGCCGTCCGCCGAAGCGTCCGAATGTGCTGCCGCGCAGGCTCGCCACCGCCGCGGCCGCGCTCGCCTGCACGCCGATCGCCTCGATGAGCGCGGGATCGGCCGGGTCACCCCAGAGCCGGGTGTGGGTGCGCCCGATCTGGTCGAGCGCGCCGCCCGCGGCCAGCATGCCGACCATGCCGGGCTGCACCGGGTCGATATTCGACAGCAGCAGCAGCGGACCGGGGGTCGCGCCCGCGGCGAGCATGGTGAAATGCGGGAACGCCCACACCGCGTAGTGGAAAACGGTCAGATCCACCTCGGCGGCGGCGACGCCCCTGGCCACCGCACTCGCCAGCGCGTTGTCGCTGATGGTCGCTTCGCCACGCACCACCTCATGCCCGGCCTGGATCAGCGCGGCGACCAGGTGGTCCTCCGTCGAGCTGATGAAGTCCGCGATGCCCGCGTGCACATAATCGCGACCGTCGGACATGCTGATTACACCGATACGAGCCATGCCGGTCCCTCCGCGCAGAGTGGTCGGATAGACGGTTTGCTTCAAGAAATACCAGGCAGAACAAAACAATTGGGCGGATTGGGCAAATCGCGCGTGCGGCCGGGGCGCGGACGTGCGTTTTGCTAGGGTCGCCCGATGGGAACGGACCCGGCCGGGTGGGTCGATGCCGCGACCTCGTCCGGCAGTCGGCGCGGCGTGCTCGTGGTCGGCGCCTATTACGCCGATCTCGTTTTTCACGGATTGTCCAGGCCGGTGCGGCCGGGCACCGAGGTGTTCGCCCGCGGCTTCGAGCTGCTGCCCGGCGGGGCGTTCACGCCGGCGATGGCGATGCGCAGGCTGGGGCACGACGTGGTGTGGTCGACGGACTTCGGCACCGATCTGTTCAGCGCGCAGGTGCTGGCGGCGGCGCGGGCGGAGGGGCTCGACGACAGCGGGTTTCGCTTGCACGCGGTGCCGGTACGCAGCGTGACCGCGGCGTTGTCCTCGCCCGCGGACCGGGCGATGGTGAGCTATCAGGATCCGGTCGTAGAGAGTCCGCTCGCGCTGGTCTTGCGCGAATACCCTGCGCGAGCGGTGATCCTGCCGCTGCTGCGGCACGGCGAGGACGTGCTCGCCGCACTCGAGGTCGCGCATGAGCTCGGTACGCACGTTTTCCTGGACTGCCAGGACGTTCCGTGCACGCTCGAAACGCCGACGGTGCGCGAGATACTCGGCCGGGTGCACACTTTCGCGCCGAATGCCGATGAGGCGTTGCGCTTGACCGGCGCTGTGTCGCTCGACGCGGCGATAGACATCCTTGCGGGCCTGGTGGATACGCTCGTCGTCAAGCGCGGCAGCGCGGGCGCCGTCGCGGTGCGCGACGGACTGCGGTGCGAGATCGGTTCGGTCCCGGTCGACGTCGTCGACACCACCGCCGCGGGCGACTGCTTCGACGCCGGCTTTCTGCACGCGCACCTCGCCGGGCAGTCGCTGCCGGACTGCCTCGCCACCGCGGTCGCCTGCGGCGCGGCGGCCACGACGGCCCTCGGCTCCAGTGCCGCACCGGACTTGACCGCACTGCCACGGTGGCTTGCCCGCGTGCCCCGCCCCCGCACCTGGTGAAGTTCCCGCCGCCGCGGTGATGTGTTCCTGCTATCGTTGCGTAGATGGCAACCGGCGAGGGTTCCAAATCTGTTGAGCCGGAAGCCAGTTCATCCGGCAATCGATGCTGCGGCGTCCCGGCGGGCACCGTCGGCGGCGGAATGGTCCTGGTCACCGATCTGGACGGTACGCTGCTGGGCGGCACCGACGCCGATCGGCTTCGACTGCGTAACGCGCTGGACCGCCACCCCGAGGTGACGGTGGTCTTCGCGACCGGCCGCGGCCTCGACTCGGTCCGCGAGGTGCTGCGCGATCCACTTGTGCCGCAACCACGGTGGATCATCGCCGATGTCGGTGCCAGCGTCGTCGACGGAGCCGATCTGACCCCGGTCGCCGCGCTGCAGGCGCGCCTGCGCGCCGGGTGGCCCGGCGCGGCCGTCGTGCGCGCTGCCCTGCAGCGCTTTCCGGCGTTGACCTATCAGCAGGGCGTGGCCCAGGACGGCCGCTGCTCGTTCCTGCTGCCGCCCGCGGACCTGACCCGGGAACTGCTCGACGCCGTTGTGGCGCTGGGCTGCTCGTGGCAGTACTCGGCGAACACCTACTTCGACGTGCTGCCCGCGCACGCGGACAAGGGCCACGCACTCGTCGCGCTCGCCGAAGACCGCGGCTGGTCGCTGGACCGGGTGCTGGTCGCCGGCGATTCGGGCAACGACCGGTCGATGTTCGGCCGCGGCGCGCACGGGGTCATCGTGGGCAATGCCGAAAGTGTGCTGACGGCAACGGTTCCGCCCGCGCAGGCGGCCCATCGACCGGACCTGCCCGGAGCGGCGGGCATTCTCGCGGCCCTGCGGGAACTCGGGTGGGTCGAGCCCGACTATCCGCTGGTCGTCGGATACCACCGCGCTCCGGTCACGTGGACATCGGACGGCTGGCAGGCCCCGTCGAGCCCCAACGGCATCCTGCCGACCCTGAACCGCGTGTTCACCGGTGATCTCCGGGCGGTGTGGGCGGCCGGCGTGGTCATCGAACCCCACGATCGCGCACGGCTCGACGATCACGACACCGGCCTTCCGCTCGCCTTCCTGCCGCTGACCTCGGCGGAGTGGAGCGCCTACTGCCATCGTGCCTGCAAGGAGGCGCTGTGGCCGGTCCTGATGTCGCAACCGCACCGATTACGCTTCGATCCCGCCGCCTGGACCGCGTACCGGGAGGTCAACACCCGCTTCGCCGACCATATCGCCCGCCGCGCGGCGCCGGGCGCCACGGTCTGGCTGCACGACTACAACCTGTGGCTCGTCCCGGGCCGGCTGCGCGAGACCCGCCCCGACCTGCGGGTGGGCCTGTTTCACCACACCCCGTTTCCCGAGCCGGACGTCTTCGCCGCCCTGCCGCCGGCCGCCGAGATCCGCGCCGCGCTCGGCGCGCTGGACTGGGCCGGTTTCCATACCGAGGTCTTCGCCGACCGCTTCCTCGGCTCCCTGACCGAGCTCGCGCGTCCGCCCGCGGTCGGCGTTCATCCGCTGGGCATCGACCGGGCGGCGATCGAGGAGCTGGCCCGCTCGCGCCCGCCTGAGCGGGGGAAACCCGCTGGACCCGTGGTGCTTTCGGTCGAACGCCTCGATTACATCAAGGCCCCCGTGCAAAAGGTGGACGCGGTAGCGGATCTCCTGGTCCGTCACCCCGAACTGCGTGGCGCACTGCGCTTCCGGTTCGTCTGCCCGCCGCCGGAGCCGGGCATCACGGCGTACGACGACACCCGGCGGGTGCTCGAACGCCGCATCGACGAGGTCAACCGCGCCTGGGCGGCCGGCGACTGGCGGCCCATCGAATACTTCCCGCAGGTCCTGAGCTTCCCCGAGGTCGTCGACCACTACCTGGCCGCCGACGTGTTCTGGGTGACCTCGCTCCAGGACGGCATGAACCTGACCGCCAAGGAGTTCATCGCCGCCCAGGCCGCGGTGCACGGTCGCGGTGTGCTGGTCCTGTCCCGGCACACCGGTGTCGCCGGACAACTGGCGCCCGCGGCGTTGCTCACCGAGCCGAATTCACCCACCGACCTGGTCGAAACCCTTTACCGCGCACTACGACTCCCGCCCGCGCAACGCGCACAGCGACTGTCCTGCCTGAGCGACCTGCTCGGCCACCACCATCCCGCCGAGTGGGCCGCCGGGATCATCGCGGCCATCCAGGCCGCCCGGTCCCGGTCGTCCGGCCGGGCGGCGTGAATCCGCTACCGCGGTCCGGCTTTCCCGCAACCGGGGTCGTGGGCGGGCGGGAAGGTGAGCGTCGCGAGGTACACCCCGCCCTGCCCCCACCCGGCGCTGGAGATCCACCAGCCGACGTCGTCGTGCACCACTTCGGCCGCGTGCGAGGCGATATGACCGGCCGTGTCGCCGATTCGGAAGCAGAACGGGGTGTCGCTGCCGAACACGTCGGTGCCGACATAGTCCGGCCGCGGTCCGATGAACAGATACCACCGGCCGTCCTGCTGAACGACGAACGGAGACTCGGTGTTTCCCGCCTCGGTGCCCACGGTCGGATCGGTGTAGGCGATGCGCCGGTCGCCCCAGTGCACGAGATCCGGGCTGGTGCGGTAGGCGACCACATGGTTCCCGCCCGTGGGTTCGCTTGTCGCGCAGTAGTACATCACCCACTGTTCGCCGACCCGGGCCACCATCGGGTCGCGCGCGTCGTAGCCGTCGCGGAACAGCGGCCCGGAACAGTGGCGCTCCCAGGTGAACAGGTCCGTCGAGGTCGCCAGATTGATCTGCGCCGCGGTCCGATCCGCGCCGCCACCGGCATAGAACATGTAGTACCTGCCGTTCGCCGCGACCACGTGCGGCGCCCACAGGTGCGTCTCCCCGTATTCCGGGTCGACCTCGAGCGCCGGTGGCTGCTTGGTCCACGGCCCGAGCAGCTGGTCCGCCGTCGCATGCGCGAACTCGACCTCTTCGAACGGATTCGCGGGCTCCGGATGGGTGATCCCGAACAGATGCCACCGCCCGTCCGCGTCCCGGACGATCGTGTGATCGTTGATATACCAGGGCTCGGCCTCCCCGGCGCCGGGATCGTAGATACGCCCGAAGGCGCCCGCACGGACCACATCGCGCATCGGCATACGTCTCATCATCCTCGCTCGACGGCCGATCACCCGTACCGATGCGGTTCGGGTATCGCATTGTGGCCGGTTCAGTCCCGTGGTCGTAGCGCGCCGGACCCGGCGGCGGCCAGCAGGACGAACAACACCGGAACCCCGAGTCCCACAGCGAGACCGTGGTTTTGCGCGACGAAGCCGATCAGCACGGGGCCGGTGAAGAAGCCCAGATAGCCGACGAAGGACACGTTCGCGATCGCCTGCGCCGGGTGCACGCCGGGCACGCCGCCGCTCGCGGCGAAGGCCAGGGGCAGGGTGAACGAGATGCCGAAACCGAACACCGCCACACCGAACAACGCCGGAACCATGCCCCCGCTGAGCAACGCGGCACCGAGGCCGAGCCCGGCCGCGAGCGTGCCGATCAGGAACGGCCGCACCGGACCGAACCACGCGACGAGCCGGTCGCCGATCAGCCGCCCGGCGAACATCGACCCGGCGAACAGGGCGAACCCCAGCGCCGCGACCGAGGTGCTGGCATGCGTCTCGTCGCGCAGGTAGACGGCGGTCCAATCGTTGGCCGCGCCCTCGGCCATCGCCACGCAGAACGCGAGCAGACCGAGCACGATCAACCGGACCGGCCAGCGCCGCGCTCGGCCGCGCGGGTGCGCCTCGCCCCGTGCCATCCGGTCGGTGGCTGACGGCAGCATCCCGCGCGCGCCGAGCACGGCCGCCACCACGACCAGGGCGCTGACGCCGACGAAGTGGGCCGTGAGCGCCACGTGCGCCCGCTCGACCGCCGCACCGACCACCGAACCGCCGATCATGCCCAGGCTGAAGCAGGCGTGGATACCGGACAGCAGCGGTCGTCCACTGGCCTGCTCCACCGCGACGCCGTGCGCGTTCATCGCGACGTCCACGACGCTGTTGATCACCGCGAAAACGAACACCGCGGCGGTCAGCGCGGCCAGATTGCCGCCGGCCGGCAGGCCGGGCAGGCAGAGCGCGAACAGCGGCACCGCCACCCGCAGGGTCGCGCGACTGCCGAATCGCAGGGTGACCAGCTTGCCGAGTTGCAGCCCGAGCACCGCGCCGAGGTTCATGCCCGCGAATGCCGTTGCCAGCCCGGCCTCGTCGAGGCCGAGCTGATCCTTGATGGTCGGGGTGCGGGAGACCCAGGTCGCGAACAGCGCCCCGCTGAGGAAGAAGGTCAACCGGACCGACCACAGCGCCGACCGCACGTCGGTGGTGGATGGGCCCGAGGTCAGCATCGGCACTCTGCTCGCTCCTTTCGCCGTATCCCGGGTCGGGACCGGGACACGAATCAGCCAGCGAAACACGAAAACGAGAGCCCGGCAACACGTTTACGCCATACGCGTGATCGTCGCGGCCTAAACTGATCGGACAGGTTCGGCGAGCGTCGATCCGGACCCGGCAGAGAGTTGCCATGTATACCGATCTCAACCCGCGCCGGTGGGTGGAGTTCGCGGAGATCGACAATGTGCGCGATCTCGGTGGCCTACCCGTGAGTGACGGCGGCACAACCCGTTTCGGGGTCGTCTATCGCTCCAGCACGCCGCAACAGGTGTCCGAAGGCGATCTGGCGCGGCTGCTCGGTCCGGTCGGCCTGCGGACCCTGGTGGATCTGCGGACGCCAGCGGAAGCGGCGCAGGAGGGATACGGACGGCTCGCGGAAAGCGCTGTGCGACTGGTCAATCTGCCCGTGTGCAAGGCGGCGAGCGCGGCCATGCCCAGTGACCTCGTGCCGGACGCGCATCAGCTCGACCAGTGCGAGCTGTATCGCGAACTCCTCTCCGGCAGCGGCGAATCCATGGTCACCGCGGTCCGGCTCATCGCCGACACCGGCCGCCATTCGGTCTTCTTCCATTGCGCCGCAGGCAAAGACCGCACCGGAATCCTCGCCGCCGTCCTGCTCGACGCCATCGGTGTCCGCGCCGAAGCGATCGTCGCGGACTACCTGCTCACCGCCGACCGCATCGTCCGGATTCGCGCCCGGCTCGCCACCATGGCGTCCTATCAGGGGCTCCCGCCGCTGTCCCGGACCGGCATCTTCGCCGTCGACCCGGCGCCCATGCGCCGCTTCGTGGCCGGCTTGCGCGCCGAACACGGCGGCGCCGCCAACTGGCTGCGCGCGAACGGCCTGACCGCAGGCGAACTCGGCGACCTACGCCGCGTGATGATCCAATAGCCGGCCCCTACGCCGCGTTTGGCACGCTGCGCCGCAGGTAGTCGGCGGTGATCGAGTTCTCGTCCGCGAGCAGTGCGGCCGGCGTTCCGGTGAACACGATCTCGCCGCCGTGCTTGCCGCCGTCCGGGCCGAGGTCGATCACCCAGTCCGCGCGCTTGACCACGTCCAGGTCGTGCTCGATGACGATCACCGTGTTCCCCGCGTCGACCAGCCGGTCCAGCAGCGCCAGCAACGTGTCGACATCGGCCATGTGCAAGCCGGTGGTCGGTTCGTCGAGAACATAGATGCCGCCGCTGCGGTGCAGGTGATCGGCCAGCTTGATCCGCTGACGCTCACCGCCCGACAGCGAGCTGAGCGAACGGCCCAGGGTCAGATAGCCGAGCCCGACCTCGTTCAGCGACCGCAGCGGTGTGCGAATCCTGCTACCGGCCTTGCCGTCCCAGAAGTCCAGGGCCTGCTCGGCGGTCATGTCCAGCACGTCGGCGATGGACGCGCCGCGCACCGTGTAGCGCAGCGCCGCCGGCCGGAATCGCCGTCCGTGACAGGTCCGGCACACGGTGGTGATCGGATCCATGTAGGCCAGATCGGTGAAAATGACGCCCGCGCCGCCGCATTCGGCACACGCGCCCTCGGAGTTGAAGCTGAACAGGCCGGGCTGCACGCCGTGCTCCTTGGCGAACAACTGCCGCATCGGATCCATGATGCCGATGTAGGTGGCGGGGCTGGAGCGGCGCGACGCGTGAATCGCGGCCTGGCTCACCGCGATCGCGTCGGGGTGCGCGGCCAGGAACGCCCCGGAGACCAGCGTGCTCTTGCCCGAGCCCGCCACCCCGGTGACCGCGGTGAGCACGCCGGTCGGGAAGCGCGCGGTGACGTTGTTCAAGTTGTGCAGCGCCACACCGGAAACGGTCAGCCATCCGGTCGGCGTGCGCGGCACGTCCTTCACCGGCGTAACCCGGCGCAGCAGCTCGCCGGTCACCGTGCCGGAGGCCCGCAGCTTTTCGACCGTGCCCTGGAACTCGACCTGTCCGCCGTGCGCGCCCGCCCCCGGTCCCATGTCCACCACCTGATCGGCGATCTGGATGACGTCGGGGGAGTGCTCGACCACCAGCACCGTGTTTCCCTTGTCCCGCAACTGGATCAGCAGGTTGTTCAGCCGGCCGATGTCGCGCGGGTGCATGCCGACGCTCGGTTCGTCGAAGATGTAGGTCATGCCGGTGAGGCTCGAGCCGAGGTGCCGAACGACCTTCAGCCGCTGCGCCTCACCGCCGGACAGCGACGAGGTCTCCCGGTCCAGCGAGAGGTAGCCGAGCCCGACCTCCTCGATCCGCCGCAGCCGTTCGATGGCGGCGCCGGCGACCACCGCGGCCATCGGATCGTCGATCGCGCCGAGCACCTCGATCAGCTCCGACACCTCGAACCGGCCGTAGTCGGCGATGCCGAGCCCGTCGATCCGGCTGGCCAGTGCGGCCGCGCTCAACCGCGCACCGGCGCAGGACGGGCAGATCTCCTCGGTCACCACCGCTTTCGCCGCCGCGCGGTTCTTGTCCGACAGGGAGTCCAGATCCCGCTTGATGTACAGGCGATCGAACCGTTCGAGCAGCCCCTCGTATGCGTTGGACCCCGTGCCGCCGGTCTTGTTCGGCCGCGGCACCCGGAAGCCGTTGCCGCGCAGGAACAGCTGCCATTCCTCGGCACTGAACTCGCGCAACGGCTTGTCCGGATCGAACAGCTGCGACTGCGCGTAGAGCTGCCACTGGAATGTGCCGATCGCGAACGGCGCGAACGTGATCGCGCCCTCGTTGAGCGACTTGCCGGTGTCGAGCAGCTTGTCCAGGTCTGGCCGCACCACATGCCCCAGGCCGCCGCACTCCTGGCACATGCCGAGCGGGTCGTTGAACGAATAACTGGTCGCCTCACCGGCACTCGGCTCGCTGTGCCGGGAGAACAGCACCCGGATGATCGACTGGATGTCGGTCATGGTGCCGACCGTGGAGCGCGAGTTGCCGCCGATCGGCCGCTGATCGACGACCACCGCCGGCGCCAGGTTGTCGATCGCGTCCGCCTCTGGCCGCTCGTACTTCGGTAGCCGGTTGCGGATGAACCAGGTGTAGGTCTCGTTGAGCTGGCGCTGCGACTCGACCGCGACCGTGCCGAACACGATCGACGATTTCCCCGAGCCGGATACCCCGGTGAAGACCACGATCTTGCGCTTCGGGATCTCCAGCGTGACATTGCGCAGGTTGTTCTCCCTGGCGCCGACGATCTGGATGGTGTCTCGCTCTGCGTTCACGACAGCCACGCTATGCGGCAATGAGGTCAGTATCGGTCCTCATTGCGGGCCATACTGAAACGGTGACCGAGACCGCCGCGCGCCTGCTGCGCCTGCTGGCGCTGCTCCAGACCCGCCGCGAATGGACCGGGCCCGAGCTGGCCGATCGCCTCGGCGTCACCGTGCGCACGGTGCGCCGCGATATCGAACGACTGCGTGAGCTGGAGTACCCGGTGCGCGCGGGCCTCGGTTCGACCGGCGGCTACCGACTGGAGGCGGGGACCGGTCTGCCGCCGCTGCTGCTCGACGACGAGGAGGCCGTGGCGATCACCCTCGGGTTGCGCAGCGCCGCGCAGGGCTCGGTGGCGGGGATCGAGGAGTCGGCCGCGCGGGCGCTGGTCAAGCTGGCGCAGGTGCTGCCGTCGCGGCTGCGCGGGCGGGTGGACGCGGTCGACTCGGCGACCGTGTCGCTCGGCGGTCCGGCGGCCGGACCACGCGTCGACCCGGAGACGCTGGTCGTGCTCGCCGCCGCGGCCAGGGACGGCGAGCGAATCCGGTTCCGCTATCGGGACAAGGGCGACGCGCAGAGCAAACGATTCGCCGAACCGCACAGCCTCGTCTCCGCGGGCCGCCGCTGGTATCTGGTCGCCTGGGATCTCGACCGGGCCGACTGGCGGACCTTCCGGCTCGATCGGATCGACGCGCCGTTCCCGACCGGGGTGCGCTGTGCGCCAAGGGAATTGCCCGCCGCAGACGCGGCCGCGTTCGTCACCGAGCAGCTCGCCCATGCGCGTCCGGCGCGCAACGTGGTGTTCCTCGTGCACACCTCCGCCGAGCGGCTGGCCGAAACCTTCCGGGTGCGGCCGGAAGAGGTCGAGCCGATCGACGAGCACAGCTGCCTGATCCGTACCAGCGCCGACTCGCTCGAATGGACCGCCGTCCGTATCGCCCACCTGAACGTGGAATTCGAGGTCAAGGAACCGCCGGAGATGAAGCGCATGCTGGCCGAGGTCGGCGCCAAACTGCTTCGCGCGGCGGGGAATCCGCAGGTGACCAGCCCGGACTGAGGACGAGGACAGGCCGCGATCGAAGAATGACCGATTCGCCTGTTTTCAATACCGGTATACGACCGGTCGTGCGTTGCTATCGTTCCGCCATGTCGAACAAGGCGGGCGATCGCCTGGAGTCCGAAGCGCCCGTGGCGGATCGGCCCACGCTGCTGGAGGTCGATGACGAGGAGCGGCCGGCCAGGGTACTGACCGGCTGGGCCGAGCGGATCGTCGCGACGGTGTCGTTCGTGGTCGCGATCCTGGTGGTGTGGCAGGTCTTTCGGCCGTTGCCGCAGGGGAGCCAGTACTACCTCGTCGTATTCCTCGCGGCGACACTGCCGTTGGTGTTCATCGCCTATCGCTCCGGTGTGCGGTTCCTGGATCGAGGCGACGGGCCGGGCGTCGTCGATTGGCTGCTGGCCGCTGCCGCCGTGTTCGTGTGCCTCTATCCGGTGCTGCCGTTCGCCATCGGCTCGGGCGGCGGCGGATACAACGCCTTCTTGGATCGGCAGGGACTGCTGGACCCGGTCGACGTCGGAATGGGTGCGGTGCTGCTCGTCCTCGTGCTGGAGGCGTGCCGGCGGACCACCGGCTGGGTGCTCGTCGCGGTCTGCCTGGTGTTCGTCGCCTACGGGTACTACGGCGGTCTTCTGCCGCAGGACTGGACAATCGCGCACGCGGGCTTGGACTTCGGCCAGATCGTCGACGCGCTCTACAACTCGGGCAGCGGGTTCTACGGCACGCCGCTGGATGTCGCGGCCACCTACATCGTGCTGTTCACGCTGTACGGCGCGGTGCTCGAATTCTCCGGCGCGGCACAGTTTTTCGTCGACCTGTCGGTGGCGGCGTTCCGGCGTTCGCGCGGTGCGGCCGGACGTACCGCGGTCGCGTCGGGATTCCTGCTCGGCACGGTCTCGGGGTCGGGCACCGCGACCGCGGTGACCATCGGCGCGGTCACCTGGCCGATCCTCAAGCGCGCGGGCTATCCGCCGGAACAGGCGGGCGGCATGCTCGCCGCGGCCGGTGTCGGCGCGATTCTTTCGCCACCCACCCTGGGAGTCGCGGCGTTCATCGTCGCCGAGTACCTCGAGGTGTCGTATGTGACGGTGCTCGGCTGGGCGCTGATTCCGACGCTGCTCTACTACCTCGGCATCCTGCTCGCCGTCGAGATCGACGCGCGCCGGTTGGGCACCGAACCGGTGCAGACGGACGGGGTTTCGGCCTGGCGATTGCTGCTGCGGTTCGGCTATCACTTCCTGTCCCTGATCGCCATCGTCGTGCTGCTGTTGCTCGACGTCAGCGCCACCAAGGCCGTCGTGTACGCGACCGGACTGGCGTTCGTTCTCACGTTCCTCGACCCGCGCACGCGTGCGACCGCGCGATCACCGCACCGCGTGTTCCACGCGATCGGCAGCGGTGTGCGGGCGGCGCTGCCGGTGGTCGCGGTCTGCGCATCGGCCGGCGTGATCACCGCGATGACCACCAAGACCGGCCTCGGCGCACAGCTCGCCTCGCTGCTCGTGCGCGCGGCGAAGTCGTTGTCCGACAACCACACCGTGGTGCTGGCCTGCACCGTCGTGCTCGCCGCGATCGCCCTCGCGCTGCTCGGCCTGGCGGTGCCGGTGACCGCCTCGTTCATCATCGGCTGGGCGATCATCGGACCCGCGCTGCTCGCGCTCGACGTGCCGCCGCCGGCGGCCGCGATGTTCGTCTTCTACTACTCCGTGCTCTCCGAGGTGACGCCGCCGACGGCGCTGGCCGCGGTCGGCGCCGCCGCGGTCACCGGCGCGCGCACCGTAGCGACCATGTGGCAGGCGCTGAAATACGCGTTGCCCGCGTTCCTGGTTCCGGTCGTCTTCGTGCTCACCGAACCCGGCGAGTACCTCCTCGGCCGCGGTCCGGTACTGGGCATCCTGTGGACGACGGCCGTCGCCTGCGTCGGCGTCGCGGGCCTCGCGGTCGCCACCGGCGGCTGGATCCTCGGCGTCGGTCCGGCGAATCCACCGGCCAGAGTGCTGGCCGCGATCGGCGGTCTGTTGCTGCTGTACCTGGAGACCGGCGCGCTCATCGCCGGAATGGCCGCACTCGTCGCGGCCGTCGGGATCACTCTGCTCACTCGAAGGAGGACGACATGAGAAGAGTCGCCGTAGTTTTCGCCGTCGCCGCGATATCGGCCGGATTGCTGACCGGCTGCGGGGGTCGCCGGGACGCGCCGCATCACGACGCGGGCGGCGCGATCACCTGCGAGGTGCAGCAGGAGACCAGGGTCGGCATCGCCACCGGCAACGCGACCGGCGTGTACTTCGCGCTCGGCAACTCCTACGCCGACCAGGTCTCCCAGGCCACCAACGGCAAGGTGAAGGCGACCGCGGCGGAGACCGGCGCGTCCGTGCAGAACATCCAGCAGCTCGTCGCGGGCACCTACCAGGTGGCGTTCTCGCTTGCCGACACCGCGGCCGACGCCGTGCTCGGCGTCGGTAGCTTCGACGGCAAAAAGCAACCGGTGCAGGCGCTTTCGCGGCTCTACCCGAACTACACCCAGGTGGTCGCGCGCACCGGCGCAGGCATCAATTCGGTCGCCGACCTGCGCGGCAAGCGGGTGTCGACCGGTTCGCCCAAGTCGGGCACCGAGGTCATCGCCCAGCGCGTCCTGCAGGCGGCCGGCCTGAACCCCGACAGCGACATCTCCGCCCAGCGCCTCGACCTCACCAAAACCGTCGACGGGATGAAGGACGGCTCGATCGACGCCATGTTCTTCTCCGGTGGCCTGCCCACCCCCGGCATCACCGACCTGTTCACCTCGGCCAAGGACAAGGTTCGCTTCCTCGACCTCACCGACCAGCTGCCCGCCATGCGCAAGGTGAGCCCGGTCTACGAGGCGGGCACCATCCCCGCCGCCACCTACGGCCTGTCCGCCGACGCGAAGACCATCGTCGTGCCCAATGTCCTTCTGGTCCGCGACGACCTCGACGCCAACCTCGCCTGCGTCCTCACCAAGGCGCTTTTCGATCGCAAACCCCAACTGGAACAGGCGAACTCCGCCGCCAAGGACATCTCCCGCGACAACGCCCGCAAGACCGATCCGGTACCGCTGAACCGCGGCGCCGACCACGCCCTGACCAAGTAGGCGGCCGCTGTCGCATTGCTGCCCGGCGGAAAATCGTCCGGATACCAACGTTTTTCATTAGCTGAGCGGGTCGCGTTGATATCGTCACGCCGTGTCCGCCACGGCGGTTGGACTCAGTTTTCCGCCGTCGTGGTCGATGAGGTGGAGCTGCCCGCATGGGCGTCGAGTGTGGTGGGCGAGCGGGTTGGTCGCGGCCGGGTGGTCGCTCGGCCCGCTCCAGGGAGGACGAGATGAGAAGAGTGGCGATCGTTGTCGCCGTGATGTCGGTGTCGGCGGGGTTCGTCGCCGGCTGCGGGCAGCGCCAGGACGGGCCGCCGACGGACTCCGGCGCTCCGGTCACCTGCGAGGTGAAGCAGGGGACCAAGCTGGACATCGCCACCGGCAACGCGACCGGCGTGTTCGCCGCGCTGGGCATCGCCTACGCGGACCAGATCGCGCTGGCCACCGACGGCAAGGTGACGGCGACGGCCGCGGAGACGATGGCGTCGGTGCAGAACATTCAGGACCTGGTGGCGGGCAAGTACCAGGTGGCGTTCGCGCAGACCGACACCGCGGCCGACGCGGTGCTCGGCATCGGCACCTTCGACGGGAACAAGCAGCCGGTGCAGGCGTTGGCGCGGCTGTACCCCAGCTATACCGAGGTGGTCGTGCGGGCCGATTCCGGCATCACCTCCATCGCCGAGCTGCGAGGCAAGCGGGTGTCGACCGGATCGCCGAAGTCCGGGACCGAGATGCTGGCCCGGCGCATCCTGCGCGCCGGCGGGCTGAACCCGGACAGCGATATCGCGGTCAATCGTCTCGATCTGACCAAGGCCGTCGCCGGGATGAAGGACGGCTCGCTCGACGCACTGTTCTTCACCGGCGGTCTGCCGACGCCGGGGCTCACCGAGCTGTTCAAGTCGGGCGGGGACAAGTTCCGCTTCCTGGATACCTCGGAGCAGCTGCCCGGCATGCGCGTCCTGAACCCGGTCTACGAGTTGGGCGCGATCCCCGCGGCCACCTATGGACTGTCGCAGGACGTGCCGTCCATCGTCGTGCCGAACGTGCTGCTGGTCCGGGACAACCTGGATGCCGATGTGGCGTGCGTGCTGACGAAGGCGCTGTTCGATCGGAAACCTCAATTGGAACAGGCGAATGCCGCGGCCAAGGGGATCGTGCGGGACGCGGCGCGGGAGACGAACCCGGTCCCGCTGCATCGCGGGGCACAGCACGCGCTGGCCAACTGACCGGGACCGTGGTCTGAGTCACATTCGTGTGATCCGCACCGATTCTGGGCCGATGTCAGGGGTCTTGACCTGCGAATTCTCGGGCTGCGCAGGGGATTTGACGAGGCGATCCCCGCCGCGTAACTTAGTTCGAGTCAGAGCGACACGGACACCGACCCGGAGCCGAGAAGCCCAGCGGAAACGCTGAGTGGAGGACCGGGAAACGAGGTAGGACGAGGAGCGCCTGACGCTCACACTGGCAAGACCGGTACCCCGATTTTACCTCGGGTTCATGGTTGCGCTAAGCTGGATAAGTTGCCTCACCGATCAAGCGGACGTGTTCCGGGCGATGGTGTGTGCGTGTGTTCTTTGAGAACTCAATAGTGTGTCGATGAATGTCAGTGCCAATATGTTTATTGGTTCCGGCTTCTCATAC